>NZ_DASWQI010000039.1:0-122270 GCF_036403745.1 Allosphingosinicella sp.
GAAGCTCATTTCAACGCCGGCGACGATCAGGACTGGCATCTCGCCAATATCGCCGACGTGCATCTGGGCCAGGCGCAGGGCGGGGCGATGGCGCCGGGCAACGACCGCACGACCATCGTCACCTTCGCCGTCATCGCCCTGCTGATCCTCGGCATGGCGGTGGTGAACTTCACCAACCTCGCCACCGCCCGCGCCAGCCAGCGGGCGCGCGAGGTGGCACTGAGGAAGGTGCTCGGCGCCAACCGCAAGCAGCTCATCGTCCAGTTCATCGGCGAATCGGTGCTGATCTCGATGCTGGCGATGGTGATCGCGCTGACCCTGGTCGAGATATTGATGCCGAGCTTCGCCCAGTTCCTCGATGCCGACATGAAGGTGCGCTATTTCGGCGCCGAAGGCATCCTGCTGCCGGTGCTGGCGCTTGTGCTGCTCGTCGGCGTGCTCGGCGGCCTCTACCCAGCTTTCTTCCTCTCGCGCTTCCAGCCGGCGACGGTGCTCAAGGCCAACAAGTCCTCCGCCGAGGCAGCGGGGACCGGCCGGCTGCGGAGCGTGCTGGTGGTCGGGCAGTTCGCGGTGTCGATCGGCCTCATCATCTGCACCGCGATCGTCTACGCGCAGACCGTCTACGCCCGCACCGCGGACCCGGGCTACAAGCGCGAGCATATCCTCCAGGTCACGGAATTGAGCCGCGCCCAGCTCACCACGCGGGGTGACGCGATCGAGCTGGCGACGCGGCGGGTGCCGGGGGTCGACGCGGTCGGGCGCACGTCGATCGGGGTCGCGACGCGCAACCAGAACAACACCGGCGTCAAGGTGCCGGGGACGGCGGAGCCGGTGACGATCGGCCAGTACACCGTCGATGCGGGCTTCAAGGACGCGATGGGGCTGACCCTCGTCGCCGGGCGCTGGTTCGACGACAACCGCCCGCTCGACGACACGACGCTCCCCTATCCCCCCGATCCCGCGGCGGAAAAGGCGCTGGCCCAGCGCGGCGCCAACATCGTCGTCAACGAGCTCGCCACCAAGCGGCTGGGGCTGCAGCACCCGGCGGATGCGATCGGCAAGACGTTCGAGGCCGGCCTCGTCTCGAACGAGGCGGGGTGGGTGCCGGCCACCATCGTCGGCGTGGTGAAGGACGCCCGCTTCCGCTCCGTGCGCGAGCCCATCGAGCCGATCCTGTTCCAGAGCGCGCACAACGGCGAGAGCGAGATGATCGTGCGCTTCCACGGCGATCCGGCGGCGGTTCGGGCGGGTGTCGAGCGGGCGTGGAAGTCGCTGGCGTCGGACGTGCCGTTCAACGCCAAGTTCAGCGACGACATCATGGTCGAGCTCTACAAGGCGGAGGATGCGCGGGCGAAGACCTTCGCGGCCTTCGCGTTGCTTGCGGTGGTGGTCGCCTGCCTCGGCCTGTTCGGCCTCGCCTCCTTCACCGCCGAGCGGCGGACCAAGGAGATCGGGATCAGGAAGGTGCTCGGCGCCCGCACCCGCGACATCGTCCGGCTGCTCGTCTGGCAATTCTCGAAGCCGGTGATCGTCGCCAACATCATCGCCTGGCCGATCGCCTGGTGGGTGATGCGCAGCTGGCTGAACGGCTTCGACGCGCGCATCGGGCTTGGGCCGAGCCCGTTCCTGATCGCCGGCGGGGTGGCCCTCGCTATCGCGGTCGGGACGGTGGCGGGCCACGCCTTCCGCGTCGCGCGGGCGAACCCGATCCACGCCTTGCGCTACGAGTAGGGTTCGCATCCTCGCCGCCTGGCCCTACACTCCGGCCATGGTCGGTTGCGTGAGGGGCAGGCGGTGAAGGACGACAGGCTGAAGCTCGGCTCACGGCTGGTGATCGGCGGCATTGCCGGCTTCGCCGCAACGCTGGCGATGACGGCGGCGATGCGGCGGATGCACGCGCGGCTGCCGGCCAAGGAGCGCTACCCGCTGACGCCGCGCGAGATCATCGACAGCGGCGCCAAGCAAATCGGTATGCCACTGGCCGACGACCCCGCGCGGGACGTGACGCTGATCGCCCACTTCGCCTACGGGGCGCTCACCGGCGCGATGGTGGCGGCGATGAACCCGGACCCGAAGAAGCGCACCGGCGCGGCCGCCGGCGTCGCGATCTGGCTGGCGAGCTACATGGGCTGGATCCCGGCGGTCGGCACGCTCGAGCCGGCGACCAAGCACCCGGCGCGGCGCAACGGCCTGATGATCGCGGCCCACCTCGTTTGGGGCGCGGCCACCGCCGCCGCCATTCGCGAGCTGACCCTCGCCCGCGAGACGATCCTGGCCAAGGGTCCCGACAAGGACGCGCCGCGCTAGCGGGTCCTGCGGCCCCGGCGGGAGAGGGTGTCGGCGAGCACCCAGACTGCGGCGGTGACGGCGAGGTTGATCGCGTTGCCGCCCCACACGGTCGGTTCGTGCGGCGTGCGGAGCAGCATCGGCAACCAGATGAAGGCGCCGAACGAGGCGAACATGATTGTGAGCAGCCGCGCTGCCGGGATTGCGAGGATGCCGGAGATGAGGGCGAGGCCGGCGGCGACATCGGCGAGGCCGGTGGCGAGCGCCCAGAAACGCTGGCCGGGTGGAATCCAGCGCGGCACCATCGCCGTGGTCTGGGGCAATGCGTCGAAATGCAGGATCCCGAAGCCGACGACGCAGATGCCCATCGCGACGCGGACGATCAGCAGCAGGCGCTTGTCGACGGCGCGGCCCTTGGCGCCGCCGCCGAGCGCGATGAGCAGGCCCGCAACGGCCGGCACCAGCTCTTCGCCGCAGCCGCTCCACGTCCCGAACACACGCGGCAGGAGCAGGATGCGCGTTACCCACATCCCGGCGAAGAAGAGAAAGGCGAGGGCGAGCAGCACGCCGCCGATCGTCGCCGTCTGCCGCCACTGCACCCCTGCGCCGCCGAGCAGGAAGATGGCGGCGATGATGTACGGGGTGCCGGCCGGGACGCTGTCGGGCAGGGGGTGCCAGACGCCGGCGGTGACGCCGAAGGCGAAGCCGAGCGCCGCCAGCAGCAGGGCGGCGGCGCCGTAAGCGTGTCGGCCGAGATCGTTCATCGGCCAAGTCTAGAGGGGCCGCGGCTTATGGCAAGCGGGGGAGGGGAGGAAAGGGGACAGTCTATTGACTGTCCCCATCGGCAGCAACGGGGACACCCAATAGAGTGTCCCCGGGGCTAGCGTCTCCAGCCGATCAGACGACGAAGTCGGTGTTGACGATGGCGTGACCGCCGGTGGTGGCGACGAGGATGGTGAAATCCGCAACGCCGTCGCCGTCGATATCGCCCTGCACCGTCCAGACGTTGTTCGCCTGGTCGAAGTCGGCGCGCAGTTCGCCGGCATGATGGCCGAAGGCGTCCGTGCCGATGAAGCTGAACGCCTGGTCGCCGCCCTGCGTCGAATCCGCGTCGATCTGCGAGAGGTCGATCTTGTCGCCGGCGGTGAAGTCGGTGATGTGATCGACGCTCGTCCCCGCGGACTGGGCGGCGTCGGTGTAGAGGAAGACGTCGTTGCCCGCCCCGCCGGTCAGCGTGTCGGCGCCGCTATTGCCGTAGAGCGTGTCCGCGCCGTGGCCGCCGGTCAGCGTGTCGTTGCCGGTGCCGGACAGGATCTTGAACGCCCCATCGGTCTCGGCCGAACCGTCGAACACCAGGTTCGATAGCACCGGCGTCGCGTAGATGGTGAGCAGCTGCCCGCTCGTCACCGCCGCGTCGTTGGTGACGATGTTGTAGACGGAATCGCCGCCATAGAGGACGATGGTCTGGATGTTGGTGAAGTTGCCGCCGAACGTCCCCAGCGCCGAACCCGACGAGAAATCGTAGCTGCCGTCGAGACCGAGCTGGTTCTGGCTTCCGCCGCCGCCGTCGACCTGGTCGGCCTGGGTGAACTTGCCCGGGCCGAAGTAGAAGCCGTCGCTGAGCGCACCGCCCTTCAAATTGTCGGTGCCGAGGCCGCCATACATGACGAAGTAACCGTGGGTCTCCGCCGAGCCGTCGAACGTGACGTTCTCGCCCGCCTGGAGGTTGCCGGCATAGATCGCCATCTTCTGGTTCGCGGCGAGATTGCCGTCCTGCCAGGTGATGTCATAGCCGGTCGGGGTGGCGCCGAGGCTGGTCATGATGCTCAGCGTCTCGACGTTGACGAGTTGGCCCGCCGCGATCGTGACCTTGTTGGGGCCGGTATAATCGCCGCGGATGCCGACCGTGTCGGCCCCCGCGCCCCCGTCGACCCGGTCGCCCGCGCCGAACGCGGCGCCGAAATAGACGGCGTCGCCCCCAGCGCCGGTCGTGGCGACGTCCGCCCCGCCCTGCGACAGATCGAGATAGTCGTTGCCGCCGGCGCTGGTGATGTCGTCGTCGGTGGCGTTGCCGGTGCCGGTGAAGTTGCCGGTGCCGGTGTAGACCAGGGTCTCGACATTGTCCGGCAGCGTGTAGGTCGCGAGCGTGGTGCGGACCGTGTCGCTGCCTTCGCCGCCATTCTCGACGACCACGTCGCCGGCATCGTCGACGAGGTAGATGTCGTTGCCGAGGCCGCCTTCCATGTGGTCGGCGCCGGTGCCGCCGTCGAGCGTATCGTCGCCGCCATTGCCGGTGAGCGTGTCGGTGCCCGCGCCGGCGCTGAGGATGTTGGCGACGTCGTTGCCGATCAGCGTGTCATTCCCCGCGTCGCTGGTCGCGTTCTCGATGGTGACGCCGTTGGCGATCGTGAAGCCGCCGTAGATGCCGTAGGCGTAGCTGACCCAGCCGCCGCCGCCATATTCATACTGGAGGGTAGCGGGCCTGAGGTCGATATTGGCGTCCTTGGTGCCGACATATTGGATGAGGTCGGTGCCGCCGGCGTCCCAGATCGAGGTGTAATAGGTTCCGGGCGCGTTGACGTCCTTGATCGTGTAGACGTCGTTGCCGGTCGCCGTGTCCTCGTTGACGCCGTATTTGTCCTGGATGGCGGCGATGTCGAACGCCATCAGGCCGCCGAGATAGCCGTAGCCGCCGGTGGTCGGGGCGTTGCCGTAGGGGGAATCCTGCCAGCCGTCCTCATAGGACATCATCGTGAAGACGCTCTGGTTCAGGTGGAAGTCGCCGGTCGTGTAATCGGCGACGCCGGCGCCTTCGGGCACGACGCCGTGCATGATGCCCGAGTGCCCGCCATTGTCGTGGGGGTGGGCGAGGCCGTGGCCGTGGCCGATCTCATGGATCAGCGTGACGAAGGAGAAGCCGCCCTGTTGCAGGTCGGTCGCGTTCCAGCGGTAATCGCCGGAGTTGAAGAGGGCGAGGCCTTCGTTCGGCTCGTCCGGCGGCTCCATCGACCCGAGGAGGGAAATGCCGGGCCCCGGCGTGCCCTTGTAGCTGGCATATTCGAAGTCGGCCTGGCTCTTGTCCTGGACCTCGAGATAGACGACGTCGGCGACCAGCTCGAACTGGTGCAGCGCGGTCATGACGGCGAGATGCTCGAAGTCCGAGACGTCGGCGGTCTGCACCGCCACCGGCGGCAGGCCAGGGTTGGACGGGTCTTCGAGCGACGTCACGACCTCGCCGGCCTTGGCGAAATAGATGGTGATGACGTTCTTGCCGGCGATGTCGGCCGCGGTCTTGCCGTTGGCGGCGAGCAGGGCGTTCATGTCGAGGGCAGCGCCGTAGGTCGGCGTCCCCTGCGCGTTGCCGGTCGGGCGGTTGCCCTCATTGCCGTCCGGATTGGCGGCGGTCTGGTTGACCTTGTTGACGCGGGTGCCCCAGTCGATCGCGTAGAGCGGGCTGCTGTCGGTATAATAAGGATGGTAGACGTTGGGATCGTTGGTCGCGTTGTGGACGAACAATTCGTAATCGCCGACCGTGTCGCCCGTGGTGCCGTTCGTCGCGTTCTGATCGAAGGCGCGGGCGTTGATATAATAGGTGCCGGTGGTCGGGGCCGTGAAGGTCATCAGCACGTCGAAACCGGAATTGACGTTGTTGGCCGGCGTAGTGGCGCCGCCGTCTCCGCTGCCCAGGAGCGTGGTTCCGTCCGCGCCATAGACCTCGACGTAGGAATCGGCGTTCGGAACCGTGCTCGGCCCGCCGGAATAGCCGTACATGCCGATCTGGTAGGTCTGGCCCGCGGTCAGCGTGACCTGGTAATAATCCTGGTCGCCGATCGTGTTCAGCGTGCCGATCGTATGGGCGGCGGCATCGACGGTCAGCACCGGGTTGCCCGGAGCGAGGCCCTTGCCGTCACCGGCCTCGTCGGGCGTGACGACGAACAGAGCGGGCGTGGTGATGGGGTGGAGGTCCCCGACGCCGTCGATCGGCAGCGCGGTCGAGAAGACGGAGGCGATGGTGAGGTTCTTCGAATAGGTGCCGGCAAGCGCGTAGGAATCGCTCTGGTCCTGGACGGCGAGGCGCGCGAACGTGCCTCCGTCGGTGAGGGCGGCCGCGATCAGGCCGTTATCGTTGTTCCAGGTGTCGAAAAGGCTGGTGCCGCGACGCAGCATAGGCTTCCTCCTTGGGGGATTTTATGTTTTTGGGGAGCAAACGCGTGGCGCGCCGGAGGCTGTCCGGCGGGCGGTACGTGCAGTGGGGACGATGGCAGGCCGGCGCGGCATGCCAGGAAGGGCCGGGCGTTTCGCCGACAGCGCCGTCCTGAAGCCAATCACCACCTCTTGGTAAGTACCTGCTTAAGGACGTTTAAACGTCGCAGGTACGGACCGGTTCCCGGCGAGGCGCGGCGGGAGGGATGCGGCTTGCCTCCCCCAGCCGCGGGGGAGGATCGTCCCGCTCAGCTCGCGAAGGAGGGATCGAGCCGGTAGGCCTTGCGCAGCAAAGCAGGCCAGGCGAGCGCGCCGGCGGCGAGCTTCAGCCCCACCTTGCCTTGCTGGGCGGCGACCTCCGGCGCGCCTTGCGGCGGGTTGCTGAGGTTCTCGGTGCCGGCCGAAAGGGCGAGGATCTGCGCCTCGCAGGCCCGCTCGAGGAAGTACATCTTGACGAACGCCTCGCCGACCGTTTCGCCCACCGTGAGGGTCCCGTGGTTGCGCAGCAGCATCGCGCCCTTGTCGCCGAGATCGGCGATGATCCGCTCCCGCTCGTCGAGATCGACGGCGACCCCTTCATAATCGTGATAGGCGACTTCGCCGCGGATCAGCATCGCCGTCTGGGTGAGCGGCAGGAGGCCGTCGGAATGCGCCGACACCGCCTGCCCGTGCGGCGTGTGGAGGTGCATCACCGCGTGCGCATCCTCGCGCGCCATGTGCAGCGCGGAGTGGATGGTGAAGCCGGCAGGATTGGTGATGAACGGGCTCGGCTCGACCGGCAGGCCGTTCATGTCGACCTTGACCAGCGACGAGGCGGTGACCTCCTCGAACATCAGATTGTAGGGGTTGAGGAGGAAATGATGCTCCGGCCCCGGCACGCGGGCGGAGAGATGGGTGAAGATGAGGTCGTCCCAGCCATAATAAGCGATTAGGCGGTAGGCGGCGGCGAGGTCGACGCGGATCTTCCACTCCTCGGCGCTGACCCGGCCTTGCATCGGCGGAATGTCAACCGACTGGAGCGGAGCCGCGTCCATGCTGGCGGTGATCGCTTCGACTCGGCCCATCTTCGCTCTCCTCAACTCGCCGCCTCTATAGCGTCCGGATGCGCCGCGGCGAAGGCGGGATGCGCGCACGCCTTCGCGTCGGCGCGGACCAGCGTCGGATAGTCGTCGAGCGGCACGGCAAAGCGCCGCGCATTGTAGATTTGCGGGACCAGGCAGAGGTCGGCGAGGGTCGGTGTATCGCCGTAAAGGTAGCGGCCGGCGCGGGCGGCGGCGAGCGCCTCCAGCGCCGCGAACCCTTTGGCGATCCAGTGCCGGTACCACGCGTCCCGCGCCTCCTGCGGCTGGTCGAGGGTGTTGGAGAGATATTTCAGCACGCGCAGATTGTTCACTGGATGGATGTCGCAGGCGACGGCGAGGGCGAGGGCGAGGACATGGGCGCGCTCGGCTGGCCCCGTGGGGGTGAGCGGCGGTTCCGGTCGCGTGTCGTCGAGATAGTCGCAGATGGCGAGGCTTTGGGTGAGGCGGTGCCCGTCGATCTCGAGCAACGGTACGAGCCCCTGCGGATTGCGCCCGCGATAGCCATCCTCCCTCTGTGCGCCCTGAAGCAGGTTCATCGGCACCGCCTCATAGGGGATGCCCTTGAGGTTGAGCGCGATCCGCACCCGGTAGCAGGCCGAGGAGCGGAAATAATCGTAGAGGACGGGCTTTGTCATCGCGGTGGACGCTAGAACTTCGCGCCACCGCGTCAATCGCTTGCGCCTCCCCCGGACGGGCCTGGCCGCCAACCGGCTGACGGCAACGGGCGGCGCTTGCCTTGCAGCCGCCCGCTTCTGTACGGCGCAAGGCTCATCCTTCAGGAGCGAAGACACGTGGCGGCGCCCAAGACGAAGAAGACCGTGTTTTCCGGCGTGCAGCCGACGGGGGACCTGCATATCGGCAACCTCATCGGCGCGCTGTCGCTGTGGGTGCGCGAGCAGGAGCGGCACGACAATATCTTCTGCGTCGTCGATCTCCATGCGCTGACCATTCCCGAGGCAATCCAGGCGAAGGCGCTGCACAAGAGCAGCCTCGACGTCGCAGCGCTCTACGTCGCCTGCGGGATCGACCCGGACAAGTCGATCATCTTCCTGCAGAGCCAGGTGCGCCAGCATGCCGAGCTCGCCTGGATTCTCGAATGCGTGACGCCGATGGGCTGGATGAACCGGATGACCCAGTTCAAGTCCAAGTCCGAGAAGCAGGATACGGTCGGCACCGGCCTCTACACCTACCCGATCCTGCAGGCGGCCGACATCCTCCTCTACCATACCGACCTGGTGCCGGTGGGGGAGGACCAGAGGCAGCATATCGAGATCACCCAGGATATCGCCCAACGCTTCGAGGGATTGTTCGGTTATCACTTCACGCGGCCCGAAATCATGGTCCAGCAGGTCGGCGCGCGGGTGATGGGGCTCGACGACCCCGAGGCGAAGATGTCGAAGAGCGCGGCGAACCCGAAGCACGCCATCGGCATCCTCGACGAGCCGAGCGTTATCCTGAAGAAGCTCAAATCGGCCAAGACCGACTCGCGAACGGCGGTGGACGGCGCCGATCTGGGGGCGGGGGTGAAGAACCTCGTCACCATCTACCACGCCTTTGCCGGGGGGACTTGGGACGAGGCGGTGCGGCACTTCGACGGCCGGGGCTATGGCGCGCTCAAGACGGGCGTGGCCGAGGCTGTGATCGCCGGGCTGGAGCCGATCCGCAAGCGCTTCCATGAGCTTCGGGACGACGAGGCGTCGCTCGAGGCGATGCTGAAGCGGTCCGCGGAAGCGGCTGCGGAGCGCGCGGAGGCGACGATGGTGGAGGTCAGGAAAGCCGTCGGGGTGCGCTGAATCTCAGGTCCGCTTCAGCACAGCTTCCGTCACCGCCTCGGCGGCGACGCCGATGGCGAGGCCGGCGCCGACGTCGGTCGGATAATGGGCGCAGCGGGGTATCTGCGCGAGGGCGAGGAAGCCTGCGGCCGCATAGGCCTTGCCGGCATGCTCCGGATAGCCGCGGGCGAAGGCGCGGGCGACGGCCGCGGCACCGGCGGAATGGCCGGAGGGAAAGCTGGTTTCCTCCTTGGCAGTCTTGTCGCCGGGGCGGGGCTTCGAGTCCTTGCCCTGCTTGCCGGCGGAGCGGGGGCGGGTGCGGTTCACGCGCTCCTTGACCTCGTCCTTGACGAAGGTGGCGAGCGTGTGCGCGGCCAGCATGGAAACGCCGGTGCGGGCGAGGTGGCGGTTGCCCGAGAGGAGGCCGATGCCGATGACGGCGCCGCAGAGGATCCGCATCGGCGGCTGGTCGCCCAAGTCGGCGACATGCTCCAGAGCCTTAACCGGGAGCGTATCCTTATACTGCCGGGCAAGGCGCGCGGCTGCGCTGTCGGCGGCGAGGGTGCGGTCTGCGGGGCGCTTAGCCACGGGCGAAGACCGAGCTGTCATAGTCGGCGAGGAGGTGGCGGGCGTCGCGGTAGCAGGCGATGGCGCCTTCGGCCCGCAGCTGCGCCTCCGGAAAGCCGCCGGAGAGGAAGCCGATCGCCCTGAGGCCCGCGCGCCCGGCGGCCTTGATGTCCCACGGCGAGTCGCCGACCACGACGACCTCCTCGGCGGGGATCGGCGCAACCTTCTTCACCGCCGCTTCGAAGATGTCGGGGCAGGGCTTGGAGCTTTCGACATCGTCCTTGGAGGTGATGGCGGCGACGAGATCGGCGGCAGCGATGAGGTCGAGGTGGAAACCGACCTCCTCCTTTCCGGCCGAGGAGGCGAGGACGATTCGGATCTCGTCCTGGACGAGCCGCTCGAACAGGTAGCGGACGCCGGGAAAGGGCATCGTGCTCGGCAGATAGTCGCGCTTGAAGAGCTCGCCGCGCCAGGCGTCGATCTCGTCCGCCTGCTCTTCCCCGAGGTCCGGCAGCAAGGTCGGGATCAGATTGTCCCCGCCTTTGCCGATCTGGGTGCGAATCGCGTCGAGCGGCACCTCGTGGCCGAAATGGCGAAAGGTCTCGCGCCAGGCGACGGCGTGAAGTTCGTTAGTGTCGACGAGGGTGCCGTCAACGTCGAAAAGGACGGCGCGCGGCCGGGCGGCATTTTGTATCACGCCGCTACAAGAGATACGCAGCGCCCAAGTTCCCGAGGACCGGGAGGCGTCGGGCTCCAGAACGGGGGCCAGAAATGGAAAAGGCCCCGCCGCGGGTGCGGCAGAGCCTCTTCAATTTGAAACCACGGTAGTCCGGGTCTCGATGCGCTCAGCCGATCAGCCTTTCGCGCCGGTGCTGCCCCAGCCCGAACCGAAAAGATAATCGTAAATGCTGCGAGCGGGCTTCTGCTGCTTCTGCATCTGCTTTCCCCGTTTCACATGCCAAGATGCGAATCACCTCGGCGACGGGGATCTAAGTAAACAAACCGTTAAGGGTTAGCAAGAGATTCATCGTTTTCAGGCAGCGGAAGCTTTTCTCCAACCCGGAATGAATGGCGTTAAGTGACTGAAAGTCATTGGTTTAGCGAAATAAAACCCCTGCACGATATCGCAGCCCATGGCCGCAAGCGTCTCAAAAGTGGCCAGATCCTCCACCCCTTCGGCGACCACTTTGTGCCCCAGCGAGTGCGCGAGCTGGATGGTGGAGTGGACCATGAGTCGGTCGCTCTGGCTCTTGCCGACCGCCTGCACGAAGCTCTTGTCGATCTTGATCTCGCTCGCCGGCAGCCGCTTGATATAGTCGAGCGTCGACAGGCCGGTGCCGTAATCGTCGATTGAGATCTGAACCCCGCGTGCGCGCAGGCGATGGAGCGGTGCGAGGTCGGCCTCGGCGCGGGCGAGGGTCGCGGTTTCGGTCACCTCCAGCGTCAGGCATTCCGGCGGCAGGTTGAACTTCTTCAGCAGCTCCATGACCTTCGCCTCGAGAGGGAAGGCGCCGAGCAGCTTGGGCGAGAGGTTCACCGACATGTTGAAGTGCGGGCAGCGCTTGGCGGCCAGCGCGCCGCTGCGGATGGCGCGGTCGAGGACAAACTCGGTGAGCTTCTCGATCCGGCCGCTCTGCTCGGCGGCGGGAATGAACTCCATCGGGCTGATTTCGCCCTTGGTGGGGTGGGTCCAGCGCACCAGGGCCTCGGCGCCGATCGCCTGCTTCGTCTTGACGTCGATCTTCGGCTGGTAGGCGACCCAGAGGTCGCCGGCGCCGATCGCCGCGTCGAGCTGGCTGAGGATCGACAGGCGCCAGGATGCGTCCTCGCCCTGGTCGTGGGCGTAGCGCTTCCAGCGGCGGGATTCGGCGGCGGCTTCCTCGGCCGCGGCCAAGGCGCCGCCCAGGCGGCTGGCGATGAGGCGGTCGCCATTGGTGTCGACCCCGAAGGTTATGGCCAGGTCGAACCGGTGTCCGGCTACCACGATGGCGCTGCGAAACAAAGCGTGAAGGGCGTTGAGATGCTCGTCGAGGTCCGCCTGCTCGGGTGCGAACCAGGCGAAGATCCCTTCGTCGCCCTGGTATACGGAGGTCATGCTGCCACCGACGGAGAGGCGGGCCGCAATCTGCGCCGCGAGCGTGCGTTCCTCGTCGGTCTGCAGCGCGGCACAGATTTGCGCGTAATTCTGCACCCGCGCGGCGATGAGCGGGACCTCGCCCCTCGGTTCTTCCTTGCGGAGCGCATTGAGGTTCGGAAGGCCGGTAATCTGGTTGGTCGTGCCGCGTTCGCGCAGGGTCCGGCGGAAGACCAGCCACGTCCTCACCCCCGCTGCGCCGAGCAGCATGACCAGCGCAGGCGCGATCTCGGCGCGCACGCCATGGGCTTCGAGCACGAGGGGGAGAAACAGCGCGGCGGTCAAGCCGACGATGATGCTGCTCGCCGCCACCGGCACACGGCGCGCATAGGCGCAGATTGCGGCCGCGCCCAAGGCGAGGAGGAGCGGCAACATCCAGCCGACGACCACCGGCCTGCCGGCCAGCAACGTCTCGGCACCGAGCACCTGTGCGTAAACGCCCGGCGTCGGGCCATGGCCCGGCATTATGAACTCGTCGCCTAGCCTCAACGTCGTGGAGGCGATGATGACCACCTTGCCGCGCACCGCCTCGGGGCGCACCCGGCCGTCCAATATGTCGATCGCGCTGAGAACCGGAATCGTCTTGGGGTCGATCGAATAGTCGATCGGGAACATCTCGTTCACGGGCCCCGGCTTGCTCGACAGCGCCGACGCAAAGGACGGATAGTCGCGCCCGGCATAAGTGAGGGCGTAGGGGATGCTCCAGAGAGAGCCGTGCGCCATATATTGCGCGTTGATGTTGGCGAGATTCGCGCGCTTGCGGAGCGTCTCAAGCGGGAAGCTGTCGACGCGCTTCTTCGTGATCGGATCGATCAGGAAGCGCAGTGCGAGCGTGCCGCGGCCGTGGAGACGCTCCAATGCCGCCGCAAAGGCGCGGTCGTCGGCCGGCTGGCTGGGCAGCGAGAAGTCGAAATCGAAGAAAACCCGTGCCGCACCCAGGCTGTTCAGCCGGTCCGCCAAGGCCGCGTGTGCGCGGCGGGGCCAAGGGACGCTGGGTATGCGCTCCAGGCTGCGCTCGTCCACTCCCACGATGACGATACCGCCGCTCGCCTTGTGCTGGGCCTGGGCGCGAGCGACGTACAGCAACTGCTCCACGGGCTGGCCAAGATCGAGGACGCCGAAGATAAGAGCGACGAGGCCGGTCCAGAACAGGATGCGCGTTCGCCCGTCGCGCCACATGCGGCGCAGCCGTCCCGACCTGATCTTTCCTCCACCCATGGAGACGGTCTTCGCAGGCAATGGTTAACAAAGCGGTAATGGAGCCGATTTGGAGGAATTCAGCGGCGGCCCTTCCAGCGCACGACTTCCCACCCTTCCGCGGCGGCGAGACGGGCGAGGCGGGCATTGGGATTTGCGGCGAAGGCTTCGTCGGCGAGCCGGTGCATCGGCGCGTCGCTATGATGGTCGGAATAGAAGCGGATGTGCACCGCGTCGCGCGCCAGCCCCTCCTGCGCCAGCCAGGCTTCGACCATGTCACGCTTGGCGTCGCCGTAGCAATTGGCGCCGTCGATCCGGGCGACGACGCGGCCCCGCGCGTCGCTCTGCGTGCGGGTGGCGATGACGTCGTCGAAGCCCAGCGCCTTGCCGATGGCGGCGGCGTACAGCTCGTACGAGGCGGTCGCGAGGACGAGCCTGCGGCCGGCCTTGCGATCGGCCTCGATCGCGGCGCGGGCCTGGGGGAGGATGTTGGTGGCGAGTTGCGCACGCGCGAAGCTTTCGGCGACGGCGGCGAGGCGCTCCGGCGCGACGCCGCGGCCGACCAGCAGCGTGTAGTTCAGCTCCTTGAGGCGCGCGCGGTCGAGGAGACGCAGCGCGTAGCCGAGGCTGAGGAGCGCCGAGAACGGCAGCAGCAGCAGCCGCCACGGCGCCAGGCGCAGTGCTGCGTGGAGGAGGAAGGCGGCGTAGGTCGGCCGCCGCGTCACCGTCCTGTCCATGTCGTAGATGGCGAGCCCGACCTTCATGGAACCGCTCCATCCACGGCGCGTAGCCTTCTGTCCAGCTTGCGGGCACCGGGGAATTGAAGCATGTCGCGGCTATGAGTTCGGTCGCCAGGTACAGCGAGGCGCAGGAAGACGGCCGGCGCGTGCTGCGCTTCGCCGGCGATCTCACCCTCTCGCGGCTCGGGCCGCTGCCGCAGCGGCTCGACCGGCTGAAGGGCCGCGGCTTCGTCCTCGACATCTCCGGTGTCGGCCGGATGGACACGATCGGCGCCTGGCTGCTCCACCGCACGGCGCGGGAGCGCGGCGGCGAGATCGTTGGGGCCGACGCGGGCGCCGCCAGCCTGCTGCGCCAGGTCGGCGAGGCGGACAAGCCGATCAAGGTCCGCCCGGACCCCCCGCCGCCCGTGATGCGGGTGATGGACCAGATCGGCTCCGCCACGGTGCTTGCGGGCCGGACGATGCTCGGCCTGCTCGCCTTTTTCGGCGCGATGCTGATCTCCTTGTGGGCTGTCATCCAGCACCCCCGCCGCTTTCGGCTCAACGCGGTGGTGCAGCGCTTCGAGGTGGTCGGCGTCCACGCCTTCGGCATCATCGGGCTGATGAGCCTGCTCGTCGGCATCGTCATCGCGCAGCAGGGCGCGGTGCAGCTGCGGCAATTCGGCGCCGAGGTCTTCACGGTCAATCTGATCGGCCGCGCGGCGGTCAAGGAACTGGGCGTGCTGATGACGGCGATCATGGTCGCGGGGCGCTCCGGCTCGTCGTTCGCCGCCGAGATCGGCTCGATGAAGCTCGCCGAGGAAGTCGACGCGATGCGCACGATCGGTGTCTCGCCGATGGAGGCGCTGGTCCTGCCGCGGGTCATCGCGACGGTGGCGATGATGCCTTTGCTCGCTTTCTACGCGGCGATCCTCGCCATCGTCGGCGGAGGCATCTTCTGCTGGATCAGCCTCGGTATCCCGCCGATCACCTTTGTCCAGCGCGTCCGGGAGGTCCTCACCGGGACGACCGACGTGTGGGAGCTGCTGATCAAGGCGCCGGTGTTCGGGCTGATCATCGCCATGGCCGGCTGCTTCCAGGGCATGCAGGTCAAGTCCGACGCCGAGGAGGTCGGGCTTCGCACCACCACCGCCGTCGTGCAGGCGATCTTCCTGGTCATCGTCCTCGACGCCTTCTTCGCCGTCTTCTTCACCTCGATCGGCTGGCTGTGACCGAGACCCTCGCCAAACAGGCCGCCGCGCCGCCGGAGGAGCAGGAGATCGTCATCCGCGTCCGCGGCCTCGCCAACAGCTTCGGCGAGCAGCAGGTGCACGAAGGGCTCGACCTCGAGGTCCGCCGCGGCGAGATTTACGGCGTCGTCGGCGGCTCGGGCACCGGCAAGTCGGTGCTGATGCGCTCGATCATCGGCCTCCAGCAGCCGGACGAGGGCGAGGTCGAAGTGTTCGGCGTGCCGATGCTGAGCGCGCGCGAAGCCGCGCTCCAGGGGGTGCGCAAGCGCTGGGGCATCCTGTTCCAGGGCGCCGCCCTGTTCTCGACGCTGACGGTGGCCGAGAATGTCGAAGTGCCTTTGCGCGAATTCTACCCGCGCCTGTCGGAAAAGCTGCTCGACGAGATCGCCGCCTACAAGATCGTCATGGTCGGCCTCGATCCCGATGCCGGGCCTAAATATCCGGCCGAGCTCTCCGGCGGCATGCGCAAGCGCGCCGGAATCGCCCGCGCGCTGGCGCTGGATCCGGAGATTTTGTTCCTCGACGAGCCGACCGCCGGCCTCGATCCGATCGGTGCCGCGGCGTTCGACAATCTCGTCCTGGAGCTGCGCGACCGGCTCGGTCTGACGGTGTTCCTCATCACCCACGACCTCGACACGCTGTACACGATCTGCGACCGCGTGGCGGTACTCGCGGACCGCAAGGTCGTCGCGGTTGGAACGATTGCGGAATTATTGGCTTTGGACCACCCGTGGATACAGGAATATTTCAGAGGTACCCGCGGACGGGCGGCCGAAGAAGCCGTCGAGGAAGCCGAGGCCCGGGCCGAAGAAGCCGAGGCGAAGGCGGGGGCTGCGCAGGGGGGCGCTGAAGGCTGATGGAAAACAGGTCCAACCATATCCTCGTCGGCAGCGTCGTCATGGTGATGCTGGTCGCCGTGCTCGCCTTCATCCTGTGGCTGAGCCAGGCGTCGGGCGACAAGAAAAAATATTACGATGTCCTGTTCAGCCAGGCCGTCGACGGCCTCGCCACGGGTTCGGCGGTGACTTTCTCCGGCGTGCCGGTGGGGCAGGTCAAGTCGATCACCCTCCTGCCGCAGACGCCCGAATTCGTGCGGGTCAGGATCAGCGTGAACGACGACACCCCGATCCTCGCCGGCACCACCGCGACGATCAAGGGCGTCGGCTTCACCGGCGTCTCGCAAATCCAGCTCGATCCGCCGGACCGCGATCCCAAGCGCCCGAACCTGCCGCGGCCCGAACTCGCCTGTCCCTCGGGAGACGCCAAGGCGCAATGCCCGTTCGGCGTGCCGGTTATCCCGATGAAGCCGGGCGGCCTCGGCGCCATCCTCAACAGCGCGCCGGAGTTGCTCGAGCGCGTGTCGACGCTGACCCTGCGCTTGACCGAACTGCTCGGCGACAAGAACCAGGCATCGATCGCGGCGATCCTCCACAACGTCAACACGATGAGCCACAACCTCGCCGCCCGCTCGGACGAGATCGCCGCGACCCTCGCCGACGCCCGTATCGCCATCCGCCAGGCGGGCGACGCGGCGGACCGGTTCGGCCGCCTCGCCGACACGTCGAACGACGTGCTGTCGAAGGACGCCAGGCCGCTGATTGCCGACCTGCGCCGCACGGTGCAGTCGGCCGACACCAGCATGAAGACGCTGAACGCGACTTTGGGCGACGCGCGGCCGGGGCTGCAGGCCTTCTCCAAGCAGACGATCCCCGAGGTCGGGCAATTGGTGCGGGACCTGAGGCAGATGTCGGATTCGCTGAACAACGTCGCGCAGCGGCTCGACCAGGGCGGGGTCACCTCGATCCTCGGGCCGGCGAAGCTGCCGGATTACAAGCGGGGCAAGAAATGACGCGCACGATTCTCCTCGCGGCGCTCGCGGGCGCCGCCGCCCTCTCGGCCTGCAGCTTCGGCGCGAAGCCGCCGGCGACCTTGATGCGGCTCAGCCCTGACGCGGCGGCGCCGAATGGCTCGCGCACGGCGCCCACCGCGCAGGCGATCACCGTCGTCGCGCCGGCGGTGCCGCAGGAGCTGATGACCCTGCGCGTGCCGGTGCGCGAGAGCGGCACGCAGGTCACCTATCTTCCGAAGGCGCAATGGGTGGAGATGCCGAACACGATGTTCGCGCGCCTGCTCTCCGACACGATCGCGGCGAAGACGGGCCGGGTGGTGCTCGATCCCAGGCAATTCACCTTCGACCCGGGCCAGCGCCTTACCGGCACCCTGCAGGAGTTCGGCTTCGAGGAAACCGGCTCCCAGGCGGTAGTGATCTACGACGCCGCCATCGCCCGCGGAACGAACGCGGTGGAGACCCGCCGCTTCGAAGCGCGCGTACCGGTCGCGGCCATCGACGCCGCCAACGCCCCCGCCGCCCTTAACCGCGCCGCGAACGACGTGGCGGCGCAGGTCGCCGCCTGGGTGGGCCGCTAAGCCGCGAGGCTCTTGCTGGCCTGCTCGAACACTTCCTTCGAAAGGCCCGGCGTCGCGACGATGCGCTCGAGCTCGGCGCGCATCAGGGCCTGGCGGTCGGGGCCGAAGCGGCGCCAGCGGCCGAGCGGGGGCACCAGCCCGGCCGCCGTTTGCGGGTTCAATTTGTCGACCTGCAGGAGGATGTCGGCGAGGAAGCGGTAGCCGCGGCCCGACGGGTGGTGGAAGGCGCGCTGGTTGGCGGCGAAGGCGCCGACGAGGGAGCGGAGCCGGTTGGGGTTGGTCAGCGAGAAATCCGGGTGCCGGGCCAGCGCCTCGACGGTGTCGATGGCGTCGGCGCGAGTCGCGCGGGCCTGGGCGGCGAACCATTTGTCCAGCACCAGCGGATCGGCACGGTAGCGGTCGTAGAAGGCGGCGAGGGCGCCCTGCCGCTCGGGCGCATCGGAATTGGCGAGCACGGTCAAGGCGCCGAGGCGGTCGGTCATGTTGTCCGCCTCGTCATATTGCCGCATCGCCAGCGCCGGCGCGTCCGCAGCGCCCGAGGCCAACAGATAGCTCAGAGCCACCGAGTGCAAGCGCCGCGCGCCGCAGGCTGCGGCGCTATACTCGTAGCGGTTGGCGGCGGTCGAGGCGTAGGCGGCGCGCCAGGCGTCCTCCAGCGTCTCGCCGAGCGCGGTGCGCAGCGCCTCCCGGGCGGCGGCGACGGCTTCGGGGTCGACGGTGGCGAGATGGTCGCCGACGAACGCCTCGCTCGGCAAGATCACCGCCTCGCCGACGAAGGCGTGGTCGAGCTGCTCGTCGGCGAGCGTCTCTCGCACGGCGGCGATCACCGGGCGGTGGTCCTGGCGGCCGGCGACGGCGGCGAGGAGAGTGTCGAGCATCAGCTGCTGCATCGCCTCGTAGCGTGCGAACGGATCGTCGTCGCGTGCCGACAAAAAGGCGAGGTCGGCGGCGCTGCGGTTGGTCTCGATGGTGACGGGCGCCGAGAAATTGCGGTTGATCGAGAGGATCGGCGGCTCCGAGACGGGGCCGACGTCGAGATCGACCTCCGCCTGGTCGAGAAGGATCAGGCGTTCGCCGAGCTTCGCGCCGGTCTCGAGGCCGAACAGAGCCGTCCGGAGTGGGATCGGCATCGGCTGCTTGGCGGGCTGTCCCGGCGTCGCCGGCACGCCCTGACGAAGCTTCAGATGGGCGTGGCCGTCGACGACCCGGAGGTCGGCGCGGACGCGGGGGGTTCCCGACTGGCCGTACCAGAGGCGGAAGCGGGAGAAATCGGCGCCGCTCGCATCCTCCATCGCCTTCACGAACTCCTCGCAGGTCGCGGCTTCGCCGTCGTGGCGGTCGAAATAGAGGTCGGTGCCGGCGCGGAATTTGTCGGGGCCGAGGATGGTGTGCATCATCCGGATGAGCTCGGCGCCCTTGTTGTAGACGGTGGCCGTGTAGAAGTTGCTGATCTCGATATAGGATTCCGGGCGCACGGGGTGGGCGAGCGGGCCCGAATCCTCGGGGAACTGGCTGGCGCGCAGCACGCGGACGTCGGCGATGCGGCTCACCGCTTCCGATCCTTCGGCGGAGAATTGCTGGTCGCGAAAGACGGTGAAGCCTTCCTTGAGGCTCAACTGGAACCAGTCGCGGCAGGTCACCCGGTTGCCCGACCAATTGTGGAAATATTCGTGGGCGACGACGCCGGCCACCGCGTCGAAATCGTCGTCCGTGGCGGTCTCCTGGTCCGCCAGGATGTAGCGCGAGTTGAAGATGTTGAGGCCCTTATTCTCCATCGCCCCAAAATTGAAATCGCCCACCGCCACGATGTTGAACACGTCGAGATCATACTCGCGCCCGTAGGTCTCCTCGTCCCACTCCATGGCGTCCTTCAGCGACTCCATGGCGTGACCGGTGCGCGGCAGGTCGGCTTCGCGGACCCAGATGCCGAGTGCGACTTCGCGGCCCGATCGGGTGGTGAAGCTGTCGCGGTTGGCGACGAGATCGCCGGCGACGAGCGCGAAGAGGTAGCAGGGCTTGGGGAAGGGGTCGTGCCACTCGGCCCAGTGGCGGCCATCGGGGAGATTGCCCTGGCCGACCGGGTCTCCGTTCGAGAGCAGCACTGGATAGAGGGCTTTGTCGGCGATCAGCTTCACCGTGTAGCGGGTGAGCACGTCCGGCCGGTCCGGGAACGGCGTGATGCGCCGAAAGCCCTCGGCCTCGCATTGCGTGCACAGGATGCCGCCGGACTCGTAGAGCCCCATCAGCTCGGTGTTGGCGGAGGGCTCGATCTCCACCTCGGTCTCGACGATCGCAGAGGCGCCGGCGAGGGGAATGGTGAGGATGCCCTCCTCCTCGTCATGCTCGTAGGCGGCGGGTTGCCCGTCGACCGTGACCGACAGCAGCTCGAGCTCCTCCGCGTTGAGCTTCAGGGGCCGGTCGTGCTCCCCGTTGCGGGTGACCGTCAGACGGCTGCGCACCCGGGTCCGCTCCGCCCCAAGCGCGAACTCCAGCGCGATCTCCGGGACCAGCCACTCGGGCGGCCGGTAATCCTCGCGGCGGACGGGAGCGGGGGGCGGGGCGGCGGCGTGTTGGGCATCGACCATGGCGGGCACTTAGGAGCCGGGCGGGGCGGGCGCAACGCGGGCGCTTTCCTTCGCCGTGCTTTCGCGCCACACAATCGTTTCGGGGAGGATATGCTTTCATGATCATCGCGCTGATCGCCGCCGCCGCGGCGCCCTTCGATCCGGAAGTCGCCACGCGCGCCTATCTCGCCACCCTGCAGGGGGCGGCGCGGGCCAAGTCCGACGCCTATTTCGAGGGCGGCTATTGGCTGCTCCTGTGGGGCGCGCTGGTCGGCGTCGCGTCGCACTGGCTGATGCTGCACATGGGCTGGTCCGCGGCGTGGCGCGACTGGGCGGGGCGGGTGACGAAGCACGGCTGGCTGCAGCCGGGCGTGTATGCGCTTCCCTATGTCGTACTGGGTTCGCTGATCGTCCTTCCGTGGACGATCTACACCGGCTTCTTCCGCGAGCATCAATACGGCCTCTCCAACCAGAGCTTCGGCGGCTGGCTCGGGCAGGAGGGCATCGCCCTCGGCGTCACCCTGGTGATGACGGCGATCATGCTGACGGTGATCTTCGCCGTCATCCGCCGCGCGCCGCGGACCTGGTGGCTGTGGGGCACGGCGGCGCTGGTGGCGATGATGGCCTTCGCCTTGGTGCTCCAGCCGCTCTTCATCGAGCCGCTGTTCAACAAATATACGCCGATGCAGGCCGGCCCAATGCGCGAGCAGATTTTAGCGATGGCGCAGGCGAACCATATCCCCGCGACTAACGTGTGGGTGGTCGATGCTTCCAAGCAGTCGAAGCGCATCTCGGCGAACGTGGCCGGCTTCGGCCCGACGATCCGCATCGCCCTCAACGATAACCTTCTCAATCGCAGCAGCCCAGCGGAAGTGAAGGCGGTGATGGGCCACGAAATGGGCCACTACGTGCTCGGGCACGTGTGGAAGTTGATCCTCGCCTTCTCGGCCATCGCCCTAGTCGCCGCCTTGATCCTGTGGCGTCTGACCCCGTGGATGCTCGCGCGGTGGGGGAGCCGGTGGCGTATCGAGAGCGTCGCCGATCCGGCGGTGGTGCCCGCCTTCGCGCTCATCCTGACCATATTCATCCTTGTGCTGACTCCGGTGTTCAACACCGTGATCCGCAGCGAGGAGAACGCCGCCGACGCCTTCGGCCTCGATGCGGCACGCGAGCCGGACGGTTTCGCCTCGATCGCGATGAAGCTTTCGGAATATCGCAAAATCGAGCCAGGGCCGATCGAGGAGGCTATGTTCTTCGACCATCCTTCAGGCCGCACCCGGGTGCGGGCGTCGATGGACTGGAAGGCGCGGCACCTCGGCGAGCTGCCGACGGATCAGCGCGGGATCGTCACGCCTCCGCCGCCGGCCGCCGCGCCGAGCGCAGCGCAATGAACAGGCCGGCGAGGGCGAGCGCACCGCCCGCCGCCGCTGGCCGCGACCAATGGTACCCCTCGAACGCGGTCGAGAAGCCCATCGCGATGATCGGCACGAGCAGGCTCGAATAGGCCGCCTTACCGGGGCCGATGGCGCGGATGATGCCGAAATAGAGGGTGAAGGCGAGCGCCGAGGCGCAGAGGCCGAGATAGAGCAGCCCGGCGATGTAATCGGGCCGGAGGTCGAAGCGCGGCGGGCCGTAGAAGAGTGCGGCGACGGCGCCGTCGCACAGCACGCCGTAGACCATGCCCCACGCGAGCATCGGCGGCACGGGCCGGGCCCGAAGCCGCTGGCTGCCCTGCAGGACGTTCGAGACGGAGGCGGAGAGGACGGCGAGGAGGGTCAGCGCGATGCCGAGCGCCACCTCCGCCTCCCGGCCACCGCTGGCCCGCATCTCCTGGACGAACAGCAGCCCAACGCCGACGATTGCGATGGCGGAGCCGAGCAGGAAGCGGCTGCTCAGCGGATGCTTGAGAAAGGCGCGCGACAAGGCCGCGTTCGGCACCAGCAGCAGCGCGAACACCACCGCGACGAGGCCGGAGGTGACGTGATGCTCTGCCGCGTAGACCAGGTTGAAGTTCAGGCAGAATTGCGGAATCCCGAACGTCAGAGCGAGCAGATGCCCGTGGCGCCCGATGCCGAGCGAGGCGCCGGTCGCATTGGCGTAAGCGAACGTCGCCGCCGCCGCGATGGCGAAGCGGTAGGTCACCGACCAGGTGGCGGGGACCGCTCCGAACTGGTCGCGGATGACGATCCAGGTCGATCCCCAGATCAGGGTGACGACAATGAAGGGGAGGAGGATGCGAGGATTGAGGAAGCTCGCTCCGTCCGTCCTCACAGGGCCCGGATCGCCGCGGCGAGCTCGTCGATGGCGGCGGGGTCGGTGTCCCAGCTGGTGACGAGGCGGGCTTCGCCGGGGCCCCAGTCGTAGAAGTCGAAGCCCTGGGCGCGCAGGCGCTGCGCTTCGGCCGGCGTGGCGCGGATGAAGAGCTCGTTGGCTTCGACCGGGAGAAGGAGGCGTTCGGGCCCGGCGGCTTCGGCGAGGCGGGCGGCGGCGGCATTGGCGGCGCGGGCGTTGCGCAGCCAGACATCGTCATCGAGCATCGCCAGCACCTGGGCGGCGAGGAAGCGGCCCTTGGACAGCAGATGCCCGGCGCGCTTGCGGCGGTAGAGTGCCGCGGCCTTGAGCTCCGGCTTGAAGAAAATCAGCATGTCCGCGGACATGCCGCCATTCTTGGTGAAGCCGAAGCTCAGCGCGTCCGCGCCGGCCTTCCAGCTCAAATCGGCGGGGCTGGCGCCGGTGCGCACCATCGCATTGGCGAAGCGGGCGCCGTCGATGTGGAAATTGAGGCCCCGCGCCCGCGCCAGCGCGCCGAGCGCGGACGTCTCGTCGGCTGAATAGACGAGGCCATATTCGGTCGCGTTGGTGATCGAGAGGGTGTGCGGCTGCGTCTGGTGGACATCGTTGCGGACGCTGTCGAGGAGCGCGGTGACCGTCTCCGGGGTGAGCTTGGCGCCGATGCCTTCCGCGAGCAGCAGCTTCGCGCCGTGGGTGTAGAATTCGGGCGCGCCGCATTCGTCGTTCTGGATGTGGGCGTCGCGGTGGCAGACGATGCTGCCGTGGGGCGGGCAGAGGGCAGCCAGGGCGAGGGCGTTGGCCGCCGTTCCGGTCGCCACCCACAGGGCCGCCACGTCGGTGCCGAACAGCTCGGAAAAAGTCCCGTCGAGGCGCCGGCTCCATTCGTCGCCGTCATAGGCGGTGTCGAGGCGGTTGGCGGCGTGGAGCGCGGCCATGACTTCCGGGCAGGCGGGGGCGGCATTGTCGGAGAAAAAACGCATGGCGGCGCCATAGTGGGCGGGCCGGGCAGGTCAACGCGGAGGGCGGCCGGCGCGGAAAAATCTGCCGCCGCGTTTACCACAAGTTAGGCGGCGCGCGCGTAGCGTGCCCGCAAGGCCGGATGAGACGGGAAAACGGGAATGGGCGTCGAGAGCTACGTAGATCTGCCGGTGGCCGGCAAGCGCCGGGCGAAGCGCAACCGCGTGCTGCTCGCCGCGAAGCTCGACATCGGCGGGTCGGAAATCGACGTGCGGCTGCGCGATCTGTCGCAGAAAGGCGCTTTGGTCGAGTGCCAGACCGTGCCGCCGGCGCCGGGGACGGAAGTGGTGTTCCACCGCGGCTCGATTACGGTTCCTGCGCGAATCGCCTGGACCGGATGCAACCGCGCGGGTCTCGAATTCGCTTTCCAGATCGATGAGAGCGAAGTGCTCGTGCAGCTGCGCCGGACGACCACCGACCAGAACCAGCCGCGTTTCCGCCGCCCCCGCCTGTTCGGAGAGGATATGACCGCGCACGATCGTAAGCTGGCCGAGATGTGGGGCATGGCGGTGGGGATCGCCGTTCCCGAGCGCTGAGGTTTCAGCCGTGACGGCGCTCACCGGACAACTCAGCACCCAGCCCGGCGAGGACGGCCGGCGCGCCGCCCGCACCGAGCTGGTGCTCGGTGCCGGACTGCGTCAGCGCGGCGCCCACGCCGTGACGATCCAGGTGATGGACCTTTCGACCCACGGCTTCCGCGCCGCCACCCACCTCGACCTGATGCCGGGCTCGGACGTGTGGCTGAAGATGCCGGGGCTGGAGAGCATGCACGCGCGCGTCGCCTGGATGCGCGGCCATCTGATGGGCTGCGAATTCGTCCGCCCGCTTCACCCGGCGGTGCTCGATATGGTGGTCCGCACCGCGCGCCAGTAAGGCGCGGGCGCGGGCGACAAGCCTTACTGGCCGTCCGGGCCGACGCGGATGCGCTGGGCCTTGTCGAGATCGGTGCGCTGCGTCTGCGCCTGGTCGCGCCACTGGTCGCGGGTCAGGCAGACGCGCTTCGACGCCAGCCGAGACCCTGTCTCGCCTAGTTCACGGCAGATCACCTTGGTTCCGTCGCTCTTCTTCACAGGCGTCGTTGCGACCGCAGTGGAGACCAGCATGGCCGCGCTGCAGGCGGCACCCATAAGCATCACAATTCGCATCGAATTCTCCGTCACGCTTCGCTGACATCCCGCGGCATTGATCGCCCGGAGACGACGCCTTTGTCAATGGCGGGTCCCGAACAGGCGCCCGAACAGACGCCAAAGCAGACGGTGGTGCTGCCGGTGAGGATTGAACTCACGACCTCAGCCTTACCAAGGATGCGCTCTACCACTGAGCTACGGCAGCATCGCCTGTCGACGCCCAGCGAGGGCATTCGGGGACGCGGCGCTATGGCCGTGGGCCGTGCGCTATGTCAAGGCAAAGGCGATGGCGAAGCGGGACGAAGAGCGCGAAAGGCGCCTGGCGGAGGCGCTGCGGGACAATCTGCGCAGGCGGAAGGCGCAGGCGCGGGGGGAAGGTGCCCCAGCCCCAGTTCCTCCCCGGGACGCGGAGGATTAGAGCGGCTTACACTGCGCCTCGAGCCAGGCCTTCACCTCGCCCTCGAGCTGCGGCCCCACCACCTCCAGCACTTGGGCGTGATAGGCGTTGAGCCAGTCGCGCTCCTCCGGCGAGAGCAGCGACACCTCGACCAGCGCCGGATCGATCGGCGCGAAGGTGAGGGTCTCGAAGCCGAGCAGCTTCTTCTCGGCGCCCTGGACCTCCTGCGGCGCCACCAGCACCAGGTTCTCGATGCGGATGCCGTATTCGCCGGTCTTGTAATAGCCTGGCTCGTTGGAGAGCAGCATGCCCGCCTTCAGCGGCTCGTCTCCGCCCGACTGGCTGGAGCCGGCAGGCGCGATGCGCTGCGGCCCTTCGTGGACCGCCAGGAAGGAGCCGACGCCGTGGCCGGTGCCATGGGCGTAATCCAGGCCGGCGCGCCACAGATATTGACGGGCGAGCGTGTCGAGCTGGCTGCCGCGCGTCCCTTCAGGGAAGAGTGCGCGGGCGACGGCGATATGGCCTTTCAGGACGCGGGTGAAGCGGTCGCGCATCTCGGCCGTCGGGATGCCGATGGCGACGGTGCGGGTCACGTCGGTGGTGCCGTCCGGATACTGGCCGCCCGAATCGACCAGATAGAGCGAGTCCATCTCGATCGGGCGGTTGGTCTCCTCGGTGACGCGGTAGTGGACGATGGCGCCGTTGGGCCCGGCGCCCGAGATGGTGTCGAAGCTCGTGTCGCGGAGGTCGCCCGCTGCCATGCGGAATTGCTGGAGTTTGTCGACCGCGATCAGCTCGTCGACATTGCCCTTGGGCGCCTCGATGCTGATCCAGTGGAGGAAGCGGGTGAGGGCGGCGCCGTCGCGGGCCTGGGCGGCGCGGTGGCCGTTCACCTCGGCATCGTTCTTGATCGCCTTGGGAAGCACCGCGGGATCGCGCTTCTTCACCACTTTGGCGCCGGCTTTCTCCAGCGCTTCGAAGATCGCCGCGACCGCGCGCTCCGGATCGGCGACGACGGTCTTGCCCTTGAGGCTGCCGAGATAGGTTTCGAACGCGGAGCGGTCGTGGACGCGGACGCCGTTGCCGAGATGCTGGCGGACGTCGTCGCCCATCTTCTCCGGCGCTACGAACAGGTCGGCGGTGCCGTCTTCGTTGACCAATGCGAAGGAGAGGGCGACCGGGGTGTGCTCGACGTCGGCGCCGCGGACGTTGAAGGTCCAGGCGATCGAATCGAGCGCGGAGAGGACGGCGGCATCGGCTTTCTGCTCCCGGAGCCAGTCCGCCATCTCCTGCCGCTTCGCCGCGGAGGATTTCCCGGTGTAGGTTTCGGGGTGGACGGCGAGGCGGGCCTTTGAGGGCTCCGGCTTGTCCGACCAGACCGCGTCGATCGGGTTGCGGCGGACGGCGACGAGCTCGGCGCCCTTCTCGGCGAGCGCTTCCTTCGCGCGGACGACCCAGTCGCTGGTGTGGAGCCACGGATCGTAGCCGATGCGGCCGCCATCGGGGGCGTGGACCTTGAGCCAGTTGGCGGCGCTGGTCTCCGGCACCGACTGGTAGGACCAGTGGCGGCCGTCGACCTGGTCGCGGACCTGGAGGGTGTAGCGCCCGTCGGTGAAGATCGCCGCTTCCTCCGGCAGCACGACCGCCGAGCCCGCGGAGCCCTGAAAGCCCGTCAGCCAGGCGAGCCGCTGGGCGTAGGAGCCGACATATTCGCTCATATGCTCGTCCGTGAGCGGCACGACGAAGCCGTCGAGGCGATCCGCCTTGAGCTGCTCGCGAAGGGCGGCGAGGCGGGCTTCGTAGGTGGACATGGCAAATTCCTCAGGCGGCGTTATGGGCTGAAGGCTCGAATAGACCAGCCGCCGCAGCCACGAAAGAGCCGCATGACCCTCCCCCCACCGCCCCGCGCCGAGCAGCGCCCGTACAGCTACGAACGCCACGGGGTCACCGTCGAGGATCCGTGGCACTGGCTGCGCGACCCGGCCTATCCCGAGGTCACCGACGAAGGCGTGCACGATTATCTGAAGGCGGAGAATGCCTATTTCGAGGCGGCGATGGGGCCGCACAAGGCGCTGGTCGAGACTCTGTTCGAGGAGATGAAGGGGCGGATCAAGGAGGACGACGCCTCCGTGCCGATCCGCAACGGCGACTGGCTCTATTGGTGGGCGTTCACGCCGGGCGCGCAATATCGGGTGTGGTACCGCAAACCGGCCGAAGGCGACGGCGCTGAAGAAGTGGTGTTCGACGAGCCCGCCGCGGCCGCCGCGAGCGATTACTTCCGGCTCGGCGCACTGGCGGTGAGCCCGGACGGAAAGCTGGCCGCGACGCTTGTCGACGACACCGGCTCGGAGCGGTTCAAGCTGCGCATCCGCGACATCGCGTTGGGCACCGATCTGGAGACCGTGACGGAGGTCGGCATCGGCGAGCCGGTGTGGACCGCCGACAGCCGCGGGATCCTCTTCACCGAGGTCAACGACAATTGGCGCAGCTACCGTGCGCGCCTGCACTGGCTTGGCCGCCCGATCGAGGAGGACCGCACCCTGTACGAGGAGACCGACGACCTCGGCTTCAGCGTCGGTCTCGGCAAGTCGCAGGACAAGAGCCTGATCTTCATCGCCACCGGCGACAACACCACCGACGAGGTCCGCTTCGTGCCCGCGACGGACCCCGCGGCGGAGCCGGTCCTGGTCTCGCCGCGGCAAACGGGGCGCCACTACACATGCGACGCCGCGCACCGGAAGCTGTGGATCCTCACCAACGACGACCATGTGAACTTCCGCCTCGCCGAGGCGGAGTTCACGAACCCGGCGGAGTGGCGGACGGTGATCGCGGGCTCCGACCGCGTCTACTTGACCGGTCATACCAGCTACCGAGACCATCTCGCCGTCTCGCAGCGGGTCGACGGCCTCGATCAACTGCTCCTCCGCACCTATGGGGGCGCGGAGACGCCGCTGCCGTTCACGGAGGCCGCCTACAGCGCCTCCTTCTCGGGCAATCCCGAATTCGGGCCTGCTTCCTACCGCCTCAGCTACTCCTCGATGGTCACGCCGGGAACGGTCTACGACTACCATCCCGGCAGCGGCGAGCTGGAGGTGCGCAAGGTCCAGGAGGTGCCGTCAGGCTATGACGCCTCCGCCTACACGAGCGAGCGGCTGATGGTGCCGGCGCGCGACGGCAAGCAGGTGCCGGTCTCCGTCGTCTACCGTAAGGGCTTCCCGAAAGACGGCTCCGGCCGCCTCTTCCTCTACGGCTACGGCGCCTACGGGATCGCCATCCCGCCGGCTTTCTCGACCAGCCGCATCAGCCTGCTCGACCGCGGCTACGCCTATGCCATCGCCCATATCCGCGGCGGCGACGACCTCGGCTATGGCTGGTTCCTCGACGGCAAGCTCGACAAGCGCACCAACGCCTTCAACGATTTCGTCGATGCCGCGAAAGGCCTCGCCGCCGCCGGCTTCGCCCGGCCCGGCCGCATCGCCGCGCAAGGCGGCTCGGCGGGCGGCGAGCTGATGGGCGCGGTGGTCAATTCCGATCCGGAGCTATGGGGCGCGATCGTCGCCGATGTCCCCTTCGTCGACGTGCTCAACACCATGCTCGACGACACTTTGCCGCTGACCCCGGGCGAATGGCCGGAGTGGGGGAACCCGATCGAGGACCCGGCCGCGTTCGCGCTGATCCGCTCCTATAGCCCCTACGACAATGTCGGCGCCCATTCCTATCCGCCGATGCTGATCACCGGTGGCCTCCACGATCCGCGCGTCACCTATTGGGAGCCGGCCAAATGGGCGGCGCGGCTGCGGGCGACCAAGACCGACGACAATCTCCTCCTCCTCAAGATCAACATGGGCGCCGGCCATGGCGGCAAGTCCGGCCGCTGGGACAGCTTGCGCGAGGTGGCCGAGGCCTATGCCTTCGTCCTCACCCAGATGGGCGGCGCGTGACTCCTTTCGACCGCACCATCACGGCGACCGAGCAGGACATCGACGAGCTCGGCCACGTCAACAATGCGGTGTGGGTGCGCTGGATTCAGGACATCGCCACGGCCCACTGGTATGCGGCGGCGCCGCCGGCGCATCGCGACGCCTATGTCTGGGTCGTGGTCCGGCACGAGATCGACTATCTGCGCGCCGTCCTGCCGGGCGAGACGGTGACGGGGCGCACCTGGGTCGGGGAGGCGCCGCGGGGCGCCCGGTTCGACCGCCATGTCGAGTTCACCGGCGCCGACGGCAAGCCCCGGGTCCGCGCGCGCACCACCTGGGCGGTGCTGGACAAGGTGACCGGACGCCCCTTGCGGGTGCCGCCGGAGGTCGCCGCCGCGTTCCTAGGCTAGACGCCGTCGCAGCTCGTCACGGCCACATCGAACAGATGCCCGCCGCGGCGGTCGGTGTAGACGAAGGCGAAGCGGCCGCCGTCATGCACGGTGGCGGCGCCGTCGCGGTCCGAGCAGACGAGGCGCCGCGCGCCGGCCGTCATCGCCGCTCGGCTGCGGGCGATGTCGAGATGCTCGAGGTTCACCCGGTAATATTGGGTGAGGGTGAAGCCGGACGCGGTGGCCCGCTCGAGGGTCGTCATGCCGTCCACGGCGCGCGGCGTGCCGCGGTTCATCCGCGCCGCGGCCGCCTCGACATCGGCGCGCAGCCGCCGGTCGCTCAGGCTCTCGGCGGCCGCGCCCGGACGGGTCACCGCCGCCGAGGTGGTCAGCACGTTGGCGTCGACCAATTCCTCGGCGGTCGGGAACCACATGTTCTGCGGCGGCGGCGTCATCGCCCGCCACACGAACTGCTCCTTCACCCCGGCGGCGATGTAGCGGTCGTGCATCGCCATCGTCGCCTGCGCGCGCTCGCTCTGGCTGAGGCCGGGGAAATCGGGCTGGTGGAAGCCGATCCGCGCCCGCGCCGGGGCGCTGCGCGAGCGGCCGGCGAGGAGGATGTCGGTGCAGGCGGACATGCAGGAATCGTCGACCCGGGTGTCGAGACCGCGCTTGCGCACCGCCTCGGCGATCTGCTCCGCCTCGAAGATGCGCCCGCCCGGCGAGGTGAGGACGAGGGTCTTCGCCTTGGGCGCGCTCGACAGGACGGCGTCGAACCGGTCGGCGGCGCCCAAAGCCAGATTGCCGTTGAGGACGATCTCCTGCCCGTCCGGCGAGAGTTTCATCTCGGCGACCTTGCCGATGCTGTCCTCGCCGCGGGCGAGCTTGCCGAGCTCTGCGGCCTGGAGGCCGACGTCGCCGGCGCGCAGCGTAATGCCGAGGGCGCCGAGAAGCACCAGCGCCCGGGCGGCGAAGCCCCAGCCGGCCGAGCCGCCGCGGCGGCGGTGCCAGTAGGCCGAGCGCCAGATGCCGACCGAGCTCCACAGCCACACCAGGCTGGAGACGATGATGTAGCCGAGCGCGACCGCCGCCATCGCCTGCAGCGAATGCCACTCGGTCCTGACCTTGTGGGCGAGATACTCGGCGGCGCCGAGCACCAGCGCCGACAGCATTGCGCCGTTCACCCAATAGGCGACGGGCAGCGGCAGGTGGCCCACCCAGTGGCGGCGGAAATAGCCGCGGCCGCGATTCTTCTCGTCCCAGTCGTTGACCTCCTCGTCGTAGCGCGAGAGGTCGTCATAATCGGGATCGAAGACGAGCATGTCGTCGCTGCGCTCATATTCCCGGACGTAGAGCGCCATGCGCAGCGCGCCCGCCGCGAACGTGCCGCCGAGGAAGGTGAGGACGTACTGGATCGGCGGCACCACGATCGGTCCGCCGCCGAACCCCATGGCCCGCGTCAGGTAGAAGGTGCCGGCGCCCATCAGGCAGAGGAAGGCGGCGACTCCGCCGAGCGCAATGCCGGCGATGCGGTCGGCGATCAGGCGGCGGAGGACGAGCTTGTCGAGCCCCCAGCACATGCCATAGGCGAACAGGAAGGCGACCACGGTCGCCACCGCCATTTCCCGGAAACCCGGATCGTCGATCGTGAACATCAAGCCTCTCCCCCGAGAGCGTGAAGCTTAACAAGTTGAAACGGCAAGGGAAGAGGCGAATGGCGCCGCGGCTCGCGGGGGGTCAGAAGGCGCGCACCGCATCGACGATCCTGGGATAGGCGCGGCCGCTGACGCCGAAGGCCATGTGACCGCAGTCGAGCTCGAGCTGGCGGTCGCTCTCGCCCGGTCTGCCGCGCGCCGAGGCAGGGGCGACGATGCCGTCGCGGCGGGACCAGATGGCCAGCGTCGGCACCGGCGGCTTCTCCCAGGTGTTCGTCTCGACGGGCGGCGCGTCGACCTTGTGGCCGGCGACGCGCTCGTAGAGCCGCCAGGCATTGTTGGCGCGCGGATCGCCCGAGAAAGGGGAGCCGAGCGTGATGACCTTGGCAGCGAGATCGGGCCGCAGCTTCGCCACCTCCCGCGCATAGATGCCGCCGAGGCTCCAGCCGACGAGGATCACCGGCGCGCTGCGGCCATGCCGCTCGATCTGCCCGGCGAGCCGTTCGAGCGTATCGGGCTCGACGCCCTTGTTCATGCCCATGCCCCAGCCGACGACGCGGTAGCCTGCGGCGGCGAGCGCGCGCTGGAGCCCCAGGGTGGTGCGGTCGTTGGCGAGGAAGCCGGGGATGACCATCAGCGGCTGCCCGTCCTCCGGCCCGCGCTCGCCGAGCCGGCCGAAGCCGCGCCAGAAGCGCGCCGCGAGTGCTCCGCCCTCCTTCAAGAGGAGCCAGGCCGGCGGCCTCCGGGCATCGCGCTCAGAGATACTCGCCGCCCATCAATTCCTGCAGCGCCTTGGGAAGCCGCACCCGCCCGTCCGCCTGCTGGTGGTTCTCGAGCAGAGGCACGAGGATGCGGGGCGAGGCGAGCGCCGTGTTGTTGAGCGTATGGACGAAGCGCACCTTCCGCTCCCCGTCGCGCCAGCGCAAATTGGCGCGGCGCGCCTGCCAATCGTGGAGCGTCGAGCAGCTGTGGGTCTCGCGATATTTGCCGAGGCTCGGCACCCAGCTCTCGATGTCGTTCATCCGGAACTTGCCGAGACCCATGTCGCCGGTCGACGTCTCGATGACCTGATAGGGGATTTCGAGCTCCCTGAGCAGCATCTCGGCATTGGCGAGGAGCCGGGCGTGCCATTCGGCGGAGACGGCGTCGTCGTCTTCGCAGATGACATATTGTTCGAGCTTGTAGAATTGGTGGACGCGCAGCAGCCCGCGGACGTCGCGCCCCGCGCTTCCCGCCTCGCGGCGGAAACAGGGGGAATAGCCGGCGTAGCGGATGGGGAGCTTGTCGGCCTCCAGGATCTCGCCCGAGTGGAGCGAGGTCAAAGCGATCTCGCCGGTGCCGGCAAGATAGAGGTCGTCGGCGGGGACCGAATAGGCTTCTTCCTCGTGCCCCGGGAAATGCCCTGTGGCGACGAAGGCCTGCGGCCGTGCCAGCGCCGGCACGGTCATCAAAGTAAACCCCTCGGCCGCAAGCTTGCGCTCGGCCCAGAACATCAGGCCCTGTTCGAGGAGGGCCAGACGCCCCTTCAGGCAATATTGGCGCGAGCCGGCGACCTGGGTGATGCGGGCGAGGTCGGCCCAGTCGTTCATCTCGACCAATTCGACATGGTCGCGCGGCGTGAAGTCGAAGCGGGGCGGCTCGCCCTCGGTGCGGACAACCGTATTGAAGCTCTCGTCCGGCCCCACCGGCGCGCCGTCCCAGGGAATGTTCGGCACACGCAGCAGCAAGGCATCGAGCGCCGCCTGCTTCTCGCCCAGCGCCGCCTCCGCCTCCGAAGCCTCGGCGCCCATCGCTTTGGCCTTGGCGCCGAGCGCCGGGCGCTCGGCCGGATCGGCGGTCTTGAAGCTGGCGCTGATCTCGTTGCGCTGGCGCCGCAGCTCGTCGATGCGAGTCTTGAGCGTCCGCGCCTCGCCGTCGAGGGCGAGCAGGCTGTCGAGATCGAGGGCGACGTTCTTCTCCGCCGCGGCCTTGCGCACGGCGTCGGTATGCTCGCGGATGAACTGGAGGCTCAGCATGGCCGGGGCCTAGCATCGGGGCTCCAAAAGACAAGCCGCCGCGCAGTGCGGGCGGCTCGGCGGCGCGGTAACCTTCCGTTAACCATTATCGCCAAGCTGGAAGGCGATGACCCGCCCGCTCCCCCGCCTCGCCTGCCTGCTCCTGCCGTTCGCCGGCCTGGCCGCGTGCGCCGAGCTTCGTCCGCACGCCGCGCTTCCGCAGGCCGCATCGGTGACGGTGGAAGCTCCGGAAGCGTGGCGTCAGGCTGCCACCCCGGCGGATGCCGCACTGCTCGATAAGCTGCCGGAGACATGGGCCCGCGCCTCGGCCGGCCGCGGCGGGCGGCGCGGCGCATTGGTCGATCCGCGCGCTGGCCTCGCCCGCGCCGCGCCTTCGCCGGGCGCCTATCTCTGCCGCTTCGTCTCGCTGGGCTTCGCGCCGCCGCGCGCCCGGCCGGACGGCTTCTGCTTCGTCGGCGTCGAGGGCGAGCGGCTCAGTCTCACCGTCGAGGCAGGGCCGGAGCGGCTCGGCGGCTATCTGTTCGACGACAAGGCAAACGCCTGCCTCGTATTCCTCGGCACCGCCGCGCCGCGCCCGCGCGGCGTGCTGCGCGGCTATGGCGAGGATCTCGCCGCGAACGTCATCGGCCTGTTCGAGCGGATCGGCCCCTTCCGCTACCGCCTCGCCGTCCCCAGCCGCGACGGCGCGCGCCTCGGCCTCTACGAAATGACCCCCGCGCCGGTGCAATAGCCGCTCACCAGTTCCACAACGTCCCGTCCTCGAGCCGCGCCACTGGGAGGTAGGCGGGCTTGTAGGGATATTTCGCCGCCAGCGCCTCGTCGATCTGGACGCCGTGGCCGGGGGCATCGCCCGCGTAGAGGAAGCCGTCCTCGAAGCGATAGGCGTGGGGGAAGACGGCGTCCGTCTCCTCGGTGTGGCGCATATATTCCTGGATGCCGAAATTGGGGACCCAGGTGTCGAAATGGAGCGCCGTGCCCATCGTCACCGGCGACAGGTCGGTGGCGCCGTGGCAGCCGGTGCGGACCTGGTAGAGGCTGGCGAAATCCGCGACGCGCCTGAGGTGGGTGAGGCCGCCCGAGCCGACGATGGTCATGCGGATATAATCGATCAGCTGGTTCTGGATGAGGTCCTTGGCGTCCCAGATGGTGTTGAAGATCTCGCCCACGGCGAGCGGCGTGGTGGTGTGCTCGCGGATTAGCCGGAACGCCTCCTGGTTCTCGGCCGGCGTCGCGTCCTCGAGCCAGAACAGGGAATAGGGCTCCAGCGCCTTGCCGAGCCGCGCCGCCTCAATCGGCGTCATCCGATGGTGGCCATCGTGGAGCAGGTGATGGTCGAAGCCGTATGTGTGCCGCAGCTTCTCGAACAGCTTGGGCACGAAGTTCAGATATTTCGCCGTGTCCCACATTGTCTCGGTGGGCAGGGCCGCATCGGCCGGCTCGTACTGGAGCGTGCCGCGGCCGACGCCATAGGCCATCTCGATGCCGGGAATGCCGGATTGGGCGCGGATCGCCTTATAGCCCAAGTCGATGTAGCGGCCGACCGCATCGACGGTCGCCTCGAGGTCGGCGCCGTTGGCGTGGCCGTAGACCATCACCCCCTCCCGGCTCTTGCCGCCGAGCAAATCGTAGAGCGGCATGCCGGCCATCTTCGCCTTGATGTCCCACAAGGCGACGTCGACCGCGGCGATCGCCCGCATCGTCACCGGACCGCGCCGCCAGTAGGCGCCGCGGTAGAGATATTGCCAGATGTCCTCGATCCGCCGCGGGTCCTTGCCGATCAGCGTCGGGATCACATGGTCTTCGAGATAGGAGACGACGGCGAGTTCGCGGCCGTTCAACGTGCCGTCGCCGATGCCCGTAACGCCCTGGTCGGTCTCGATCTTCAGGGTGACGAAGTTGCGGCCGGGGCAGGTGACGATGACGCGGGCGGCGGTGATCTTCATGGCCCCCGGTTCCTATGCGGCTCCCCCGGCAGCTTCAACCGGCACTTGCCGAACGGCGCGCGAGGCGGCACCATCCCGCCATTCCATCGGGAGTTAAGTTTCATGCGTCTCGCCAGCCTCGCCCTCGTTGCCGCCGCCGCCGTCCTCCTCGTCGCCGCCACCGCCGATCCCAAGGCGCAGGTCGCCGCCCGCCAGGCCGGGATGAAGCAGGTCGGCCGCAATTTCAAAGGCATTAACGACCAGCTTCACGGCGCCCACGACGCCGCCACGCTCAAGGCGCAGACTCACGAACTGGCCGAGTTGGCCAAGCGGGCGCACACTTGGTTCCCCAAGGGCAGCGGCGCGGAGGCCGGCGTGAAGACCGCCGCCAAGCCGGAGATCTGGACCAACCGCCGCGATTTCGACGCCAAGGCCGCCGCCTTCGCCAAGGCGAGCATCGCGCTTTCGAACGCCGCCGCGCGCAGCGCCGATCCGGCCGTGCTCGGGCCGCTCGCCGGGCAGGTGGGCGGCGCCTGCAAGGGCTGCCACACGACGTACAAGCTGTCCGACCACTAAGGGCCGCAGCGCGCGATGGCCGCCGGCTCCGTGCGGGTCTGGGACCTGCCGACCCGCCTCGTCCACTGGGCGATGGCGGCGCTCATCCCTTGGTCGTGGTGGACGGCGCATAACGACCAGCTGGAGCGGCACCGGCTGTCCGGATACCTCCTGCTCGGCCTTTTGCTCTTCCGGCTGATCTGGGGCTTTGCGGGCAGCGAGACGGCGCGCTTCGCCGCCTTCGTCCGCGGCCCTGCCGCCATTCGGCGATATTTGCGGGGAGAGGCGCCTGCATCGCCCGGCCACAACCCGCTCGGCGCCCTCAGCGTCCTCGCTTTGCTCGCAGCCCTGGCCGCCCAGATCGGCCTCGGCCTCTTCGCAGTCGACGAAGACGGGCTCGAATCGGGCCCGCTCTCCTATCTCGTCAGCTTCGACACCGCCCGCAGCGCGGCGGCGATTCACCACAAATTGTTCTGGGGGCTCGTGGCGCTGATCGCCCTGCACATCGCGGCGATCGCTTATTATGTCGTGGCGAGGAAGCGGAACCTCGTCGCGCCGATGCTCACCGGTCGAGGCGCCTCCGAGGGCGCCGAGCCGAGGATCGCGCGCTGGTGGATAGCCGTGCCAGCCGCACTCGCTGCGGGCGCTGCGGCCTGGTTCGTCGCGTCGGGGCTCAAGATTTGAAAGCTGGCGGAGACGGAGGAAACCACAATCCTCGTCTAAAGTATTGAATGAAGGATGATATTCTTGTTGGACGCGCGCACGCGACCCCACGAGTGCCCCTGCTTCCAAGTCGCTGCTAAATCGAACAAATTCGATTTCCAGCTCCCGCAACGCCTCGATCGAGCGTCCGTTAAGCGCCACTAGCTGAGTTCACCGGCCGCTAGCGCTGCCCGTTATCGGACCTTCGATAGCCGAAGCGCTGAACGTCAGCTTTCGACCCATTGCGGACATTGCTGGTCAGTGTCAGTCGTTCCCTATGAGCAAGATCATCGGCGTGGACTGCAGTCGGATTTCAGACTGGCCGTCATTTCACGAGGAGTTTTCCAAGGCGTTCCGGTTCCCCGCTTTCTATGGGAGGAACGCTGCGGCTTGGGTGGATTGCATGACCACCCCAGGCGAGATGACCGATGTGGGCCTTCGCACTGCGGATGTCGTGACGATCAACCTCATCCACGGACAAGGCCTCAAAGATCGAGCGCCAAGCCTTCTCAGTGACCTTTTTGAGATGGTGGCGTTCGTGAACATGCGTCACGTTGAGGCGAGGGAGCCCGGTAGGCTCTGCCTCTCCGGCACGATCAAGCAGACAGCCTAGGGCGAGGCGGAACGTGCGCCCGCTGCTCGACCGCCTCGACGGGGGCGAGAGCCTTGGCGATAAGCGGGTCTTCGGAGAATCGGGGCAGACGACAGAAAATGGAACAGATTGCGTTGCCGCTCAAGCTCTCGCCGTGTGAGCAGCCTGTCGAAGCGAGCGAGCGAATCCTCGCTCAGTCCCGTTCTCCAACACCTTGACGCGGCGAGACATGATTCAGCCTAACCGCCCAAAGAGGTCGCTCCTCGGATTCTCGGCTGTCACGTTGCTCCTGCTCGGCGCCGCGTGCTGTGTCGTTTACGGCCTCAGGCGCGATGACCGAATCGATCGAGCGATTGGCCAAGTTCAGCCGGGATCCCCGGCAGAGAGCGCAGTGCGGCTCCTAGGAACCCCGAGCTGGCGAGGAGCGTGCGAAAGCCGCTTCCCCTACGGAGCAGGGAGAGGCTGTGTCGGAGAGATCGTCTACGCGTCCTCGTTCACGCCGCTCAAACCGATATACTGGATTATCCAGGTCGGCCGTCGTGGGCAGGTGCTGCGCGCGGAATCAATCGGCAGCCCTTGAGCTCGCGTGATGGGCCCCGACATCTGAATGTCTGCGATGGGTCGAAAGCAGACATCCGATCAATGTCCGCTTCGGGTCGAAAGCGGACGTTGGCCTGCTATGACCATGCCTAGACATTGGAGCGGGTATGAGCTGGCTTCGGAGGAAGACGGAAGCAAAATGGCCCCGACTAGTCCGGGGTAGCGTCGCTGGAACAGGCATCCCGTCTCGCTGAGAGCGGCGACCTGGTGAGAATGCTACTGTTGCCGGCGATGTTCGGAGGAGAAGAGCAGCCGACGACCTGATTGGAACGGCCGTGGCCCTTCACAGGCGCACCGTTGCGGGAGTGTAAATGATGCGGATCTTCAGAGCTGTCGTAGCCGTGGCTGGGCTTTTGGCGGGATATGTATCTGTGCGTGCGGTTATCGCTCTCCTCACTCACCGGCATGTTGTCGTAGGGGTTTTAGATATCATCGCGCTTATCACGTTTTGCGTTGTCCTGCTGATAACCCATAGGGTGTCCCAATTGAGGCCCCCCGCATCATGATCCTGATATTTCGCCTGAGCAGCCCTGGATCGTTTAGGCGCCGCGCTGAGGTCGGGAATGTGCTCTGGGGACCGCCAGCGCGAGAATAGTCGCAAGTGTCGACTTATCATAAATTCAGACGGGGGATAGGGGCTAGATTCGCGCCCTTCGGACCGCACGCCGGCCAGTCGCGTGTGCGCCGCGGGGGTCTGCCTTCGGGTTTAGCTGATGGGGTGCAGAACGGCCGCGATTGGCGCAAGGCTGACGTGCGGCCGGCGGACCGCCAACGTCCGCAATGGCTCGATAGCGGACTTGCCGGCCGATCCTGAACGAATGTCCGCTTTCAACAGTCCCGCCCGTGGCCGGCAAGGTCCGCTACTGGCGCAAAGCCTACCCAGGGCTGAACCTAGCCGAATTCGGACCGTCGGTTCGCGTCCCCGGGGAGCGGCCAACCGGACGCTGGCGCCGAGTGGTCACCTATGTCCGCATTGCGTCGAAAATGGACCGCCGCCCCCGGTGCTCGGGAGTGAATGCGGTCGCCGCGATGCTCAAAAAGTATAGAAGTTTCTGATTAGTGAGCCCACGACTTGCTGCCGCTCTTCCGGCGCAATTTTCCCCTCGACCGCCAACTCGTACAGAAGCTTGTTTAAGCCGTGGCAATAGCGCTCTTCACGTTGCTCGGAAGACATCTCCCAATAGCCGACGATCGCGTTCGCAAGGACGGTTTCGTCGATCTCCCTCACTTCCCCCATGAGTGATTCCGCCCACTCCGCGCGCGTTGCTGGGCGTCGCGCCTCGTAGTCTGCGTATTCCGTCTGGGGCCGTTCCTCTAATTCCTCGAACTCATCAAGACTTACTCGGCCGGATATGGCAAGGAGAGCCAGTCGTCGACGTTGATTGAGTCGGGGCGTGTCGATAAACTTTCCAGTGGTGTCGGAGCGCTCAATATATGGCCTTGGAAGCTGATGTGGGAAGTCGGGCGGCGCCGGGTAACTCCTCCAGGAACCCATGAGGCCCTCCGGCCGGTCGCGGAAGCGACGGATGCGCGCCCATCCTTCTCGGTGGCGCTCCTGCCTCGCCGCATCAGACTCCTCCAAGCTCCGCTCGAGGTCGGGAACTCTTTCCCATGGAGTACCCGGCGCCGTAAGGCGCCTCCAAAACTCGAGAACGGCGATTTCGTTAGCCGTCTCCGAGTCTCCGCCGCAGTTGTGACTTGGAGGATCCCCGACGAGTCCGATTTCACGTCGGGTGTTCAACAGGCCAGTGTAGCTCAGTTCTCCGACCGGCTTGTGCCACAACGCGACGTGGAAGTCGCGAGCGCACATCTGGCAGCGGGCATGGACCAATAGGGCTTCGGTATACCCTCGAGGAGACATCGCTTCCGGCCGAAACTGATCATAGCGGGGCACGCCATCGAGCCACCAAAGCGGCGGCACTGTAATTCTACTGGTGATATCGTCGTATGAAATTTCCATAGAGCCACCAATCCTTAAGCCTCAAACTCATTTATACCTTCGCAAACACCCACTCCAAAGCTGTCGTTGCGCGGTTTCGGTTAAATTCTCCTTTCGCGGTCCACTCCGAGGGGCGGTGCTTCGTAAAGGGTCGGAAGTGGCCATTCCGATGTTGCTCGACGAGTTCCGATTCCGGGGAGTTCGCGGCCAGCGGCTTAACGCCCGCAAAGGCGGCGTAAGCGGACATAGGCGCCCAGCTGTCGCGGGCGTCCCGTTAGCCGCTCCGTCCGCCGCAGCAGACAGTCCGCTAGGACAACACCCGACGTTAAGGACCCCACAACAACGGCTATCACTTCCGTCGAACAGCGATGCGGCCGCGCAGCTTTAGCGGGCGTCGACGCCGAGAAATTTCTCGAGGCTGCGGAAGGGGATGAGCGTCATGGATCCAACCTTCACCACCTCGATATGCCCCTCGGCGATGAGCATGTAGAGCTTGGATCGCCCCATTCCCGTCAGACGGCACGCCTCTCGGATGCGCACGGTGATGGGCCGGGCCGCCGTCTCGATCGTGTCATCCGTGATGCTCTTCACCCGCATCACCAGAGCATTAGAGAGATGGCTCCTGGGGCAGAACTACCGCCCCGCCGCAACGAAGCGCATTTGGAGGCATCTTAGGGGGCAGTGAGATCCCTAAGCCGCGCCGATGCGGGGGAGCACGTTGCTTCTATGCTTGGTGCCGCAGGTTCGAATCCTGTCGGGGGAGCCAGTTTTCCGCTATTCATCCTTAGCTAAGTGTGCGTCAGGTAACGTATACGGAGCGTACCAGGTGTTCGGCGCCAAGGGACTTCAGCATGCCGGCGACGATAATCTCAACCTCGCTAAAGAAGGAGCGCCAACCGCGCGGCGGCTTGTATAGCAAGGCCAGGCCGCATGATTTCCTGGAAAAGCTTTCGCGCCGGGCCAGCGGAATACCTTGGAGCAAATCACCACACGACCCGCTGATCCACTAGGCGAGCCTCAGCGAATGTTTTGCGCCAAGACGGCGGCGCACCGTGCAGCTCAGCGTAAGCACTAAAGTAGTTAATGACAGCCGGCCAGTTCAGCGGGTAGAATTCCGTATAATTCCAGCTACGCTTTATTTTCCGGTCCCGATTGATGCTCGCGACGGTACCGCAGGTGTGCATCGGCCAGTCCTGAGATCCGCGCTGCCGCAGTTCGACTTGCGTGTCCTCCCCGAGAGACAAGCGTACAACTGTCGGCGTTCCCCTGTCAGTCGTGTCGAAATCAATGACCGCATCGCAGCGACCTGTACTGACCCCGTCTACCACGTGATGTGCGGCGGCAAAGTCAGTGCCCGGCCGGCCTCTCCAGGCGAGGCCGCCTTCGTACCCGCCATCCTCATACTCGACCAGCCAGTTGAGCCACACGTTGTGCAGCTCCGTCATCATCCCCATTTCGTTCCACAGCAGGTCCGGCCGGCTGTAGATGAAATCCACCATGAAGAGGCCGGACACAGTTTCGCCGGCGATTACCCCTGTGACTCGACCCATGTGGCTGCGCAGCACTTGGGGGTGCTCGAGGTGCTCCTGCGCCGGTATCGAGAAGGTGCTCACGCTCCCCACGGGCTCAATCGCGAGGTCGACTTTGCCGCCTGCATCAATCCAGCGGTAGCCTTCAAGGCCGAAGTCCAGGCTGAAATGGTCGCCGGCGTAAGTGACCGTTTGGCCATCATCCCGTATCTTCAACGGCTCGAGGACTGGCGCTTCGTCCGCCTTGTAGAGGAAAGGCCCCTGAGCGTCGAGCTCGTCCGTGACCTCGTAGATCCCAAAGTTGATCGTGACGCCCTTCTGCCGACCATTTATCCCACGCATCAGCTGGAACATGCGGCCAGAGTCGCTGCTACAAACCACGAATGGGCAGATGAAGACCAGGCCTGTTCCCGCGAGCGGGACATGGTCCATTCGGAACCCCGCGACTGTCTGCTGCTCAAGGTAGCTTTGATAACGTACCATTACCAAAAGTCCGTTTCGTCTGCCAGCTTCGGGATTTATGTCACCGCGGGCCGGCAGAAATGCTCATCCACCGTCCCATCGGTTATCAGTAGTGAAAGCTGAGTTGAGCGCCGATTTGACGGGGCGCCCCAGGAAGCTGGATCAAACCCAATGCTCCCAAGCTTGCCGAGTAGTAATAATATTTCTTCTCGGTAAGGTTCTTCACAAACAGGGAGGCTCGCCATTTTTTGTCAGCGGTCGTGTACGATACACTTCCGTCCAAGAGAGTGTAGGCCCCTTCATGAAACTTGTTCAAATCGTCAAGAAACTGTCCGCTCTGATATGTGGCTGCGACTCGGAAGTCGAGGTGCGCGCCACTATTGAACGGAACGGTATAATTGGCACTCGCACTCGCCGTGCTTTTCGGAACGCGAACAAACTTTAGCTGTTTCGCTAAATCCGGATCCGGCACGCCGTCGCCCGTCACGTCCAGTCCGACGAAACTATTGAACTTTGCATCGGTATACCCATAATTGGCAGTCAAGACTAGGTTTTTCGCCGCCTGAAGGGTGATATCAAACTCGGCCCCTTTGATGGTTGCTGAAGCGGCATTGCCTGTCTTTTGAAACGTGCCGAGGGTCGGGCTCACGAAAACGATCGTCCGTTGTAGATTATCGTATTTATTCAAATACACGGCTACGTTCAGACGGAGCCTCTTTTCGAGCAGATCGCCCTTATAGCCCACCTCGTACGCAGTGACCTTTTCCGGGTTAAACGGCGGCGTGATCGCCGACCCCCTGAGGCTGAAGCCGCCGCTCCGGAAGCCTCGCGTGGCGTTGGCATAGACCATATTGTTGGCGTCTGGCTTCCAGTTGACGCCGATTTTCGGCGAGACGTCGTGATACGTCGCCTGCCCTGAGGGCCCCAGGTCGCACGGAAGGGTAAGATCGAGATAACGGTTTATGTCGGTGGTGGCAGGAAGGGGGCAGGCGCCGAACGGACGCGACTCCGCCTTGATCTTTTCGGCGGTATAGCGGGCGCCGCCGGTGAAGGTGACGGTACCGAACTTCAGATCGAACTCCCCGAACAACGCCTCCGATGACTCATGGAGATGATTTCCGGACGCGAAGATGGTGGAGTTTGCATTCAAATTTCGGCCTTCGCGGAACTGGTGGTCCAAGTCGAAAAGATACCCGCCGACGGTAAAGTTGAGCGGCCCGTTAAACTTGGATGCATAGCGGAGCTCGGAACTATACTGTTTGGAGTGAAATAGAATGCTTTGATTGAAACCTGAAAAATTCGTACCATCAAAATCGGTGTTGTTTTTATTGAACACATAACGATATCCGGAGACCGAAGTTATCACTCCGTGGGCCGCGTTTAAGTTAGCCTCCAACGTCGCCGAATGGACTTCGATATCGGATCTCCCGGGCCGATCGAGGCGGATATCCCAGTAGTTCGCCGGTTGGCGGAAGCCAGCTTTGTATGGAAGAGTGCCAGGAACCTCAATTCCGACGACGGGTGTCGAGTCTCCAGTGGACTTGTAATAATCCCCGATCAGCGTGACATCGAGGTTGCCCGTAGGCTGGAACACCAAAGTTCCCCGCAACAGGCGGGTGTCGGCTGCTCCGTAGCGTTTACCGGTCTCCAAATTGTGGTAATAGCCATCGGTGCTGCGATACAGGCCGACCACGCGCGCGCGCAGCGTCGGGCCCGCGATTGGCCCCTCTACCGCCAACGAGAGATCCTTCTGACCGTACGTCCCGATGGTAGCATCAGCATCCAAGCCGAATTCCTGGCCGGGGCGCTTGGTGCGCACGACCACGGCCCCACCCGTGACATTTCGCCCGAAAAGCGTCCCCTGCGGTCCGCGCAGAATCTCCACCGACTCGATATCGAACGTCTCGAGGAGGGCGCCATAATTCGAGCCCCAAAACACGCCGTTTTGAAAAATGCCGACCGCAGGGGAATCCGACGGCGTCGAACCGGTGATCCCCATACCCCGGATGGTGAAATTCTGCAGCCCTACGATGGTGGAACCCTCGAACTTCACATTCGGGGCGAGGCGCCCTAGGTCGCGCAAATCCTGCGCAAAGACCGCTTTATATTGAGCCTCGTTGAACACCGTCAAAGCGATTGGTGTATCTTGGGCCTTTTCCGCGACACCGCGCTTCCTTGCCGTAACGACAATCTCATCGAGAAGAACCGACGCACCGGCTGGCTGGCCGTTCGCCGCGTTTTGAGCCGATGCCGCCTGCGATGGTGTTGCATCTTCATTAGCGGGGGCTGTGCCCGGCGGTTGAGCGACAGGGGCCGCGTGCTGTGAGGCCGGTTCACTTGGAGCAGAGGTCGTTTGCGATGGCGAAGTTTGCTGGACGACTGCATCCTGCGCCTGTGCGGCCGAGCCCGCCGCGAGCGCCGACAACGCCGCACCAACCAAATAGCAGCTCCGCATGGACCCCTCCCTCTCAGTGATTCTTTATATGGACCCAGCCTAGCAGACCAAACAACTGTTTGGTAGCCTGTTTTTTGGCCAAGGCAGGCCGTGAAGTGGGAGCCGCCCAGACTCCTCTATTTGATGCCCGCCACCTGCGGCTTGCCCAGGGGAAACGACCACCATGGGTCACCATGCCAAGGCCTCATAGCGCCAGCATCTCGCGCAGGCGGAACTTCTGGACTTTGCTCGCCGACATCGGCCAGTCCTCTATGAACCGGACCTCGCGTGGTACCTTGAAAGAGGCGAGATGGCCTCGGCAGAAGGCGATAATCTCGCCTTCGTCCGCGACCCTCCCGGGGAGCAGCTCGACAAATGCTACCGGAACCTCACCATATTTCTTGTCCGGGCGGCCCACCACCTGGGCCATCCTCACCCCTGGGTGCGTGCTGAGATGCGCCTCGATCTCGGCAGGCGCGACGTTTTCGCCGCCTACCTTTAGGATGTCCTTGAGGCGTCCGATAAAATGCAGATCACCGTTCGCGTCGACGCAGCCGAGATCGCTCGTCGTGACCCAACCGTCACCGTCAATCGTGCGGGAAGTCGCCTCCGGATCCTTATAATAAGACCGCAGCGCATTGTTGCCGCGGAATTGTATCTCTCCGTGCGCGCCGCTCGGTAACACCTCCCCTTTCGAGGGGTCCACGATCCTGACCTCAATGCCCGGGAGAGGTCTGCCGTTTGAGTTCAGCCTGCGAGAATCGTCGTCTGACGGTCGCGTCATCGTGACGATGCCCGAGGCCTCGGTCATGCCAAAGTCGTTGAGGAGCTTCGTGCCGGACGGGAGCAACCGCTGGATCAACTGCTGGGTCTCAGGCGGAGAGACGTTCACCACGGTTTCGATGAATGTGAAATTCTGGGGGTCGAACGCCTCCTCCCGAAGCGTCGCTAGGGTTAGCGTCGGGAAGGCCGGGAAGAGGTGTCGAGGCCGATGGCGCCGTAGCATTTCGACGGCGCTGCCAGGCTCGAAACGCGTCGTTGACAGGAAACGTGTTCCCCGAAGCAACGCCGAAGTCATGGGGCCGATTCCTCCTATGTGAAAAAACGGGCACGGGCTCCAAATTCCCGCATCGGCGCTGAGACCGATGATCTCGGCGTAGCTGCGCCAACTCGAGATCACCGCCGCGTGAGTGAGTTCACATCCCTTTGGCAGCGCAGTTGTACCAGAGGTGTAGAGCAGGAAAGCGATGTCGCTGCCGCACGTGGGGACATCGAAGGGCGACAAGCCGCTTTTCGCAGTGGCGTCGCCGGCTGCCTCAACTTCGTCCCAACCGACCGCAGGAGACGGAGACTCACCGCCGCAGACAATCACGTGGCGGAGTTCGGGCGCGCTCGAAAGCGCGAGCGGTTCACCTGCAGCCGCTGTGGCAAGTCCCTCCACCGCGTCCCAAATGAGTGCGACGAAATCAACGTGCTCCCTGACCGATTGCGTGGTGAAAAGGAAGCGCGCGTCGCAGTGCGTTATGATGTGGCGAAGCTCACGGCGCTTGAATCTAGCGTTTATCGGCACTGCGGTCGCACCTGCTAGGTGCGAGGCGTAGAAGACTAGCGCTGCCTCAATACTGTTAGGCATCAGCACGGCCACTCGGTCGCCCGGCCTTAGGCCCAATTCGACCAGGCCTCGCGCGAGGCGCAGCGCTCGGGCATACACCTCTCCGAAGTCGAGTTGTGTGTCGTCGATGACGAGAAAAGGCCGGTTGGCCTGGGTCCTTGCTTGTTCCTCCAGCAAGTGGCCGAGGGTAGCACACGCCTCGCTCACCGGCCGAAAGCCCGATCGAGGGCGTAAGCAACCGTCGCAGGCTCGGCCCACTGGGCCATGGCGGCAGCACTGCTGAAGCGTGCGGCAACCCATTCGGCGTCGAGCATCTCTCCGGCGGCTAGCCTCACTCCAGCAGACTCGACGACGGCGACACGTGCGAGATACCCACCGCCAGCGGCGAGTATTAGAGAATTTTCCTGGCATTCCTCGGAGGAAAGATACGCAACGACTGGCGAGACCAATTCCGGGCTCGTCGCCGCCTTCACCATTTCATCCGGCCAGAGATCGTCCGTCATCGGTGTGTGCGCAATTGGCGCAATGCAGTGGACGTTTATGCCGAAGCGCCTGCCCTCCTGAGAGCACGCTTTTGTGAATCCCACGATGCCCATTTTCGCAGCACAATAGTTGGACTGACCGAAATTGCCGTAGAGCCCCGACGCCGAGCTTGTGTTGATGATCCGGCCTGCGCCGGACGCCTTCAGGGCGTCCCAGGCAGCGAGCGTCATATTGCGAGTACCGGTCAAATGCACATCGATGACGGACTGCCACTCCGCGTCGGTCTGCTTTTCGAGCGTATGGTCCCGCAACATGCCGGCATTGTTCACCAGGATATCGAGCCGTCCGAATTCCTCGAGTGCCACGGCGACGGCGGCTTCGCAGTCGGCGCGTGACGTAACACTCCCTACCGCGAAAGCGGCCGCATCTCCTATGCCGGAGGCGCTGCTCTTCACGTCTGGCGTGATGTCGGACAGGATGACCTTGGCGCCACGCGCTGCGAATTCGCGCGCGTGCGATAGGCCAAGGCCGCCGGCGGCGCCGGTGATGAGCGCTACCTTACCGTCGAACCGGAGCGGCTCCAGTGAGGCCATTCTGACGAACTCCTAAATACCAAACGTTCGGTTGGTAACACAGAGGTCCGCGTGCGACAAGTCCCAGCATATCCTTTGTGGGTTATGAGCCCGGAGGTTTCCGCGGTTTCCGCGCGGCCGCGGTAGACATTATGCCGACCACAGCAGCCCCAGCGGGCGTGGTGATACCCGCAAGCCAACTCATCACGAATGTGTCCCCAATCGCGTCCGCCGAGAATTCGCCGCTCTGCTTGTACCACTGATACACGGAGTTGAGGGAGCCGAGCAGGCACAGCGCGACCAGCTTCGGATCCAGCTCGCTGCGAACGAGACCCTCTCGCTGACCATCCGTAATCACGGCTTCGAAGAAGCGCCGATACGCATGCTCGTCGCCCAGAAAATCCTTACGCTGCTCAGGCGTCAATCGCTTTCGCTCGTGCAGGAAGACGGCGGTACGGTCACGGTCCGTGCAGACGTAATTGGCGTGAGTACGGATCATCTGCGCGAGCCGTTCGATGGGATTGCCAGCCCCCTCGGCGATCGGCTGGATATTGCGAATGCCTTGCTCGTGCGCATTGCGCAGCAGGTGCGCGAGCAAATCCCCCTTCGTGGTGATGTAATAGTAGAGACTGCCCTTGAGCATTCCGAGCTCGTCGGCGATGTCCTGCAACGAGGTCGCATCGTAGCCGCTGCGCGCGAAGATACGAGCGGCGACGTCGAGAAGCTCGCTCCACCGCTCTTCGCGTGGCTTACGCTCGCCGGCAGGCTTGCGGCGGCGTCCCACGGGGAGGGGGTCCAGGGCCTTCTGCATGTCAGTCATTCCACGATTAGCCCCCGCGAGTAGCAGCAAAGCAGCGACCGCGAAAGCATTCCACCGAACTGCCGATGCGCTAAGAGCACCAATCGGCGAGCAGAGCGAGACCAGTCGGACGTGTGCCGGGGATCGTGCCCGGCGTACGCGAAAAGCGCGGTGCGGGAGCAGGCTGGAGCAGGCCATCGACCTCTCTGAGGGCTCCACGGCCCCCCAGCTGCGGATGCGCAGCGGCCTCCTCCGGTGTCAGCACGGGCGAGACACATGCATCGGAGCCAGCGAAAACCTCTGCCCATTCATCGCGCGTGCGCTCGGCGAACGCAGTGGCGAGGGTCTCGGAGAGGCGCGCCCACTGCTCCTTGTCGTCGACCCCAGAAAGCGTCGCCGGCGCCAGGCCGAGCTTCTCGGAGAGTACTGCGCGGAAACGTGGTTCGAGAGGGCCAACCGCGATGTGCCTGCCGTCGAGGCAGGTGTAGCAGCGGTAATGCGGTGCCTCAGTACCGCCGAGCACGTTGCGCGCCCTGTCAAATTCGATGACCTCCGCTGCCCGCATGCCAAGCAGCGGCGCCAACATGGAGGAAACGCCGTCCACGATCGCCGCGTCGATGACTTGGCCGCACCCTGAGGACATGCGCTCGTGCAGCGCGGCGAGAATTCCCATCACCAGATATAGGGACCCCCCGGCGTAATCCCCCAGCAGGTTGAGCGGCGGCGATGGCGGTCGGGCGGGGTCACCAATAATCGCCAGCGCGCCTGCGATGGACACATAGTTGATGTCATGCCCGGCAAGGAGCGCCATCGGGCCATCCTGACCCCATCCCGTTACCCGGCCGTAGATCAGCCTGCGATTGCGCTTAAGGACCGTCTGGGGGCCAAGCCCCAGCCGCTCCATTACCCCGGGCCGAAACCCCTCGATCAGCACGTCCGCGTGATCGATCGCGGTCAGGCAAGTGCCGATCGCCTCCTCGTCCTTGAGATCGAGCGCCAGAGACGATCGGCCGCGAGATACGACTGGAATCTCCGGCCAGTCCCCCCCACCGGCGCGATCGATGCGCAGTACCTCGGCCCCCATGTCGGCAAGCAACATTCCGGCAAAGGGGCCGGGCCCTATTCCGGCAAATTCGACCACTCTCAATCCACTGAGGGGTCCACTCATCCCCGGGCCTCCTGAAGCACCGTCACGAGCTTCGCGCCTGTCTTGACGGTGTCACCGGCCGCAACGTGGATCGCTTCAACAATGCCGTCATGGGGCGCGGCGATCACCACCTCCATCTTCATCGCTTCAAGAAGCAGAATGGGGTCGCCCTTCGCAACACGGTCCCCGACGGCAGACCCGAGCGAGATGATGACGGCGTCCATGGGCGAGGTCACAAGTGGCCCGCCACCTGTCGCGACCGCGGAGGCGCGTCTGTCCGGCCTCTGGCCAGAGGCAGCGGGAATCCCACCGCTTGCAGGCGCAAGGCCGTAAACCGCGACGTCAACGATCCGGCCGCCCCAGGGTACCCCCACGCTGCGCTCGCTGCGCCTTGAGGCCGTCTCGTCCAGGGGTTCGAGCTTCGCCGGGCGGCCCGAAGCATCCGGTAGCCAATCCCGTTCCAGCGAGCCGGTGTCGTGGCTGGCCGCGACGAACGCATACCTGTCGATCAGCGTGCGCAGATATGGTGCCGTGGTGGAGACGCCCTCCACGGCAAGGCTGTCGAGCGCAAGTGCAAGGCGTGCCCGCGCCTCATCGCGAGTGGCGCCCCAAGCTTGCACCTTGCCGAACATCGAATCGTAAAATTGGGGTACGGAGTCTCCTTGCTCTATGCCGAAGTCGAGACGAACCCACGGCCCCAGCGGCAGCTTGAGCGACCGAACCTTACCCGGTGTGGGCCGAAATCCCTCCCATGGATCCTCGGCGGCGATACGGCCCTGGATGGCGTGACCGCGAAGCACGACATCCTCCTGCCGAATCTGCAGCGGCGCCCCGGTAGCGACCAAGATCTGCTGGCGGACCAGATCTATCCCGGTAACGAGCTCGGTGACGCCGTGCTCGACCTGCAAGCGCGTATTCATTTCAAGAAAGAAGAAGCTCTCATCGGCGACGTCGGCGAGAAACTCGACCGTGCCCGCGCCACGGTAACCTACACTTCGGCACAAGGTTATCGCAGCGTCGGAAATGCGCGCGCGCAACAGGGGCGGTAAGGCCGGCGCGGGAGCTTCCTCCAGCAGCTTCTGGTGCCGGCGCTGGACGGAGCAATCCCGATCGCCGAGATGGATCACGTTCCCGTGGGAATCGCCCAGCACCTGCACCTCTATATGGCGCGGGCGCATTAGAAAGCGCTCCAAGAACACCTCTGCGCGGCCGAAAGCGGACGCGGCCTCGCGGGCCGCCTGCTCGAGCGCCGGGCCCAACTGGTCGGGGTTGGTCGCAACCCGCATCCCGCGCCCACCGCCGCCAAAGCTCGCCTTCACCGCGATGGGCCAGCCGATATGGTCGGCAAGGGCGAGCGCTTCTTCCAATGACCCCACCGGCCGATCCGTCCCCGGCAGCACCGGAACTCCGCACGATTGGGCAGCGCGCCGTGCCTCGACTTTGTCGCCCATCATCGCGATGGTCGGCGCCTCAGGACCGATGAAGACGAGTCCTGCCTCTTCCACAGCCCGTGCGAATTCTGCGCTCTCACTCAAGAGCCCGTAGCCTGGGTGCACCGCGGCAGCGCCCGCCGCCTTCGCCACTTCCATGAGCCGTGGAATGCTGAGATAAGATTCGCTGGCGACCGCCGGCCCAAGGCGATGGGCCTCGTCCGCAAGCCGCGTCCACAAGGCGCCTTCGTCCGCATCGCTGAACACGGCGATCGTCCGGATGGCCATCTCGCGGGCCGCACGGATGATGCGGACTGCGATTTCACCGCGATTGGCGACAAGGATCGACTCGAACATCAGGTGCGCTGATTGACGGAGCGAATGAGGTCCAGCCGATTCCGGATCACACGCCCCTCAGCGACTGCGCCATGGTCGATCCGAACGATGCCTGCCATGTGCAGGCGGACCAATGTGCCGTCGGCAGGAACCTCCCCAAGCTGTCGGGCGAGCTTCCCTGTCTGAGTTGCATGAAAGGCTGCTACGTCGCCGCACGAGAAGAGGTCATTGATCTCGATCCCCTCCTGATCGACAAGGCCAAGCTCCCGACCAAGATGCCATGCGTCGTCGCAGAGCACGCCAGGAGTTGCTTCCAGAAGACCTTCTCCCAGCCAGCGGCGCGTCACCTCCTCCACTTCCCCATCGGGTGCGGCGGCGATAGTGTCCCAAGGCGCCGTCGCGGGCGTCTCGACGGGGTACGCCACCCCGCTGGCAAGCTGGGTCGCGCGCGAGAAGTAGTCCTGTTCGACCATGTTGCTGGTGAGCTTTCGGCCGTTCCAACGATATAGCCCGATGCCACCCCACGCCGCGCGGTTGCCATTATGACGGCGGGAGGCTCCATGTTCCGAGAAGCGCATCGCGAGGCGTTCTCCGGAGGTCCAAATCTCGTGCACGGTGAGGCCGAGACCCGGAAATTGGTCTAACTGCCTACGCGTGGCCTCCGCATAAGCGCCGTCACGCCCGGAGATTCGGTGACCGCCCATCTGAAGCTGGTAGTCCGGCTCCATGATGTCCTTGGTCAGCGCCTGATTGTGGGCGTTCGTGTATTCCACCACGTACCGCTTCATTAGCCGCAGGAAAGCTGGACCCTCGGCAACAGAGAGCTTGCTCACTCGCTGACCCGCGGCCGCTGGCCCCATGCGAACTCGAGGGCTTTGATCAGCTTCGCTCGCGTTTGCGCCGGCTCGATCACGTCGTCGAGCGCGATATGCGCCGCCGCCTCCCAAGGTTCCGAGATCGTGGTCCATTCACGGTGTAGCTCGGCCACAAGTGCTGCGTGCGCCTCCTCGCCCTCCTCCGCCAAGACTTTGTCCAGCCTGCGTCGGTAGACGGTCTTGATGCCGGTCTCGGGGGCCATGAAGCCCATCTCCGCGCAAGGCCACGCAAAGAGGAAATCGGGGTGGGTAGGTCGGCCGCCCATAGCGAAGTGACCGCCGCCATAAGCCTTGCGGATGATGACGCCGACCTTCGGGACGGTGGCCGTCGAGATCCGCAATGCAAGCTTCTCGTAAGCCTTCAGCGTCCCCTTCCTCTCCGCCTCGGTGCCGACCATCAGCCCCGGCACGTCCTGAAGAAAAACGAGTGGCACGTTGAACGTGTCGCAGAGATCGACGAAATCGTGCTCCTTGACCAACGCGTCCGCGTCCAGCGCACCGGCCTTCACGATCGGCTGGTTGGCGAGGATGCCGACCGGATGGCCGTCAATGCGCGCAAAACAGGTGAGCAGCGAGGGGCCCCACGCTTCTGCCCAAGGGAAGATACTCGCTTCATCGGCGATGGCCTCTATCACTCGCCGCATGTCGTAGCCCGATTTGGGTCCCAGCGGCACGATCGTCTCGAGCTCCGCAGGGTCGATGGCAGGTCCTCGGGAGGGGGCGATCGGCGCCGGTGTTGCGCTGTTGGACGGGAGGTAGGAGAGAAAGGCAGCAATGGCGTCCATCGCCTCCGCCTCTGTCTCCACGGCCATGTGCGCATTGCCCACCGCCATTGCCTTTTCAGGGCCGCCAAGCTCGGCGTCCGTGAGCGTCTCACCGGTCGCCGGCGCGATTACTGAGGGCCCGACGAGAGCAAGCGAAGCGAAGTTGAGCATCACGACGAAATTGGCGGTGGAGGCGTGGAGCGCCGAGTCTCCGTAGGAGGGGCCGAGCACCGCGGCGGCGCGGGGCACCTGGGGCCCTCCATCCGTGCGTTTGAGAAAGGTCTTGAAGTCGAGCGGGAGGTGGGAAAAGCGCCACCCCATCACGTCCGGTATACGCCCCCCGTCGGCATCGCACAGCAGGACGAGGGGATAGCCGTTCTTCTGCGCTATTTCGATGAGGCGCCCCTGCTTGCGCATGCTCGTGGGCGCGGTGGTGCCGGCAAGCACTGACGAGTCGATTCCGATCACGCCGATTTGACGGCCATCGAGAGTCGCGAATCCAGTAACGACCGCGTCACCCGGCACATGCCGAGAGGTGCGCCGTTCCGGCAGCGCAAGCGCACCAATTTCGAACCAGCTGCCCTCGTCGATCAGCAACTCGACCCGCTCCCGCACGGGGAGGCGCCCAGAGTCGCGATGCCTTTCGAGACCTTCGGCCCCGCCCATCTCGAGCGCGCGCGCCTGACGCTCGCGCAGGTCTGCGACCCTCTCGTGCATGGTCGGCTCGGAGGGGCTCATTTCGGCGCCACCTTTACGCCGCCTGTGAAGACGGGAGTGCGCTTTGCGAGAAATGCCTCGACGCCGCACTTGCGATCCTCGGACGTGTGCAGAATCGTAATCTCTTCCACCGAGTAGTTCAGCGCTGCATCGTCAATCGTACGATTGACCATGCGCTTCGCTACTGAAAGCGCCATCGGGGAGCGCGCGGCGATAGTCTCGGCCATTCGGCGCGCTTCCACCATTAGCTCCGCGGCGGGTACGACGCGCTGAACAAGACCGACCTCAAGAGCCCTCTGCGCGTCGATATTCTCCCCGGTTGCAATCAGGAGCTTCGCCATCTGCCGTCCGACGACGTCCGGCGCGCGAAGCACGCCAAATCCGGGAACCAGGCCGAGCATCGCTTCCGGCATCGCGAAGCGCGCAGCATCGCTCGCAATGACGATGTCGCTCGCCATGGCCAGTTCGCACCCCCCGCCGTAGGCGATGCCGTTTACCGCCGCAATCACGATCAGGGGTGATCCCTCAACGTGCGCGAAGGCCTGCATTGCGTCCACCTGATAGGCGCGCATCTCGTCGATGGTCTGCAAATGGAGGAAGCCCGCAATATCTCCTCCAGCGCTGAAGGCGCGATCGCCTCCTCCTGTGATAATCGCGACTCGCGTCTCTCCGTCGCTGGCCAAGCGATCGAGCGCTTCGCGAAGATCCGACCAGAACCCCGCGGTCATCGCGTTGAGCTTCTCAGGGCGTTGCATCACGATCTGGGCAACGTGACCCTCGGATCGAACCTCGAGATACCCGACTTGGAAATGAGATTGACGATCCATGCCCCACTCGCGTCAGAAAAGGTACGGAGGCCAGGCTCGTCGCCCACCTGCCCCGGTTGGCGCTGTCGGTTTGTGGAACTTGCCGGGCGAAGTCAAACGAAAAAATACCAAACGGATGGTAGACAGCGACGGCTCGGTGCGTTAGCTTCATGAGCAGGCGCCCGGGTCGGTGCCGATTTGACACGGGTCAGGGGACTGCCATGGCGGAAGCCTTCATCTATGATCATGTGCGCACGCCGCGCGGCCGAGGACGATCGGATGGGTCGTTGCACGAGATCACAGCGGTGGAACTCGCGGCCACCCCTTTAGAGGCCCTGGCCCAACGCAACGGGTTGGATACCTCCCTTGTGGACGACGTGATCTACGGCTGCGCGCAGCCCGTCGGTGAGCAGGGTGGCAACATCGGCCGCGCCGCGATACTCGCCGCCGGTTGGCACGAGAGCGTTGCGGGCCAGCAGGTCCATCGCTTCTGCGCGTCCGCCCTCGAGGCAGTGAACAACGCGGCGGCGCAGGTGATGAGCGGGGCGGCCGACGCGGCTGTCGGCGGCGGCGTGGAGGCGATGTCCCGTACCTATATCGGCGCGGACACCGGCGCTTGGTCTGCTGATCCTTGGCGCAGTTATCACAGCTATTTTGCTCCCCAGGGCATAGGGGCGGATCTGATTGCGACGCTTGACGGCTTCACCCGCGAAGATGTCGATCGCTACGCCGTCGAGAGCCAGCGTCGCGCAGCCAACTCACAGCGGAGCGGTAACTTCGACAAGTCGGTAGCGGTGGTAAAGGACGTGATCGGACAGACGGTACTCGAAAAAGACGAGTATCTGCGCCCGAAGACAACGTTGGAGTCGCTCGCCGGCCTGAAGCCAGCCTTCATCGGGCAAGGCGCCATGGGCTACGATGCAATCGCGCTCCAGCGATATCCGCAGGTCGAAGCGATCGAGCACGTCCACACCGGCGGCAACTCGTCCGGTATCGTTGACGGCGCTGCCGCGGTGCTGGTGGGAAGCGCCGAGTTCGGTCAGGCAGCAGCGCTGAAGCCGCGCGCCCGTATCCGGGGCTTCACCAACATCGGCTCCGAGCCGACGATCATGCTAACCGCTCCCGCGGACGTCACTCGGAAGCTCCTCAAGCGCACAGGCATGCAGATAGGCGATGTTGATTTGTTCGAGATCAACGAAGCCTTTGCAAGCGTGGTGCTTCGATTCATGAAATACCTGGACCTCGATCCGGAGCGCACCAACGTTGCCGGCGGCGCGATTGCCCTCGGGCACCCATTGGGAGCGACGGGAGCGATGATCCTGGGGACGGTGCTCGACGAGCTTGAGCGGCGCGACCTGAACACGGCGCTCATCACGCTTTGCGCCGGCAATGGCCTTGGCACCGCGACCATCATCGAACGGATATGACTGGAATGCGCTACCTCAAGATCGACGTCTCGGAAGGCATTGCAACGCTCACGCTCGATGCGCCGGACGCAGCCGTGAACACAGTTGCGCCAGCCTGGATCGCCGAGATGTCGCAGGCCATCGAGCGGCTGCGCGACGATGTCGGTGTCACAGGCATCATCGTCGCGTCCGCCAAGCCCGGGTTCATGGCGGGCGCGGATCTCAAGTTCATCCTCGACCAGGCGTCCGGGATGACGCCCGGGGAGGCGTTCGGGTTCAGTCAACGCGCCACGCATATGCACCGGTTGCTCGAGACGTGCGGCAAGCCGGTCGTGGCAGCGATGGCGGGGTTTGCCCTTGGCGGCGGGTATGAACTGGCGCTGGCTTGCAACCATCGCATACTGGCAGACGACAGCAAGGCGGTCGTGGGCATGCCCGAGGTGACCGTGGGGCTGCTGCCGGGGTCGGGCGGCACGCAGCGACTGCCGCGGATTATCGGGGTGGCGCGCGCGGCCGAGGTGCTGCTCGAGGGAAGGACATACGCGCCAGCCGAGGCCCTTGCGCTCGGTCTGGTCGATGAGGTCGTGGCCAAGGATGAGGTGCTCACCCGCGCTCGCACGTGGCTGGCCAGTGCTCCCGATCCGGCGCGCCCCTGGGATAAACGGGGATTTGCGATACCCGAATCGGACGGCCTCCTCAAACAGTCAACGGCTGCTTTTTTTACTGCGACGACGGCCAGGCTGCGCGCGCGCTTCGGTGACAATTATCCGGCGCCGATAGCGATCCTGTCATCAATCTTCGAGGGGGTGCAGGTGCCGATCGACAAGGGCCTGCTTGTTGAGAGCCGCTATTTCGCCAAGCTGCTCACCAGCCCGGTCAGCCGCAACATCATTCGGACCACGTTCATCCAAAAGGGGATGGCGGAGAAGGGCGCACGACGACCTGATGGCGTGCCCAAGCTCAAGGTCGCCACGCTTGGGGTTCTGGGTGCCGGGATGATGGGCGCGGCGATCGCATACGTCGCGGCGAAGGCTGGAATGGAGGTGGTCCTGATCGACACCTCGAGGGAGGCTGCCGAGAAGGGAAAGGACTATTCCGCCAAGCTGCTCGCCAAGCAGTTGCAGAAGGGTGTGCTGACGGAGCAGGACGCCGACGCCATTTTGGCGCGCATTGTGCCCACGGTCGATTACAACGCATTGCGCGGCGCCGAGCTCGTGATCGAAGCCGTCTTTGAGGATACGTCAATTAAGGCGGACGTCGCCCGCAGAGCGGAGGCAGCTATCGGCTCCGAGGCGATCTTCGCCTCGAACACATCGACGCTGCCGATCAGCGGGCTCGCGCAGGCGTTCGGACGTCCCGAGGATTTCATCGGGCTGCACTTCTTCTCGCCCGTCGACAGGATGTCACTCGTGGAGGTCATCCTCGGTCGCGCCACCTCCAAGGCGACGCTGGCGCGCGCGCTCGACTTTGTAACTCAGATCCGCAAGATCCCGATCGTCGTCAACGACAGCCGGGGATTCTACACCAGTCGCGTGTTTCAAACGTTCATCCACGAAGGCATGGAATTGCTGCGGGAAGGCGTCGACCCTGCGCTGATCGAGAACGCCGCGCGAAACGCAGGCATGCCGGTGGGGCCGCTCGCCGTCACGGACGAAGTGAGCCTGGAGTTGCCGATCAAGATCGTCCGCCAGACCGAGGCGGAAGAGGCGGGCTATCGCCGTCCGTCCTCGATGCAGGTGATGGAAAAGATGGTCAACGAACTCGGCCGTTCCGGCCGCAAGGGCGGGGGCGGCTTCTATGAGTATCCGGAAGGCGGGTCGAAGCGGCTGTGGCGGGGCCTCGCTGAGGCCTTCCCAGTCGCCGCGCAGCAGCCATCGCCCAGCGACGTCACGAAACGGCTGCTGTACATTCAGGCCATCGAGACTGCTCGATGTCTCGAAGAGCGTGTCCTGACCCATCCGGCGGACGCGGATCTCGGCAGCGTGTACGGCTGGGGATTTCCGAGCTGGACGGGCGGAACGCTTTCGCTCGTCGAGACGATCGGTCTGCCTCAGTTCGTCGCCGAGTGCGACAGGCTCGCGCAACAACACGGGGCGCGATTCGCCCCCACCCGGCAGCTGCGCGAAATGGCGGCGGCCGGCCAAAGCTTCAATTCGCAATGAGGCGGCTCATCTTCGAACCGGAGCACGAGCAGTTCCGCGATAGCGTCCGCGCGTTCATGTTGAAGGAGGTGGGACCGCACGCCGAGCGCTGGCGCGAAGCGGGACAGGTGGACCGGGAAGTCTATCACAAGGCGGGCGCAGCCGGCTTCCTGTGCACCTGGGCCGACGAGCGTTTCGGCGGGGCGGGTATCGATGACTTTCGCTTTGAGCAAATCATCATCGAGGAGAATTTGCGTCACGGCGATATTGGCTTCTACATCAATCTGCACAGCGACCTCGTAGCGCCTTACATCGCCAAGCTCGGGACTGACGAGCAAAGGATGCGGCTGATGCCGGGCATCGTCTCTGGGGAGACAATTTTGGCCATTGCGATGACCGAGCCTTCGACGGGCAGCGACCTCGCAGGAATGAAGACACGGGCGGTGGAACGGGCGGACCACTGGGTGCTCAACGGCGCAAAGACCTACATCTCCAATGGCATACTCTCGGACGTAATCATCGTTGCGGCACGCACTGATCCGAGCCGGCCGCACGGGATAAGTCTTTTCCTGGTCGAACGCGGAATGGAAGGATTCGAGCGTGGCCGGAAGCTGGCTAAGATCGGCTTGAAGTCGCAGGACACCGCTGAACTTTTCTTCCATGACGTGAAGGTCCCGCAGAGCAATCTCCTTGGAGAGGCAGGACAAGGCTTCAAATATCTGGCGCGTTTCCTCGCGCAGGAGCGGCTCGTCGCAGCCATAGGCTTCATGGCGGCCGCGCAAACCGCGTTCGATCTCACACTGGAATATGTCAAAGAGCGCCGTGCCTTCGGAAAGTCGATCGGCGCCTTCCAGAACACGCGCTTCAAGATGGCGGAGATGCGTGCCGAGCTCGACGCGGCTCAGACCTATGTCGACCAGTGCGTGCTCCTGCTGAATGGGCAGGAACTCACCGCCGAGGACGCTTCTGCCGCCAAACTGATCTCGAGCGAGCTGGAGGGGCGGGTCGTGGATACGTGCCTGCAGTTGCACGGCGGCGCCGGCTATATGGAGGAATTTCGGATCAGCCGCATGTTCACCGACGCACGTATCGACCGTATTTTCGCCGGGACATCCGAGATTATGAAAGAGATCATCGGGCGCGGACTTGGGCTCGACGACCGGAAGATGAACTAGGTCGATGACGCTCAGCCGCCGCGACAGCTTGATCATTCCCTCACGGGCAGGGTCGTGACTCGGATGGACCGTCTCGAACGGCTTCAGGGTAGGATTTCCGTAGTGACCGGCGGTGGGAGCGGGATTGGGCGCGCTATTTGCCGCCGGCTGGCGCTGGAGGGCGCAATCGTTATCGTTGCGGACCTCGACGCGGATGCCGCCGATTCAGTTGCCTCCGGCTTGGCGAAGCCCGGCTTGGCCGTCCGCCTAGACGTCAGCTCCGCCGAGCAGGTGACCGCGTTTGCAGCTCGCATAGCCGATCATCACGGCGCGCTGGACATCCTCGTAAACAATGCCGGAATCGTCCGCGACGCGCCGCTCCACAAGATGACCGATGGGGATTGGGTCCTTGCGCACAACGTAATCAGCACAGGCGCTTTCCTGATGTGCCGGGCATTCGCGCCGCTCCTGCGTCTCGTTCCCGAGGACGGACATCATCGCAAAGTGATCAATATGGCCTCCGTGAGCGGGATCTACGGCCGTGAGCTTTCCGCAAATTATAGCGCTGCCAAGGCTGGTCTGATCGGATTGACGAAGGCCTTGGCGCGGGAATGGGCTCCTCGGCAAATCAACGTTAACGCGATCGCGCCCGGCTTTATCGGTGGCACGGGGCTCACCACCCCCGTCGATGACGGCCGAACTGCGATGCGCGAGGACTTCCTTGATCGGGTTGTCGCGCAGATACCCCTTGGGCGTGGTGGAGTGCCTGAGGACATCAGTGGCGTCGCCGCCTTCCTCGCCTCCACTGACTCCGATTACATCACCGGCCAGGTCATCGAAGCGCATGGCGGCCTAGAGATCCTCAGGGTTTGACCATGGGCGCCTACGATTATCAGGGCCCTTGGACGATGGCATCGATCATCGATGATCGCGCCGAGAAGCTCGCCGACCATCCGGCCATCCTCACCCTCGAACGTGCGATCAGTTATGGCGAGCTCCGCACCCGTGCGCAGCAGGTCGCGGCGCAGCTGGCCTCTCTCGGCGTTCAACCCGGCGATCGGGTGGCGACGATGCAGGACGCAACCCCGGACTATGTATTCACTTGGCTGGGGTGCGCCTGGGCGGGCGCCGTCGAGGTGCCGGTCAACACGGAGTATAAGGGCCAGTTCCTGGAGCACGTCCTTGAGGAATCGGGGGCGTCGGTGCTGATTGTGCAGGCACGCTATGTCTCGGTCGTCGCGCGAGTTACCATTCCGCAGCTGCGCCACCTGATCGTCGTCGGCACCCCTCAACACGAACTGCCCGCAGGCAAGGTTGGCCACCTACTCGCAGATGCGTCGACTTTCGCGATGTTGCCGATGGTGCCGAGGAGCGAAAGCGACCTCCTGTATATCCTATACACGTCCGGCACGACGGGGCTGTCCAAAGGCGTGATGCACTGCAACAGGAGCGCGATGTGGGCAGCGCGGGTTTGGCGAGAGCTGGCGGCTCTGACCGTCGACGATGTCGGCTACTCCTACCTTCCGATCTACCATGTCACCGCGCGGTCGGCGCTGATCAAGGCGTGCATGATCGCCGGCGCCAGCTGCGTTTTGCGGGAGCGCTTTTCCGTCACGGATTTCTGGGCCGACGTCGATCGTCATCAAGCGACATTCACTATGTACATGGGGTCGGTCGTCCTTTTCCTGACCCAGCAGCCCGAACGCCCGGGTGAGGGCAATAACAGCCTGCGGGTGGCCGGCGGCGCGGCGTGCCCCCCGCGTGTGGCAGCGGAGTTCACGCGGCGGTTCGGCACGCAGCTGGTCGAAGTCTACGGCATGACCGAGGTGGGCACCGTCAGTGGCCCGAGGCGTGGCATGGGCGCCCCAGGCACGATGGGGCGCCCCTTCGAGCATGTTGAGATTCGCATTCACGATTCGGACGACAATCCTCTGCCGCCCAACACGCGCGGGGAGATCGTCATTCGCCCCGCGGAACCCTATGCCATCATGCAAGGCTACTGGCAGCGCCCGGAGGCCACCGTCGAGGCGTGGCGCAATCTCTGGTTCCACACCGGTGACATAGGAATGCTTAACGAGGCTGGTGACCTCACCTTCGTCGACAGGCTCAAGGATGCCATGCGCCGGCGCGGAGAGAATATCTCCTCGTTCGAAGTCGAGCGCGCCGTTCAGGCGCATCCAAGTGTCCGCGAATGCGCTGCCTTCGCGATCGAGTCCGAGGCGACCGAGGACGAAGTGATGATCGCGGTCGTGCGCCACGATGGCGCAGAGCCCACAGCAGAGGAGCTTCACCACTTCTGCCAGGAGACGATGCCGCGGTTCGCCGTACCGCGCTTCATCCGCTTCGTGGAATCACTTCCGAAAACACCGACCGGGCGAGTGCAGAAGCACATTCTCCGCGACACGGGCATCACGCCGGACACTTTCGAGCGGACGGCCCCGCGTCGGCCCTCGAAGAGACCTACAGGAGTTTAGAATGACCGCTTACGACGTCGCAATCATTGGGGCCGGAATCACGGGACTGTCGGCGGCGGCATTGCTCGCCACGGAGGGCAAGAAGGTCATCGTCCTCGAGCGGCGCCCGGACGTAGGCGGGCGCCTCGCCGAGGTGACCGTCGATGGTTACACGCTTCAGTGGGGCGGGCACATCTTGGAGGACACAGGGTCGGGCCTCGGCAAGGTTTTCGAGGCCGTCGGTCTCACGTTCGAGGACACCGGGATCCGCAATGATGCTTGTCCGGTGTTCTACGATGGCCGATGGAATGACATCCGGGACTATTACAAGGACGACAAGGAAGAATACCGGCGCATCGTCAGCGAGATCGTCGCGACTCCATGGGAGGAGCTCGACAAGCTAGACGACGTGCCGCTTCGCACGTGGCTGGAGCAGCGCACCAGCGCGAAGGGCATCATTGACTTCATGGAATCTCTCGCGAAGATCGAAAGCATGGGCGGCGACCACTGGTGGGACATCAGCGCGAGCGATTTCTTGTTCACCCGTAAGCTTCATTATGGCGAGCGCCGTGTAGCGGGCTATTCGGTCTGGCCAAAAGGCGGGTTCGTCAAGATGTGCCGCGACCTGCGGGGAGTCGTCGAGCGGCATGGGGGTGTCGTCGAAACGGGGGTCAGAGTCTCGTCTGTCGATATTCAGGACGGAAAGGTGAAGGGAGTCACCCTGGGTCGAGGCGCGCTGCCGCTCGCCGAAGAGGGCGAAGTCGAGACTCAATCGCAATACGACGCTGACATGGCCACCATAGCGGCTGAACATGTCATCTGCACACTTCCTGTATGGGATGCCCTTCGGGTCCTCCCCGAGGCCCAGATTCCAAAGTGGTACGTCGACCAAATCAATGAAAGCGCAAAGCTCGAGAACCGGACTTTCTGGTTCGGATTCTATGCTGCGCTCGAGGCGCCCGTTTTCACCCAGTCTCCCCTTGAGCTGACGGGATGGGTCAAGGGCCCTCACACGGGATTGGATGGCTGGTCCTTTCTGCCGTCGGCCCTGGACTCGACCGTCGCACCTCCGGGCAAGCATCTGCTTTGCTGTGGCATTGTCACAGACCCGATGAAGTCACAGGACAAGGACTGGATGCGGCAAAAGTTCGATCAGCTGGACGCCGAGATGGATACATTTTTTCCTGATTTGAAGGACAAGGTGATTTGGAAGAAGCGGCACAAGGTGCTGACGTACAACACGTGGCAGAGGCCGGGCCTGGTTGGGATCTACCGCCCGTCCAACAAGGTGCCAGCCGTTGAGGGATTGTGGGTGGCCGGCGACACCTATCGTAGCCGCATGATAGGCATCGACCGCTCCGCCCGTTCCGCTATCACCGTCGCCGAAGGCGTGCTCGGCAAACGGCTGCCGATTTTTCAGGATACGTGGCGGTACTAATGCCGAAACCGCGGCATGACCTGTCCAGCCTTTTTCAATTCGAAGAGGTCGCAAGCGATCGGTTCGAGACCAAGACTCCGCATGTACAGAGTCTCAGGCTGTACGGCGGGCAGCTCCTGGCGCAGGGTCTGGCCGCGCTGCAGCGGACGGTGCCGGAGACGCGGCCGGTGCACAGCCTCCACGCCTACTTTGTGCGCGGGGCGCAGCCGAATGCACCACTCGAATATCGCGTCTGGCGGGATAGGGACGGCCGAAGCTTCTCAGCCCGTCGGCTGGAGGCCATCCAATGCGGCGAAATGATGCTGAGCATGGCCGCATCATTCCACGACCGGGAAGCGGGCCCGATGCTTCAGCTGCCGATGCCGGAGGTTCCGCCTCCAGAGGAACTCGATTCCATCGATCTTATTGTGGACCCTCTCGTGTCACGATTTCCGGTTCATGTCAGACCGTTTTGGGAAGCTGACATCGGCATCGAGTATCGGTTCGTCGAGCCGTTCACGCCCCTACGTGCGGCCCCCAGTGATCCTCGACGCCACTTCTGGATGCGCGCCGCAGATCCCATCGACGCGGCCGAGCAAAGCCCGATTCACGCAGCGCTGTTCGCGTACGCGTCCGACATGCACATCTTGGATACGGGCCTGCTCCCGCTTGGGTTTGGCTGGGGCGAGCCGACGCTGGGAGATGCAAGCCTGGATCATTCCATCTGGTTTCATGGGCAATTTCGGATGGACGAGTGGCTGCTTTACGCCCTCGATAGCCCCGGCGGATCTTCGAACCGATTTCTCGGCCGCGGCCAAGTATTCACGCGCGACGGCCGGATGGTAGCCTCCGTTGCGCAGGAAGGGCTGATCCGAATTCCGCCGAGCGCGGGGATGGGGAGTGGGCAGAATGCTGTTTCGGGATGACCTACTCTGCGGGCGCGTAGCGCTCGTGACTGGTGGCGGCAGCGGCATCGGGCTGCAGCTGGCGCGCGGAATTGGCAAGGTCGGCGCCCGCGTTATCATAGCGGCGCGGAACGAAGGAAGGCTTAGGTCGGCCGTGGAGTTGCTGAAGGGCGAAGGTATCGACGCCTCTTACGAGCTTCTCGACATTCGGGACGACGTTCTGGTCGATACCGTGGTGGCCCGCATCGTCGACAAGCACGCGGGGCTCGATATTCTCGTTAATAATGCGGGTGGGCAGTTTCCATCCAAGGCCGAGAGCATTTCTCCGCGGGGCTGGCGTTCGGTAATAGACGTTTGCCTCAATGGTACCTTTTACATGTGCCGAGCCGTCGGTCAGCACATGATCGATCGCGAGGCCGGAGGCAAAATTCTCAATATATCCGCAAGCTGCATTGAGCGCGGATCGCCGGGGATAGCCCACTCCGGCGCTGCCCGCGCTGCAGTTTCACACCTTACGCAGACCCTGGCGCGGGAGTGGGCGCAATTTGGTATTCAGGTAAATGCATTAGGTCCCCAATATCTCTCCGAAGGCGCTGCTGACAATCTTGGTGGCGCAGTGGCCGACTTCATCCCCTCTGTTACACCGGCAGGGCGCTGGGCGACGGACGAGGAACTGCAAAATTGGGGCGCAGCGTTGGTCAGTCCGCTCTACGATTATGTAACCGGAACGACCCTCTACCTTGATGGCGGGAATTGGCTGGGAGAGGGGATCGTCTACCGCGGCAGTTCAGTCTGCCCGGAGTGACCTAGCGCGTGGCGATGAGACCACCGTCAAGGAGGATCTGAGCCCCGCTGATGTAAGATGCGTGCTCGGAGGCAAGAAACACGCACAAGCCGCTGATATCGCCAGCGGTCCCGAAGCGACCGAGTGGAATTCGGCCTTCAAACTCCTCGGTCTTAGCCTCATCCCCGCGGATATGTGCGGTCATCTTCGTCGGGAAGAAACCAGGGATGATGGTGTTCACGGCAATATGGCGGTTGCCAAGCTCCGCGGCAAGTTCGCGGCTGAGGTGATGGAGGGCGGCCTTGCTCGACGAGTAGCTGTAGGCGTTGAGCCCGGTCGTTGAGACCCCGGCGATCGAGCCGATGTTGATCACCCGAGCCGGGTCAGCGGAGCGTCCGGCGGCCGCCAGCTGCGGGAGCAGACGCTGCACCGTGGCGAACGGGACACGGATATTTAAGTCCATCACTCCGGCCCACGCTCGATCCGGAAATTCGTCAAGTGGGGCACCCCAGGTAGCGCCGGCATTGTTCACCAAAATGTGCAGTGAGTCCGACATCTTGGCGACTTCCTGTTGCAGGCGGTCGATCGCGCCTTCCGCACGGAGATCGGTTTCAATGGCGTGACAGGTGCCCAGCGAAGACAGCTGGTGCCGAGCTTCATCCACACCCTTTCGGCCGGTGACGATCACCTCCCCGCCGGCGCGGAGAAGCCCCTCCGCAATCATCCTACCCAAGCCGTTCACGCCGCCTGTTACCAAGGCGGTCTTGCCTTCTAAACTGATTTGCACGGCGGCCTTCCAATGTTATCAACCAACCGTTAGATAGCCAGTTCGAGCCGCTGCGGCAATCAACTTCCGGCACCGAGACCTCGACTCAGGCGCCGAAACCCGGCCAATATAGGAGGCAGCCGATGGAGCATCCGGACCCGAGCAATCCGGCACCAGGTGATGAGACGCGTTCGGGCCCCGGGGGCCTGGGGGAGAATGTTTGTCCAAGATGCGAAGGAAAGGGCATGGTGGCCGGCGAAACGTGCCAATATTGCTCCGGCCACGGCATCGTCCTCGAGGGCATTGCGGGCGCCTGAGGCTCGAGCTCCGCCACCCGTCCAACACCGCGGCGTCGATTGAATCACACGCCGTGGGCATTTGGCGATCGCTGCGGGCACCGAGCGTCTGCTCTTGCGGAGCTCAACGGGTTTGGTGAGCGCCCGCTTCTGGCGCAAAGAAGACACCGTCGACCGTCCAGAGCGTCATTCGCAGGGTACCTACCGAACGCCCGTTGGCGATACCCCAAAAGTACCCCTGATCGTGCTGGATGCCGTGCGCGTCACTGATGCATAGTGCAACGTTCGACCCCTGGGCTCGCCATCACCTCGAGGCGGCTGCGGACCGCTTGGGCCTACCATGCGATGCCCAGGGACGGAATCGAACGACGTGCTGCGTGACGCTTTTCTGCAGCTCGTTCCGTAACCGTCACGGAAATGTACCCCCGAAAGTACCCCTTTTTGGCTGGTCTCTAGTGGGACGCGATGAGCCGCGGCTGCCGTGCGGCGATCTGCAGAAATTCGCAGTAAGGAACCCACAGCCGGCGCCAGGGTGCCTCGTTTCAGGCGTGCTTCAGTTCGACCGCGATTATCCTCAGTTCGCGATCACCGACATTTTCAACCCAATGCGGAGGAAGCGGCGCAGACCACAAGGCGTCGCCCGCGGCGGGACGGCTGTCCGATGCGCGGCAATCGACGAGCACCTTGCCGTCCGCATCCCGCCTCACGAAGTCGCTCCAGCTCATCACGTAGAGTGAACTTGGGCACCCGTGAGCGTGCACGGGCGTGCGTTCGCCGGGACCCAGCCGAGTATCGAGGACGCGGACCTGGTCGTTCTCCAGGAGGACATGATGATGGTCTGGTGCCGCGACCATCGCGACCAATGGGTCGGCCTCCTGCGCAAGATTCGCGGTCATTCGGTCCCTCCGGCGGTGACGGCTCAAGGGAACTTAGCACAGCGATGAGGCGTGGTCCTGCACGTCCGCTTCCGACCCATTGCGGACATTCGTCCTCGCCCGGTTGCAGGTCTAGCATGCGCCCATTGCATACGGTCAGCGGGAACGCCCGCCTACGACCCATTGCGGACGTTGCGGTTTCTCCGGGCCAGTCGCAAAGGGTGAGTCGTGAAAGCCCCGTCTCGGCAGTGGAACACCGTTCACACGGTGCATGACTTCTAACAACCCCTGACGGGTGTAGCCGATCTCGAAGGGGCGCCAGATGCCTACAGTCGCATCTGCGATGAGGAAACGGACGAGTGGAGCAACCATTATTGGCTCAGCCTCATCACTGAGGACGACATGCGGTTTGTCACGGAAGGCCGTGCTAGATGGTGCCGTTGGAAAGATGCATTCGACGCAGGAGCCTGGAGGCCGGCCGACGATCATCCTGTGCTCGCTGCGGACAGAAGAGCATGATCGTGCTCTCCAGCGACTGCAGCAGTTGCTGAAGGTGAACCCATCGAGAGCAGTGCGCAGACTTGGTGAGTTCAAGGGCGGTTTCGGCCCGCACGGCGTATCGAAAGTTCGTTGGCAACGGGTCGGGTGAATGTCCCCTTTCTACCTCTAGCTGGCGTTCAGCGATTATTAGGGTGGCAAGCGGATACTGCTCTAATGCGGGAGCTCATCAACAACCGCCGAGTTGGCCTGAAAGCGTTCCTGCTGTGGCTGGCTCTCCCGTTCTTGCTTGCAGCCGCAGCCAAGGGTGCCTTCGGGCTGAGCTTCTGGGCTCTTACGCGGTCGCCTTGATAGCCCTCATCGTCAACGGAATCGTCGCCGAATATGCGGACCATTGGTGAGCGGAAGAGATGTCCGCTATCCACCCGTGCCGCGCATTGGCGGTACTCCAGCCAAGCGACAGCTTCGCGCGACTAACCCTCGCTCAGGTCCTTGGCGGGGCCGCGCAACAGCGGACATTCGCGCGTCAGCGCCCAGCGCCCGCTTCCCCTTGTCTAGGCGACGGTCCTGCTTGCTCCTACGGTGACTCCATGTTGGTCGCTTACTGGATTGAGTGCACGGATGCTCCTGGAGTCGGCATAACAGCTGCGTCCGAAGCCGATGCCCTGGCTTTGCTTGAGGAAGCTTTCGGAAGCGAGCGGCAGCCCCGGCACGTCGCTCCTGTCGAAAACGCAACCGACCTGGACGAGGACCACGTGCTTCCGAACATGGGAAACTGGCTCAAGCGCGGCATCTGGTATCCTCTTGGATACGAGCATCTAGCCAAGTTCTAAAGATGGTGGCCACGTCAGCTGACACCGCGGCGGCTCGGGCAGCCTGAGCGTTTGGCAGAGGTGAAAAGCATATATTAGGCATCATGTGGTCTGTTTCGGGGATGCGCACCCACCTGGAGTTCCGATCAACCGAGTTCCCGCCGATGCCGGGGGAAGAGGGTCAGATCAATGCCGGCCGTTACGGCAGGCGATTGGCGAATCTCCTTTCGCAGGAGCTTCCGCAGCAGGGGTTCGAGGTGACTGCGGTGACTCCCGAAGACTGGGGTTGGCGTATCGACATAGAGAGCGAAACTTTCCCGCTTTGGATCGGCTGCGGCAACTACGAGGAGTATGAGGACGGCTTCCTCTGTTTCATTGAGCCGTCGCGGCCGTGGATCAGACGGCGGCTGATGCGAGTGAGCACGACCACCACTGTCGAGCGGCTTGCGAGGGCAATTGACAGCATCTTGGCCGGGAGCGGGAAAGCTGATCACATGCGTTGGTGGACGGAGGCCGAAGCGCTGCGGGGCTAATTTGCCGCAACGCGTGCCAATCACCCGAGTGGAAGGGATCCGAACAGTGGCGCCTGCCCTCGTAATCACCGTCGCATTCAGCTTCGTCCTTGGGGCGAGTAGCGCGCTTAGCGAGCAACGAGCTGGGCGAGTGCTCAACAAGGCGAGCGCCACCGGGTTGCTTCTTTACGCCGTGGTCTTGCCAGTCGCCCTGGGCCTTTCCCTTATTCTAATTGCCGTCGTGGGGACCCTCCTCGGAATCGACGTCCGCCTGAACCTCAAACCGGTCCTCGCCAGCTACGTCGCAGGACTTGTGCTCCTGCATTGGCTCGATCGGTGGCGCCGCTCTCGCCGCTGAGGGAATCGCAAGGGAATCTGTAGCGTCCGTTTTCCTGGCGGCTCCCGGGCGGCAGTACGGCGGCGGCTGGGCGTCTTTGGTGGTGAGAATGTCCGCTTACGATCCATTGCGGACGTTGGGGGCGCGTCATGCGGACGTTCGCCTACTTTTCCATGTGGGGGGCTATGCCGTCGAGGATAGCTTGTGTCGCCTCGCAAAGGGGCCCTGTCAGGCCGCCGTCGAGAAGCGACAGAGAGGGCCGACGCTTGGCGTCAGTGACAAGACGGACGAGTCCAACCACATGGAAACGGGCCCCGAAGCCGCCGTGAAAGTACCAGGCAATCACTCTGTCACCGACGACATAGGCGCGGACGAACTGACGGTGGGGCAGCAGGACCGCTAACCAGCCGTTCGGAGGTTGGGCGCTTGTCGCGCTGCCCACCCATAGCGGGCGCTCAGCATGGTCCTATCTGCGCGATGCGGGATGGCAGCTATAGGTTGGAGCGGACATTCGGGCGATCACCGCGCATCGCGGCTCGATGACCATACCATTGCGATCGGGACTGCCGACACCATGGCAAAGAGTATGAGTGGGGCGAACCAGTCCATCTCCCCAAAGAACAGTCGCTTGCCCCAACGGACCGCCGATAAAGGGCTCACGACCACGAAGCCGAGCATAAGAGACCAAAGAAAGTCGCGGCGTATCTGCTGCCCCGGCCGATCTCTAGCAAGGGCGGCTCGCGCGAACATGATCGGAGCCACCGCTCCAAAAAAAAAGGTGAATGCGTCCGTTGCCAGAGCTGGCTGGATGCTCCCCACCGTGAAAGGGCCAACAGTGCGGAAAAGAGACCGGAGCCGACAAGGAGAGTGCACAGGACCCTCACCGAGCCACCGGAGCAAAAAGCCTTTGTCATTTCGGTCTTAGACCAGTAGCCTCGAATGTCCGCAATGGGTGGAAAGCTGACATTCGCCTTCCCGACGGCGCGGCCTCACCTCGTTGGCACGGGACAGGTGGTTAGGTCGTTTGCAAACCCACTAAGGTCTCCACGGACCGGCAAGGATTAGCCAGACGGCGGCTCCTGCCAGCAGGAGTGCCGCAATGGCCACTGCCAAGAGGAAGCCGCCGAATGTGAGGGGCGTGCCTTCGTAGCTCACTGGCGATCCTATACCTTGAAAATGGGCTACCACGGTCGCAGTTTTTCGGTCTCCTTGAGCAGTTGGATGATCTGGGGCCGCGAATGATAAGCCCGGTACAGCGCTTGGCCGTCAGTCGAGAGGCTCGCGCACCGAAATTGGATTCGCAGTCTCGCTGCTAAGGCCGGGCCGCGACGAGGATCGCGGCGGATCTCATTGCAGGTTGTCCGGCGCTCAATGAAGGTTGCCACGGCTTGCGGGGCGCTCTCGATGCGCTCTCTGAGAACATCCCACGCCTCGTCTGTCATACCGGGCGGCTGTGCTGCCGCCAAAAGCATTGCCAGTATCACTCCGGGTTCTCGACCGGCTTACGGGTCAGTGTGCAGATGCCGATACACAGCATCAGTGCCCCTAGGGCTCCGGCGATAGCGGGCCACACGAGCGAGAAGCTGGTCCCGAAGCTGAAATAAGCGCGGCTCGCGAGCACCACCGCCAATTCGGGCAGTATGAGCAGTATCCCGGCGACCACCATCCCGGCCCCCAGGTAGCGGCGCGTCACTCCGGCTTCTCCACGGGCTTATGCTTCACGAGCTTCCCACCGCTCCCCTTACTCCAGCATCCTCGCACGGGCTGCGAATGTCCGCAATGGGTGGAAAGCGGACATTGCGAAATGCACTCAGAAGATGGAAGTTGCGGACGTGATAAGCGTCGTACGCACCGACACCGGCCTCAGCTTTCCCGATTTTTGAGGAAGGTTCACAGCTGCGCGACCTGGTGCACAGCATAGCCACCGCACTCCGAACCTCTCCGCGCCAGCCGACCGGATCGCCCCTTGAAGCCCTTATAGAGTTTGACGGCTATCCGCAGCAGTTCGCACTTGGTGGGATGGCTTTACGTGTGAGCTCGGCTGCTCCAGCGCCGGCGGCGTAGACCTCGATGCGGTGTTGGAGCGCCTTCACTCCAGCGGCTTGTTCGGAACAGCCTAATCACCGAATGTCCGCAATGGGTGGAAAGCGTTCGTTCGCAGGTCCTGCACCGTCACCGTGGCTGGGTTGCTTTTCCGGGTTTCGCGCCGAAATATGTGGTCGGTGCCGCGCACGCGGTAAACCGGAAGCCGAACTGCGCAAGCCGGCGATCGGCCTCGGAGGGGTCGATCGACGGCTTCCCGTCCTCAATTACGATGCCCAGTCGGCGCAACTGCTTGGTATTTAAAAACAAAAATGCGCGTTGCGCATCTTTGCGGGTGCCGCAACCGGAGACCGGGATAGCCTTTTCATCCACGGAAGACATACCCGTCACCACCAGCGAGTCGACTCCGACGCGACGATAGAGCGCGTTCTGGCGATTGACGCTCCTGTCGAATCTCTTCAGCTCGTTTTCCCGCCAGCGGACGGGGTCGGGGACGCTGCGCAACACTGCCGGGTCGCGGAGCGCCTTGTCCAGCCATTCGGCGGTCTCCGGCCGGTCCTTCGCGGAATATCCGCCATGGAAGAGAAGCAACGCGCCGGGCGTGACCCTTCGCGTGCGAAGCGCGGCGAAGAAGTAGTTGGCGCAGGACGACATGCAATAATCGACGACGGTCACTTCCGCGTCGAGCCGCTGGAGCTTCTCGGCAAGGTCCATCGCGGCATCCGCATCCCCGCCGATGGAGCGAACCACAAGCCTTGGTCGGCCCCGTGGCTTTGCCGGCCTATCGGCCCACGCGTTCGCCTGTTTCAACGTCGAAGGGAAAATCTCACCATCGAAGCAGATTGTCCGCGGCGAGAGGATTTTGATGAGGGCAGACCGCTTCGCGGACGGTTGGGAATGGCCCTGGATCCATTCCCGACACTGCTTCAGCTCCGCATCCTCGCCCGTACGGGCCTCGGGACGGGAAACCGCGAGACCGATGCCGAGCAAGAGCGCAAAAACACGAGCCATTACAGATATGTCTCAGTCAGCTGATGCATGTCGCGATCACCACCGTAGTGGCGGCGCCGAACGTCGGCAATCGGTCGTAAGTGGACCCTCCAGCGGTAAGTCCGCGATGGGTGGGAAACGGACGCTCAGTGGCGGCGGCTCACATAGCGCTTGGGCCTTGAGACATGGTTGTTTGCCGGGCGGCACGTCACACCATAAGCTTCGGAATAGGTACGGCCGAAGCACCTTACTAGCCCATCGACCGCTTCGAAATTCGGCGGCCATCCGATGTGCAGCGGCCTGCCCTCAGGATCGTGCGGATTGAAATCAACCGGTCGGGGCGTACGCGCGAGAGCCTCTCTTGCTGCAAGTAGCGCCCGACGGTCCCGTCGAAGAAACGCGATGGTCGCGTCCACGTACGCGTTCCAGCCGAAGGCGTCGTCGAGTCCCTTCCTCGACCGTTCGAACAAGAGGATCGCCTCGGCGGTTTGTCCCCCTTCGGCTCGAAGCTGTCCTTCGTGCCAGAAGAGGATGCCGTCGCTCACGCCATGGGCGGCTCGATAGTCGCGGATGAGGTCGGCGGCGAAAACTTCGCACCCGGGTCGGGCCGCTAGCTCCCGCCAACCTCCACGCAGATTTTGGTCGAACTCGCGTTGGCTCAGCATGAGCAACTGCGCGCGATCGGTCTGACATCGGCCTACGCCAGCAGGGTAGGATCGGCTGTTTGGTGTTGTCGCAGCACCCACCTGAGCCGCTAGAAAAGCGATCAAAATGATGTTCATGGGCGAGATCATCGCACGCCCCCTCAACCTCCGCAATCGGTCCGAAGGCAGCACCGGCCAAGGACTCAAATGGGTCGATAGCGGACATTGCCACCGCGGGCGCCGCTCATTTATATTGGCCGGCATGCGCTTCGAGTTTTCGCTATTGGCATCTGCGGCCCTTCTCATGGGTGGGCAAATGCGAGCGCAGGCCGCGCCGCCGCCGGCTCCCCCCGCCTACGTCGAGGATGTACGAGCACTCGTTACCGGACCCATGAACACCGAGAGCGTTGCCCGCCTCGCCCCGTACATCGCCGACGACGTGCGCTGGTACGACAACGGGAAGCTTCTCGCGGCTGGAAAGACTGAGTGGCTGCGCGTCCAGTCATCCGCGAAAGTCTCTCCCGGGCGAGTTATCGGCTTCAGTGAGGGATGGCAGGACGGAGGTAACCTGCTCGTCGTCGACGAGTACGACACCGTGGACAGGTCGGACCTGCCGCCGAACTTCCTCGCGGACCCCCGCATGGTAACCCGCGCGACGCTCTATCAATTCGGTTCCGACCGCAGGGTCCATGTCATCCGAACACTCGTCGGTGGTAGTTTATGGATAAAGCCTCGCCCCTGAAGCCGAGGTCTCGCCCAAGACGCAGTACACTGCTGCGTGGGGATGGCTGCTTCCAACGACCGCCATGGGTGGAAAGCGGACATTCCGGTGTTAGGCTGCCGTCTATGACCGAGCGATACGAGCCACCCTCCTATTTTCTGAAGATGCTCCTCGACGATGATGCGCCGCTCACCCGTGATGAACACGGTGACGCCAACCTCCATCGCCTCATCGGCATGACCAGTGACGCACATCCGGCGAACCGCGATTGGGCTACGCTCTTGCTGGCTCAGCAGGACATAGACACGCAGGAAGTAAGGGAGGCGCTGCTTCGCGCCGCTCAGGACGAAAACGAGTTTGTGCGGGCTGAAGCGATCCTAGGCTTGGCTCAGCGCGACAAGGCGTTGGCGCTGCCGTTCTTGCAAAGAGAACTCTCCAGCGAGTCTGTTCCGTTGCCGCTCTTCGAGGCCGCGTCCATCGTCGCGGACCCATTGCTAGCTGCCGACCTGCGAGCGTTCACCGAACCCTCGGTGACGACTTCTTGGACGGTCTTGCGTTCGAGGCCCTGAAGGCATGTGAAGGAGCAGCGAGAAGCTAATGTCTGCGATGGGTCGATAGCCCGCATTCGCCAACGTCCCCTTCGGGTGGAAAGCGGCCTTGTACCCCCCGGCGCCTGTTTAGCACAAAAGTGCCGATTATGTCGTTTACAAACCCACCAGCACCGTCGGTTAGACGCTGATCACGATGAGGTCCGGTGGCAGAACCAGCTTGCGGTAGAGGCATCGTCGCTGTCTTCGTGAGAGCGGGCCCGCGACCAGGATCATACTGTCCCCATAAGCGCCACCGATGTGACACTCTTCGAGCACCCGCGTTACATTTTCGCGATTGAACGGAAGCTTCGAACTCGCGCTCCCGTGGGCGGAAACCGGTCCTACGATGGCAGCGGTGAACAAGAGACACAGAAGCGCCCGCGTCACTCCGGTTTCTCAACCGGCTTATGCTTCACCAGCTTCCCCACGTGCTCGCCTCCTGCCGCAGCCTCGCACTCTAAGCGAGCGTCCGCAATGGGTCGAAAGCGGACGCTCCCGCGGAAGGTCCGCAATGGGTGGTTAGCGGACATTGGCTGCCGTGTTCCCGGCGGCAGAGACTGGCCGCTAGCTCCCGGTCCGGTTTCGGCTGGCGGCGATGCGATAGCTGCCGGTCCCGGAGGTTACCCGAATGGCGGCTTACGCCCCACAATCGGTCATTCAGAGCGTGCTGCCGAGCGCCCGACTTCCGCCTTGTTCGCTCTGACACTCGCTGAGCGATCAGACGGTCCGGATCATACAACGCAACAGCTCAAGCGAGCGAAAGCCCGCAACAGCGGTACCTGGAGGAAAGGGCGTCGCATCGCATCCTGTGGAGCCGGCGTGCTGCACCAAGTCGACAGATCGGCGCAGCTAAGGCGACACCTTGTCAGGGCCGATGAGGCCGATGAGCTTGCCGGCCGGGTCGAGGTCGATCGCGACGAGCAAGGTGTGATCGGGGTAGACGAGCGTGAACTCGTCGAAGCCGAAGCCGTCGGGGCGTCGAAAGTGGATGGCCTGCGGATCGCCGAGCGCCTGCAGGCGGCGGTGCGCGGCCGCAAGCGCCGCCCGGCCCGGCTCCCCGGCGTCCGCTGACAACAAAGTGTAATCGGGCTCAGGCGCGGCCCGGCCGGCGAGGAGGCGGCGCAGCATCGGCTCCGAGCCGCTGAGCGGCACGGTGCGCGGCGTGAAGACCGAGACGGGGGATGCCGCTTCGATCGTAGCGGCGGCGGGCGATTGGCCGAGACGGCGCAGCGCCGTCGCCAGCGCATCCGCGTCGGGCACCTGGAGATCGGGCTGCACCCCCCGTCCCTCCCAGTTGGATCCGGTAACGGGGCTCTCCGCGCGACCTGTCGGGATGAACGCCATGACACCGTGTCCGATCGGAAAGCTCTGCCCCGGGTTCGCGCCGCCACCGGTCGTCTCGCCGACGAGGGTGCCAAGCTTCAGCGTCTGAATGTCGTAGGCGAGTTCCTCGCCGCCCGAAAAGGTGTGGCCGCCGATGAGAACATAAACGGGCAGGCCGGCGAAGCTGACCGGGGTCCGCTCGCTGAAGAAGGGCTTGCGCGTGAGGTCTCTCGTCCCCGCCTTGCGCCAGACGATCCTGTTGATTTCGATCCGCTTGCCCGCAGGCACGAAATGGCTGACCAGGTAGCTCACCGACGCCGGATCGCCGCCGTGGTTGCCGCGCATGTCGAGTATCACGGCGCGACTGCCTTTCAGTCCCGCCATGGCGCGGTCGAGCGCCGGTTTGAACGCCCTTGGATTGGCGAAGCCGGCGATCTCCAGATAGGCGATCCCGCCCGAAAGCCTGCCTACGCGGACGATTCCGGCCTCGTCGCCCGGGATCGACGCGACGCTCAGGGCCGGCCGGTTCGTCTCACCGAACACCCCGAGATGGTTGTCGTGGAGGACGCCGCGCAGGTCGTCGGTCAGCCGACGGGCGAAGGACGGCAGGTCGGTGAACCGATCATAGGCGCCCGAGCCGGCGGCGGCGGTGATCGCGGCGGCACCCTTCTCGCCGGCATCCGGGTATATGTATCGGCTGCGCAGCTCGGTCGACAATTGCCCCACGATCGCGGCGCGGGCTGCTGGGTCGAGCGGGGCCGACGACGCGCTCGGCACCGAGGTTTGCGCAAGCGTCGGCGCGGCAGCAGCGGCAAAGAGCAGGGATGCTGGCAACGTGGCGAGTCGAAAACGCATTGAGTCATCCTCAGCAAGAGCGGCGGACTTGTGTATCTACCTCTCCTGTACCGGTGTCACTCCCGAGGCACGACGAGGGTTTCGTCACGGGCTCCGTGATCGAACGTCCGCTATGGGCCGTAAGCGGACATTCTCGGGCCGCGCGGAGGGAGCGTTGCGGCCTCCCGCCGCGGCATCAGGCCTAGTCCCATGACGATTGCCGCCGAACCCTGCTCCGCCCCCCCGTCCGGGCTCGATCCCGCTGCCTCGACACAGGCAAAGTGCCGGGTGGATATTCCGCGGCGAATTCCTAGATAGGGCGCATGACGATCCTCCTTGTTCTCCTCCTCATCGCCGCCATGGGCGCCACGGGCTTCGTGCTGGTCAAGGGCGTGATCGGCATGGCGCAGCAGAAGGACATTACCGGCGAGCGCTCGCAGAATCTGATGCGCCAGCGCGTGCTGTTCCAGGCGGTGGCGATCGTCATCGTCATGCTGATCCTGCTCCTCGCCAGCGGAAGGCACTGAGCTGGTCCGGCTCACTAAAATCTACACCCGCACCGGCGACGGCGGCGACACCGGCCTCGCCGACGGCTCGCGCATCGCCAAGGATCACGGGCGGGCCCACGCGATGGGCGATGTCGACGAGGCGAACAGCGCCATCGGCATCGCCCTCCTCCACGTGACGGACGAGGGGCACCGCGCGACGCTGCGGCGCATCCAGAACGAGATGTTCGACCTCGGGGCCGACCTCGCCACGCCTGGGGACGATTTCGCGCCGAGCGAAATGACGCTGCGCATCGTCCAGCCGCAGATCGACCGGCTCGAGCGCGAGATCGACGCCATGAACGCCGGTCTGTCGCCGCTCCGCAGCTTCATCCTGCCGGGCGGCGGCGCAGGTGCGGCCCATCTTCACCTCGCCCGCACCATCGTCCGCCGCGCCGAGCGCTCCGCCGTCGCCGCGGGACGCGCCGTGCCGCTCAATCCGCTGGCCTTGGCCTATCTCAACCGGCTGTCCGACCATCTGTTCGTGCTCGCCCGGCTGGTGGCGGCCGCGGAGGGCGGCGATATCCTGTGGGAACCCGGGGCGTCGCGGAGCGCTGACTGACCCAGGTTACGGATGTAGAATGATCGCGGGGAGGATTGGTGGCGACGCAGGCGAGAATGCCCCGCAGCGACGAGGTGGCGGAACGGTTCGCGGCGGTGCGGGCGCTGAGCCTCGCGCTTGCCGAGCCGCTCTCCGACGCGGACGCGACGCTGCAGCCGTGTCCGGACGCGTCGCCTGCCAAATGGCACCTCGCCCACACGACCTGGTTCTTCGAGACGTTCGTGCTGCGCGACCATGTGCCGGGGCACCGGCCCTATGAGGAGAGCTGGGCCTACCTCTTCAACTCCTATTATGAAGGCGAGGGCGCCCGGCATCCGCGGGCCATGCGCGGCATGCTCAGCCGGCCGAGCCTCGACGAGATCCGCATTTGGCGCGCTTATGTCGACGAGGCGGTGGCGCGGGCGCTGCCGGCGCTGAACGCGGACGCGCACCGCATCCTCGAGCTAGGCCTCCAGCACGAGCAGCAGCACCAGGAGCTGATGCTCACCGACATGCTCGCCGCCATGGCCGAGAACCCGCTCCGCCCGGCGCTCTGGCCGCGCGTCGGCACCGCCGCGCCGCGGGCGGCGCCGCCGCTTGGGGGTACGCAGCGGCCGGGCGGGCTGTATGAGATTGGGGACCCGGGTGCCGGGTTTGCCTTCGACTGCGAGCGGCCGCGCCACGCGGTGTTCCTGCCGCCGCACGAACTCGCCGACCGCCCCGTCACCAACGGCGAGTGGCTCCGCTTCATCGACGCGGGCGGATACGAGACGCCGAGCCTGTGGCTGGCCGACGGCTGGGACTGGGTGAAGCGCGAGGGGGTCGCGGCGCCGCTTTACTGGGAGCGGGACGGCGACGGCTGGCGGCGCTTCGGGCTGGACGGGCTCCAGCCGGTCGACGCCGCCGAGCCGGTCTGCCACGTCAGCTATTACGAGGCCGAGGCCTTCGCCCGCTGGGCCGGCGCCCGGCTGCCGACCGAGGCGGAATGGGAAGCGGCGGCGGGTCCCGCCGATCCGGCGTCCGGAAACCAGCTCGATGCGGCGGGTCCCGTCCGTCCGCGGGCGGCTTCCGACGGTCGGGGCTTGCGGCAATTGTTCGGCGACGTCTGGGAATGGACCGGCAGCGCCTACCTTCCCTATCCTGGTTTCACACCGGAGCCGGGTACGGTCGGCGAGTATAACGGCAAGTTCATGGTCAACCAGATGGTGCTGCGTGGCGGGTCCTGCGCGACTCCCCGCGGGCACCTCCGCGCGAGCTATCGCAACTTCTTCTACCCCCACCAGCGCTGGCAGTTTTGCGGCGTCCGCCTGGCCCGCGACGTCTGATGGACGCGCCGCGCCGGCTCCGGCCAGATCCCGCTTTTCGCGAGGATGTCCTGGCGGGCCTCGCCGCCCCCATCAAGGCGATCCCCGCCCGCTGGTTCTACGATCGCCGCGGCTCGGAGCTGTTCGAGGAGATCACCCGGCTTCCCGAATATTATCCAACCCGTACCGAGACGGCTTTGCTCGAGCGCCACTGCCCAGAGGTTGCCGAGATGGTCGGCGCGGGGCGGGCGGTGGTCGAGTTCGGCTCGGGCTCCTCCGCCAAGACGCCGATCCTGCTGCGTGCCGTCGCACCCTCTGCCTACGTACCGATCGACATCAGCGGCGACTTCCTGCGCGAATCGGCGCGGCTCCTGGGCGCCGACTTCCCCGCGCTGCCGGTGCTGCCGGTGGAGGCCGATTTCACGCGGCCGATCGTCCTCCCCGCGGCGGTGTCGGCGGCGCCGAAGCTCGGTTTCTTCCCCGGCTCGACCATCGGCAACCTGGTGCCGCGCACCGGCGTCGACCTGCTGCGCGCGATGAAGGACACGCTGGGCGAGGGCTCCTACCTCCTCATCGGCATGGACCGGATCAAGGACCCGGCCATCCTCGTCCGCGCCTATGACGACGCCGCCGGCGTCACGGCCGCGTTCAACCTCAATCTCCTCCACCGCATCAATCGCGAGCTGGACGGCGACATCCCCGTCGAAGCCTTCCGCCACCGCGCGATCTGGAACGACGACAAGGCGCGGATCGAGATGCACCTCGAGGCCCTGCGCGCCGTCCGCTTCGGCGTGGACGGCCGCGCTTTCACCATGGCGGCGGGGGAGACAATCCACACCGAGAACAGCCACAAATATGGCGACCGCGATTCCCGCCTCCTGCTGCGGGCGGCGGGGTGGGGCGTGGTGGCGCAGTGGACGGACTCCGACGACCAGTTCGCCATCGTTCTGGCGGAAGCGGAAGCGCCGCGGTTCGCGCCGTAAGGCGCTTCAGACGCGGGACAGCTGTGTCACCGCCCACTGCGCGGCTTCCGCGACGACCGGGTCCTCGTCCATCGTCAGCCGCTCCAGCACCGGCAGCAACTCCGCGCGGCCGCTATTGGCGGCGGCGATGGCGGCGTTCCGCACCATGCGATTGCGGCCGATGCGCTTGATCGGCGAGCCGGCGAAGACCTGGCGGAAGCTCGCGTCGTCGAGATCGAGCAGGTCCGCCAGCGCCGGCGCGGCGAGTTCGGCGCGGGGCAGGAAGGCGCGATGGCGGCGGGCGGTGTCGGCGAAGCGGTTCCAGGGGCAGACGGCGAGGCAATCGTCGCAGCCGTAGATACGGTTGCCGATCGCGGCGCGGAATTCCTCCGGGATCGGCCCCTTATGCTCGATGGTGAGGTAGGAGATGCAGCGCCGCGCATCGAGCCGGAACGGGGCCGGGAAGGCGTTGGTCGGGCAGGCGTCGAGGCAGGCGGTGCAGCTGCCGCAATGGATGCGGTGCCCTTCCTCCGCCGGCTCCAGCTCCAATTCCAGCGTCGTGTAGATGGCGCCGAGGAACAGCCAGCTGCCGTCCTGGCGGCTGACGAGGTTGGTGTGCTTGCCCTGCCAGCCGAGGCCGGCGGCGGCGGCGAGCGGCTTTTCCATCACCGGCGCGGTGTCGACGAACACCTTGAGTTCGCACCCCGCCTCCTCGACCAGCCAGCGGGCGAGCGCCTTCAGCGCCTTTTTGACGACGTCGTGATAGTCGCCGCCCTGCGCGTAGACCGAGATGCGGCCGAGCTCCGGCGCCTCCGCCAGCGCCAGCGGATCGGCGGCGGGCGCGTAGCTCATGCCGAGCGCGACGACGGAGCGCACCTCCGGCCACAGCCCCTGCGGCGAGGCGCGACGCTCGGCGGTCTCGGCCATCCACAGCATGTCGCCGTGCGCGCCTTCCTCCAGCCACTGGCGGAGGCGCTCCCCGCTTTGCGGCGCAGCATCGGCGCGGGCGACGCCGAATGCGCAGAAGCCGAGCTCGCGGGCCTTCGCCTCGAGCCGGTCGCGCAGTCTTGCCTTGCCGTCCGCCATGGCGCCCCGCTACCACACGCTTGGGGAAAGGGGGACCTGTGTCCAACGGCTTAGCCATCGAAGCGCGGGGGCTGTTCAAGGCCTTCGACGGAAAGACCGCAGTCGACGGGATCGACCTCAGCGTGCCCGAAGGCACGATCTACGGCATTCTCGGCCCCAACGGCGCGGGGAAGACGACGACGCTGCGCATGTTGCTCGGCATCATCGACCCGGACCGGGGCGAGCGGCGGCTGCTCGGCCATGCCGAGCCGCTCGAGGCGGCGGCCGAGGTCGGCTATCTGCCCGAGGAGCGCGGCCTCTATCCCTCGATGAAGACGCGCGAGGCGATCGCCTTCATGGGCGCGCTGCGCGGCCTGCCGCTCGCCGTCGGGCGCGTCCGCGCCGAGGGCATGCTCAGGGACAACGGCCTCGGCGACTATGTCGACAAGCCGGTCAAGAGCCTGTCGAAGGGCATGGCGCAGACCGTGCAATTGTTCGGCACCATCATCCACCGTCCCAAGCTGATCGTGCTCGACGAGCCTTTCTCCGGCCTGGACGCTATCAATCAGGGACGGTTGGAAGCGATGATCCGCGAGGAAGCCGCGGGCGGCGCGACGATCATCTTCTCCACCCACGTCATCGCCCATGCCGAGCGGCTGTGCGAGCGCATCGCGATCATCGCGGGCGGCCGCGTTCGCTTCGAGGGGCAGGTCGACGAGGCGCGCGGGCGGCTGCGCCCGCAGGTACGGCTGAGAACGCGCACCGATGAAGGCGGATGGCGCAAAGCGCTGCCGCCCAGCGCCCGCAAGGACGAGGGTGTCTGGCGCTTCGAGCTGCCCCACGAGGGTATCGAGCCGCTGCTGCGCGCCCTCATCGACGGCGGCGCGGGCATCGAGGATCTTTCGATCGAGCGACCGGGGCTGCACGAGGCCTTCGTCGCCATCGCAGGAGCCGAGGCCGCCAGCCAGATGAACGTGCCCAGCCTCGGAGAAGCGGCATGATGAGCACTTTCCAGGCGGCCTGGGTGATCGGCCGCCGCGATTTTACCGCGACCGTCATGTCGCGTGCCTTCGTTCTCTTTCTCCTGTTCCCGGTGCTGATCATCGCGCTCTCCGTCGGCTTCAGCGCGGCGACGATCAAAATGCGCAAGCAGGAGGACAGGGCGCACGTCGCGGTCATCGCATCCGCGGCCGAGTTCGCCCCGATCGGAGCCGCCCGCGCCCGCCTCGCGCCAGGCTTCGGCGACGACTTCATCGAGCTGACCCGTTTCGACCGCGATTACGATCAGGCCGACCAGACCAAACGCCTGCTGGCGGCGACCGACAAGAAGCTAGTCGCCGTGCTCGCCGGCGGCCTCGCCCACCCGCGCGTCACCGGCCCGTTCGACAAGAACGCGCGCGTCCCCCGCCAGATCGGGGCGATCCTGACGGACGCGCAGCGCCAGGCCGCGCTCGAGGCCACCCATGCCGCGCCCCCACCCGCCCGGGTGGACCTCGTCAGGGTCGACGAATCGGCGGGCGCACTCGCTTTCGAGCGGCGGCAGACGGGCCAGATCGGCCAGTGGCTGCTGTTCATGGTGACGGTGATGCTGGCGGGCATGCTGCTATCCAATTTCATCGAGGAGAAATCGAACAAGGTGATCGAAGTGCTCGCCTCCGCGATCCCGATCGACGCCGTCTTCTTCGGCAAGCTTGCGGCGATGCTCACGGTCTCCCTGTGCGGCCTTGCGGTCTGGGTCTCCGCCGCCGCGGTCGGCGCGCACTTCTGGGCGACGGGAGACCTGACCCTCCCCACGCCGGCGCTTGGGTGGCCGGTCTTCCTCCTCTTCTGCTTCCTCTATTTCGCGATGAACTATCTGCTGCTCGGGGGCCTGTTCCTCGGCATCGGCTCGCAAGCCTCGTCGGTGCGCGAGGTGCAGTCCATCTCGATGCCGGTGACGATCGGCCAGATCGTCATCTTCTTCGTCGCGACCTTGGCCGGAGGCGATTTCAACGGGCCGCTCGGCATCGGCGCCGCCTTGTTCCCGCTGAGCTCGCCGATGATGATGATCTCGCGCGCGGCGCAGACGCCGGAAATCTGGCCGCACCTGGCAGCGCTGGCCTGGCAGGCGCTCTGGGTGTGGATCGTGGTGCGGCTCGGCGGAGCGCTGTTCCGGCGAAACGTGCTCAAATCCGGCGGCAGCCCGGCGAAGGCGTTCGGCCCCCGCCGCGCGCGCTAGATTGTCGGGCGAGGGGCCGGTAAGCGGGGCGGATGCAGCCTGACTTAGCCTATATCAGCCACGAACGCTTCCTCGCCGACCTCGAAGCCGTCGCGCAGCGGATCGAGGCCGACGACTGGCGGCCGGACTTTCTGGTCGGCATCGGCCGCGGCGGATTGGTCCCCGCCGCCTATCTCTCGCACCGCACGGGAATCGCGATGCTGTCAGTCGATCATAGCTCGGGCGAGCCGGGGTTTGCCGACGAGCTCCTCGCCAAGCTCGCGGCGAAGATGCGGGGCGGCATGAACCTTCTCATCGTCGACGACATCAACGACAGCGGCACCACCATCGCCTTCCTGCGCGAGGCGATCGCGGCCTATGGCGGCATCGCCGACCGGCTGCGCATCGCGGTGCTGATCACCAACGTCCGCTCGCGCGCCAAGGTGGATTACTGGTCGGAGGCGATCGACCGGGCCGAGGACAAACGCTGGTTCGTCTTCCCCTGGGAAGCGGTGGCCCCGCGCGAGGCGCTGGTCGAGGCGGCGAACGAAGTGCCGGAGCGGCTGAGATAGCAGGGGGCGACTGCTCCCCCTCCCTGGACGGGAAGGGGAGCCTGGCGCGTCTATTCCTTGTTGACGATGAACGGCAGCTGCCCGCCGCCGGCCATATAGGTCGGGAGCTTGCCGTCCCACTTCTCGATCGTCCGCTGGCGCAGGATCTCCCGGTTGGCGCGCAGCGCCTCGCCTTCGATGTGGGAGGCCTTGGCCTTGCCTTCCGCCTCGGCGATCGCCGCGTCGGCATTGGCGCGGACGGTGGCGACATTGGCCTGGGCGGCGAGCGCCGCCTGCTCGTTGGCGATCTTGGTGTTGATCTGGGTCAGCACCTGCTGCGGCACGCGGATGTTCGACGCCCAGTAGAGCTGCTCGACATGAAGGCCGAACGGCTCGAAGTAACGGGAGACGTCCTTCCAAACGGCGGTGATCAGCTCGCCCTTCTTCGGACCGTATATCTCCTCGACGCCGAGCTTCGCCGCTTCCTCGACCAGCGCGCTCCTGACCGCATTGCGCAGCGGCCCGGCGACGATGCCGGCCATGTCGGTGCGGTATTTCTGGAACAGGATCGGCGCCTTCACCGGATCGACCCGGTAGGCGACCGAAACGTCGGCCGAGAGGTTGAGGCCGTTCCTGTCCTGGAAGTTGAACGCCTCGTCATTGGCGCTCTGCTCGGCCGCGCTGGCGGTCCAGGCGTAGGTGGAGGTGTAGACCGGATACTCATAGATGTTGCTGCCGACGGGCGTAAAATACCAGCCGACGCCGAGCGCGCGGTCGGAGACGCCGGCGGCGCTGCCGAAATTGGTGACGCGGATGCCGACATGGCCGGGCTCGACGCGGCTGCACGAGGTCATCGGTACGAGCGCGGCGAGCGGGATCAGCGCCAGCGGCGACAGGCGGAGAAGGCGCCGGCGGATGAGGGCGGCGCGGTTGGTGTCGAAATCGAAATCAGTCATTGTTCCCACTCCTGAGGAGAAGGTTGAGTTCACGGGCGAGGCCGGCGGCGGCGAGGAATCCTCCGGCGAGCGCGACGATGGCCACCAGAGCGGCGGCCGCATCGGCGGCGTCGCGGTGGAGGTTGAACAAGGTCGGCACGACGTAGAGGAAGCAGGCCGACTCGCCGATGGCGAGCGCGCCGCATCGGAGCCCGAAGCTCACGAGCCACAGATCGAACGATTTCATGGGGTTACTTAGTCCCTGACTCCCAAGAGCGGGGAGCCGCAGCGCATCGGATGGTGCGCCGCAGCAAAGAATAGTCCTGGCACGATTCAGTTGCAAGCAAGATCGGAAATAGTAGAGGTGCAGCAGAGTAGCTGCTGCTGCTCCTGCTGCTACCTGGAGTCTATTGGGTGCAAGCTTGCGATACAAAGTATCTTGCGCTCATGCTGCGGTAAGGGCACCTGCCTCGACATGCCAGCGGCTGGCACGGGCGGGGAGTTCCGCAAACAGGGCCGGCTCCGTTCCCGTCATCCACACCTGGCCGCCGGCGTCGTGCAGCCGCTCGAACAAGGCGGCGCGGCGGCGCGGGTCGAGATGGGCGGCGACCTCGTCGAGCAGCAGGATCGGGCGTCGCCCGGCCCGCTCGGCGACGAGATCGGCATGAGCAAGGATCACGGCCAGGAGCAGCGCCTTCTGCTCCCCCGTCGAGCACAGGCCGGCAGGCTGGCCCTTGCCGAGATGGATGACGGCAAGGTCGGTGCGGTGCGGCCCGATCAACGTCCGCCCCGTGGCCGCATCGCGCGCCCGCCCGCGGCGCAGACCCCCCGCCAACTCTTCGTCGCCACCCTCCAGCGCTAGACCCGCACGAGCGAATGGCCCCTCCGGCGCCGCCTCCAGCCGCTCGGCGAGCGCGCCGACCGCGGCTGTCCGCGCCTCGGCCAAGGCACCGCCATGCTCCGCCATCCGTGCCTCGAGCGCGCCGAGCCATGCCTCATCCGGCGGCCCCGCCTCGCCGAGCAGCTTGTTGCGCGCCCGCATCGCCGCTTCGTAGCGGGCGGCATGGACGGCATGGTCCGGCCGCAGCGCGAGGACGAGGCGATCGAGGAACCGCCGCCTTCCGCTCGCTCCTTCCTGGAACAATCGGTCCATCGCCGGCGTCAGCCACAGCACGGAAAGCCATTCGCCGAGCGACGTCGCAGAGGCCGCCGCGCCGTTGATCCGCACCTGCCGCCGCTCCGGCGCCGAAGCCACTGTGCCGGTGCCGATCTCGACGTCCTCGAGCCGCGCCGCCACCGCAAAGCCCCCGGAGCCCTCGGTTCGCGGCATCTCGCCCAGGCTCGCGCCCCGCAGCCCGCGGCCAGGGGAGAGCAGCGACACCGCCTCCAGCACGTTGGTCTTGCCCGCGCCGTTTTCCCCGGTGAGGACGACGAGCCCGGGGCCCGGCGCTACAACGGCGTCGGCATAGGAGCGAAAGTCGGCAAGGCTGAGGCGGGTGACGGCCATCGCCGCGTCCTAGCTCCAAACCCCGGTGACGGCCATGCGGGCGACATGATAGGATTGCGCCTGCTCGCGGATGGGGGATGCGGATGCGCTTCAAGGAAATCGCGGCGGCCGGGGCCGCGATGCTGCTCGGCTCACCGGCGCTCGCCGACATAACCGCACATTACGTCATGCCCGGTGGAATCGGCCGGCTCACCATCGATGCCACGGGAAAAAAGGGCACGTCGGTCACCGAAGACAAGGTGCCGGCGACGCCGCCGCGCCCCGCCATTACCGTGGAAATCAACGACCTTGGCGATACGCGCCTCAGTCGGGGCAACGAGCAGGCGCTCCTGACGCTGGGCGGCGTCACCTATCTCATAGAGTCCGACCTCGCGGGAACCTTCGCCGTCCGTGAAGACGATTGGGCCGCCGTCCAGTTCGAGCCTCTTGGCGCGATTGCCAAGGACAACCAGCAGCCACACGACCCGACGCGCTACGTGCTCGTCTCCAAGGGCAGCGAGACGGTGGCCGGCCGCACGGGCACGCTCTGGGCGCTCCGCAGTACCGGAAAGGCCGGTGACACTTTCGACGCGGTCCTCAGTGCCGATCCGGATCTCGCGCCCGTCGGCCGGGCGATCGCGGCCCAGTTCGCGCTGTCCTCGCGCATGATGAAGCTGATGTTGGGCTCCATTCCCGAGTTCATGGCGAAAACGGAGGAGATGCTCGGCAAGGGCGCCGTCATCCGCCTATCAAGAATGCTCCTCCTCGATGGCGTCAGCCATGATCCGATCCCGGCGAGCGAATTCGCGTTGCCGGCGGTCGTGCTGACGAAGGACCAATATGCGGCCCGGGCAAAGAGCGCGCGCTGAACCGGTTCCAGGGTTCGGTCCTTGCCCGCTTCGCCGCTTTTACCCTCGACGCGGAAACGCTCGGGTCGCGATCAGCCGACCGGGCTCACACCCGCATCGGCATCAGCACGTAGAGCGCCGCGGCCTTGTCGTTTTCGCGCAGCAGCGTCGGCGCGGCGGCGTCGGCGAGGTGCATTTCGACGACGTCGCCCTCGATCTGGCCGAGGATGTCGAGAAGGTAACGGGCGTTGAAGCCGATCTCGATGCCGTCCGCACTGTAATCGCCGGAGACCTCCTCGGCGGCGGTGCCGTTCTCGGGGCTGGTCACGGACAGCGTGACGCGGTCGCGATCGAGCGTGAGCTTGACCGCGCGGGTCTTCTCGCTGGCGATCGTCGAGACGCGGTCGACGCCTTCCTCGAAGCTGCGCGGGTCGATCCTGAGCAGCTTGTCGTTGGCGGTCGGGATGACGCGGCTATAGTCCGGGAAGGTGCCGTCGATCAGCTTCGAGGTGAGGATGGCGTTGCCGAGGCCGAAGCGCACCTTGGTCTCGGACAGCGACACGCCGACGGTGCCGTCGACCTCGTCGAGAAGCTTCCTCAGCTCCGCGACGCATTTGCGCGGGATGATCACGTCCGGCATCCCCTCGGCCCCCGCGGGGCGGGCGACGGTGACGCGGGCGAGGCGATGGCCGTCCGTCGCGGCGGCCTTCAGCACCGGCTGCGCCTCGTCCGAGACGTGGAGGAAGATCCCGTTCAGATAATAGCGCGTCTCTTCGGTGGAGATGGCGAAGCGGGTCTTGTCGATGATCTGCCGGAGCGTCGCGGCGGGCAGCTCGAAGCGGGTCGGCAGGTCGCCTTCCGCGATCACCGGGAAATCGTCGCGCGGCAGGGTGGCGAGGTTGAAGCGGGCACGGCCGGCATTGACCTGCATCTTGCCCTCGGCGGCGTTCAATTCGACCTGGCTCCCTTCCGGAAGCTTGCGGACGATGTCGAACAGGGTGTGGGCCGAGACGGTGGTGGCGCCCGGCTGGGTGACATTGGCCTCCACCGTATCGTTGATCTGGAGGTCGAGGTCGGTCGCCATCAGCTTCAGCCCGCCATCCTCCTGCGCCTCGATGAGGACGTTGGACAGGATGGGGATCGTGTTTCGGCGCTCCACCACGGACTGGACGTGGCCGAGGCTCCTCAGCAGCGTGGCCCGTTCGATCGTCGCTCTCATCATAACCCCCGGAAGTGGCACTTACCCCGACTCTTAAAGCCGGTTGCGCCCCCTCGCTAGGGGATTGTCGCGGCGCACGAAAAAAGGGCCGGAGCGTCGCCGCCCCGGCCCCTCGTCTCGGATCGAAGCGGTGCTTCGATCTGCAATGATCAGAAGCGGAAGCCGAAGCCGACGACCGCCTGATGCTTGTCGATGTTGCCCGAATAGGTGGAGTAGCGATACTCCGCCTTCACGAAGGTGCGGGTGCCGACCGACTGCTCGACGCCGCCGCCGATGCGCCAGCCATCCTTGTTGGCGCCGAGGTTGAAGTTGTTCACCCCGGTGGCGCCGTCGGTGTAGGTCAGGCGAACGCGGGCGTTGGTGTAGCCGCCCTTGGCGTAGAGCAGGGTGCGGCCGCCGACGACGGCACCGATGCGGCCGCCGATATAGAGGTCGCGGCCGAGCTTGGCGCAGAGACGGTCGCCGGTGACGCTGACGCTGGTCGCGCACTGGTCGGTGGTCGACCCCGCGGCCTCGCCCTCGACGCCGAGAACGAGTCCGCCCGTCTGGATGTCGTAGCCGACGCCGGCGCCGTAGAGGACGCCGTCCGCATGATCGCCCGGGACCTTCAGGCGGTCCCAGCCGACGAGACCTTCGACGCGGAAGCCCGTATAGGGCGTGGGATTGTCGGTGCCCGGCTGCGCCATGGCCGGCGCAGCGATGCTACCGGCGACAAGGGCGGCGAGGATGTACTTACGCATTGTATTCAGCTCCCTACTCGTAATGGGTTTCGCGATGTGTGCGGCCCAGCGCGGGGCTGTGTAAAATGTTTCATGAACGTCAGATAAACAACTGAATCCGTTGCAAAGAAGCAACATTGGGGAAAGCTGAACCTGTGTTAAACGGACGCATTCTTCTCCTTTCAGCTCTGATGGTTGCGGCACCCGCCGCGGCCGAGAAACAGGCGCTGGGAATTTTTTCTTCGTGGGGCGCCTTTCGCGACGGCAGCCATTGCTGGGCGGTGGCGGAACCGGACGGCGCCGTGCGGCGCAGCGGCGGACGCGCGTCGGCATCGGTCGGCTGGTGGACGGGCGGCGGGCCGCGCGGCCAGCTGAGCTTTCGCCTGGCGCGGCCGAAGCGGCAGGGCTCGGCGGTGCTGCTCCGCGTCGACGAGCGCCTGTTCCAGCTGATCGGCGGCGGCGACACGGCATGGGCACAGGATGCCCGCGCCGACGCCGACATCGTCGCGGCAATGCGCACCGGGGTGCAAATGACCCTCGAGACCCGGGCGGAGAACGGAGCGTCCCTGCGCGACACCTATCCCCTGCGCGGCGCCGCCACCGCCATCGACGCGGCGGCGATCGGGTGCGCGCGCGGCTAGTTTGGCGGAGCGTCCGGCCTCTGGCAAAATCCCTCTTAAACGCCTACATGGGCGGCCTCATGACAGCTCAGATGCCCATCCCCGGTCACATCGACCCGGTGCCCGTGCCGCGCGCGCCGTCGCTCCGCGAGGATGGGCGGACGGATCTCGTCGGCCTCTCCAGGGACGAAATGCGTGAAGCCCTGATCGAAGCGGGGCTGGAGCCCAGGCAGGCCAAGCTTCGCGCCAAGCAGATCTGGCACCAGATCTACAATCGCGGCGCCACCGGCTTCGAAGCGATGAGCGACATCGCCAAGGCGCAGAAGCCGTGGTTCGAGGAACGCTTCGTCATCGGCCGGCCCGAGGTGGTCGTCCAGCAGGTCTCCACCGACGGCACCCGCAAGTGGCTCTTGAAGACCCCGGACGGCCACGATTTCGAGATGGTCTTCATCCCCGATGCTGACCGCGGGACCTTGTGCGTGTCGAGCCAGGTGGGCTGCACCTTGAACTGCCGCTTCTGCCACACCGGGACGATGCGGCTGGTGCGCAATTTGAATGCGGGCGAGATCGTCGGCCAAGTCATGCTGGCCCGCGACGCGCTTGGCGAATGGCCGTCGCAGCCCGAGGGGCGGATGCTCTCCAACATCGTCATGATGGGGATGGGCGAGCCGCTCTACAATTTCGAGAATGTCCGCGATGCGCTGAAGATCGTCATGGACGGCGACGGGCTCGGCCTGTCGCGCCGCCGCATCACCCTCTCGACCTCCGGCGTCGTGCCGATGATGGCGCGCGCGGGCGACGAGATCGGCGTCAACCTCGCCGTCTCGCTCCACGCGGTGACCAAGGAGGTGCGCGACGAGATCGTCCCCCTCAACCGCAAATATGGCATCGAGGAACTGCTCGCCGCCTGCGCCGCTTATCCCGGGGCCAACAATGCCCGGCGCATCACGTTCGAATATGTGATGCTGAAGGACAAGAATGACAGCGACGAGGACGCGCGCGAACTGGTCCGGCTGATCAAAAAGTACAAGCTGCCGGCCAAGGTGAACCTCATCCCGTTCAACCCCTGGCCCGGCGCGGCCTACGAATGCTCGGAGGAGGAGCGGGTGCGGCGCTTTTCCGACATCATCTTCGACGCCGGCATCTCCGCCCCGATCCGCCGCCCCCGCGGCCGCGACATCATGGCGGCCTGCGGACAATTGAAGTCCGCCGCCGAGAAGAAGAGCCGCGCCGAACTGGACCGCATCGCCGAGGAGAAGCAGGCGGCGCTCGCCTGACCTGCGGTGGGCGGGGCTTGACCGCCGCCGCCGACCTCCGCTTCACTCCCCCCGCAACAGGGGGAGACGAAGCGCATGTGGCTGCTCGACAAGATGCTCGCCGGCTATGTCAAGAAGGGCGAGCTCACGATCATCGACCATAAGGGAAAGACCTACCGCTACGGCCGGCCGGACGCGGAGTTCAAGCCGGTCACGGTGCGCATCGCCGACGGCAAGGTGGTGCGGCAGATCGCCAGCGATCCCGGCCTCGGCGCCGCGGAAGCCTATATGGACGGGCGGCTGATCGTCGAGAACGGCGACATCCTCGACCTCGTCAACATCATCCGCGGCAGCCACAAATGGGAGGACAGCGCGGGCTCCAACAAATTCCTGAAGAAAGGCGGCAAGCTCCGCCACGCGCTCAGCCAGCTCAACTGGCGGCCGCAATCGCTGAGGAACGTCGCCCACCATTACGACATCGGCAACGATTTCTACCGGCTCTTCCTCGATACCGACCTGCAATATAGCTGCGCCTATTTCACCGATCCGGCCAATCCGATCGACCAGGCGCAGCTCGACAAGAAGACCCACGTCGCCTCGAAGCTGATGCTGAAACCGGGCATGCGGGTCCTCGACATCGGCTGCGGCTGGGGCGGGCTGGCGCTCTACCTCAACCGAAATTGCGACGTCGACGTGCTCGGCGTCACCCTCTCGAAGGAGCAGCTCGCGGTCGCGCGCCAGCGGGCGGCGGAGGCCGGCGTCTCGGACCGGGTGCAATTCGAGCTGCTCGATTATCGCGACGTCACGGGCAGCTTCGACCGGATCGTCTCGGTGGGCATGTTCGAGCATCTCGGCCAGCCTTTCTTCGAGACCTATTTCCGCAAGGTACGCGCGCTGCTCGCCGACGACGGCGTGGCGCTAATCCACACGATGTGCCGGCTCGGCGGCCCGGGCACGACGGACAAGTTCATGCAGAAATACATTTTCCCCGGCGGCTACCTCCCCGCCCTTTCGGAGATCGTCGCGGCGAGCGAGCAGGCGAAGCTGATCATGGCCGATTGCGAGACGTGGCGGCTCCACTACGTCTACACGATTCGGGAATGGTACGACCGCTACCGGGCCCACAAGGCGGAGATCGTCGCCATGTACGACGAGCGCTTCTACCGGCTGTGGCAATTCTATCTGGCGGTGTCGCTCACCATGTTCCGCGACGCGCCGATGGGCGTCTATCAGCTCCAGTATCTGAAGCGCCGCGAGGCCACCCCGATCCTGCGCGACTACATGCTCGCCGACGAAGCGAAGCTACGCGCCGTCGCAACCTGAGGCACAAGGGCCGGCGCGGCAACCGCCCCGGCCCTCCTCGCGCTATTGCCGGTCGCCGCCGCCCTGGCGGGCGGCGCGGAAGGCTTCGCGGGCGGCCTGGCGCTCTTCCGGCGTGATGACGCCGTCATGATTGGTGTCGAAGCGATCGAAGATCCCCATCGCGAACGCATTGACCTCGGCGAGCGACACCTTGCCGTCGTGGTTGGTATCCATCTCGTCGAAGCCGCGGCCGCCGAAGCGGGCGAACATATTGCCGCCGCCGCGGAAGCCGCCGCGTCCCGCGCCGGCGCCGGGCGCACCCTCGGGCCGCGGCGGGCGGCCCGCCTCGGCCTCGTCGCGGGTGACGAAGCCGTCATGGTTGGCATCGAGGCGGGCGAAGTTCGCCTGCACCTGCGTCTGGACCTCGGCGCGGGTGACCGCGCGCATCGGCGGACCGGCGGGAGCGGGCAGTGTCGTGTTGGGGACCGGCGGGAGGACGGGCTTCATCGGCTGGGCCACTGCAGGGAAGGCAGCGGCCGCGGCGAGGGCGGCGAGGACGATCTTGTGCATCGGCGAAACACTCCTGGTGTCGAGAGACGGCAGGGCAATCCCGCCCAATTCCCGCATGGCCGTTACGGCTCAGCGACTGTACTGCGCTTGAACGCGCGCGTCAGCCTGTGGCAAGGCTGCAGCAACTGGCGGGAACGGACACGACGGCTTTGGACAGAAGAGGGGCGCCTTGGTGGGAGCATCGCTGGGGCGTCGCCGCCCTCGCCTTGCTCGCCACGTTGCCCCTGCTGTGGCCGACCATCCCGCCGCTGGTCGACCTGCCCGGCCATATGGGGCGCTTCCGGGTCGAGCTCGACCTCGCATCCGATCCCACACTCCAGCAATTCTACTCGTTCCGCTGGTCGGTGATCGGCAATCTCGGCGTCGACCTCCTGATCGTGCCGATGGCGAAGATCTTCGGGCTGGAGCTCGCCACCAAGCTCATCGTCCTGTCGATCCCGCCGATGACGGTCGCCGGCTTCCTGTGGGTGGCGCGCGAGGTGCACGGGCGGGTGCCGCCGACGGCCCTGTTCGCCATCCCCTTCGCCTACGGTCACCCGTTCATCTTCGGCTTCCTCAACTTCTCGCTGTCGATGGCCTTCGCGCTCCTCGCCTTCGCCTTCTGGCTGAGGCTGGCGCGGCTCGGCCATCCGCTGATGCGCGCGGCGATCTTTGTGCCGCTCTCGATCATCATCTGGTTCACTCACACGTTCGGCTGGGGGACATTAGGGGTGATGGCCTTCTCGGCAGAGCTGGTGCGCCAGTTCGACAAGGGGCGCAGCCTCGTCCACTCGGCTTTGCGCTCGGCCTGGCACTGCCTGTCGCTGGCGCCGCCGATCCTGCTCATGCTGTTGTGGCGCAGCGGCCACCATGTCGGCGGCGAGACGGGCGACTGGTTCAACTGGCAGGCCAAGTACCTCTGGCTGGTCCAGGCGCTGCGCGACCGCTGGTTCATGTTCGACCTGCTGTCGCTGATCGCCGTTCTGCTGGTCATCGCCGGCGGCATCCGCAGCCCGCGCCTCGGCTTCTCGCGCAACCTCGCGGCGTCCGCGCTCTTCCTCCTCTTGGTCTACATCCTGCTGCCGCGGATCATCTTCGGATCTGCCTATGCCGACATGCGGCTCGTCCCGTACCTCATCGCCATCGGCCTCATCGCCATCCGCCTGAAGGAGGATGCCGGCCCCCGCTTCGCCCGGATGCTGGCGATTGCGGCAATCTCGTTCGTGGTGATCCGGATCGGCGGGAATACTTTGAGCTTCTGGATGTACGACCAGACCTACAAGCGCGAACTGGCCGCGGTCGACCATATCCCCGAGCATGCGCGGGTGGTGGCCTTCGTCCAGGTGCGGTGCCGGCAGCCTTGGGGAATGACGCGGATCGAGCATCTCCCGGCCATCGCCTTGGTCCGCAAGCATGCTTATTCCAACGACCAGTGGCAGATGCCGGGCGGGCAGCTGCTCAGCAGCCGGCTGCTCGGCGGCGGCGGGTGGCGCTACGATCCCGCCCAGCAGGTGACCAAGGAGCCGTGCAGCGGCGAATATTGGCGGACCATCGACGAGGCGATGCGCGGCTTCCCGCGGCAGGTGTTCGACTACGTCTGGCTGATCGAGCCCCCGCAGTTCGATCCGGCCCTTGCGCGGGGCCTCACACCCATCTGGCGGGACGGCGCGAGCGTGCTCTATAGGGTCGTCGACCGCACGCCCCCCGACCAGCCGGTGGCCGTCCCCGAAGAGGAAGAATGATGCCCGCCGCCGCGCCCGCGCTGTCGCCCCCCGCTTTGTCGCCCCCCGCCTTGTCCGTGGTAATCCCCTGCTACAATGAGGAAGCGTGCCTGGGTGAGCTCCACCGGCGCGTCGGCGCGGCGGCGCGGCAGGTGGCGGGCGAAAGCTACGAGATCGTGCTCGTCAACGACGGCTCGCGCGACGGCAGCTGGGCCATGATGCGCAGCCTCGCCGACGCCGATCCGCACCTCGTCGCCATCAATCTGTCGCGCAACCACGGCCACCAGCTGGCGCTGACGGCTGGACTGGATCTGTGCCGCGGCGAGCGCATCCTGATCATCGACGCCGACCTCCAGGACCCGCCGGAGCTGCTCCCCGCCATGGTGGCGGAGATGGAGGGGCAGAAAGCCGACGTCGTCTATGCGGTGCGCCGCGCCCGCGCCGGCGAGACGGCGTTCAAGCTCGCCACCGCCAAGCTCTTCTACCGCGGCCTCTCCAAGCTCGCGGAGATCGAGATCCCGCGCGACACCGGCGACTTCCGGCTGATGAGCCGCCGCGCGCTCGACGCCCTCCTGAGCCTCCCCGAGCAGGCGCGCTTCATTCGCGGCATGGTCGCCTGGGTCGGTTTCCGCCAGGTGCCGATCGTCTACGACCGCGCCGAGCGCCATGCCGGCACGACCAAATATCCCTTGTCGAAGATGGTCCGCTTCGCTCTCGACGCGGTGACCGGCTTCTCGACCGCCCCCTTGCGCTTCGCCAGCCATTTCGGCCTGTGGCTGGTCGCCGCCTCGGTGCTGCTCCTCATCTACATCGCGGTCGGCTTTCTCTCCGGCACCGCCATCCAGGGCTGGACCTCGCTGATGCTGGTCGTGGTGGTGCTCGGCGCCGTGCAGATGTTCGTGCTGGGCATGATCGGCGAATATCTCGGCCGGCTCTACATCGAGGCGAAGCGGCGGCCGCTCTACATCGTCTCCGACATTGCCGGCCACACCGGGGCGCACGGGCGCCTCGGCCATGTCGCTCACGAAGCGGAGGCGATGGCCGCCAGCGACACTCCGGGCGGGAACGGAAGCCTGCCGATCGCATAGCGTTCGAGGCCGAACAGCGTCTCGAACAGCGCGTTCACCGCCTTGGGCGGCATCGCGTCGCCGCTGCCTTCCTTGCCCGCCAGCCGCGACGCCACCCGCGCCATCGCCGCCACCGGGAACAGCACCGAGTTGAAGTAGGTCAGTTCCTCGAGCTTGAGCCCCGCATCGGCGACCACCGCCCTCAGCGTCTTCTTCGTGTAGCGGCGCTTGTGGTGGTTGGCGACGTCGTGGCTGCTCCACATCCAGGGGTGGGCGGGAACGGTGAGGAGGATCCGGCCGTTCGGCCGCAGCCGCTCGCTGATGCTGATCAGGGCCTCCCGGTCCGCCTCGACATGCTCCAGCACGTCGAGCAGGGCGACGAGGTCGTAGCTGCGCTCCGGCACGCCGGCGAGGGCGGGGAGCGGCGCGTCGTGGACGGCGTGGCCGAGGCGGCTGGAGGCAAGGGCGCGGGCGACAGGATCGATCTCCACCGCGTCGACCCGCCCGAAGCGGCCGAGCATCGGCAGGTTATGCCCGGTGCCGCAGCCGATCTCGAGGATGCGCGGCTCCGTGGGAAGCGGTACCTTGCGGCGGATCAGCTCGGCCAGAATGTCGCGGCGGGCGACGTACCACCAGTGGCGGCTGTCGAGCTCCGCCATGCGGTCGTAGATGATGCGTTCCATCAGCGGGCCATGAACGGCGCGGCCATCAGGCGAATACCCACCAGCGGTTGAGCCCGAAGGTCACTGGCGGCGTCACCAGCACCGCCGGGACGAGCGGCCACCAGGGCGGCCCGCCGAGATGCCTGGTAAGGTACCAGGTGAAGCCGAGGTTGAGCAGGAAGCCCAGCGACTGGACGAGCACGAATTGCATCTTTGTGCGCGCCGATCTTTCGTCCTTGCCATGGCCTTTGAAGCTCCATCTGCTGTGCAGGGGATAGCCGATCAGCACCGCCACGCCAAAGGCGATGGGTACGGCGAGCATCGGCGCCATCACGAACTGCGCCAGCGGCCAGTAGACGGCCGCGTAGACGAAGGTCGAGAACAGCCCGACCGCGCCGAAGCGGATCATCTGCCCCAGCACGATGCGCAGGTGCGCCATGTCGTTCATTCCAGCGCGTTCCTCGCCCGCCTCGCTTGCCCTTTGACCGCCAGCGATTAGGGCCTGCACTCAGCCCCGGCAATGGCCTGGATCGTCCGGAAAGGCTCGCCGGCAAGGAACGCCGCGCAGACGCGGACCTGACGGTCCGCGCAAGCAAGCGACGCGGTCCGGCGAGCCTTTCCGGACGACCCCGCAGGGGCGGGCGTCTTTTCGCCCGGCGCGGCCTCGCTCGTCGGTCACGATGGTCAGCCATCGCTCCCTCCTCGCTCCTTGCGCAGGACGAAAATCCCCTCCGTCCAGGCCGTTGCCGGGGCTGAGTGCAGGCCCTAAGGCGGGGGCACGGGGATCGAAAGGGCGAAAGGGATGGAGGGGCTCGCGCGGCTCGAGAGGCATTGGCGCTGGTGGGTGGCCGTGATCTGGCTGGCCGGCGTCGCCCTCCTGATGTGGGACAAGTGGCGGCTGATCCACGGCTTCGCCCTCCCTGACACGGACGACAATATCCGCATCATGCAGGTCCGCGCCTGGCTCTCCGGCCAGGGCTGGTATGACTTGCGGCAATATCGCCTGAACCCGCCCTACGGCGCCGACATTCACTGGTCGCGGCTCGTCGACCTGCCGATCGCCGGCATCAAGCTCGCCCTCGCGCCCTTCATCGGCGGCGCCGAGGCGGAGCGGGCGGCGGTGGCGATCGCGCCGGTCCTGCCGATGGGCGTCGCAATGGCGGCGCTGGCGGCGACGGTGCGGCGGATGCTCGGGCCGCTCGCCTTTCTCCTCGCCCTTGCCGTTTTGCTCTGCGCGCCCTCGCTCAAGGGCATGTGGTCGCCGCTCAGGATCGACCATCATGGCTGGCAGCTCGCCTTCCTCGCCGTCTCCTGCTCGGCGCTGACCGACCCTAACCGCGCCCGCGGTGGGCTCACGCTGGGCCTGTCGACGGCGCTGTCGATCGTCATCGGGCTGGAGATGCTCCCTTATCTCGCCTTGCTGGGCGCGGCGGCGGTGCTGCTCTGGGTGTGGGACGGCGGCGCGGAGGAAAGGCGGCGGCTGATCGCTTATGGCGGCACGCTGGCCGGCGGCATCGCGCTCGGCTTCCTCCTCTTCGCCTCCTACGCCAACCGCGCGCCGGTCTGCGATGCGCTGTCGCCGGTCTGGCTCTCCGCCTTGGTCGCGGCGGGCGCGATCGCCGTGGTTCTGGGCTTCATCAGCCCCGCCAACGCCTGGCTGCGCCTCGGCTGCGCGGCCCTGGGCGGGGCGCTGCTCGGCGCCGCCTTCGTGCATTTCTGGCCGAACTGCCTGGGGCGGCTCGAAAATGTCGATCCGGAGGCCAATTACCTGTGGCTCCGGAACGTGCTCGAGGCGCGGCCGATCTACCGCCACGGCACCGACGTCATCTTCGCCGTCTGCACCATCCCCGTCATCGGCCTCCTCGGCTACCTCCTGATGTTCGCGAAGCACCGCGGCGACGGCCCGGCGCTACGCCTGTGGCTCGCCCTCGCCGCCCCGGCTTTCCTCGCCGCGAGCCTGCTGCTGTGGCAGAGCCGCGCCGGTCCCGCCGCGCAGCTCCTCGCCCTTCCCGGCGCCACCGCTTTGGGCTGGGTCGCCATCCCCTGGTTCTGGAACAGCCGCTTCATGCTGGTGCGGGTGCTCGGTGTCGTCGGCGTCTTCCTGCTCATCTCGGGGACGGCGGTCGACAATGTCGTCAACTGGTGGCCCAAGCCGCACCGCAACCCGGCCAACAAGGCGGTCGACAAGGCCAACGGCCTCTGCCCGAGCCTGTGGGCGATGCACCCGATCGCCTTGGTGCCGAAAGGCTACGTGCTCACCCATGTCGACCTTGGCCCGAGGCTGATCGCCGTCACCCACCACGACGCCGTCGCCGGCCCCTATCACCGCAACGGCCGCGACATCGCCGAGGTGATGAAGTCGTTCCGCAACTCGGCCGATTACGCAAAGTCGGTCATCGACCGGCGCCACATCGACTACGTGCTGCTCTGCCCCGGCATCTCGGAATCGACCATCTACGCCTCCGAGGCGCCGGGCGGCTTCTACATGCAGCTGATGCGCGGACAGGTTCCGAAATGGCTGGCGCCGGTGACGCTGCCGACGGATTCGCCGTTCCGGATGTGGCGGGTGGTGAATCCGGGCCCTAAACCTTGAACGCGATCATCACCCCGTCGATGACGAACTGAGCGGCGAGCGCGGCGAGGATGACGCCGAGTAGCCGGGTCAGCATTGCCTCCAGCCTGCGGCCGAGCAGGCGCATGATGAAGGCGGCGCCGAGCAGCGAAATCAGGGTGAGGACGAGGACCGCGCCGATCGCGGCAAGAACGATCAGCGATCCCTCCCACCCGTCGCTGCGCGCCATCAGCAGCATCGCCGAGGCGATCGAGCCCGGCCCCGCGATCATCGGGATGCCCATCGGGAAGACCGAGATATCGTTATGCTCGGGGTCGGCGTTCACTTCCTCGGCCCGGTTCTCGCGGCGCTGGGTGCGGCGCTCGAACACCATGTCGAGGGCGATGATGAACATCATGATGCCGCCCGAGATGCGGAAGGCGGCGAGGCTGATGCCCAGCGCGTGGAGCAATTTGTAGCCGAGCACGCCGAAGAACAGGAGGATGCCGCCGGCGACCAAAGTCGAGCGCAGCGCCATCCCCCGCCGCTGCGCCGGCGTCGCCTCGCGCGTCAGGCCGGCGAAGATCGGCGCGCAGCCCGGCGGATCGATGACCACGAAGAAGGTGACGAACGCGGACACAAAGGCTTCGATCACAGCCCGGCGGGCTCCGGCAGTCCTTCGCGGGCGTGGGCGGCGGCGAGGGTGTTGCGCAGGAGCACGGCGATGGTCATCGGGCCGACGCCGCCGGGGACGGGGGTGATTGCGGCGGCGACGGCGCGCGCTTCGTCGAAAGCGACGTCGCCGAGCAGCTTCGTCTTGCCCTCGCCGGCGTCGATCCGGTTCATGCCGACGTCGATCACCGTCGCGCCGGGCTTCAGCCAATCGCCGCGGATCAGCTCCGCGCGGCCGACGGCGGCGACGAGGATGTCGGCGCGGCGCACGACTTCGGGCAGGTTGCGGGTGCGGCTGTGGGCGAGGGTCACGGTGCAATTCTCCTTGAGGAGGAGCTGCGCCATCGGCTTGCCGACGATGTTCGAGCGGCCGACCACCACCGCCTCCAGCCCGGAGAGATCGCCGAGCCGGTCCTTCAAAAGCATGAGGCAGCCGAGTGGGGTGCAGGAGACGAGGCCTTCCTCGCCGACCGCGAGCTTGCCGGCGTTGACGACGTGGAAGCCGTCGACGTCCTTGGCGGGATCGATCGCGTCGATCACCGCCTTGTCGTCGATCCCGGCCGGGAGCGGGAGTTGGACGAGGATCCCGTCGACACGGTCGTCGCCGTTCATTTCTTCGACCAGCGAGAGCAATTCCGCCTCGGTGGCCGTGTCGGGCAGGCGATGCTCGAAGCTGGCCATGCCCGCGGCGAGGGTCGCCTTGTTCTTGGAGCGCACGTAGATCTCACTCGCCGGGTCCTCGCCGACGAGGACCACGGCCAGCCCGGGCACGCGCCCCGTGCCCTCCGTGAAGGCAGGCACCGCCTCCGCCACCCGCGCCCGCAGGCGCTCCGCGAAAGCGCGGCCGTCGATGATCTCGGCGCTCATGCAGGCGGCGCCGCAACCTGCACCGTCGCGGGCGCCGACGGGGCCAGCAGCGGGCGGAAAATCTCCGGTACGACGATGCTGCTGAGGATGTAGATGAGCAGCAGAACGATCATCGGCGAGAAATCGAGCCCGCCGAAATCGGGAAGGATCTTGCGGATCGGCCGGTAGAGCGGCTCCGTCATCCGGTCGAGCGCGCGCAGGAAGCTGCGCACCCCCGAATTGTAGGTGTTGATGACGTTGAAGGCGATCAGCCAGCTGAGGATCGCCTGGATGATGATCACCCACCAGGCGATGTTGAGCAGCAGCTCGATAATCCGAAACAGCGCGTACATAATCTCTCCACCACCCGCTGCCCGCCATGTAGGGGGCAGCGCCGAGTGCGGCAATGGCGAGGCTGGCGCGCGCGTGCGGAGGCGATTACGCTCGCGGTATGATCCTGCCGCTCCTCCTCGCCGCCGCGGCCGCCGGGACCGCCCCGCACCCTTCCGAGCTCAAGCTGTTCAAGGATTGGGCCGTCGGCTGCGACAATGTCCGCGCCTGCGAGGCGGTCGCGCTGCTCCACGACCAGGCGGCCGACGACGGGCTGACGATGAGCCTCGCGCGCGGCGCGGCGCCGGGCGCGGCCGTGCGCATCGTCCTCGGGCCGCCACTCGGCGGGTCGGACGGGAAGACCGGGGTCGCCGCGCTGGCGGTGGACGGCAAGCGCCTCCCGGGGCGGCTCACGGAAGGGGAGGCGGGCACAATGGTGGACGCGGCCGGCACGGCAGCGCTCCTGGCCGCGCTGCGCACCGGCACCAGGCTCGAGGCGCTCGGCGCCGACGGCAAGAGCCTCGGCACCATCTCGCTCGCCGGGGCGAGCGCCGCCTTGCTCTACATGGACGACCGGCAGCAGCGGGTCGGCACCGTTACCGCTCTGGGCCGCCCCGGGCCGAAGGCGGCGAGCGCCGTACCGCCGGCCCCGCCGGCGCCGGAGATCGTCGTCCCGGCGCCGAGCTCGAAGCCGCCGCGCCGGATACCGCTCGCCGTGGCGGACGCGCTGCGAAAGAAGGCCTGCGATGGCGGCGAGCCCGGCGATCGTCAGCCGGCGGAGGTCTACCGGCTCGACGCGACGCATACGCTCGCCCTCATCCCCGACCATTGCGACAGCGGCGCCTACAATGCCGCGAGCCTCCTCTACGTTGCCGGCGAGACGGGGCCGTGGCAGCCGGCGCCGGACGACCTTCCGGGCAAGAAGGACGCACATGGCGATGATCCCCCTCTGGTCTTCAATGCCGAGTGGGACCCGAAGGGCGGCACGCTGGACATGTTCATGAAGGGCCGCGGCATCGGGGATTGCGGCACCCGCCAGAGCTTCGCCTGGGACGGCACCCGCTTCCGCCTCATCGCCCAGGCGCAGATGGACGAATGCCGCGGCTCGATCGACTGGATCCCGACTTGGCGCGCCCGGCCGGTGCGGCGCTAGGAGGCCGACCGCAACGCGATTGAGCGGGGCCTCGCAAAGGCGTACATTCCACCCGCGCAACGACATGGGAGGGGGATCATGGAAGACGCAGCGAAGCCGGCGGTGCCGGTCTGGTTCTGGGCGGTGGCGGTGCTCGCCCTCTTGTGGGAGGCGATGGGCTGCTTCTCCTACCTCGGCGAGGTCGGCATGGCCGGCGCGGCGATGGCCAAACATCCCCCGGCGCAGGACGCCGTCTGGCGGACGATGCCGGTCTGGGCGTGGTGCGCCTTCGCGATTGCCGTCTGGGTTGGGCTCTGCGGCGCCTTGCTGATGCTGGCGCGGATGCGGCTCGCCCGCGCCGCCTTCGTCGTCTCGCTGATCGCGGTGATCGTCCAGTTCGGCTGGGCCTTTCTCATGGCCGATTCGAGCAAGCTCGGGCCGCCGATCATGCCAGCAATCATCGTGGCGATCGGCGTCTTCCTCGTCTGGTTCTCTGGCATGGCCGCCCACCGCGGCTGGATCCGCTGAGCCCGTTCATTTTCCGCTCAGCTGCGTCGCGCATGATGCCGGCGGCAATGGAAGGAGTAAGCGTATGTTGAAGGCAATCGTCCTTGGCCTCACCGCCGTCGCGGCTGTCGCCACGGTGCCGACGGCGGCCGAGGCCCGCCACCACCATTACCGGCCTTATTACGGCGGCTACGGCTATGGGGCGGGCTATGGCGGCGGCTATTACAACCGCGGTTATTACGCGCCGCGCTATTACGCCCCCGCTTATTACGGCCCCGCTTATTACGGCCCCACCTATTACGGCCGCTCCTATTACGCGCCGCGCTACGGCTACCGCTCGCGCTGCCACAGCGGCACGACGGGCGCGATCGTCGGCGGAGTCGCCGGCGCCTTGCTCGGCCGGGAAATCTCCCGCGGCGGCCATTACGGCTACCGTCGCCACGGCGGCACAACCGGCGCCATCGTCGGCGGCGCCGCGGGCGCTTTGCTCGGCCGTGAAATCGGCCGCAGCTGCTGAATCTTGCCTCCCCATCCGCAGGATGGGGAGGGGGGTGTAGGCGGGTCGGCAGTCCGGGGGACTGCCGAGAGCCGGAACCGGCTGCGCAGCAGCCGTCGGCAAAGCTGGTGGAGGGGTGACCGACGCCTGACGCAGAGGATCGCGCGCTGGACACTCTGAGTCCGCGCCTTGTCACCCCTCCACCACACTTGGTGTGGTCCCCCTCCCCACGGAGCTGCCGCTCCGCAGGGAGGCATAAGAAAAAAAAGCCCCTCCACCCAGACCGGGAGGAGGGGCTTTCACATTCATTCAGCCCCCGGCTCGAAGTACCATTTCGAGCCGATGCGTCTTATCCGCGGATGAAGGCCTCGAGCTGCTCGTAGGCTTCGTCGTCGGTGATCTGCCTGGGCGGATGCTTGCAGAAATAGGCGGCGGCCGGATAGATCGGCCCGGACATGCCGCGCTCCTTGGCGACCTTGGCGCAGCGGATCATGTCGATGGCGACGCCGGCCGAGTTGGGGCTGTCCTCGACCGAGAGGCGAAGCTCGATGTTCATCGGCACGCCGCCGAACATCTCGCCCTCCATCCTCAAGAAGCAGACCTTGTTGTCGTTCTGCCACGCGACATAGTCGCTCGGCCCGACATGGATGTTCTCGTCGTCGAGCCGATGCTCGGCGACCGACTGCACCGCCTCGGTCTTGGAGACCTTCTTGGACGCGAGCCGGCTCTTGTTCGACATGTTGAGGAAGTCGGTGTTGCCGCCGGTGTTGAGCTGATAGGTCCGGGCGAGCTTGACGCCGCGTTTGTGGAACAGGTCGGTCAGCACGCGGTGGACGATCGTCGCGCCCAATTGCGCCTTGATGTCGTCGCCGATGATCGGCACGCCGGCCTTGCGGAAACGCTCCGCCCAGGCTTCGTTCGAGGCGATGAACACCGGGATGTTGTTGACGAACGCCACGCCCGCTTCGAGCGCGCATTCGGCGTAGAATTCGGTCGCCTGCTGGCTGCCCACCGGAAGGTAGTTCAGGAGAACGTCGGTCTCCGTCTCCCTAAGCCGCCGCACCACGTCGTCCTTGGTCGGCTCGGCGGCGTCGGAGAGGAGGAAGGTGCGGTCGTCCGGGAATTCCGCCATGTGGTCGGAATAGCCGTCGAGGATCTTGCCCATCTCCACGGTCGCGCCGCTTTCGGGCACGTGGTCGCAGAAGATGGCGGTGCAATTGGGCTTCTCGAAGATCGCCGCGCCGACATCCTTGCCGACCTTGCGGCGATCGACGTCCCAGGCCGCGACGACCTTGATGTCGATCGGCCGGTAGCCGCCGAGGTCCCAGTGCATGAGGCCGATCTGTTCGTTCGCACCCCCGTTCTGGTAATAAGCGAGGCCCTGGACGAGCGAGCTGGCGCAGTTGCCCACGCCGACGATGGCAACGTTGATGCCCTTCGGATCATGGAGGCTCATCAGGCGACGGCCTTCTGCTGCTGGCCAAGGGCCTGTTGGGGGGCGTAGCGCTCGATCATGCGGGCGCAGAAGTCGGCGAAGTACATGGGATCCTTCGGGGGGCTGGTGTGGTGGGGCGCAACGCCCTCTGATTCAGGCGTGAAGCAGAAAGTGACGGTAGTTTCAAATTCTTCCAGCTTTTCCATTTGCCGGTCGAACCAGGATTCCCACCCCGGACGGTAGCTGTCGGCCCAGGAAAGGCCGGTGCGCAAGTGGGTTACGCCGAGGCGGCGCAGCCACTGGACAGCGTCGTCGAGGCGCGGATCCTCGAAATGGAACCACTGCATGATGCCCATCGCGGGCGTGTGCCTCTGAAAATGGTCGAGCGCAAGCTTGGGCGTGCCGTCCTCGCGGATCAAGCCCATGTAAAAATGGCGGTAATAGCTTGAGCCCTCGGCTTCCCGGTGGCGGGTGGTGGCGCCCCAGCTGTGGGGAAGGTCGAACAAAGAGTACCAGAAGATGCGCGGCACCCGGCCGACCAGCAGCTCGGCGGTGCGGTCGACTCCGAACACCTGGACTTCCTCGGCACCGAAGCTGCCGACGCCCACTTCCGTCACCCATATGTCATGATCGGGCGCTACCGCTTCGATCTCGGCGATCTTGTCCGGCCAGGCGTCGATCGGCCACAGATTCCAGTCGAGAGGAAAGCCGTGGACGGCGAGCACGTCGACATGGTCGAGGACGCCCTGGCCATCGAGCCGGCGAATGAAATGCGGGTCGATGGGCGAGATGCCGCCGAGCACGCGCCGGACGTCCGGGTTGACGCTGCGGATCGCCTTGGCGGCCTGGGTGACGGTGTCGCCGAAAATCGTCCACTCGGGGTCGATCTCCGGGTCCCAATGCGATTTGTTATTGGGTTCGTTCCAGATCATCGCCGCTTCGATGGACAAATCTCACCCCTTCGCCGGATAGGCCGCGCCCGCGCCCCATTGCCCATAGGGCATTTCGGCGCGGCGGCAAATGTAGACCTCGTCCTCAGCCCTGGTCTCGATCGTGAAGCCCGACGCGCGCAGCATCGCCTCGGCGCAGGCGCGGTTCGGCACCCACCAATTGGTCCAGTCGTGGGCATATTCGCGCTCGATGAAATACATTTTCGGCCAGGCGCTCTCGCGGAACATCTCCGTCTCCTCGAACGGATAATCCTCGGCGATCTCCATCACCTGGTTGGAACCGCGCTGCATCGACTGGAAGAGCAGCATGTCGCCGGCGACATGTTCGTGGATGAGGTCGAGGGCGAGGAGGGGGTGTCGCAAATGGTAGAGGACGCCCATGAAGATCACGAGGTCGAACTTTTCGCCGAGCGCCGCCACGTCGTAGACGGAGAGGTTCCTGAACTCGATATTGGCATAGCCCAGCGTCTCGGCGGCGAAGCGGGCCTGGGCGAGATAATGGTCGTCGCTGTCGATGCCGACGACCCGCTCGGCCCCCCTCCGCTTCATCTCCATCGAGTAGAAGCCGGCGTTGCAGCCGATATCGAGGACGCTCTTGCCCGTGAGATTGGCCGGAAGGTGCGTCTCGAAGCGGCGGAACTTCATGTTGGGATAGTCGCCGAGGAAATGGTCCGGCGCCGTCCATACTCCGCCCAGGTCGATATTGTGGAACCACGGCCCCAGCGCTTCGATCCTCGCCCGCAGCGGCTCTTGGTCGGAATGGATGCTTCGTGCGGCAAGATTCATTGATAGAGCCTCTCGTTCAGGGTCATGATGCGCGCGCCCCAGCTGCCGAGCGCGAGGCGCGTGACGGACGCGGGGTCGATGTCGAAGCGGAGCATGTTGCCGAGCGGCAGGCCGAGATAATGGGCAACCGCGCCGCGGATGATGTCGCCGTGGGTGATGACGGCCACCGCCTCGCCTTTATGCTCGGCGGCGATTGCGAGGAGCGCGGCGGCGGTGCGCTTGACCGCCTCGGCCATGCTCTCCCCGCCGGGCGGCCGCGCCGTCTCGCGCGACTCGTTCCAGTCGTTCCAGGCCGGGTCGCCCTCGAGGTCGTTGAAGGCGACGCCGGTCCAGTCGCCGAAATCGATCTCGTCGAGGTCATCGACGATGCCGACCTCCAGTTCGTGCGCCTCGGCGATCGAGCGGGCGGTGTAATAGGCCCGCTCGCGCGGCGACGAATAGACCGCCGTCAGGGGCTCCACCGCTAGGAGGTCGGCGACGATCTCGGCCTGCTCCAGCCCCTCGCCGCTCAGCGCCACGTCGCGGCGCCGCCCGCTCAGGGTGCGGCCGAGCTCAACATGCGCCGCGTGCCGGATGAGGAGGAGGGTGGCTGTCACTGGAGGATCGATACCGTTCTGGAACGATTGGGGCGCGCGGTGAACCGCTGGCGCAAGGGTCGGTTCCTTGCTCCGGGCCGAGCCCGCGGCGGGTAAATTGATCGAGGTTAGCTCCCCTCGGCAGCGCCCCCGCTTCACTCCTCGCTCTTTTCACTCTCGGAACAAATCGGCCGGATGTGGGGTTAGGTGGGAAGAAGAAGAAGCTAACCCAAGCCGTTCAAAAGGCTGGACAAATCTTCCTAACTTGGATCATTGATCTAGAATAAAAAAGGGACGGGAATTGAGCGAAAAGGTTCTCATCACCGGCGGCGCCGGCTTCATCGGGCGCGCTGTGACGCGGGAGCTGCTCGGACGCGGCCATCAGGTCCGCATCCTCGATTCGATGATCGAGCAGGTCCATGGGGACAAGGAGCGCCCCGACGACCTCGCGGCGGAAGCCGAGCTGATCCGCGCAGACGTCCGCAACGGCGATGCGGTGATGAAGGCGCTGAAGGGCGTCGACAGCGTCATCCACCTCGCCGCCGAAGTCGGCGTCGGCCAGTCCATGTACGCGGTCGAGCGCTACACTTCGGTCAACGACGTCGGCACCGCCGTCCTGTTCGAGAAACTGATCGACGATCCCGTCCGCCGCGTCGTCACCGCCAGCTCGATGAGCATTTATGGCGAAGGCCTCTACAAGGATGCCGACGGCAATCCCGTCCAGGAGGCGAAGCGCGAGTCCCGCACCGGTGAGGGACAGAACTGGGACCCGGTCGATGCGTGCGGGCGGCCGCTGGTTCCCGTGGCGACTCCCGAATGGAAGCGCCCCGACCTCGCCTCGATCTACGCGCTCGGCAAATATGTCCAGGAGCGCACCACCTTCATCATGTCCGAAGCCTATGGAATGGAGGGCGTCTGCCTGCGCCTCTTCAACGTCTACGGGCCCGGCCAGGCGCTCTCCAACCCCTATACCGGGGTTCTCGCCATCTTCGCCTCGCGGCTCTTGAACGGCCAGCAGCCGATGATCTTCGAGGATGGCGAGCAGCGCCGCGACTTCGTCTATGTCGGCGACGTCGCCCGCGCCTTCGCCGACGCGCTCGAGCTGCCGCAGGCGAAGGGCGAGGTGTTCAACATCGGCTCCGGCCACGACCGCTCGGTTACCGAAGTCGCGCAGGAACTCGCCCGCGCCATGGGCAAGAACGACATCGCGCCGCAGATCGTCGGCAAGTCGCGCATCGGCGACATCCGCCATTGCTTCTGCGACGGGAGCAAGGCGGCCGAAACCCTCGGCTTCCGCGCCGAGAAGGATTTCCAGGAAGGCCTCGCCGAACTGGCCGAATGGGTCGCCGTCCAGACCGCCGACGACCGGGTCGACGAGGCCCGCGCCGAACTCGAAGCGCGGGGGCTGGTGGCATGAGTCGCGACGATCTCAGCGACTCCCGCCCCGTCCTCGTCACCGGCGGTGCCGGTTTCATCGGGTGCAACATCGCCAATGCGCTCGCCGAGCGGGGCCACGAGGTGCTGGTCTACGATGCCCTTTCCCGCCCCGGCGTCGAGAAAAACCTCGCCTGGCTGAAGGAGCGCCACGGCGAGCAGGTCCAGGCGATCGTCGCCGACGTCCGCGACGAGGATTCGCTCGCCCGCGCCGCCCGCGAGGCGCAGGCCGTGTTCCACATGGCCGCCCAGGTCGCCGTCACCACGTCGATGGTCGATCCGCGCGAGGATTTCGAGATCAACATCCGCGGCACGTTGAACCTGCTGGATGCGATCAGGCTCAAGGGTGACGGCACCCCCGTGATCTTCGCCTCGACCAACAAGGTCTATGGCGATCTGGGCGACATCGACTTTCGCCTCGAAGGCGAGCGCTACTGCGCGCAGGACCCCGCCGTCGCCCGCGCCGGCATCGCCGAAACCCGTCCGCTCGATTTCCATACGCCCTATGGCTGCTCGAAGGGCGCCGCCGACCAGTACGTCCTCGATTATGCCCGCAGCTTCGGCATGCGCACCGCCGTCCTGCGGATGAGCTGCATCTACGGCCTCAGGCAGATGGGCACCGAGGACCAGGGCTGGGTCGCCCACTTCCTGATCCGCGCGCTCGAGGGCAAGCCGATCACCCTCTACGGCGACGGCTGCCAGGTCCGCGACATCCTCGACGTCTCGAACGCCGTCGAAGCCTATCTCAAGGCCTGGGAGCGGATCGACCGGGTGAAGGGCCGCGCCTTCAACCTCGGCGGCGGCCCCGCAAATGCGGTGAGCCTGCGCGAGCTCCTCGCCCACATCTCGGCCCTGCTCGGCCGCGAACTGGACGTCCATTATTCCGACTGGCGCGCCGGCGATCAGCGTTACTTCGTCGCCGACACCAATGCGATTCGGCATGCCCTCGGCCTCTCTCCGGCGGTGCCGTGGAAGGAGGGCGTCGCCCTCCTTGCCGAATGGCTGCGCGAATCGAGACGCCTCCCGCGTGAGACGGTCCAGGTCCCCGCCGTCGACAGCGGGGAGGTGGCGCATGCCTAAGCGCATTCTCGTCACGGCCGACGCCGTGGGCGGCGTCTGGCAGTACAGCCTCGATCTCGCCCGCGGGCTCTCCCGGCTCGGCATCGCCACGGTGGTCGCCGTGATGGGTCCATCGCCGTCCGAGGAGCAGCGCGCCGCCGCGGGCGTCATTCCGGGCCTGAAGCTGATCGACACCGGCCTCGCCTTGGACTGGCTGGCGGAGGACGGCGCCGCGCTCCGCGACGCCGCCCGGGGCATCGCCGCGCTGGCAAAGGATGCTGAGGTGGACATCGTCCAGCTCAACAGCGCCGCCCTCGCCGCCGAGGCGGACTTCCCGGCGCCCGTTGTCGTCGTCCACCACAGCTGCGTGGCCACCTGGTGGGCGGCGGTCCACGCCAGCCCGCTGCCCCACGACTTCGTGTGGCGGACCGATATGGTCCGCGCCGGCCTCCACGCCGCCGCCGCAATCGTCACCCCCACCACCGCGTTCGGCGAGGCGGTGCAGCGCACCTACGCGCTCGATGCGGCCCCGCGCACCGTCCACAACGGCCGGACGCCGCTGGTGGTGCGCCACGGCGCCCTCCACGATTTCGTCTTTACCGCGGGGCGCCTGTGGGACGAGGGCAAGAACCTCGCCACCGTTGACGCCGCTGCGGCGTCGGTCGGCGTGCCGGTGCGCGCCGCCGGCCCCTTGAAGGGCCCCAATGGCGCCGAGGTGATGTTCGATAATCTCCACTGCCTTGGCAATCTCGGCGAGGAGGAGATCGCCCGCTGGCTTTCCGCCCGCCCGGTCTTCGTCTCGGCCGCGCTCTACGAGCCGTTCGGCCTCTCTGTGCTCGAAGCCGCCGCCGCCGGCTGCCCGCTCATCCTCTCCGACATCCCGACCTTTCGGGAGCTGTGGGAGGGGGTGGCGACGTTCGTGCCGCCCCGCGACGAGCAGGGCTTCGTCCGCGCCATCTCCGACCTGGTTGGGGACGATTTCGAGCGCTCGGTGCAGGGCCACGCCACGGCCGAGCGCGCCGCCCGCTTCACCCCCGACGTGATGGCCGCGCAAATGGCGACGCTCTACCGCGGCCTCCTCCCCGCCGTCCGCCGCCCCGTCCTCGCCGCGAGGGCCGCGGCGTGAACATCGTCTATTTCACCCATTCCCTCCAAAGCTGCTGGAACCACGGCAACGCCCACTTCCTGCGCGGCGTCCTGCGCGAGCTCCAGGCGAAGGGGCACAAAGTCCAGGCTTATGAGCCGGAGGGTGCGTGGAGCCTGGAAAACCTCCTCAAAGACCATAGCGAGGAGGGGCTGGAGCCGTGGCGCGAGGCCTATCCGGAGCTGAGCTCCACCCGCTTCGGCCCGAAGGCGGATCTGGAAGAATTGGTCGAGGGCGCCGATCTCGTCATCGTCCACGAATGGAACGAGCATGATCTGGTGGCGAAGCTCGGCCGGCTCCGTTCCCGGGGCGTCCCCTTCACCTTGGTCTTCCACGACACCCACCACCGCGCCGTCAGCGATCCCAAATCGATGCGCGCCTACGACCTCTCCGCCTATGACGGCGTGCTCGCGTTCGGCGAGGCGCTGTCCGAAGTGTATCGCGGCTGGGGCTGGGGCGACCGCGTCTTCACCTGGCACGAGGCCGCCGACATCCGCCACTTCCACCCGCCGGTGGAGGAGGGCGAGCGCAAGGGGCTCGTCTGGATCGGCAATTGGGGCGAGGGCGAGCGGACCAAGGAGCTGAAGGAATACCTCTTCCTCCCCGCCCGCGCCGCCGGCCTCGGCCTCGACGTCTACGGCGTGCGCTACCACGAGACGGCCAAGGCGACGGTGCGCCGCTACGGCGGCCATTACCATGGCTGGCTCGCCAATGCGGAGGCGCCGCGCATCTTCGCTCGCCACCTCGCCACCATCCACGTGCCGCGGCGCTACTACACGAAGCTCCTCCCGGGCATCCCGACCATCCGGGTGTTCGAGGCGCTCGCCTGCGGCATCCCGCTACTCTGCGCCCCGTGGGACGATGCCGAGCACCTCTTCCGCCCCGGCACCGACTACCTCATCGGCGAGGACGAGGCGGCGATGACGAAGGCCCTGCGGGATGTCGCCGGCGACCCGTCCCTCCGCCAGTCCCTGATCGACCACGGCCTTGAAACCATCCGCGCCCGCCACACCTGCGCCCATCGGGCCGATGAGCTGCTGGGGATCGTCGCCACCTTGAAGCCTCTCCCCTTCAGGGGAGGGGTTGGGGTGGGGCCTGTAGCGACTCGCCGCCTGGAGCTCATCGACAGCCCTCACGCCTCGATCCCCTCCCCTGAAGGGGAGGGGAGGAGATACGCATGAAGATCGCTTTCTACGGCTCCAGCCTGCTCTCCTCCTATTGGAACGGCGCCGCGACCTATTATCGCGGCCTGCTGCGCGACCTCGCCGGGCGCGGGTACGCCATCAGTTTCTATGAGCCCGACGCCTTCGACCGGCAGCAGCACAGGGACATGGAGGCGCCGGACTGGGCGCGCTCGATCGTCTACGACGCCACCCCGGAAGCGCTCCGCGGCGTGCTGGAGGAAGCCGGCTACGCCGACATCGTCGTCAAGGCGAGCGGCGTCGGCGTGTTCGACGCCGAGCTGCTCCAAGGGATCATCGAGCACAGCCGCGAAGACGCGCTCAAGATCTTCTGGGACGTCGATGCCGCCGCCACCCTGGACGAAATGCGCGCCGACGACAGCCATCCCGTCCGCCGCGCGCTCCCCAGCCTCGACATGGTGCTGACCTATGGCGGCGGCCCGCCGGTCATCGACGCCTATGAAGGCTTCGGCGCCCGCCGCTGCGTCCCCGTCTACAATGCACTCGATCCGACGACGCACCATCCGGTGGGGCCGGATCCCGCCTTCGCCGCCGACCTCGCCTTCCTCGGCAACCGTCTTCCGGACCGCGAGGCGCGGGTCGAGGAATTCTTCCTACGAGCGGCCGCCGCCCTCCCCGAGCGCAGCTTCCTGATCGGCGGCAACGGTTGGGAGTCGAAGGCGATGCCCGGCAACGTCCGCCACCTCGGCCACGTCTACACCCACCAGCACAACGCCTTTAATTGCACGCCGCTGGCGGTGCTTAACGTCGCCCGCGACTCGATGGCGAATATCGGCTTTTCCCCCGCCACCCGCGTATTCGAGGCCGCCGGCGCCGCCGCCTGCCTGATCACCGACGCCTGGGAGGGGATCGAGCAATTCCTTACCCCCGACGCGGAAGTGCTGGTCGCCCGCGACGGCCAGGACGTTGCCGACCACGTCGCCGCGCTCACGCCCGAGCGCGCCCGCGCCATCGGCCAGGCCGCGCTGCGCCGGGTGCTGGCCGAGCACACCTACGCCCACCGCGGCGAGCAGGTGGACGCGCTGTTTCGCGCCGCCGTTGTGCGAACGGAAGCCGTGGGCCCTGAGCTGGCGCGGAGCGCCGCATGAAGCTCGTCGTCCTCGGCCTTTCCCTCTCGTCCAGCTGGGGCAACGGCCACGCCACCACCTTCCGCGCCCTCCTCAAAGCCTTCGCCGCGCGGGGGCACGACATCCTGTTCCTCGAGCGGGACGTCCCCTGGTACCGGGACAATCGCGACGTCACCGATCCCGATTATTGCCGCCTCGAATATTATGCGGACCTCGCCGGCCTCGCCCGCTGGCGCCAGGAGATAGCCAACGCCGACGCGGTGATGGTCGGCTCCTACGTGCCCGAAGGCGTGGAGGTCGCCCGCTTCGTCCAGGCGCATGCCCGCGGCGCCACCGCTTTCTACGACATCGACACGCCAGTCACCCTCGCCAAGCTGGAGCGGGGCGATTTCGAATATCTCTCGCCGGAAGTGACCCCCGGCTACGACGTCTACCTCTCCTTCACCGGCGGCCCGACGCTGCGCCGCATCGAGCGCGAGTACGGCGCCCCCGCCGCCCGCGCCCTCTATTGCTCGGTCGACCCCGACGCCTACCCGCCGCTCGAATTGCCGAAGCGATGGGACCTCTCCTATCTTGGCACCTACAGCCCCGACCGCCAGCCGACGCTGGAGCGCCTGCTCATCGAACCGGCCCGGCGCATGCCGGAGCGCCGCTTCGTCGTCGCCGGCCCGCAATATCCCGCGGACATCGACTGGCCCGCGAACGTCGAGCGAATCGACCATTTGCCGCCGGCCGAGCACCCCGCTTTCTACGCCGCCTCGCGCTACACGCTGAACGTCACCCGCGCCGACATGATCGCCGCCGGCTGGTCCCCCTCGGTGCGCTTGTTCGAGGCCGCCGCCTGCGCCGTGCCGGTGGTGTCGGACATCTGGGAAGGCCTCGACAGCCTGTTTACGCCGAGCGAGGAGATCGTCCTCGCGCGCACCACCGACGAGGTCGTCGCGCTCCTGTCTTCCGACGCGGAGGCCGCCGACATGGGCCGCCGCGCCCGCGCCCGCGTGATGCACGGGCACCGCGCCGCGGACCGCGCCGCCGAGCTCGAAGCCCATTTTGCCGAAGCCATCGAAGCGCGGGCCGAGCCGCTCGCGGTGGCGGCGCTGTGACGAACGACCATGACACGCAATGGAGGTATCGCCTGTGAGGAACCGTAACGAGTTGGTGCTGGTCGCGGGCGGCGCGGGGTTCATCGGATCGCACATCATCGACGTGCTGCTGGGGGAGGGCGCTCGGGTCGTCTGCCTCGATTCCTATTTGACCGGCCGGCCGCAGAACCTGCGCCACCTCGAGCGCGACAGCCGCTTCGATTTCGTCGAAGGCGATATCGTCGACGCGCTGCCGGGCGAGATCGCCCGTGCCCACTTCACCCGCATCTTCAACTTCGCCTGTGCCGCCTCGCCGCCGCACTACCAGGCGGATCCGGAGCATACGATGCTGACCAACGTCGTCGGCACCCGCAATCTCCTCCGCCTCGCCGAGGAGAAGCGCGCCCGCTTCCTCCTGAGTTCAACCAGCGAGGTTTATGGCGATCCGGAGCAGCACCCGCAGCGCGAGGCCTATCGCGGCTGGGTCAGCTGCACCGGTCCGCGCGCCTGCTACGACGAGGGCAAGCGCGCCGCCGAGACGCTGACCTTCGACTATCAGCGCGCCGGCCGCGCGGACGTCCGCGTCGCCCGCATCTTCAACACCTACGGCCCGCGCATGCGCCCGGACGACGGCCGCGTCGTGTCGAACGTCATCTGCCAGGCGCTCGCCGGCGACGACGTCACAGTCTACGGCGACGGCAGCCAGACCCGCAGCTTCTGCTACGTCTCCGATCTCGTCGAGGGCCTGGTCCGGCTGATGGCGAGCGACGTGAAGGACGGCCCCGTCAACCTCGGCAACCCGGTCGAGCTCACCGTCTCGGACCTCGTCGAGCGCGTGCTGCGCCTCACCGGCTCGCGCTCCCGAATCGTCCACCGCCCGCTCCCGGTCGACGACCCCCGCCGCCGCCGCCCGGACATCTCCCGCGCCGGGGAACGGCTCGGCGGGTGGGAGCCCAAGGTCCCGCTCCAGCAGGGGCTCGAAGCCACCGCCGCCTGGTTCGCCGACGAGCAGGGCCACAGCGGTCGCCGGGAGCAGTTCGTCGAGATCGCCGCCGAATAGCCCTTCCGGGGCTGGCGTTTCGTCCCTCCCCATGCCAGCCCTTCCGCCGACATCAACGGCAGGAGGCGCATGTGGCGCTCACTCTCTACGCGCACCCCTTCTCCTCTTACTGCCAGAAGGTGCTGATCGCGCTTTGGGAGAACGACCTGCCGTTCACCTACAAGGTGATCGGCGAGGAGCCCGGCCTCGCCGAGGAGCATCGCGCTTTGTGGCCGTTCGGCAAATTCCCGACTCTTGTCGACGACGGCCAGACCGTCGCCGAGACGAGCATCATCATCGAGCATCTGGGGCTGAAGCATCCGGGCCCGGTTTCGCTTGTGCCCGCCGATCCGGAGGCGGCGCTGGAGGTCCGTTTCCTCGATCGCGTCTTCGACAATTATGTGATGACGCCCACCCAGCAGGCCGTGGGGACGGTGCTGCGCGGCGGCGGCACCCGCGAAGAAGCGATGGCCATCGCGATGCCTGGGCTGGAAACCGCCTATGCCTGGCTAGAAGACCATCTCGCCGGCCGCACTTGGGCCGCGGGCGATAGCTTCACCCTCGCCGACTGCGCCGCCGCCCCGTCGCTCTTCTACGCCGATTGGGTCCACCAGATCGACGACGCCCGCTTCCCGACGCTGCGCGCCTACCGCTCGCGCCTGCTGGCCCGCCCGTCGGTCGCCCGCGCCGTGGACGGCGGCCGCCCCTACCGCCACTATTTCCCCCTCGGCGCTCCGGACCGGGACTGAAAAACTCGTCCTCCCCGTCGCGCAGCGATGGGGAGGGGGACCGCACGAAGTGCGGTGGAGGGGCCTTACGGAGTCCGAGCAGGCCCCTCCACCATGCTTTGCATGGTCCCCCTCCCCACCGGCTTCGCCGGCAGGGAGGACTAGGCCACCGCCGCCAGCGCCTGGTCGAAGTCGGCGATCAAATCGTCGGCATCCTCGACGCCGATCGAGATGCGCACCAGGTTATCCGTGATCCCAAGCGCCTGCTTGCGCGCGTCGGGGACGGAGAGGTGGGTCATCGCCGCGGGGGCGCTCGCCAGCGTCTCGGTGCCGCCGAGGCTTACCGCCAGATGCGCGATCTTGAGACTGTCGAGGAAGGCGAACGCCTCCGCCTCGCCGCCCTTCAGATACAGCGAGAAGGTCGAGCCCGCGCCGGTGCAGTGGCGGCGGTAGATGTCGGCCTGGCGCCCTTCCTTCAGGAAGCCGAGATAGCCGACGCTCTCGACCTTGGGATGCTGGCGAAGGAACTCGCAGACCTTCTCGGCATTTCGGCCGGCCTTCTCCATGCGGAGCTCCAGCGTCTCGAGCGAGCGCAGCAGCATCCACGCCGTGTTCGGATCGGTAATCGTCCCGATCGTGTTGCGCATCATCCGGATCGGGTTGATCAGCGCCTTCGCGCCGACGACGCCGCCCGCGACCAAGTCCGAATGGCCGCCGGCATATTTGGTGAGCGAGTAGATGGAGAGGTCGGCGCCGTGGTCGAGCGGCTTGGCCCAGAGCGGGCCGAGGAAGGTGTTGTCGATCGCAATCGGCGGCCGCTCTTCCTCGCCGAACAAAGCGTCGCGCGCCGCCGCGACGGCCTCGACGTCGACCAGGGCATTGGTCGGGTTGGCCGGGCTTTCGAGGTAGATGAGCGGCACGCGGCCCTTGGCCTTGGCCTGCTCGAGTACCGCCTCGATCTCGCTCCGCTCCGCGCCCGCCGGGAAGTCGAGCCAGGACACGCCGAACTTGCCGAGGATGCGCGCGATCAGCGTCTCGGTCGCGGCGTAGAGCGGCCCCGAATGGACGATGACGTCCCCCGGCTGGACGAAGGTCATCAGCAACGTTGCGATGGCCGACATGCCCGACGAGAAGGTCAGCGCGTCCTCGGCATCCTCCCAGAGGCCGAGCCGGTCCTCCAATATTTCCTGGTTCGGCCCGTTGAAGCGCGAATAGACGAGCCCCTCGGCCCCGCCGGGACGCTTGCCGGTGACGCCCTCGAAGTGCCGCTTACCGGCGGCGGCATTCTCGAACACGAAGGTCGAGGTGAGGAAGATCGGGGGTTTGAGCGAGCCTTCCGAAAGCGCCGGATCGAAGCCGTGGCCCATCATCAGGGTGGCGGGCTTCAGCCGGCGTCCGCCGACTTCCAGGACGGGCTGCTTGGGGCGGCGGCGCGGGTTGGCGCCGGTGAGGTCGGATTCGTCTGCGGCCATGATGTGTCTCCTTGCCGGTGCAATGTGCGTGGAGACCGGGCCCCCGCAGCCGGGAGGCCCACCGGCCGCTTGCGCGGCCCGGAGGGGTGAGGTCCGTCGCCCGCGCGCCCTCTAGCGCAAGCGAAGGGGGATCATCCACCCCTTCCGATTTCCGCTCGTCGCGCTAGATCTGCGCCATGGCGAGCTTTGAGGAGATGACGAACGGGCGGGAGGGGGTGATCACCTTCGCCGCGACTTTCGCGAGCCTGTTCGCCGCCGGCGGCGCGACCCGGCTCGTCACCGCCGAGCCGATGCCGTTCGTCTCGACCTTGCTCTTCTTCCTGCTCGTCCTCGCCTACGCGACCCTCACCGGGCCGGGACGCCGGGCCGGGCTGCCCGACTTCGTCGCCAGCGCATTGGGCGTGCCGACGCTTTTCACGTTCCTGCTGCTCCCCTTGGGGCTCCTCAGCCCTGGGGCCGCGGACCTGCTCCTGCTCTGCGCAAGGGTCGGCCTGCCGATGTGGACCGGCGGCCCCGACGGCTATCTCCCGGTGGTAGCGCTCTTCTGGGGCGTATCGGTCGCAATTCCTTTCTTCGCGGCGATCCTCGCCCAGAGCTTCCTGCTCCCCGCCATCGAGGAGTTCATCGAGCGGCGGAGAGCGCGATAAGCGACACCTGCCGCCCGTAATCCGCCTCGCCCCGGTGGGTGGCGCGGCGGTAGCTGAAGAAGCGGGCGGGCTGCGAATAGGTGTCCTCGCCCATCGCCTCAATGCGGCTCAGGCCCGCTGCGGCCAGGCGGGAGACGACGAAGCCTTCGAGGTCGAACAGCCGCCGGTCCGGCCGGGCGCCGGCGGAGAAGAAGCGCTCATTCTCCGCATCCTCGGCCTCGAAGCGGCGCAGGAAGGCCTCGTCCACTTCGTAGGAGCGGCGGGCGATGCAGGGGCCGACGGCGGCGGCGATCCGCCCCCGCACCGCGCCGAGCCGCTCCATCTCGACGATCGTCGCCTCGACCACGCCGCCGATCGCGCCCTTCCAGCCGGCGTGAGCGGCGCCGATCACGCCCGCCTCCCCATCCGCGAACAGCACCGGCGCGCAATCGGCGGTGAGGATGCCGAGGACGAGCCCAGGCCGGTCCGTCGCCATGGCGTCCAGCTTCGGGCGCTCGCCGTCGGCAAAGGGCGCCGTCACCGCCAGCGCCCCGCCGGAATGGACCTGGTGCACCGTCACCAGCTGCGCGCCCGGCGCCACCGCTTCGACCGCGCGGCGCCGATTCTCGTGGATCGCGTCGCGGTCGTCGTCCGAGCCGAGGCCGACATTCAGTCCCGCGCACACGCCTTTGGATACACCGCCGCGCCGGCCGAGGAAGCCGTGCGCCACGCCCTCCAACGCCCGAGCACGCAGCCCTTCGACCGTCATAGCGTCAGCTTCCAGATCTCGTCCTCGTCGGCCTGCTCGCCGACCATGAAATGGTAAGGCTTGACGAACGTGAAGCCGTAGCGCCGGTAGAAGGCCTGCGCCCGATAATTCTCGGTGAAGACCGAGAGATAGACTTCCTCCGCACCGCGCCGCCGCGCTTCACCCAAGGCCCAGTCCATCAGCGACTGCGCGATGCCGACCCCGTGCCACTCCGGCAGCAAATAGAGCTGCCGAAGCTCGATCGCCGGCGCCCGCGTTTCCACCGGCAGGGTGAGGGGGCCGATCTTGCAGAAGCCCGTCGCCGTCTCGCCCTCGAAGGCGAGCCGCACCTGGTAGCGCGGGTCGGAAAGCTCGCCGCGCCAGCCGTCGGCGTTGAGCCGCTCGAGGAACGGCTGCAGATCCTCCTCCCGATAGAGGTGCCCGAAGGTCAGCGCGAAGCTGCGCCCGCTGATGTCGGCGAGGAGGTCGGCATCGTCCATGGCGGCGTCGCGATAGGAGATCATGCCAGCCCCGCCGGATCGGGCCAGGCCGGCGCCGCCAGCGCCATCACCTTGAACAAGGTCCCCATCTGCTCCGGCGCCGTCAGGCGGGCATGGGCCGCTTCGATCTCCTCCGCGCGCGCCGGGGCTGCCGCCGCAAGCGCCGCCGCGCGTGCGTCGATGCCGAGCGCCGTCAGCCACGCACCCTGCGTCACCGGCCCCAGCACCCGGACCCCTTCCGCCTCCGCGGCGGCGCCGAGCGCTTCGAAATCGACATGCACCGTCAAATCATTCTCCCCCGGCTCCATCCACGGATCGGCGTAAAGGTGCCCCCGCACCGCCTGCAGCGTGTCTCCCGCCGCCGTGCGCGCATGGCCGTAATCGACGATCAGCGCCACCCCGCCTTGGCGCACGAGCCGCTGCGCGAGCTGCCGGACGATGGCGGCGGCGGCAGGCGAGACTTCGAGGATGCTCCCTTCCGGCGCCTCCCGCACATGGGCCGGGAGGGCCGAGCCGGGCATCGGGCGCCCCGCCTCCGGCACGAAGCGGTCGCCCTCCACGTCCACGACCCGCTCGTGCCAGCCCTCTCCCGCCCGCACCAGCTGCCGCGCCGGCAGCGCGTCGAAGAATTCGTTGGCGACGACGAGCAAAGGCCCCGCCTCGGGCAGCGTCGCGACATCGTCATGCCACCGCACAGCCGGCAGCCGCTCCGCCTGCTGCGCGCGCAGCGTCGGGCTCGTCTCGACCAGCTCGACCGGCGGCGAGAGCTCCGCCGCCCGCATCGCCCGCAGCGCATCCGCCGCGAGCGTCCCCCGGCCGGGGCCGAGCTCGACATACGAGATTCCCTCCGGCCGGCCCGCCCGGTCCCAGGCGTCGGCGAGGCAGAGGCCGGTCAGCTCGCCGAACATCTGGCTGATCTCGGGCGCCGTGGTGAAATCGCCGCCCGCGCCGAGAGGGTCGCGGGTGGCGTAATAATGGGCGTTGGCGAGCGCCATATACTCGCCGACCGGGATCGGCCCGGACGCCGCGATCAGCCGGCGGAGGCGTTCCGTGAGAGACATATTTCCCTCACAAACTAGGCCACGCTCTCGGTGCCGGCCACCGGCTCCACCCGCACGCGCCGCCCGTTGGCGGTGGCGATGAGGTAGACGCCGCCCAGGATCATCGGCAGCGAGAGCCACTGGCCCATGTGGAGGTGGGTCGCCGCCGCGAACTGCATCAGCTGCTCGTCGGCTTCGCGAAAGAACTCGACCGCGAAGCGGCTGAGGCCGTAGCCGAGCAGGAAGATGCCGACCAATTTGCCGGGCTGGTATCGCGCCTCGCTCTTCCAGAAGGCCCAGGCGAGGACACAGAACAGGACGATGCCTTCGAGCACCGCCTCGTAAAGCTGGCTCGGATGGCGGGCGAGCTGCTGCGGATCGGCCGGGAAAACCATCGCCCAAGGCACGTCGGTCGCCCGGCCCCACAATTCGCCGTTCACGAAATTCGCGAGCCGCCCGAAGAACAGGCCGAAGGGCACGCAGCAGGCGACGTAATCGTGGATGCGCAGCCAGTTGAGCCCGTTCTTGCGCGCGAGATAGAGGATGCCGAGGCTGGTGCCGATCACGCCCCCGTGAAACGACATGCCGCCGTCCCACATCTTCACGATCTCCAGCGGCTGGCTGAGATAGAAACCTGGTCGGTAGAACAGCACGTAGCCGAGGCGGCCGCCGAGGATGATGCCCAGCGTCGCGTAGAAGACGAGATCGTCCGCATGCCGCCGCGCCATCGGCGCACCGGGGCGGTCGAGCAGCTTTAAGAGATACCACCAGCCGAGCAGGATGCCCGCGAGATAGGCCAGCGAATACCAGCGTATCGGCAGCGGCCCGAGCTTCACCGCAATGGGGCTGAGGCCAAGGTCGGCGAACTGGATCGCATGGTGCGCGCCGGCCGCTGCAACCTGTGTCAGTAACATGTGGATCAAGGCTTCCCCCGCTGGCTCCGGCCCCTCATAAGGACGGGCAAAGCAAACGGGAAGGGTGAGGAATGCCGAGCGAGCTCGACCGCAAGTTCGATGCGGTGCTGGCCCATGTGATCGGCCCCGGCGGCCGGGTGCAGATCGGCGAGGACGCGAAGGGCCGCGCGATCGTCGCCAACTTCCCGCCGACCCTCCCGAGCTTCTTCGACACCTTCTGCATGCTGAACGGCGCCACCGAAGGAATCGTGGCCGACGGTGAAAGGCTGACCTTCGCGCAGCTCAACGAGGAGGGGACGAAGCTCGCCCACGCCCTCGTCGGCGGTTTCGGGGTGAAGAAGGGCGACCGCGTCGCCATCGCCATGCGCAACTGCCCCGCCTGGATCGTCGCCTACATCGCCATCGTCAAGGCGGGCGCGATCGCCACCCTCGTCAACGGCTGGTGGCAGGCCGGCGAGATGCGCCATGCGCTCGAACTCACCGCGCCCGTCCTCGTCCTGTGCGACGCTCCGCGCGGCGCGCGGCTCGAAGCGGCGGGATGCGAGGCGGCGGTCACGCTCCCCATCGAGAAGCCGATCGCCGAGGCGCTGGCCCCGCTCTACACCCGCGGCGACGGCGCGGATGCGACCCTTCCGGAGGTGACGCCGGAGGACGACGCCACCATCCTCTTCACCTCGGGCTCGACCGGTCTCGCCAAGGGCGCCGTCTCCACCCACCGGGCCGTCACCACCGGCGTCTATGCCTATGCCATCGGCCTCCTCACCATGCTGGGCATATTGGAGAGCGAGGGCCGGCCGCCGACCAATCCGCCCAAGACGCTCGTCAACGTGCCGCTCTTCCACGTCACCGGCGAAGTGCCGGTGCTCCTGAACAGCTTCGTCATCGGCCGCGGCATGGTCTTGATGGCGAAATGGGATCCGGGCGAGGCGCTGCGCCTCATCCAGGCCGAGCATGTCACCTATTTCGTCGGCGTGCCGACGATGAGCCTCGAGCTGATGCAGCACCCGGACCGCGACAAATACGACCTCTCCTCGCTGACCGACATCGCCGCCGGCGGCGCCGCGCGCCCGGTCGCGCACGTCAAGCGCCTGCAGGAAAGCTTCCGCGGCGCCCAGCCCGCGCTCGGCTACGGCCTCACCGAGACCAATGCGGTGGGCTGCGGCAATTTCTGGCAGAATTACGCCGACAAGCCCGCCTCTACCGGCCGTCCGCACCGCCCTTTCGTAGAGCTCGCGATCCTCGGCGAAGGCGGCCGCCACCTCGGCACCGGCGAGCGCGGCGAAATCGCCATCCGCAGCGCCGCCAACGTGCGCGGCTATTGGAACGACCCCGCCGCCACCGCCGCCGCCTTCACCGCGGACCTCTATCTGCGCACCGGCGACGTCGGCTATCTCGACGAGGATTCCTATCTGTTCATCGTCGACCGCAAGAAGGACATCATCATCCGCGGCGGCGAGAATATCAGCGCGCAGGAAGTGGAGGCCGCGCTCTACGCCGACAGCCGCGTCTCCGAAGCCTCGGTCTTCGCCATCCCCGACGAGCGCCTGGGCGAAGTCCCCGCTGCGGTCATCTATTCGGAGGACGACCACGGCCTTACCGCGGACGATCTGAAAGCCGCCCTCGCCGAGCGGATCGCCCCCTTCAAGGTGCCCGCCCAGATCTGGATCGAACCCGCCCCGCTCCCCAAGCTAGGCACCGGCAAGATCGACAAGATGGCCCTCCGCCAGAAATATCACGGCGCCTGAGCCTGGATGGAGCGCCCGGCCGACCACCCTCCGATCCGCTCCGCCAAGATCGGCGTGCTGCTCGTCAACCTCGGCACGCCCAATTCGCCCGAGCCGGGAAGTGTGCGGCTTTACTTGAAGGAATTCCTCTCCGATCCGCGGGTGGTCGAGATCCCGCAGCTCGTTTGGCAGCCGATCCTGCGCGGCATCATCCTCACCACCAGGCCCAAGAAATCGGCGCATGCGTACAAGCAGGTGTGGACCGACGAGGGCTCGCCGCTCGCCGCCATCACGGCGCGGCAGGCGAAGGCGCTCGCCGGCAGCTGGGGCGAGGGGGTGATCGTCGATCACGCGATGCGGTACGGCAAGCCGGCCATTTCCGAGAAGATCGACGCACTGAAGGCGCGGGGCTGCGACCGCATCCTCCTCGCGCCGCTCTATCCGCAGTACTGCGCCGCGACGACGGCCACGGCCAATGACGAGGCATACCGGCATTTGCGCCACCTGCGCTGGCAGCCGGCGGTGCGGACGCTGCCGCCTTATCATAACGATCCCGCCTACATCGCCGCCCTGGCGCAGAATCTGGAGCAAGGCCTCGCGGCGCTCGACTTCGCGCCGCAGGCGATCCTCGCCAGCTTCCACGGCATGCCGGAGCGGACGCTGGAACTGGGGGACCCCTATCATTGCCACTGCCAGAAGACGGCGCGGCTGCTCTCCGAGGCGACGGGCCGGCCGCTGCGCATCACCTTCCAGTCCCGGTTCGGCCGGGCGAAATGGCTCACGCCCGCGACCGACACGACTTTGGAGGCGCTGCCCGGGGAGGGCGTGACCCGCGTCGCCCTCATCGCTCCGGGCTTCTCCGCCGATTGCCTCGAGACGCTGGAGGAGCTGGCGATCCGCGGCAAGGAGAGTTTCCTCGCCGCCGGCGGCACCCACTTCGCCTACCTCCCGTGCCTCAACGACAGCGCGGACGGGATCGATATGCTGCGCCGCATCGTTGGCCGGGAACTTGAAGGATGGCTGCCCACCTCGTAACGCGGCGGCACAAAAAGAAACAGGAGAGGATGGCAATGGCACGAGTTGCAGTCGTCACCGGCGGGACCCGCGGCATCGGCGAGGCGATCAGCGTCGCACTGCGCGATGCGGGCATGACCGTCGCCGCGAATTACGCCGGCAACGACCAGAAGGCGTCCGAATTCACCGAGCGCACCGGCATCAAGGCGTACAAGTGGGACGTCTCCGATTTCGACGCCTGCCTCGAAGGCTGCCGCCGCATCGAGGAGGAACTCGGGCAGATCGACGTCGTCGTCAACAATGCCGGCATCACCCGCGACGCGACGATGAAGCGGATGACGCGGGACCTGTGGGACGAGGTCCTGCACGTAAATCTCGGCGGCTGCTTCAACATGGCCAAGTCGGTGTGGGACGGGATGAATGCCCGCAAGTACGGCCGCATCGTCAACATCGGTTCGATCAACGGCCAGGCCGGCCAATATGGCCAGGTCAATTACGCGGCGGCCAAATCGGGCATCCACGGTTTCACCAAAGCGCTGGCCCAGGAAGGGGCCGCCAAGGGCATCACGGTCAATGCCATCGCTCCGGGCTACATCGACACCGATATGGTTTCGGCGGTACCGGCGAATGTGCTGGAAAAGATCGTTGCCCGCATCCCTGTAGGCCGCCTCGGACAAGCCCATGAGATCGCCCGTGGCGTGGCTTTCCTGGTTGCGGATGAGGCCGGGTTCGTTACCGGCTCCACGCTCTCCATCAATGGCGGCCAGCATATGTATTAGGCCCTGTGGAAACAGGGCTTAAGCCCGGCGGGCTTGACCCGGCCTCCGAGCCGGCGCATGTCCATGCCCGCAAAATGAC
>NZ_DASWQI010000040.1:0-48219 GCF_036403745.1 Allosphingosinicella sp.
ATTGTCTCGGGCCCTCACCCGGCGCTTCGCGCCTGCCCTCTCCCGCACGGGGAGAGGGCTCATTCTTACTCCGCAGCCTCGGCGAACCCGTCGCTGTCCAGCGCGTGGCTGTTCAGCTCGACGTTGAGGCCGAGCGAACGCATCTCCTTGACCAGCACGTTGAAGCTCTCGGGGATGCCGGCCTCGAACGTGTCGTCGCCCTTGACGATCGCCTCGTAGACCTTGGTGCGGCCGATCACGTCGTCCGACTTCACCGTCAGCATCTCCTGCAGCGTGTAGGCGGCGCCGTAGGCCTGGAGCGCCCAGACCTCCATCTCGCCGAACCGCTGGCCGCCGAACTGCGCCTTGCCGCCCAGCGGCTGCTGGGTGACGAGGCTGTACGGCCCGATCGAACGCGCGTGGATCTTGTCGTCCACGAGGTGGTGGAGCTTCAGCATGTAGATGTAGCCCACCGTCACCTTGCGGTCGAACGTGTCGCCGGTGCGGCCGTCGAACAGGGTGACCTGCCCGGACGGGTCGAGACCCGCCTTGACCAGCATCGCCGAGACGTCCGCTTCGCGGGCACCGTCGAACACCGGGGTGCCCATCGGGATGCCGCCGACGAGATTGGAGGCGAGCTCCATCACGTCCTCGTCCGTCCTGGCGTCGATGTCGGCGTCGTAATTCTCGCCGTAGATGTCCTTGAGCTTGACGCGCACGTCCTTGACGTCCTTGCCCGCCAGGCCTTCCCCGCGGTGCTGGATGCCTTCCAGCATCTCCGAGATCTGCTTGCCGAGGCCGCGGGCGGCCCAGCCAAGGTGGGTCTCGAAGATCTGCCCGACGTTCATGCGGCTCGGCACGCCCAGCGGATTGAGGACGATGTCGACCGGTGTCCCGTCCTCGAGGAACGGCATGTCCTCGTTGGGCAGGATGCGGCTGATGACGCCCTTGTTGCCGTGGCGGCCGGCCATCTTGTCGCCGGGCTGCAGCTTGCGCTTCACCGCCACGAACACCTTGACCATCTTGAGCACGCCCGGCGGCAGCTCGTCGCCGCGCTCGATCTTCTCGACGCGATCCTCGAGCCGGCGGCGGATCACCGCTTCCGCTTCGTCATACTGCGCCTTGAAGGCCTCGAGATCGCCCTGGACGCGGTCGTCCTTCACCGCGAACTTCCACCATTCGAAGGTCTCGACCTCGTTCAAGCCGGCCTCGTCGATCACCGCGCCCTTCTTGAAGCCCTTCGGCGCCGCCGTGGCGGTCTGGCCGACGAGCATCTCGCGCATGCGGGCAAAGGTCGAGCGCTTCAGGATGGCGCGCTCGTCCTCGGCGTCCTTGCGCAAGCGATCCTTTTCCTCGGCCTGGATGGCGCGGGTACGGTCGTCGATGTCGATGCCGTGGCGGTTGAACACCCGCACCTCGACCACCGTGCCGGACACGCCCGGCGGCAGCCTGAGCGACGTATCGCGAACGTCCGACGCCTTTTCACCGAAGATGGCGCGAAGGAGCTTCTCCTCCGGCGTCATCGGGCTTTCGCCCTTCGGCGTGATCTTGCCGCACAGGATGTCGCCCGGCTCGACCTCGGCGCCGATGTAGACGATGCCGGCCTCGTCGAGGTTGCGCAGCGCTTCCTCGCCGACGTTCGGGATGTCGCGGGTGATGTCCTCCGGCCCCAATTTGGTGTCGCGGGCCATCACCTCGAACTCTTCGATGTGGATCGAGGTGAAGACGTCGTCCTTCACGATCCGCTCGGAGATCAGGATCGAATCCTCGTAATTGTACCCGTTCCACGGCATGAACGCGACGAGCACGTTCCGGCCGAGCGCCAGCTCGCCCATGTCGGTCGAGGGACCGTCGGCGATGACGTCGCCGGCCTCGACGATGTCGCCCACCTTCACCAGCGGACGCTGGTTGATGCAGGTGTTCTGGTTCGAGCGCTGAAACTTCATCAGCGTGTAGATGTCGACGCCGGACTTGCCGGCCTCGATCTCGCCGGTGGCCCGCACGACGATGCGGGTCGCGTCGACCTGGTCGACGATGCCCGACCGGCGCGCCGCGATGGCGGCGCCGGAATCGCGCGCGACCGTCTCTTCCATGCCGGTGCCGACGAACGGCGCCTCGGCGCGGATGAGGGGAACGGCCTGGCGCTGCATGTTCGAGCCCATCAGCGCGCGGTTGGCGTCGTCATTCTCGAGGAACGGAATGAGCGAGGCGGCCACCGAGACGAGCTGCTTGGGGCTGACGTCCATCAGGGTGATCTGGTCGCGCGGCGCCATCAGGAAGTCGCCCGCCCGGCGCGAAGAGACGATCTCCTCGCCGAAGGTGCGGTCGTCCTTGAGCTCCGCGTTCGCCTGGGCGATCGTGTGCTTGGCCTCTTCCATCGCCGACAGATAGACGACCTCGTCGGTCACCTTGTTGTCGATCACCTTGCGGTACGGCGTCTCGATGAAGCCGTATTTGTTGACCCGGCTGAACGACGCCAGCGAGTTGATCAGGCCGATGTTCGGCCCTTCCGGCGTCTCGATGGGGCAGATGCGGCCATAATGGGTCGGGTGGACGTCGCGGACTTCGAAGCCCGCGCGCTCACGCGTGAGACCACCGGGCCCGAGCGCCGACACGCGGCGCTTGTGGGTCACTTCGGACAGCGGGTTGGTCTGGTCCATGAACTGCGACAGCTGCGAGGAGCCGAAGAATTCGCGCACCGCGGCCACCGCCGGCTTGGCGTTGATGAGGTCGTTCGGCATCACCGTCGACACGTCGACGCTGGACATGCGCTCCTTCACGGCGCGCTCCATGCGGAGCAGGCCGACGCGATACTGGTTCTCGAGCAGCTCGCCGACCGAACGCACGCGGCGGTTGCCGAGATTGTCGATGTCGTCGATCTCGCCCTTGCCGTCCTTCAAATCGACGAGGGTCTTCACCACCGCGACGATGTCCTCCTTGCGGAGCGTCGTCACGGTGTCCTCGGCATCGAGCTCGAGGCGCATGTTCAACTTCACGCGGCCGACGGCCGAGAGGTCGTAGCGCTCGGGGTCGAAGAACAGGCCGGCGAACAGGGCCTCGGCAGTCTCCTTCGTCGGGGGCTCGCCGGGGCGCATGACGCGGTAGATGTCCGAAAGCGCGCTGTCGCGGTCCTCGGACTTGTCGGCCTTCAGCGTGTTGCGCATCCAGGCGCCGGTCGCGACATGGTCGATGTCGAGCAGCTCGATGCGGTCGATGCCGGCCTTGTCGAGCATTTCCAGATTCTCGGCGGAGACTTCGTCGCCCGCCTCGATGTAGATCTCGCCGGTCTTCTCGTTGATGAGATCGTAGGCGGAATAGCGCCCGAAAATCTCCTCGGTCGGGATGACGAGCTGGCTCAGCCCATCCTTCGCCGCCTTGTTGGCGGCGCGCGGGGTGATCTTGGTGCCGGCCGCGAACACGACCTCGCCGGTCTCGCCGTTGGCGACGTCGTAGGCCGGCTTCTGGCCGCGCCAATTCTCGGCGACGTAGGGGATCTGCCAGCCATTCTTGCCGCGCACGAAGGTGACGCGGCCGTAGAAGGTGTTGAGGATTTCCTCGTTCGCCATGTCGAGCGCGTGCAGCAGCGCCGTCACCGGCAGCTTGCGCTTCCGGTCGATGCGGACGTTGACGATGTCCTTGGCGTCGAACTCGAAATCGAGCCACGAGCCGCGATAGGGAATGACGCGCGCCGCGAAGAGATATTTGCCCGACGCGTGGGTCTTGCCGCGGTCATGGTCGAAGAGCACGCCCGGCGAGCGGTGCATCTGGGAGACGATCACGCGCTCGGTGCCGTTGACGATGAACGTGCCGTTCTTCGTCATCAGCGGCATGTCGCCCATGTAGACGTCCTGCTCCTTGATATCGAGGACCGAGCGGGTCTCCGTATCGGGATCCACTTCGAAGACGATGAGGCGCAGGGTGACGCGCATCGGCGCCGCATAGGTCATGCCCCGCTGGCGGCACTCGTCGGTGTCGTACTTGGGCTCCTCGAGCTCGTAATGGACGAAGTCGAGCTCGGCGGTACCGGCGAAATCGCGGATCGGGAACACCGAGCGCAGCGTCTTCTCCAGCCCGGAGACGTAGCCGTCCTGCGGCCGCGAGCGCAGGAAATGCTCGTAGCTCTCGCGCTGCACCTCGATGAGGTTCGGCATTTCCGAAACCTCATGGATGTTGCCGAAAATCTTGCGGATGCGCTTGGAGGCCGTGGAACGGGTGTCCGGGGCCTTGGGAGCGGTGGTCGCCATGGTGATCGTGTCGCCTCTGCCTGCGGGGCGAAGAGCCCCGGAAATTCTGGTTCCCGGGAAGCCCGGGAGCCCTGCCGGCCTCTGAACCCCGCTTGAAAAGCGAGGCGAAGCCGATGCGAGTCGCAGCTAAAGACGCAAAAAGCCGCGAGTCCCGCATCGTGGAACCGCAGCTTCAGCGTCTTGAAAACCCCGCCCGCTCAATGCGTTGGCCACACTGCGCGACGGCGCGGCCTGTTCCGATACGAATGGGGTGTGGGGGCTATTTAGGGAGGGGGAGGGCAGGGGTCAAGGGGTTGGGCTTTCTTCCCCGCCAGCCGAACCGAGGACTTGTGCTGTGAGTCTCTTGGCCGCGTCGCGGAGAAAGGCATCAATCAGCTCCTTGTCAGCGGCGGAGAATTTATCCTCGTCGCGGAGCTTTTTCGCGGCGCGGGCGATCTCCTGTAGGTCGAAGAAGGTCCATGAAATTGGCCCCCGCAGCTCCCGGTACCTTCCGCCCGTCGATTGAACATCGGCCATGACCATATCGACGAGAAGAACTATCAACGCCGGATCATGAATATTCGCTCCTATCCACTTCTTTATCTGTTCAGAGCTTTCGAATGTTTCCCAGAGGAGGAGCGCTTGCCATGGGATTGGAGCGTCGAGCAGGCTCAGCGGGTCCTTCGCTAAGGCACTCGCGAAGTCTTGAGCCAGCCGCTCCACTTCCTGCTTTTTCAGAGCGCTTGGATCGACGCTCCTCTGAACTTCATCATCGGACCGTTCCCGATATTCTTCGTATTCCCTTGTGATAACCAGAGCGCGGGTCGACAATCCAGCCTCTCGGAACCCCGTCCGAAGCACTTCAAGGCGACGTTCTTCTGGAATTTGGAGTAAGCACCGATGCACGAGCCCGCTCAATTCCATGCGAGCGCCCCACCACTCCATCTCCGGCTCGTTCTTGCCGGTTCTCAAAATTTCTTCGCCTCGTGTTAGGAGAGTCTCGAGAAGTGGCTCGGCTGGTTCAAATCTGTCGCTGGTGATGTCCCGCAAGACTGCCAGCAGCTTCGGCAGGAACGTGCCTCGTCCGGTCAGCGCAACTCGCTTCGATGCATCAGTGACCGCGACATTGAGGGCGTGCGCGTCGCCTACTGAATCGCGAAGGTGCTCGCGTTCCCGTTGGGTGTATTCGCCCAGCGGCGGGCTCATCCTGAAAAATGCGTCGAACCCACGCCCTGTCCCCACTCTCCAGCGGTCGCGGATCGGCGATTCCCCCCAGTGGTGATTACCGGGCAGGTACTTTGCAGCCTTCGGAAAGGTACGATGAAAAATGCGAACCACTGGTTGGCGCCGCATATCAGGGACCCTGTTGACTACTGCTTCGATCACCAGTCTCCTCTCATCATCGGACATGAGAAGGCTGGGTTCGGACACCATGACGGCTCGGTGTTCGCGAATTCCTTCATAGAAATCCCGCTCGAATAGTCGCCACAGCTCCATGACGAAAAGATCGGGGAAATATGCCTCACCGGTTATGGTTGGCCAAGTCACTGACAGAGTGTTCGTGAAACGAACGACGTCGCGTGGCGATTTGAGGTAGAAAGAAAGCGCTAGGTTTATCGCGTAATACCAGTCCATCTGGTCAAACTCAGGCTCATTAGAAATCAGAGGGTCGATTCCTCTCGCAATCAACCTCTTCAATCCATCCTCACCGGCAGGAGGAAGGTCAAATTCCGCTTGGACGATCTTCTCTCGATAAGTTGGAAGCCTGCGCTCGCCGGCGTCACCTCGCAGATCTGCGATAGAACTATCTACAATGTTCCGATCATAAACTAAGAGGTGGGTCACCTGAGGTAAGTTGCCAAATGTTTTCACGAGGGTAAGCGTCTGCCTTAGTTCTGATGGCTGGAGACGATCCAAGTCGTCCACGACGATCAGTACGCGTCCTTCCATTCGCCCAAGTTTTTTTGTTAGCTTGTCAAAGCGCCGCCGAAGGCTTGAATTTGATGTGGTTTTTAGAGCCGCCACAATCATCCCGCGAACGGCGCCTGAAACTGCTGCTGAAGCACCAGATGTGGTGACGGTAGCCGCAGCGGCACCGACGGCTGATACCGATGATCCAATCGCGTCGGCATGCTCTGAGGCCTTGCTCAGTGCTCCTCGAAGCTGCCTCCATAAGCGTGTGATAAGCCGCGGCCGGCGAGGAGATATGGCCTCCTCCACGGCATCTCCTAAAAGGCTGAGGTAGCCTTTGGTGAGAGCGTCAACAGTGACGAAGAACCATGGGTTAAACGATCTCGTTACTACGCGCCGCGCATCACTATAAGCTAAGTCGCTCTCTCGAACCCGATTCAGACAAAGATTGACGGCGCTACTCTTGCCCATGCCCCAGCGCGCCTGCAATCCTACTACGAACCCGGTATCAGGAGCGCGCTCAACGAGGCCGGTTGCGAGGGCGTCAGCGAACGACGCAAACCCAAGGAGATCGTCTTCGGGACGCTCGATAGGAGCATCTCCGCCGAGGCTACTTGTCATGCTAGGTCTCGTTCCATCTGGGGCAGCATAATCAAGTAGAGAGAAAGGGGACAGTCACTGTGACTGCGCGCTCGCCGAGCCCGAGCGCGCGCTAGCGCGTCCTCGGCAGCCGCTTGCCCTTCGTACGGCTGGTGAGGTGAAATGCCGCGCAGCGGTCGCAGCAATACGGCAGCAGCAGGAGCCCCGAGCCCTCGGCAGCGGCCCGCGCCTCCTCCTCGGAGGCGAAGCGGCGCTTCTTCGCGCAGATGCTTTGCCGGGTTCGCATTTCCCATCCTTTCTGCAAATCGAGCCGCAGGGCCAGCCGAACCATTGCCTTTGCCGCGCCGCCGGCCTCCACTAGGTCCGCGCCAGTCATGTCGAAACCCGAAGCCTTACTCCGCCCTCGACGGCTCAAAATCTTCTTCGACGGCGGCTGTCGGCCTAATCCGGGGCGGATCGAGGCGGCCGTGGTCGCGCGCGGCGTCACCCACTTCTTCGACGATCTCGGCTTCGGCACCAGCCATGACGGCGAATGGCTCGCCCTCATAATGGCGCTGCGCGTCGCCCAGTCGCTCGGAGAGCCCGACTTCGAGCTTGTCGGCGACTGCGCCAACGTCATCGCCCAGGCCAACGGCCTCGCCCGCTGCCGCACCCAAGCGGCCGCAGAGCATTACGCAAGCTTCCACGCCTCCGCCGCTGCGGGCGCACCGAGGCGCATCCGATGGATCGCCCGCACCCAGAACCTCGCCGGCATCGCCCTCGCCCGCCGGCGCGCAGGCGCGATCAGGCCGTGATTGCGGCCGCGTCAGCCCGCGGCGGCGCCGCGCGCCCCTGCTTCGCGCCGAACCAGGCCCAGGCCACCACCGCCATCGACACCGCCAGCCCCGTAGCCGCCAGCACCGGCGTCGGCACGGCGGCCACTGCCGGCATCAGCGCCTCCCAACCCGCCGCCCTGCCGAGCGTCTGGAAGGCCAGGCTCTGCAGCGCCAACCCGCCGGCGGCGACGAGGAACGGCCACGCCGTCTTCGGCCGCCGCGTATAGATCGCCACCGCCACCACCAGTGCCAGCGCATTCGAAAGGTGGAAGCCGAGCGCGAACTTGTAGAACTCGCCCGGCCCTCGAATGGCGAAGGGGCCGCCGATCTGCAGCAGCCGGACGATGATCGGCGTCACCAGGAAGAAGGGGATGGCAAGCATCGCCGCGGCGTGGACCAGCACCGCGCGGCGGCGGCTGACCGCCAGCCAATAGAGGTAGAGGACGATGAGGCTGCCGATCAGGTCGACCGGCGTCAGCCGGGCGCCGAACAGGATGTGGAACGGCCCGTCCTTGGCGGCGAACCCCCCGGCCATCATCTGCACGATGAGCAGCCCGCTCACCCAGAAGAGCGGGAACAGCGCCAGGCTCGTGCGGCCCGACAATTTGTGGAGCGGCCGCGCGTCGCGGTGGATCGACCAGCTCTGCACGGCCAGGAGCGCCACCCACAGGGCCGAGGTGATGCCATGCGCATGGAGGATCCAGGACACGCTGCCAAGCCGCCCGAAATAGCTCGGCCAGAAGGCCAGCGCGACCGCGGGAAACAGGCCGAGCACCCACAGCCAGGCGTGACGATATGGCATAAGCTGATCCCCCCGACCGGAAAGCTAACATGGGCTCGCGTGGGAGGGAAGCGGGGCGCGGACGGGGTGGCGTCGCCGTTTCAAGCCAGCCGCTGACCCCGTCGCCCTTCGGCCCGCGTTCCTATATGCTCGGCGGAAAGCAAGGAGACGGTCGTGCCGCTACGAACGCATGTGAGCCGGATGATTCACGGCAAGCGGGTGCGTGTCGAGTTCGAAGCGAAAGACGACAGCCGCGAGGCGATGGTTGCGATGTTCGCCGAGCTGACGGCCTTTCAGCTGGCTCAAAAGAAAATCGCGGCCGCGAAGGTCACGCGCACATCGTTCCGGAAAAAAAAGAAATTCGATCGCTAGAGCCCATGCCGATAATTCAGTGACAGGGTGTTTCGGTGACAGTGCACTCAACTCGTCGCGAGGCGCGAACGAGCATTGGCCGGTAATAGTGCACTGTCACCGAAACTCCACCCGGGGTCCGCGCACCGGGAAGGGGTCGCGCAACGGACCGCCAGCGACCCGGCAAAGACCCGGCATCGGCACGGCAACGACCCCGCAGTGACACGGTAAAGACCCGGCAGTCACACGACACGCTCACGGTACGGCCCGGCATGCAATTTCGGCCGTTTGATGGCCTCCCGGACCTTCCAATCCGCTGCAGTTTCTGCTATGTTCCCTGGAACCAAAGGGGTTTGAATGAGGAGGCGACTCGCTAACCGGACAGGACCGACCGACCGGCAGACCGGGTCGGGCGGCGCCGACCGGAGCGGAAAGTTTTTTTAATATCAGGAAAGTTCGAAACTTCCGCGCCCTCCGCGGCCTCGCTTGAGCCGGACCAGTGCCTCGTCGAGGGCCTGGAGGAAGCGGGAGCGGTCGGCCTTGGCGAAGGGGGCGGGGCCGCCCACGGCGTCGCCGCCGGCGCGCAGGTCGGCCATGATGGCGCGGGTGGCGACGGCGGCGCCGATCGAGCTCGTGGTGAAGGGCTTGCCGGTGGGGCCGAGCACGGTGGCGCCGGCCTTGAGCGCCCGGTCGGCGAGGAGGATGTCGGCGGTGATCACCACCGTCTCGGGGCCCGCCGCCTCGGCGATCCAATCGTCGGCGGCGTCGAAGGCGTCGCTGACGACGACCCGCTCGATCAGCGGGTGCTCGGGGATGCGGATGCGCTGGTTGCTGACGATGGCGACCGGCACGTCGTGGCGCCAGGCGACCTTGTAGACCTCCTCCTTCACCGGGCAGGCGTCGGCGTCGACGAGGATGCGCGGCGCGGGGCTGGCAGCGGGCGTCACAGCACGTCCCCGAACATGAACCACAGCATCCCGAACCACAGCGCCAGCGCGGCTACGCCGATCAGCGCCGTGCGGAGCCTGAGGCCGGAGGAGGGATCGCCGTGCATCGCGGCTCCCTACCGCCCGGCGGGGCGCTTGCCCACCACCGGGACGCGCCTCGCGTCAGCGCGTCCGTGTCGCCTTGCCGGGATGCGCCGGCCGCGCCTGGTAGCGCTTCTGCGGCGGCGGACCGTCGGCGCGGCGATTGGCCTTGGCGGCGTCGCGCGGATTGCCCTGGAAGGCCTCGATCCGCACTCCGCCCTCGTCGTCGCGGTCCGACGCGGTACGCTTCACCGCCTGCATGAAGCGGCCGGCGACGGCGCGCGGGATCTCGAAGATCGTCTCGTTGGCCGCGATCCGGATCGCCCCGATCTCGCCCCGAGTCAGATGGCCGCGGCGGCAGAGCAGAGGCAGGAGCCAGCGCGGATCGGCATTGTGGCGCCGGCCGATGTCCATGCGGAACCAGATCGTGTCGTCGAAGCCCTCGCGATGCGCCTGCTCGCGCGGAGCCGAGCCCTGCGGCCCAGTGCCCGAAGGTCCGTCGACCAGTTCCTCGGGCGCCGGCATGCGGCCGCGCACCGAGCGTACCAAAGCCGCGGCGATCTCCTCGGGCGACTGGCGCTCCATCAGGGCGCGGGCGATCTCGCGGTCCTCATCGTCCGCCTCGACCGGCTCCATCAGGCTGGCGAGCAGCCGCTCGCGGTCGGCGGCGCGGATGTCCTCCGGCGTCGGCGGCTTCACCCACTCCGCCTCGATCCGCGCCCCGCGCAGCACCATCTCGACGCGCTTCCGGCGCGGATAGGGGACGAGGAGCACGGCGATGCCCTTGCGGCCGGCGCGGCCGGTGCGGCCCGAGCGGTGCTGGAGCGTCTCGGCGTCGCGCGGCAGCTCGACGTGGATGACGAGGGTGAGGTTGGGAAGGTCGATGCCGCGCGCCGCGACGTCGGTCGCGACCAGCACTCGCGCGCGGCCGTCCCTGAGCGCCTGCAGCGCCTGGTTGCGCTCGTTCTGGCTGTGCTCGCCCGACAGCGCCACCGCGCTGAACCCGCGCTCGGTCAGCGAGCTGTGGAGCCGCCGCACGTTCTCGCGGGTGGCGCAGAACAGGAGCGCGCTCTCCGCCTCATGGAGCCTGAGCGTGTTCACCACCGCATTCTCGATATCGGCCGGCGCCACCGTCATCGCCTGGTAGGCGATGTCGCCATGGCCGCGCTCCTCGCCGACAGTCGAGATACGCAGCGCGTCCTTCTGGTAGCGCCTGGCGAGCGCGACGATCGGCTTCGGCATGGTCGCGGAGAAGAGGAGGGTGCGGCGGGTCTGCGGCGTGGCGTCGAGTATCTCTTCCAGATCCTCGCGAAAGCCCATGTCGAGCATCTCGTCGGCCTCGTCGAGCACCGCGACCTTGAGCTTCGACAGGTCCAGCGCGCCGCGCTCCAGATGGTCGCGAAGCCGGCCCGGCGTGCCGACGACGATCTGCGCGCCCTGGCCGAGCGCGCGCCGCTCCTTGGACGCATCCATGCCGCCGACGCAGGTCGCGATATACGCCCCGGCCGGCCCGTAGAGCCAGATCAGCTCGCGGCTGACCTGCAGCGCGAGCTCGCGCGTCGGGGCGATGATGAGCGCGGCGGGCTCGCGCATCCGCGGCACCGGGCCGCCGTCCGCGAGCAGCTGCGGCGCCATGGCAAGGCCGAAGGCGACGGTCTTGCCCGAGCCGGTCTGCGCCGAGACGACGAGGTCGCGCCCGTCGGCCTCCGGTTCCAGCACGGCGGCCTGGACGGGGGTGGGTGTGTCGTAGCCGCGCGCGGCGAGCGCCCCGGCGAGGAGCGGCGGAAGATCTGCAAAAGGCATGGCCGCCATGTGGGGCAGGGGAGACGCAAGGGCAAGGGCGTATCCCGTCCGCACCCGCCCCTCACTGCCCCGGCCCCGCCGCCGGGGGCCTCACCGGTGCGGCGCGGCCGCCGCCTTGCCGGGATTCGCCCAGGTCGCGCCCCAGGCATTGATGTCCCCGTCCGCGGGATCGTTGAGGGCGACGGCGCCGGTGTTTCCCCGGTGCGAGATGGACGGGCATTGCGACGCCAGCCCGCGATAGTCGAACGACCGCTCCTGGCGGGTCTTGTCGGCGATGTACCAGGTGCCGTTCGCGATGCCGCCGGTGGTGGTATATTCGATTCCGACAGAGGTGTGCGGCGGCACCGTGCACGGGCCGTTCGTGCGATTCTTGCAGGCGAAGAGGCCGGTGGTGAAATGGACGTTCCCGCTCGAGTTGGTTGCGCGGAAGGTCCAGGGGTTCGCCGAGCGGTTGTAGACGTGGCGGGTGCAAGCGGCGTCTGCGGCGCCGGCGATGGCGATGCTGCCGACGGCGAGGATCGTCGCGAGGTAGATGCGCATGGCCTTGTCTCCTTCGAACGCGGGCGCCAAATCGCCCGGGCCGCGGCCTGCAGTCGCCGAGAACGGGCGCTCCGACTCGCCCCGGCATCGTTTCATAGCCGTGACGAAAGCGATAGCCCCCACGCTGCGGACGCTGGGTTGCGATGCGCTTTGGCTCGTAACATAGTGGTGGTCAGGGAGGCCCCGTGCCGCATCTGCGAACCTTGATCCTGCTCGCCTGTCTCGCGCCTGCTGCGGCCTCCGCCGGTCCGAAGAAGCCGTTCGTCGAGCCCGGCACTCGGCCGAATGCGGGCGACGTCGCCGGCGAGCCCGAGGGTGCGCGGCCGGACGACCGCTTCGCCGACCTCCGGCTTCAGGTCGACAAGCGCGGCTATCCGACCCACTGCGCGATCCTCAAGACCAACATCCCGAACCCGGAGACGCGCGCACAAGTATGCGGCGCCTTCATGGCCGACTGGCATGTCGAGCCGAAGATCGAGGGCGGGGTGGCGGTGCCGCAGGTGGTGCTGCGGCACATGGTTCTGCGCGGCAAAAGGCACCGCTGAGGCGAGCCCGGCGAGGCCCCGGGCTGGCGACCGTGCGACCGACTCCCTGCCGTCCCAGGCCGTCAGGGGACGCCGTCAGTCCCCGCCGTCGCCCTTGCACTGCGCGACATGCGCCCACGGCGTCCCCGCACTCGCTTTGAGCAGCGCCTGCCGCCTTTGGTCGTAATGCGGGAAGAAGGTGAGGCCTGTCAGCCCCTCGATCTCGCTGATCGGCTTTACGTAGAGCGACAGGTCGATGGTCGATCCGATCACCGCGTTGGGCAAGAGGAAGCCCACGGCGCGGTCGGTCTGGGCGTCGTAGACGATCTTGAAGAAGGCCCGCGGCACGGCGACCTTGTCCCGCCCGATCGCCTTGCCGCCGGGATCGTAGACCGGCCCGGTATAGACGTAGAGGTCCGCATGGCCCCCGCACGACACCCAGGCGCGGACATTCTCCTCGAGATATTTCCACGCCCCGCGGTTGAAGCCGATGCCGATCTGCGGCGCCATGTTGGTGAAGTAGAAGCTGTCGTCCATCGCCTTCTGGCTGAACGAGGCGTCGCCGGCCGGGGCCTGGTGGCCGCGGTCGAAATGCAGGCCGGCATAGTCCCAATTGCCGGCGTCGGTGCCCTTGACGAACGGGTCCTGCTTGAAGGCGTTGGAGCGCTTGGCTGTGCCCTTGAGGTCGGCGGGCGTCAGATGCTCCATCACCCAGTCGGGATCCCGGGTGTCGGCGTCGAAGGCGAGGACGTAGGTGCGGCGGCAGACAAGCGTCTCGCGTGCCTTGCTGTCGGCGGCGTTCGACGGGAGCAGATTGCCGTACCGATTGAGGCAGTCCGGCGTGTCCATCCCCGCGGTGGGGGGCGGAGGCTGCACGGTGCCCGGCGCCGCGGGCGCGGCCGCGACGACCCGGCCGGCCGGCGGCAGCGGCACCGGCTGGGCTTGCGGCGCCGCGAGCGCCAGCGCCGAGATGGCGATGGGCGCGACGGCGCCGATCGCATGCACGATGTGGCGCTTGCGCAGCGGGTGCGTGCGGTGCGCCGCTGCGGCGGGGTCGACGCGGCGGTGCGGCGGGCGGCGGTGCGCGGGCTTACGCGCCATTGACCGGATCCGCTCCGGGGGCGGTGTTCGCCGCAATCACGGCGTCGGAATGCTTCTGCGAGGTCTTCGCCGCCGCCTGGATGCCCTTCGACGCCGCGTAGCTGGTACCGCTGACGCCGAGCAGCAGGATGACGTTCTGCGGGATGTCGACGAACTTGCCCGATTCCAGGCAGAGGACGAGGTAGACCCCGGCGATCACGAAGGTGAAGATCAGGAACTGGAAACGCGACAGGCTCGCCTTCGGAACCTCGGGCGGCACGTCGTCGGCGATCCTCGCCTGGGCGTCGGGATCGGCGGGCTCGGCGAGGAGGTAGGTGAGGTTGATCTGGTTGGTGACCACCCGCCAGGCGATGATCAGCGCAAAGACGCAGATCACGACCGCGAGGCACCCCGCGATCACTGCCGACAAGATACCCCAATAGCCCGTTACCATGACGTGATTCCCCCCCAGTTGCGCGATTGTGCGAATTTGTTGCCGAGATAGGTCAGGTGACTGCCCGCGACGGCGAGCAGGAACGGCGGCGAGACGTCGGGCAGCGTGTGCGCATGCCCGCGCCCCAGCGCGATGATCAGGTACCCGGCCGCCATCATCAGTGTGACGGCGAGAAGCTGCAGGCGGTGGAACTCGAGACCGAAGCTGCGGCGGTCGTGCTTGAGCATGCCGTCCAGGGGAATGGCGCCGGTGATCATGCGCAGGAGAATGACGCCGCCCACCGCCACGAACCACGCCGCAACCGTTATTTCCACGAAACGAGGCAGCCAAATCCAACTCATCTTCGGCCCCCCGTTCCGATGAGATGCGAAACCAAATGTCCCGCGCCCGCACCCTCGTGTCAACCGCGAAGTCTCTTCGACAAAAACAGTGGAAACGGAAGCTGGCACCCGTCAAAAGCGGCGAGCCACAGCGGCGAATGTCTCGCCGGCCCCATGATGAAGATACTCGAATCTCGCCGGGCGCCGGCTACGTTGTCCGGCCTGCGTTACGGAAACGTCCGGCTCAGTGCGGAACATTGCCTGCAAAGACGCTCACGCGGCGGCCTGTGAACCGCCTATTGAGGCCGCCAGGCGGCAGGGGCCGTTCCTTATTGGGGTAGAAGTAATGGGTATCCGCAGCATCGTCGCGTTGGCCTTGCCGCCGCTCCTGGCGCTGGCCCTCCTCCAGCAGCCGCAAACGGCGCCTGCGCCGGAACCCCAGCCGAGCGCCGAGCAGATCCACGCCGCTGTCCAGCTCGCCGAAGCGGGCGCGGGCCTCGCCTCCGCCGCAGGATCGCAACGCCGCTGACCGCCTGGCGGAACGCTCCACTGCCTCGACGCCGCCGACCCGCCCGATGTTCCTCGACCCGTCATGACGTAACATCTGCTGTCGGGGCCTGCGTGGTGCGTGGTGCAGTCCTGTGCGAACCGGTCTCCCCGTGAATTTCCCTGTTCGGAGGGAATTTACGAGGAATTTCGCCCGATACCGGGCGCTGACCCGCATCGCACGGGCGGCGCAGTGGCGGTTTTCCGCGCTTCGAATGAGCTGATTCCCTGCCGGCGGAACAGGGAAGATTTCCGGCGGAGCAGGGACTGGGGCCGCACGAGCAGGGAAGCAAATCGGCTGTGCAGGGCGGGGGCGAATGTCCGCTTTCGACCCATTGCGGACATTGGCGGCGAGGCCGATGGTAGTCGGATGCTTCGGAAAATCGCGCGCAATGACCTTCTGAATGTGGCCGGGGGGTTCCTTGCCATGTACGGGGGCGTGGCGTTCTTCTGCTTCCTGTTCCTGGTGCAGCGATGGATCCACGCCGCTCCCAAGGTTCCAGAGCCGAGCCACGGCTATATCTACGCGCACAATGAGCATGGCGGTATAACCTACTTCTCGGCCTTTCAGACGACGAGCTGCGCATTGCTGTTTGCGACGTCCGTACCTCTGTTCTTCCTCGGCATCCTTATCAGTCCCAAGAGGAACGTCAGGTATCGCCGCAGCACGCTTTCCGCGGGCGCCAATTGGGACGGAGATGATCCCAAGGGTCTTTATCGCGTTGGCTCCCTCCTGGGGGCCGTCGCAGCTCCGACGCTCGTCTTTCTCGTGGGCCCAGTTTTCGTACGGGCGCTCGTCTCAAGCGGGGTGGTGCTCCCCTTTAGGTAAGGCGTCATCATCAAGAGTGGCATCCGGCTGAACGTCCGCTTTCCACCCATTCCGGACGTTCATAGTTCGCTGGCGCGGGCATAGGTGCTGAGTCCCGCCGCCGCTGTTCATCGGACGGACACCGCCGAAGCGCCATACGGCCTATGGCGGTCGTCTCGCGACTCCTCGCCTGCGCCTCTTGCACCACGGGAGCGGGGTGGGAGCCCCTAGGAAGCGTGGGGCGATCGTCCCCGTGTCGCTGCGCATATCATTTCGGTCTCGTCAGCCCCAACTGCACGTACACGCCGTTCACCGCAGCCGCAGGCCTTGCGATCGCCGAAGTCCGCAGCGAGCGTGTCGTCGAGCGGCTGACCCCCGGACGGTCGGATCGTTCACTGAGTGCAAGCTCGAAGTCCGTCGGGACCGCCTTCGCTATGGCTCCACCCTCATTCAATGGCCGACCCGCCATCCCCGCTCCGCCGCGAATTTCAAGATGTCGCCGTCGTAGCGGATGAGGCGCACCTGAGGCCGAATACCGGATTGCAGCGTGCCCGCCACGCAGGTGACGGTCGCACCGAGGGAATCGCAGCGCATGGACCACAGAACGCCATTGTCGTTGCCGAAGCTGATCACGCCCAGTCCCTCGCGGACGTAGCGCGTCAGCACTGAGGGCGAATGGTTCAAGTAGACGATCTGAATATTATTTTTATCAACGTTGGTCGAGTAGCCATCGGGCTTCCACGGCGTAACATAGAAGCCCGAGCAGATCATCGGCGTAGGCGGCGTAGGCGTGGCTTCAAGAGCCATCGGAATTGCTATGACCGCGGCGAACAATATTAGGCTCGGCCTCATTCGTTCTCTCCCGTCTTCGTCGCCTTGCGACCCGCGGCAGACAGGTCGGTGGGCCCTCATGATGTTGCAGGTCGCGTATGAGGCGCTTGAAAGGGCCGTCTGTCTCGAATGAGGTATCGCAACGAGAACCTCCATCTAGAGGTTCACGATGCCGGGCATGGTGCGGACGGTGAGCCGTTGGTTCATGGCTGGCAACCTGTCGGTACAAGCGGCGGCGGCTGGTGTCCTGGTTTGAGCTACGGCTCGCTTGCACGCCGACGACGAGCAGGCGCCGATGGGAGCGACTACTCTGTCACTGCGCCGCGTTGATGGCTGCGCGCTGCAAGTGCCTCTCGTCCCTCCGAAAGCGTGACCGCGCACGCCGCGCATCGAGGCACACTACGACTCCGGCGATCCCCGCCAGCGCTACGAGAACAGGGAAAAGGAAAACGGCGGTCGCCAGCCCGCAGAAGATCATGCCGATAGACATGAGCAGCATCAACGGTTTGGCTGCGTCGGACCGGAAATGACCTGTCTCTCCCGTCCAGCGGAGCCCGTAGAATGTTGCGAAGGCGGTAGAGACGTAGAAGCGGCCCACCTCGTCGATGCGCAACTGCTCCGCAATCTCGCGCTGCATCCCCATCTTTTTCCAGACGATCAGCCGGCCGCTTGTGTCGTGTATCTCGATTACCTCAAACTCAAGGCTTCCGCGCCGATTCACGGCGGAACCGAGGCGCACGATCTTCCCGTCGATGCTCTTCGCCATGGCTACTCCCTCCGCATCCTCGCGTATTGTCGGTGCCGACCCACAATCAAGAGCGCCGCCTCCGCTCCTTCTCCCGCAGCCCGAACTATGCCCCACCGAGGGGTGAGCAATCAACCGCACCTCGTGCCCCAACCCCTGAAGCTCCCGTCCCAATGGTGCGGACCCGAGCAGGCCTCCAGCGCCTCCGGGTAATGCGGACGGCGCGCGAAGAAATCCGGCAGGCGCGATCGCGACACACCGTTGCTGAACACCATGCGGCCGTGCTCGTCGACGCCCGCGTGGAAGACATGATCGGCAATATCAAAACCGGTCGTGGCAATCTGCTCCATGGTTGCCTCGCTCAGGTGAAGTCCATCGCTTCGCCTGTGCGGGACGTCCACCCCATCACCCATTGTGGGCATCTCGGCCGAGCCGCGGCAACGAGGCTCCGAGCGTCTGCTATGGGTGGGAAAGTGTGTGGGAAGCGAGAGGTGTGCGGCCACCCGTTTGGATCGGAACGCTTCGAACCATTAGAGTTCGACGGCGACGAGTGCGATTTCGTCGCCGGGCCGCATTCCGTCGGCAAAGGCATAATAGGCAGACGTCGCCGGGCCGCCAGCAGGTCCAATGAGATTTAACACCTGACGCAATCCGTCCGCGTTCACTCTAATTGCCACCGCTCCCCAATCGAGCTGTCGACTATCGTAAGTACACGAGGAGCAAAGCCGGAGGATCACACGATTTGCCTCTGGGAAAAGGTCCGGCAGCAGTCGATACTCGCGGGGAGGCGTCGCCTCATAGCGGTCCCCACCTGGCCAGACGAGCGACCCGTCGTCGGGAAGCCGCGCCGCATAGGCCCATGTCATCGTCACAACGAACGATCAGATCGCGTACCAAACCCAATCAAACTGCCGACTCCGCACAGCATATCCGCATATCCGCGTGCCCGCTTACGTGCGTCGACGAAAACCACCCGGAAGGCGAAACCGGCGACTGGCCACAACTAGCAGATCGCGCTCGCTCGTTCGAAGGCATAGCGTACACCTCTGTCAGGCAAAATAGCGTGCACCTCTGTCAGGGAAAGGGGCACGCGCGGGGGTAGGTGTCAGTCGTTCGGAAAGGCGGTCTATCGACCTACCGGGGAGCAGACCGCCGGCTTTTCGGCGGCGGGAGCAGGAAGCGGACGGGCGGGGACTGCTCCTTCTATCCTGTTCACGCGAACAGTTACCGGCCGTCGCTTCGCCCTTGTCATAAATTATACATGACCTGCTAGCTGACGTGAGCAACGGGCGGACACCTCGCCGCCGCCCCAGGCCTGAACGAACGGAGCGGTCGCTTCTCCTCGGCACGCGGCAGTCAGGGGCCTCCGGCGTGGGTCGCCCGCGCCAAGGCGGCATCACGCAGCTCGGGCCTGGCCGCTGCGTCCTCCAAATGGGCGAGTTCTGGCCAGACGCCGGAAAAGCGCCTCCGGTGGACCCTTCGGCGTCCATCCTTTGCGCACCATCCACGCACCGAGCGACCAGCGCCGCGCCGTCCGGTACCGGCCCAATCTTGGTCTGAGCTCACGGCCTCCTTGCTCCTGATGCAGATCCTACCCGCAGCAAAGTCCGAAGCGCACGCATCCCGATCGCAGTCGATGTCACCGCCGCAAGCCCCTCCAGCAGCCGAACATGGTGAAGCTCGGAGACCACCGGCCCAACACCGTCATATGTTTCGTCGACAAGCCCGACCGCCTGCCCACCCACGGCGCGCAGCAGCGGGAGCGCCGCTTCGTTTCGCACGGGCCTATGGAGAATGGTGGCATACAGGTGGGCATGCTCTGACTCTGCAAGCGTGCGTCCCATAGCCAGCGCCAGGACGAGCCCGTGCAGGCGCGGCCAGCCCGGCCGAAGGGCCAATTGGTCGAAATACGCCGTCGGCTCATCAGAAGGCGGCTCAACGTTCTCGCCATGCCATCGGATGAGGTCGCGCCGCTCCCAAAGGTCGCTGGTCCGCAGAAGCGCGTTCGGCAGAGCGATCGCGAAGCCGCCCATTACGCGATTTTCCTCAACGATCCGGACCTCGGCCGTTTGGATCAGGCCGGCGTATCGCTCGCGCGGGCAGCCGAGAAGGAATCCTCCGCGCCGTGACGGGCTCCTGGGGTCAAGCGGCAGCGCCTCCTTGATGGCCACTATGGCATCGAGATCTTTGAGCTCTGCCCGCCGAAGGCGCATGGTCATTCATCCGACCAGAGCACTGGCCCCAGCCGTTGCTGCCATATAGCGGCCGCTAGGGAGTGCACGTCATCATTGCCCGAGTGACTGGCCGGCAACCGGTATCTTCGCGTGGGTAGCTCGTACCACGGAATATTTGGATCGCGGTGATGCGTCGCATGCTCGTTGAAGTTAAGCAGCAACCACGAAAAGAGCGGCTGACGGGGCAACGAACGAACGTTGTGCAGGACCTCGGGGCCGACGCTGGTTCGGTAGTGGTAAACGTAAAGCAGTAGCGACCACACCCACGCGAATACCACCATTGGCAAACCCAGCACCGCAAGATACATTGCTCCGCCGAATGCGGCGGCGGCCCCGACGTGGATCGCCACACCGAGCCCGAACTCCACCCATGCCCTGATCCTCAATCGCCGTGGCCAGGATCGAAAGACCGGCGATATTTTCTCGGCGTGGTTTGTGGGTACCACCAGGAAGATCAAGATTATCGCCAACGTCTGTAAGAAGAAGCCGCCGCAGAAGACGTAAAAGAGCCAAACTGCCTTGTACCGTGTTCGCTCCCAAGCCGGAGCGGACGCGCTAACGCGGAAATGGTCCAATGCGGCGGTCTGTGGATCACGCCGGTTGGCCCCATGATGGAAACCATGAATTTTCCGGTAGATTGTGAACGGCGCGATGAGCGGGAGCATCAGTGCCGCGCCCACAAAATCGTTCAGCTTGGAAAGGGGAAACAGTTTCCGGTGCACTGCCTCGTGCGCCACCGTGTACATGCGATCGAACCACAGGCCCTCGCCGATGGATAGTAGTGCGACCGCCGGCCAGGCCAAACGTTGCGGCAGAGATTTGGACGAAACACCTGCGAGCAACACAAGCAGTGCGAACAGTCCGACCGTCTCCACGAGCAGCAGCAGGGTTTTACGGTAATGGCGCGGCGGGTCCATCAAAGCACCTTTTGGCCCTCGCGATGCGAAGCAAGCAAGCAGCACAACTCGAGCTACGGCTCGCCGCCTCCGTAAGGTTCGCGGGAGAGCCTTGGCTGCCAATTTCCGCTATGGTGGAAATCGGACGTTGCCAATGGCGGCTTAGCGAGAGCCGTGGGCCTCCCCCGCGAGGCGGCGGCAATGGAAGGATCGAACCCCACGCCCGCCTTTTACCCGGTACGGCTGCCCTACAAAGGAGACGAAGAAATTGAAGGGTTCGAATGCGATGCGGCACGTCGCCCCGACCGCAGGTGTCGGCTGACCCGCTCTGAGGAAGAAAATAAAATGATCTTTTGATGCCCCATGCACAGTTCCGGTGATCTTAATGGCGGTCGCTATGATGCCAGACGCGACAGTCGGTTAAGGCGAGACCGACCCCTACTTTCGCTCGGACATCGCCTTGTAGGAGGCCTGTCTACGGGCAGGAGCCGCGATGTCTTTACGGGAAGCCAGCGGTCTTGCCTCATCATGTTCTTACGCACAACGGACAACATAAGACGCCCGCTGCTGGCGGCGAGCAGCACATCCGCTCTGGGCCGATGATGGACATTTAGGTTCGTGACGGAGCTACCCAGCAGCGGACATTCGCTCGCGCCGGGCCCAGACCCGTTGACGCATTGTGGCCATTGCCAATTCGCTTCCGCGATGCCGCAGCGGCGACCGCACGCCGCTGCCAGTTTGGCTGTGGGGGTGCAGCCGTCGTGGGTACTCGCACTCTCCTCCTGTGCGAGGTGGAAAGCGCTTGCGCGTCAAGGCCGGTCCAAAGCTGGGATTGGGCTGCCAATCACCAGTGTGCGCGCGCGTCTTGCAGCCGCCGCATAGGGTGACGGACGGGCCATGAACAAGCGCGGCGTGGCGCCCAGAAACCGCTTTGCATCTCGCAGGAAATGCGACCGGTCGTAATAGCCTGTGGGCACCGCGGCATGGTCGGCATACGCTCCCGCCTCGAGCAACGGCAGCAACGCGCGGAAGAACCGCGACCGCATGATGAGCAGCTTCAGAGGGAAGCCGAAATATTGCTTCGAGAGGCGGCTGGCCGTGCGGGGGTCCATTGCGTGCACCCCTACTGCGGTGGCGAGGTCCGTCACGCCTTCGTCCGCGATGGCCTTCCATATCTGCCGGATTCCCGCTTCGTCGCGATTGGGGACGGCTGTTAGGCTCGTGAAGACATCGTCGAGCACGCCCTTTACCTCAAGCGCCTGGTCGGATCGGGCAAGCGCCGAGGCGAGCTCGGCAACTTTCGCATCGGCAAGGATAGTCTCCAGCGGAATCAGCTGATCGCGGAGTGCATCGGCCGGACGGGAGAACAGCCTCGCCCAGCCAAGCGGGCTCACATCCACGCAGATCGTCACGCCACCGCGGGCTGCGACAGGCATCGCGCGGCTGGTGACGCCATAGAGCAATGCCCGGGGGACCGGTTCGTAGGCTCGGTTGCCGATCCTTACCTTGATCGGCTCCGGGGTCATGACGATCCAGATCTGCGCCCAGCCCGGCAGCATCCACTCGACCGGATGCCAAGCGTCCTCAACGACCGAGTCCAGGACCGCATAGCTCGCCAGATAGCCAGTGAGGTGCGCCGCCGGGCGCTCGTAGCGAAGCGCGGTGCCGGGAGGGAGGCCGAACGCACCTGGAATAATGCCGGGCGTCAGGCTCCCGCTCTCGATCATCACGAGCCCGGCGCCGTTTCGAGCGGCAAGTCATTTTGGTTCGTCCGGAACTTTGCGTGATTCTGGGAGGGCCGCCGCTGGCCGCTGCACTTGTTAGAAATGAAAGACGCTCCGTATGGGCCGGTTTGCGGACGCTACGTCCACGGCCATTTTCGCCCAAGAAATCGGCACTGTCGAGCCGGTGATTGTTTCCCAACCTGCACGTCGACCGCCAAGTTCCTCTTTTTTGTAAGGAATTGCATTCGCGCGCAATCCCTTTCCCGCCTATCGGAGCGCGGCGGCAGCGGTCGGCGTCCAGCGGGACGGCGGCGGGCGAGCGCGCTTCAAGGGGATTTCGATGTCTGAGGCTTTTGTTGGCGCGCGGGCTTCCGCGCGGGCCGCCCGCTGCATGTTCATGATCGGCACCGCTCTCGGATGCACAATCGGGATTTCCGGTAAAGCGATCGCCCAGAACATCACCTACAATGGCCCGGGGCCTTATGCGCTGACCCAAAAGACCCCCGTCAACGGCGGCCCGCGCGCGATCGACGTGACCGTGACCAGCGACGACGCCACCATCGACACCAGCACGACGACGGTCACCTCGACCAACAATGGCAGTGCGGCCGGCGTCGGGATCGGGGTCAACAATACCGGACCCGGCAATGTCACCGTCCGCAGCGGCGACATCACCGCCAACGGCACCGGCCTCAACAGCGGCATCGACGCACGCGCCAATGCCGGCACGATCACGATCACCAACGCCGGCACGATCAATGCCAGCGGCAACAATAGCGACCGCGCCATCGTCGCTCGGTCGGGCGGCGGGGACGTCGTCATCAACTCGAACGTCGCGAGCGGTCAGCAATATGGCATCATCGTCACCGGCAACGGCGGCACGTTCGGCGACACCGGCACGACGACGATCACCAGCACCAATGCGAGCGCAAACGGCACCGGCCTCATCAACGCGATCGTCGGTCAGGGCTACCGCGTCGTGATCAACAGCGACACCGCGAGCAATACCAATGCCGGCGGCATCCAGGGCACGGCGATCTTCGCCAATGCGAGCGCCGGCGGCGTGCTGATCAACGCGGCGACGACGAGCGCACTGGGGCAGAACCAGTCCGCCATCCAGGTCTTCTCCGAAGGCGCGGTCGACGTGACGAGCGGCTCCATCCGCACGACCCAGAATTCCGACGGGCTCAGCATCCAGAGCGGCACCGACGTGGTCGCGCGCTCCACCTCGATCGTCACCCAGGGCAACAGCGCGCGCGGCATCGTGCTCGGCGGCAATGCCGGCGGCGGCGGCTTCAACGGCGGCCCGAACGGCTTCGCGTTCAATTCGGCGGTGGTGACGAGCGGGTCGATCACAACGGCCGGCAACGGCTCCTACGGTATCTATGCGACTCCGAACGGCACCGGCAGTCTGACCATCAACTCAGACGCGATCACGACCACCGGTCCGAACGCCTATGGAATCTATCTCACCCAGATCGGCTCGGGCGTCATCGCCGGTCCGGTGACGATCAACTCGACCGGCCTGCTGCAGACTTCGGGCGCCAACAGCAGTGGCATCCGCTTCAACGGCGGCACCGGCGCTCTGACGATCAACAATAGCGGCACGATCAACGCGACCGGCGCCGGTGCCCTCGGTATCGTTGTTGCCGGTGCAACGCCTGCCGTCGCCATCACGAGCAACAAGATCACCACCGGCGGCGGCAATGGCATCGACCTTGCGAGCGGAGTCGGCAACACGACGATCGCAAGCACCTCGATCAGCGGCGCCGGCGTTGGGATCAACGCTCCCAACGTCGCGGGCACCCTGACGATCAACAGCGGCACGATCACCCTGGCCACCGTGGCCGGCTCGTCCACCACGAACGGTGGCATCAACGCGATTTCGTCCGGCGCGCTTTCGATCACCAGCGACACGATCACCGGCAATTCGGCCAATCCGAGCTACGGCATCAACGCGCAGACCTCCGGCGCATCCGCCCTCTCGATCACCAGCGGCTCGGTGACGGCGAGCGGCGACCGCAGCGGAATCCGGGCGGCCACCGACAGCGGCGCCCTGACGGTGAACAGCACCGGCACGATCACCACCGCGGCGGCCACCGGGTCCAACGGCGCGAACACTGCGGTGGGCCTGTATGCCACCAGCAACAGCGGGCCGATCGCGATCACCAGCGCGAATATCGCCACGAGCGGCAATTATGCCGTCGGCATCCAGGCCTTCGAGCAGGCCGCCGGCAGCACCGGCACCGTCTCCGTCACCAGCACAGGCAATCTCTCGACCAGCGGCAATTTCGCCAACGGCATCTATGTCGGCCCCGCCAACGGCGCCGCGACGATCACCAACTCCGGCGCCATCACCACCGCCGGATCGAGCGCCATCGGCATTCTCCTCGCCGCTCAGTCCGGGACGGGCGCGGCGACGATCAACAACAGCGGCAGCGTCAGCACCGCGGGCTCGGGCAGCTACGGCGTGTTCGCCAATGCCGGCGGAGCGGTGACGATCGCCAGCAATGCGGTGACGACCAGCGGGCAGAACGCGATCGGCGTCTTCGGCATCTCCACCGTGGGTGCGAACAGCATCACCAGCACCACCGTCGCCACCTCCGGCCAGAGCGCGACCGGCATCAACGGCCAGACGACGACGGGCGCCCTCGCCATCCACAGCGGCGCCGTCACGACGACGGGCGCCACGGCGGCGGGCATCAACGCCGTCACCTCCGGCGGCACGATCGCCATCGCCAGCGACAACGTGGCGACGACGGGCGCAAGCTCGTCCGGCATCGTCGGATCGCAGAGCAACGGCGGCGCGGGCGCGATCAGCGTGACCAGCGGCACCGTCACCACGGCGAACGGCAACGGCATCGACGTCCGCACCCCCGGCGCGGTGACGATCTCCAGCGGCACCGTCGTCGCCGGCGGCGCCTCCAGCACCGGGATCATCGGCCAGAGCAGCGCCGGCGGCGACGTCACCATCAACGCGGATTCGACGACCGGCGGCCGCCGCGCCATCTTCACGGCCTTCTCGGGCGGCACGACGACGATCAACAGCAATTTCGCGACCGCCAGCGGCCTTTCGCAGCCCAACGCGATCATCGGCCAGGGCGCTACGGTCACGGTCAACAGCAAGACGGCGACGCTGACCGGCAACGGCAACCAGGGAGCGGCGATCTTCGTCCAATCCGGCGCCGGTGGTGCCAAGATCAACTCGGGCCTCGCCTCGACCGAGGGCCTGGGCCAGGTCGGTATCCAGCTCTATTCGGACACGAACGGCGCGATCGACAGCGGCACGGTCGTCACCCTCGGCGATTTCGCGCGCGGCATCTACAGCAACGCGACCGGTGCGAACGTGGTCAAGAGTGGCTCGGTCACCACCTCCGGCAACACCGCCACGGGCATCTATGTGAGCCCATCGCCCACCGCCGCCAATCAGCCGGCTTCCGGCTCCGTCACCGTCATCAGCGGGAGCGTCACCACGAGCGGGAACGACGCAGTGGGTATCTTCGTCTCCCCCACCACCCCCACCGGGAGCGGCAATGCGAGCGTCCTCACCGGCGCGACCTCGATCACCAGCGGCACGATCGCGACCAGGGGAAGCGGTGCGACCGGCATCAGCGTCGGCGGCACGACCGGCGCCATCACCATCGCCAGCAACGATATTGCCACGCAGGGCGTGGCGGCGGGCGGCATTCGCGCCCAGACGACTGTCGGCGCAGTCAGCATCCAGAGCGGCAATGTGAGCACCCAGGGCGCCGGCGCCCAGGGCATCTTCGCGCAGACGACCGACGGCGCGATTACGATCAACGCCGGAACCACGGCGACGGCGGCGACCGGCCAGAACCCCGCCACCAACGGCACTTCGGACGCCGTCTTCGGCCTTTCCACCGGCGCCGGCAGCGTGACCATCGTCAGCCAGAACGCATCGACCAACGGCGACTATGCCAATGCGGTCGGCGCGGTCGGCGGGGGCGCGGTGAACATCACCAGCGGCACCGCCTCGACGAGCGGCATCCAGGTCGCCTCCGTCTACGGCAACAGCCGCAATGCCGACACCAGCATCACCGCGGCGAACACCACCGCCACCGGCCAGAACGCCTATGCGGTCGAGGGTCATGCCCGCGGCAACGTCACGATCGTCAGCGGCACGGCGACCGCGGCGCACGGTGACGCCATCTTCGCGAGCGCCGGCGGCAACGTCGCCATCACGGCGACCGTTGCGAACGCCGCCGGCGACGGCGGCGCCGGCGTCGTGGCCTCCGGGGGCACCGGCGTGACCCTGAACATCGGCTCCGCCTCCTCGACCGGCACGGCGAGCAGCAACGGCACCACCATTTTCCGCGCCGACGCCATCTACGCCCGGGCGATCAACGGCGCGATCACCGCCAATGTCGGCTCGGCGACGGCCCTCGGGGCCGGCGCCGACGGCATCCGCCTGATTGCCGACGGGACCGGCGGCGCGGTGACGCTGAATGTGACCGGCACCGTCTCCTCGGCCGGCGGCAACGGCATCTTCATCGATCCGCCCGGCGCCGTCTCGGTCACCGTCGCAAGCGGCGCGAGCGTCACCGGCGCCAGCGCCGGCCTCGACACCACCGGCGGGACCAACAGCATCGTCAACTTGGGCTCGATCTTCGGCACCGCCGGCCCCGGCATCCTCGCCTCCGGCGCGACGACGCTCGACAATAGCGGCGCGATCGCCGGGGCGAACGGCGTCGCCGTCCAGCTCGGCGCCGCCGACGACAGCGTGATCCTGCGCACCGGCTCCAGCGTCACCGGCGCCATCGCCGGCGGCGGCGGCACCGATACGGCCACCCTGATCGGCACGAGCAACAAGGCGGCCGCGAGCCAGACCGTCGCGAGCTTCACCGATTTCGCCAAGCTCAACGTGGCGAGCGGCTACTGGACCGCTTCTTCGGCGCCGAGCAGCTTCGGCAGCGTCTCCGTCGCGCAGGGCTCCTCGCTTGAGCTCCGCTCCGTCGCCGGGGCATCCGGCCTCACCATCACCGCGCCGACCATCGCCGACGCGGGCACGCTGGTTGTGCGCACGGCCAGCGGCGCGACCAGCACCTTCGGCAGCACCCAGTTGACCGGCGCGGGCGTGTTCAACGTCACCGGCGCGGGCACGCTCACCGTCGCCACCGACAATAGCGGCTTCACCGGCAACACGCTCGTCGATGGCGGCACGCTCCAGCTCACCGGGACCTTGGGCAAGGTCGAGACGGCGGCGGGCGGCACCTTCATCCTCGGCAATGGCGGCACCAGCGGCAACGTCACCGGCGACGTGGTGGACAACGGCACCTTCGTCGCCAATCGGTCCGACAATTATGCCCTCGCCGGCGGCCTCTCGGGCAACGGCACGTTCGTGAAGCAAGGCGCGGGCAGCTTCACCTTCGGCGGCGCCTACACCTTCACCGGCGCGGTCAACGTCGTCGCCGGCTCGGTGCGCTTCGCCAAGGGTCTTGCCGCCAATTCGGAGATCGACCTCTCAGGCGGCGGCAAGCTCGATCTCTCGGGCCAGACCAACAGCATCGCGGAACTCGCCGGTTCGAGTTCCACCGCCTCGATCGACATCACCGGCGGCACGCTGACCGACAACCAGTCGACCAACACCACCTTCGCAGGCAGCCTGACCGGCGCCGGCGGCACGTTCAACAAGACGGGGGCGGGAACGCTCAACCTCACCGGCGCCTCCACCTATACCGGCCCGACCAACGTCACCGGCGGCACGCTGGCGGTGAACGGGTCGATCGCCTCGATCGTCTCGGTCCTGAACGGCGGCAAGCTCGGCGGCAACGGCATCGTGGGCGGAGTCAATGCCGGGAACGGGGGCATCGTCGGACCCGGCAACTCGATCGGCACCCTGAACGTCGCCGGCAACGTCGCCTTCGGTGCGGGCTCGACCTACCAGGTCGAGGCCAATGCCGCGGGCCAGGCCGACAAGATCGTCGCCACCGGCACCGCGTCGCTGACCGGCGGGACGGTCTCGGTCCTCGCCCAGCCGGGCACCTATGCCCGCATCACCGGCTACACCATTTTGACGGCGAACGGCGGCGTCACCGGCACCTTCTCGAACGTGACGTCGAACCTTGCCTTCCTGACGCCGCTCCTCACCTATTCCCAGAACGCCGTACAGCTCACCTTGGGACGCAACGACATCGCCTTCTCCGCCTTTGCCGGAAATGCGAACCAGGTGCGCACGGCAAATGCGGTGCAGGCGCTCGGCCTCGGTAACGGCCTGTACAACCTGGTCCTCGGCCAGACCGACGCGGGCACGGGCACGGCTCTCGCGAGCCTCGCGACCGAAATCCATGCCGGGGTCGGCACTGCCGTCCTCGAGCAGGAGCGCGATGTCCGCGAGGCGATGCTCGACCGCGCGCGCTCGGGCACGCAAGGCACCGGCCTGTGGCTGCGCGGCCTTTATGACTGGGCCCATTCGCGCGGCGGCACCTCGCTGCGCCTCGGCGTCGATCGCAAGGGCGTGCTCGGCGGGATCGACGGCGGCATGGGCGGCCTGCGGGTCGGCGCCATCGGCGGCTATGTCGAGGGGGACCTCAATGTCCGCAGCCAGGCGGCCTCGGCCAAGGACCGCACCAAGCTGGTCGGCGTCTACGCCGGCTGGGGTTCGGGCGCGCTGTCCGTACGCGGCGGCGCGAACTGGTCCTGGCACGACATCGACACCAGCCGCGCCATCGCCTTCCCCGGCCTCGCCGGGACCGCGACGGCGTCTTACAAGGCGCAGAGCGGCCAGATCTTCGGCGAGATCGCCTACAATCTGCTGACGGGGCCGATCAGGCTCGAGCCGTTTGCCGATTACGCCCACGTCCGCAACCGCACCGACGGCTTCGTCGAGACGGGGTCAATCGGCGGCCTGACTGTCGGGCGCGACCGACGCGACGCCGACTTCGCGACCTTCGGGCTCCGCCTCGGCGGCGCCGTCCCGATGGGACCAGGCGCGACGCTGAGGCCGCGCCTATCGGCGGCGTGGCAGCGCGGGTGGGGCGACCTTGCCGGGACGACCGTAGCCTCGTTCGGACCCGGTGCCGGGACCTTCCTGGTGACGGGCGCCGGCGTGGGCCGCGACACCCTGGTCCTCGACGGCGGCTTCGACGCCGATCTTGGCAGCGGGCTCAGCATCGGCGCCTCGGCCAATGCCGGGCTCTCCAAGCGTTGGTCAGAGAGCGGAGTGCGCGCGACCGTTGGGTTGCGCTTCTAAGCCAAATCGGGTCCGCACCGGCTCATTGCGGTCGAACGACAGGCGGACATGTCCGCGAAGCGCCGGAACGTCCGTTTGTCGGCGGCCCCGGATGGTTCGCCAGATCAAAGGCCGATCGATGAGGAACCAACGATATTGGCGCAAGCCAGTCGCGGCCGATCACCACCGCGCGATGGCCCAGTTTCGCTCGCGCAGCGATTTTTTAGGACAGTTATTCAGCACCGGAGGCCTTTCGCATGGGCTAGTCGCAGCTCGCCTTAAAGCATCGAGACGGTGCGGGCGTCTTCGCCACCGTTTAGAGTCAGCAATCGGCGCATGCGGGCGACGCTCGAGAAGGCCGGGTTCGCGCCAGCAGGCGAAAGCTATGAGGGCTTGCAGGGCGGGCGTATCGGGCTGTTGCTAAACACCTATCGCGACGACGGCCCAGGCTACAGCTGCTTATCCGAGATCGACCTTTAGGTGCTGTCGCGTTTCGACGGGAGAACGCATAGAGTCAGCGGTCTGCGCGCCCGCCAGAACCGCGATGTGACGGCAGATCAGCGCCTGTTAGCCGGCGGTCTTGATCACACGAGTGTGAAAGCGGACGGTCCGCTCGCGGCCAATGTCCGTCATCAGTTGTCGGACCAAATGACCCTAGCGGGCAGCAGGAGCGGGCGCGGGCGCGGGCGCGACCTGGCTAACGAACCGCACACTAGGTTGTGAGTTCGAGTCCGATAACTCCGTCCGTGAGCAGTCTCTGGCGCCGCATCGAGGAATTTCATCGCTTCAATTTAGGCCGCCAACCATGCCCATCGAGACAGAAACCAGGCGATGCAGCATGCGAGTCTCTGGTGCCATGGCAGGCTTGGCCAACGCGTGGCTAACCGACCGGAATGTGGGAGTAACCCCCCGGGACGCGTGCAGCACCTAAGTAGTCGAAATACAGAGGCAATCTCCGTGGTGCCGGCTGTCGGACTCGAACCGACGACCTACCGCTTACAAGGCGGTTGCTCTACCAACTGAGCTAAGCCGGCGCGCGTGCCGACATCCTCCATCCGGGGCCGCGCGTCCAGCCCCCCGGCGCGCCTGCTTTTCCGCGATTGACGCGGCGCGTGCGGGCGGGCGAGACTGGCCGCCCGATGGCGCGAGCGGGGGGCTGGGATGCGGGTTTCGAGGCGGGCGTGGGGCTGGATGCTGGCGGCCGCTGCGGCGGCCGGCGCGAGCGCGCTTGCCGCGCAGGCCTGGCAGGCGCCCGAGCATACGAGCAAATGGCCGGGCCTCCTGACGGGCGGCAATGTCGCCGACGCCAAAACAAGCCTCGATCTCGGGCCGCAGCTCGAGCGCGGCCGCTGGCCCGCCTTCGAACTCGCCGAGCATCGCCGTCTCGAAGCCGCACTTGCCGCGATCCCAGCGCAGCGTCCGGGCATCGTCGACGCCTATGTTGTATCCGTCGCGCTCGACAGCGACCCGGTGTTCGGGCGGGAGGCGCGGGAGGCTGGCAAGGTCCTCGCGCGGCGCTTCGACGCGGCGGACCGCACCATTGTCCTCGCCGGCACCGAGGGCAACGGGCCGAGCGCGCTGCCGATGGGCAGTCTCCACTCGCTCACCCTCGTCCTCGCCCGCATCGCCGAGCGGATGGACCGGCAGGAGGATGTCCTCGTCCTCTACGTCACCAGCCACGGCGCGCCGATCGGCATCGCTTATCATGACGGCGACGAAGGCTTCGGCTTCCTGAGCCCCAACCGCTTCGCCCGGCAGCTGACGAGTCTCGGCATCCACAACCGCCTGCTGATCCTCTCGGCCTGCTATTCGGGAACCTTCGTGGCGGCACTGTCCGGCGACACCACCGCCCTGTTCACCGCCGCTGCGTCCGACCGCACCTCGTTCGGCTGCCCCGCGGACAATGACTGGACCTATTTCGGCGACGCGATGATCAACCACGCGCTGCGCAAGCCGCAGCCGCTTGCCGACGCGTCCGCAGAGGCGCTGCGCATGATCGGCGAGTGGGAACATAGAAAGCGCAATACCCCGTCGAACCCGCAGGTCAGCATCGGCGACGGGGTATCGGCCTGGCTCGCCCCGCTAGAGGCGCGGATGCCCAGGACGGCGACGGAGCCGGTGGGCCGCCCCGCTGCCGGCGGCTGAGGCGGAGCCATAAGAAAAGCGCCCCGGCCGGAGCCGGAGCGCTTCTCCCGTGCCGCAACGGCCGCCTGCCTCAGAGGAGGAAGTCGGTCGTGTGCAAAGTCGGCGTGTTGACGAACACCATCGCGAAATCGGGTGCGCCGCCGTCGACATTGCCGAGGAGGACGGTGACCGGACCCTCGAACGGGCTCTTTCCGGCGAAGCCGTCAATCTCCATGCCGAGCGCCTTTTCGGCGGCGTCCATGCTGCCGTAATGCTGGATGGAGAGGTCGCCGGCATTCTTGCCCGCGGCCTGGCCGACGAAGTTGAACGACTGGATGCCGTCGACAAGACTGTTCGCATCGATGCCGTGCAGGTCGATCTTGTCCTCGCCGGCATGGAAATCGAGCACCAGGTCGAGCGAGATCGGGCCGGTCTTGCTGTCGACCTTGGTAGCGTTGATCTCCGCGACGAAGACGTCCGCGCCGGTGCCGCCGGTGAGGATGTCCACGCCGTCGCCGCCGACCAGCCGGTCGTCGCCCGCGCCGCCATTGAGGTGGTTCGAGGCGGCGTTGCCGGTCAGGGTGTTGGCGAGCTCGTTGCCGGTGCCGTCGGCGGCGGTGCCGGTGAGGATCAGATTCTCGACATTGGCGCCGAGCGTGTAGCTGATCGACGCCTTGACGGTGTCATTGCCCTGGCCCGCCGTCTCGGTGACGAGGTCGCCAATATTGTCGACGATGTAGACGTCGTTGCCCATGCCGCCGCTCATCGCGTCGGCGCCGGCGCCGCCGTCGAGCAGGTCGTTCCCGTCCCCGCCGACCAGCGTGTCGTTGCCGGCGCCGCCGAACAGATGGTTGTCCGCCGCATCGCCGGTGATGACGTTGTCGAGGACGTTCCCGGTGCCGTCCGCGGCGGTGCCGGTCAGGACGAGATTCTCGACATTGTCGGTCAGCGTGTAGCTGATCGTCGCGGAGACGGTGTCGGTACCTTCGTTCGCCAGTTCGGCGATGCGGTCGCCGGCATTGTCGACGAAGTAGCCATCGTCGCCAGTGCCGCCGGCCATCGCATCGGCGCCGAGGCCGCCGTTGAGCGTGTCGTTGCCGCCGTTGCCGGTGATCGTGTCGTCGCCGGCGCGGCCGTCGAGGACGTTGGCGACGTCGTTGCCGATGATGACGTCGTTGCCGCCGCCGCCGATCGCATTCTCGACGATCGTATTATAGGCGATGGAGATGTTGTCGTGGAGCAGGCCGTCGACCGCATTGTAGCGGGTGCGGAGCGCCAGATATTGCTCCTCCGTGTAGCTCGCCGGCAGCAGGCCGCGAGCCTTGAGCACGTCGAGCGGAACGACGCCGCTGCCGCCGCCGCTGCTGAACGAGCCGGGGTGGAGGTCGATCTTCGAGTTCGAGTTCCAGCCCGAGAAATCGAGCGTGTCGTTGCCGCCGGCATCGTAGATCGAAATCACCGGCATCGTGTTGCTGGTGAAATCGTAGACGCCATTTCCGGCGTTCGCGTTGAAGCCGTAGACGGTGTCGCCGGTGCGGGTGGTGGGGTCGGCGCCGTACATCGCCTGAATGGTGGCGATGTCGTGGAGCAGCGGCGTCTGGCCGTAGACCCAGGTCAGCCGGTTCCAGTCGATCGGGGCGGCGCCGGTGAACTCCGCGTTGAAATAGGACATCTGCGTGTACTGGCGGCTGTCCTGGTAATATTCGGCGTTGGCGGCGTAGGTGATCGAGAGGCCCGGCGCGGCGTTGTAGGCGCCCGGATGCTGGAGGCCGAGCGCGTGGCCGGTCTCGTGGATGAGGGTGGCGAGGCCGTAATAGCCGTTGTCGAGCTGCAGGTTGGAGGCCTGCGAGGTGCTCACCCAGACGTCGCCTTGGAGGCCGGCGGAGGTGCCCCCGTAATTATAGGGGAGGTAGGCATAAGCCTGCGTGCCCGGCGCGTTGGTGAGGTTGCCGTAGGTGATGTCGGCATTGTTGACGTTGCTGACCTCGACGATCTTGACGTTGATGAGGTCGTCCCAAAGCGTCAGGGCCTTGCGGGCGGCGTCCTGCTGCGCCACCGAAAAGGGCGCGAAGCCGAAATATTCGCTGCGCCCGACGAGGCCGGAGCCCTGCTGGAAGACGTACGGGACCTGGAACAGCTCGCTGCGTGCATGGTAGAATGCGAACTGGATGACGCCGGGGTCGCCGCTCTTGTTCTGGCCCATGAGATCGGTGCCGAACGCCCACATCGGGCCGGGAATGCCGCTGCCCGGATAGCTGGTGCGGTTGAGGTTCGCCTCGACCTGGTCGAGCGTGAAGACCGGCTTGCCCGAGATCGAGCCGCCGGTGCCGTCCACGTTGGCGTCAAGGCTGATCACGTCGCCGCTGTCGACGAGCGGAGAGCCGGTTACGGTATCGGTCATTTAGTCCCCCTGTTAGGCTTGGTTGGAAAAGGAACGGCTCAGCGGGTGCGGAGCCAGGGCAGTATGTCGGCGAGCGCGGCGGCGAGGCTGCGCTCCAGCGCGGCGCCGCCCGGCCCGGCGGCAGGCAGGCGCAGCGCGCGCGGCGCCGCGGTGAAGAGCTGGGCGGTGTCGACGCCGCCGGTGCGGAACGGGCGGATCGCGAAGGCGAGCAGGCGCCCATCGCCATCGGGCGCGATCGACGCGTGGACGAGGAGGGTGACGGTGCCCGGCGCGATGACGGCGGGGTCGCCGAAGCCGACCTCGCTCACCGGAACCGGTGCATGGGCGGCGGCGAGACGGGTGACGGTGCGGCAGATTTCGCCTTGGAGCGCCTCGGCCCCCGAATTGGTTTCAGGCTGGACCAGGCACAGCACCCGCACCGACTGCACCTGCTGCCAAGCCAAAACAGGGGCCGCCGCGGCGGCCGGTGCGGCGGTCATCGCGGCGCCGCCGAGGGCGAGCGAAAGGAGCGCCCGAAATGGGCGCGGCAAAGGCGCGCGTTGACGCAGAGCATCCCCCGATTTCCCGGTTTCGGCCCCGTCGCTCAGGCGCGGGGCTTCTGGTAAGTGCCTTGGTTAATTGCGGATTTTTGAAGGGTCAACGCCGTATCGGCGACAAAATGAAAAAAAGTTCATGGGCCAGAAAGCTGCGGCTTTCCCGTCACAGGACGCCGAACGTCCAGCCTTCCGTCCGCGCCATTTCGGGGGTGAGAGAGGGGGGAGTCCAGTAGCGCGGGTCGCCGGATATGGCGCGCAGACCGGCGGCGGCGATGAGGACGTCGGTCTCGTGGTCGGACGGCTCAGCGGCCAGTCTCGGGGCGCGGCTGCCGAGACCCTGGAGGGCGACCGCGAGTTCGGCCCGGGTGCGGACCTTGCGGCCGGAGAGGCCGGCGAGACGGATGAAGACGCGGGTGTAGATTTCGACGACGAGGCTGCCGCTTTCCGGCCGTGCGTCCATCGGCCAGACGGGCACGCGCCCGTCGAGCCGGTGGAGGAGGCGCATGCCGGCATAGCTCGCCTTGGCGACCTGCGCCGCGCCGACCGCGTCGTAGAGCGTCGACGCCTTGCCCCCGCCCAGCGCATTGAAGGCATGCTCGCACGCCCTGTGGTGGAGGAAGTTGCGCTTCACCCCGTCGGCGGCGCCGAAATAGAAGTGGCGGCGGTGGTGCCGCTCCATGAAGCTCGCGGCGCCGAGATCCTCGTCGTCGCAGAGCCTGTCGACATAGGCCCACAGCGCCTTTGCTTCGGCCGGCGGAGCCGTCTCGCCGGGAAAATAGGCGCCGCGTTCGAGCAAGGGTGGGGCGTAGCTGAAGTCGAAGCCGAACAGGGTAGGGACCTTGGCGGCCTCGCCGAGTAGCCAGTCGAGCACTTCGCCGCGGGACCAGACGTGGCCGGGGCGGACGAGCCTCGGCGCCACGTCACCCCCGCCGCACATCGCGACGGCAATGCCTTTATGCTTCTTGCCCTTCGCCCCCGACCAATCGATGGCTGCGAACCGGTCGTAGCCGGGCCCCGTCATTGCGAGGCGCGAAGCGACGCGGCAATCCAGTCGGCCGTCCCGGTCATGGTCCGGGTCGGATAGGTTCGATCGGCTCGCGACGGCGGGAAGGGCGTCACGTCTTCTTCCGCGGCCGTGCTCGCGGCCGGGGCGGCGGCTTGGCCGCGATCCACTCGCGCGAGCGTTCGATGACCGCGCGCACGCGCTCCGGATCGTGGCTGTCGAAACGGATCAGGAGTGCTGGCCAGCCTTCGTAATGGGGCGATTGCCAGAAGGTGCTGGGATCGGTCTCCTTCAGGATCTCGATCGTATCCATGTCCATCGCGACCCCGAAGGAGGTCGCCTGCTCGTGGCCGGTGTAGAGAAAGGCGCGGCCGTTTACCTTCACGGCCGGTTTGCCATAGCTGATCGAAAGCTCGGCGCCCGGCAGCGTAAGGGCGAAGGCGACGGCGTCGTCCCAGCCGCGGATCGGCTCAGCCATCGCGCTTCGCCCGCCGCTGCTCCTCCCACCACGCCATTCGCTCGGCGATGCGCTTCTCGTGGCCGCGGTCGGTCGGCTGGTAGAATGTCTGCGGCGACATTTCCTCGGGCCAGTAATCGTCGCCGGAAAAGCCCTCCGGCGCGTCATGGTCGTAGGAATAGCCCTGGCCGTAGCCGATCGTCTTCATGAGCTTGGTCGGCGCGTTGAGGATGTTTTTCGGCGGCATCAGCGATCCTGTTTCCTTCGCGCTCCGCCATGCCGCCTTCTGCGCCTTGTAGGTCGCGTTCGATTTGGGGGCGGTGGCGAGGTAGAGGCAGGCCTGGACGATGGCGAGCTCGCCCTCCGGCGAGCCGAGGAAATCGTACGTCTCCTTCGCCGCGATGCACTGGACGAGGGCGTTGGGGTCGGCGAGTCCGATATCCTCGACCGCGGCACGCGTGAGGCGGCGGAGCAGGTAAAGCGGCTCCTCGCCGGCGGTGAGCATGCGGGCGAGATAGTAGAGCGCCGCCTGCGGGTCCGAGCCGCGGATCGCTTTGTGAAGGGCCGAGATGAGGTTGTAATGCCCCTCCCGATCCTTGTCGTAGACTGCGACGCGGCGGTGGAGCAGGGCCGAGAGCGCGGCCGGATCGAGCGGCTCGGGCAGCTCGATGGAGAACAAGGTCTCCGCCTGGTTGAGGAGGAAGCGGCCGTCGCCGTCGGCGGTGGCGACGAGGGCGTCACGGGCTTCGGGGGTCAGCGGGAGGGCCCGCTCCATGATCGCTTCGGCGCGGTCGAGCAGCAGGCAGAGCGCCTTGTGGTCGAGCCGGTTGAGGATCAGCACCTGCGCGCGGCTCAGCAAGGCGGCGTTGAGTTCGAACGACGGATTCTCCGTCGTCGCGCCGACCAGCACCACCGTGCCGTCCTCGACATAGGGCAGGAAGCCGTCCTGCTGGGCGCGGTTGAAGCGGTGGATCTCGTCCACGAAGAGCAAAGTCTGCCTCCCCGTGCGGGCGAATTCCTTTGCCTCCGCGAACACCTTCTTCAAGTCGGCGACGCCGGAGAACACCGCGGAGATCGCCACGAAGCGCATCCCGACCGCGTCGGCGAGCAGGCGCGCGATGGTCGTCTTGCCGGTGCCGGGCGGCCCCCACAGGATCATCGAGGCGAGCTTGCCGGCCGCCACCATCCGACCGATCGCGCCCTCGGGGCCGGTCAAATGATCCTGTCCCACGACCTCCCCGAGCTTCTGCGGCCGCAGCCGGTCGGCCAGCGGCGCGCTGTCGGCGGGCGGCGGGGCAGGGGGCTGGGGTTCGCTGGCAAAGAGATCGGCCACGCCTCTCTCTAGCAAGCTCGGCCCTCGTCATGCCAGCGCACTTGACACTCTGTTGCGAAGATATATCTAAGACGCATCGAGATACGATGGAGGTATGACATGCGCAGACATTGCGGACCGGGCTTCGAGTTCGGCAAATTCGGCCCGGGCGTGTTCGGGATGCGGTTCGGACCGCGCGGCTTCGGCTTCGGCGGTCCCGGCGGCGGCCCGTTCGGGGGCGGCGACTGGGGCGAGGAGTTCGGCTTCGGCGGCGGCGGGCGCCGCGGCCGGCGCGGGCGGATGTTCGAAAGCGGCGAGCTTCGGCTCGTCCTCCTCAAGCTGATTGCCGACCAGCCGCGCCACGGCTACGACCTCATCCGCGCGATCGAGGAGCTGACCCACGGCAGCTACGCGCCCAGCCCGGGCGTCGTCTATCCGACGCTCACCATGCTGCAGGACATGGGCCTCATCCAGGAAGCCGCCGCCGACGGCGCCCGCAAGGCGTTCGCAGTGACGGCGGACGGCGAGGCGCATCTCGCCGAGCGCTCCGAGGAAGTCGACGCCCTGCTCGCCCGCCTGGAAGGCGCCGGCGAAGGCAAGCGCCGGGCCGGCGGCAAGCCGATCCAGCGGGCCGTCGGCAACCTCCTCCAGGCGCTCTGGCACCGCGTCACCGCCGACGACATGGGCGAGGACCGGCTCCACGAAATCGCCGCCATCCTCGACGAGGCGGCGCAGCGGATCGAGCGGCTGAAATAGGGCGGCGAGAGCCGATCCGGCAATCCAGCGCTCACGCGTCATGCCGGCGCAAGCCGGTATCTCGTGGCGTGAAGAGCACCGCGGTCTTCACCCGAGGAGACCCCGGCTTTCGCCCGGGTGACGGAGCTCTCGAACGAAAAAGGGCGCCCCGGCCTGGCCGGGACGCCCTTCTTCGGTCCGAAGCTGAAGCTTACTTCTTCTTCGTGGTCGTCGTGGTCGTGTTTGTGGTCGCCGTCGAGGTGTTGCCCGACTTCGCCATGTTGTCGATCACGGCTGCCTTGTTCTCGCCCGCGGCGCGGACCGCGTCCGCCTTGTTGCTGGCGGCGGCCGTGATGTTGTCGGCCTTGTTGTCGGCGGCGGCGACGATGTTATCGGCGACGGCGTCGGTGTTCGCGACGACGTTGTCGGCGGCGGCGGTATGCTTGTTGCAGGCGCCGAGCGCGAGCACGGCGAGGCCGACGGCCGCGGCTTTCACGATGAGTTTCATAAAAATCTTCCCCTCTTATTCGACCTCACGAAAGAACGCCCCAGCTTATGGCTGGAGCGTCCGTGGGAGCCCCGCGAAACCGGTTGGAGGCTCAACCAACAGGAGTGACCCACGTGCGCTATGTTAAGTTCCGGGGCCGAGACAATCAAGTGACAGTGTTGAAAGCCGGGAATGGCGGTTTTCCGGGCTTTCAGGGCACCGGGCTGGGCCCGGGCGGACGTCCGCCCGCGGCGCGCTGGCGAATGATTCGGCAATAGCCGTCGACCAGCGCCTGGTTGACCTCGTCCCACCCGAAGCGGCTGCTCATCGCGATGCCGGCGCGCCCGGCGGCGGCCCGCGCCTCGGGGTCGCGGCAGTAAAGGGCGAGGGCCCCGGCGAATTCCTCGATCGCGCCTGGGCGGATCAGGCGTCCGGTGACGCCGTCGCTCACCAGGCTCTCGCTGCCCGTCGCCCGCGCCGCGACGACGGGTATTCCCGTCGCCAGCGCCTCCAAGGTGACATTGCCGAAGGTTTCCGTCACCGAGGGGTTGAACAGCACGTCCATCGACGCGACGGCGCGGCCGAGGTTCGCGCCTTTCTGAAAGCCGGTGAAGACCGCCTGCGGAAGCCTTTTCTCAAACCAATCGCGCGCCGGCCCCTCGCCGACGACCAGCACTTTGTGGCGGACCTGTTTCTTCGAAAGGCAGTCGATCGTCTCCGAAAAGACGTCGAGCCCCTTTTCCATCACAAGCCGGCCGACGAAGCCGATCACCGGCACTTCGTCCTCGATGCCGAGGCCGCGGCGCCAGCCCATGTCGCGCATGCCGGGGTTGAAGATCTCGCGGTCGATGCCGCGCGTCCAGATACCGACATCATAGTTCATCCGCTGGTCGCGCAGCAGCTGGGCCATCGAATCCGACGGCGCGAAGATGGCGTCGCAGCGGCGGTAGAAGCGCCGCAGGATCGCCAGGAGGACCGGCTCAAGGAAGGCGAGGCCGTAGTAGCGGACGTAGGTCTCGAAGCGCGTGTGGACGGAGGCAACGACCGGCAGGTCGGCGCGGTGGGCGAGGCTGACGGCGCGATGTCCAAGCACGTCGGGACTGGCGACATGCAGGATGTTGGGCCGAAAGGCCTCGAGGTCGCGTCTCGCCCGCCGCGGCAGCGCGATCGGAATTCTGTATTCCGGCCGCCGCGGCACCGCCAGGCTGGGGATGTGGATCACCGGCGCGTTGGGCGGGAAGGCGGGCTTCTCGACGGTCGGGGAATAGACGCGCACCTCGGCGCCCTGCTTCAGCAGATAGTCGACCAGGCGGTTCAGCGCCTGGTTCGCCCCGTCCCGTATGTAATTGTAGTTGCCGCTGAACAGGGCGATGCGGAGGTCCGACGCGTCCATGGCGCGGCGGTAGCGGGTTTGGCGCGAGAGGGGAAGGAAAGGGAGGCTGGCGTAGGCTTCACGCGGGCCCAAGCGAAAAACCCCCGCCTGTGGTGGGGCGGGGGTTCTCGTTGGATCAGGCTTCGTCGAACAGCTTGGCGAAGCGGCGCTTGGTGCGATCCTTCCACAGGCCGCGATGGTAGGCGTCGCTGGCCAGGAGCGGCATGACGCTGGTCGCCTCGGCGAACACCATCTGCTCCAGCGCGGTCGAAACCTTGCCCCAGCTCGCCGCCTCCTGGAGGGTCGAGGAGGAGCAGGCGCCATCGCGAACGTCGGCGACGGTGATCTGCACCGCGTACTTATGCACGTCGACCTCGTGGCCGAGGATCTCCGCGCACACCACGGTGTCCTGCGTGAAGTTCTTCGGCACGCCGCCGCCGATCATGAGGAGGCCCGTCGTGCCAGCCGCGATCTTGAGGTTGGTGAGCTCACGGAAGTCGGCAATGGCGTCGAGCACCATGTAGGGCTTGCCCGCCTTCATCGCGTCGACCTGGTGCTTGACGAGGCCGAAGCCGGCCGAGCTGTCGACGAAGGCCGGGCAGAAGATCGGCACGTCATGCTCGTAGGCGAGCTTGACGAGGCTGTTCTCCTTCTTGCCGTGGGTCATCAGCCACTTGCCCATCTCGCGGATGAACGCGCGCGAGCTGTACGGTTTGGGCTCGAGCGAGTTGGCGATATCGCCGATCGTATGATCGGTCTCCTGCAGCTTCTCTTCGTCGATATAGGTGTCGTAGATGCGGTCGATGTAGAGCGAGCGCAGGGTGTCGTCGTCAGGGATTTCAAGCGCTTGGTAATGCTTGTGGCCAAGCGCTTCGAAGAAATCCATATCGACGATGGTGGCGCCGGTGGCGACGATCGCGTCGACCATGTTGTTCCTGACCAGCTCGGCATAGAGGTCCATGCAGCCGCCGGCCGAGGTCGAGCCGGCGATCACCAGGATCACCGAGCAATCCTTGTCGGCGAGCATCTGGTTGTAGATGTCCGTCGCACGGCCGAGGTCGCGCGAGGTGAAGCTCATCTTCTTCATCGCATCGACGATTGGCCGTGCGTCGAAGCTGGTGATGTCGATATGCTCGACGACGGTGCCGAGCAGCTCGGCCTTGCGGGTGTCGTTGATCTTGGGCTGGTCGTTCATGCTCATGTCCACACTTCAACAATGAACCGCCGTCGTTAGGGGACGCGGAAACCCATAATCGTCATGCCGGACTTGATCAGGCATCCACCTTTTCTCCACCGAGAGGATGAAGGTGGACCCCGGATCAAGTCCGGGGTGACGGTAGAGTACAGGATCGGCAAGCCGGGCTCCCGAAGGCCACGCAGCTTGCCGGTCCCTTACGTAGAAGCGGCTTGCCTAGAGCTGAACCACGTTGCTGCGTTCAACCTCGCCGGCGTCGCCGCCGTACAGCGTCGCCATCGGCTCGTCCTCGACCACGACCTTCGACACGGTGCCGAAGCCGTTGAACCCGGTCCGCATCGCGCAGCCATAGGCGCCGAGCATGCCGATCTCGATATAGTCGCCCCGTCCCACGTCCGCGGGGAGGTGGAACGGGCCTGTCATATGGTCGAGATCGTCGCAGGTCGGGCCGTAGAAGCTGAACGGCATCTCCCTCAAGTCCGAAGCCTCGGGCCGCACCAGCTTGACCGGGAAGCGCCAGCCGACATGCGCCGCATCGAACAGCGCGCCATAGGCGCCGTCGTTGATGTAGAGCTGGTCGCCCCGGCGCTTCTCGACGCGCACGAGCACGCTGGCATATTCCGCACACAGGGCCCGGCCCGGCTCGCACCACAATTCGGCCGAGTAGGAGATGGGCAAGCTTTCGAACGCGCGCGAAATGACGTCGAAATAAGCTTCGAGGGGCGGCGGCTCCATGCCCGGATACCAGGACGGAAAGCCCCCGCCGACATCGACGATGTCGACCGTGACCGCCGCGCCGACGATCGCTGCGCGCACCCGCTCCATCGCCTCGGCATAAGCCGCGGGCGTCATCGCCTGGCTGCCGACATGGAAGCAGATGCCGAGCGCGTCGGCGGCCTGGCGGGCGGCGAACAGCAGGGCCTTCATCTCGTCGGGCTCGGCGCCGAACTTGGAGGCGAGGCTGAGCTTCGAATGGTCCGAGGACACGCGGATGCGGACGCACAGGTTGAGATCGGTCGCCTCGCTGGTCGCGCGAACGATCTTCTCGAGCTCGTCCATCGTGTCGAGCGAGAAGGTGCGCACGCCGAGCGCATAGGCCTCGGCGATGGCTTCTTCCGCCTTCACCGGGTGCATGAAGCACAGCACCGCCTCCGGCAGCGTCTGGGCCACCAGCCGCACCTCGGCGATCGAGGCGACGTCGTAATGGGTGATCCCGCTGTCCCACAGGACCTGCAGGAGCTCCGGCGAGGGGTTCGCCTTCACCGCATAGAGCGAGCGTCCCGGAAACTTCTCGGTGAAGAAGCGGGCGGCGCGACGCGCGGCGTGCGGACGCAGGAGCGTCACCGGCTGGACCGGCCGCTCAAGAGCGATAGCGGCAACGCTGGCGTTGCCGTTACGGGCGATGTCGGCAACCGTTGCGTTGTCGATCGGGAGCGAAGCTAGCCCCAGCGCGCTATGATGCTTGTGCAACTCAAGGGACCTCCAAAGGCGGTAGTTGACGACGAGGCTGCCTTGCGGTTGTTGGAAGTCCCCATGGGGCAGCGGGCCGGGATATATGACCCTGCTTTTCTCATGTAAAGACCTGCTTTTTCCCCATTAATCTCAGAGGCTTGGATGACAGAGAGAAGGCCGTCGCCAGAAGGTGTCCGCGCTGCGGCGAACCGCGTGGCGCCCCATGTGACTCGCACGCCCCTGCTGCCGCTCGAATGGCAAGGCGGACGCGTCTGGGTGAAGGCCGAGTGCCTGCAGCAGGGCGGCAGCTTCAAATTGCGCGGCGCCTTCAACCGCTTGCTCCAGCTTTCTCAAAGCGAGCGCGAACGCGGCGTCGTCGCTTTCTCCTCCGGAAACCACGCCCAGGGTGTCGCGCTCGCAGCGCGTGCGCTCGGCATCGAAGCGACCATCGTCATGCCCGCCGACGCCCCTGCGGTGAAGCGCGACGCAACCCGCGCCGCCGGCGCCGCCATCGTCGCCTACGACCGCATGACCGAGAGCCGCGAGGAGATCGGCGCCCGCCTCGCCGCCGAGAAAGGCTGCGTCCTCGTCCCCTCGTTCGACGATGTCGACGTCATCGAAGGGCAGGGGAGCTGCGGCGTCGAGATCGCCGAGCAGCTCGGCGCTTCGCCGGACAAAATCCTCGTCCCATGCGGCGGCGGCGGCCTCTCCGCCGGAATCGCCCTCGCGCTTCCGCACGCGGAGGTGGTGACGGTCGAGCCGCAGGGTTGGGACGACATGGCCCGCTCGATCGCCGCCGGAACGCCGCTCCCCGTCGAGGAGCCGGCGCCGCCCACCCTGTGCGATGCGCTTCAGACCAAGCTCGTCTCGCCGCTCACCCTGGACGCCCTGCGCGGCAGCGGCGCCCGCGGCCTCTCGGTCAGCGAGGACGAAATCCGGGAGGCCATGGCCTATGCCGCCCGCCACCTGCGCATCGTCGCCGAGCCCGGCGGCGCCGTCGCCCTCGCGGCGTTTTTGTCAGGAAAGGCCGGCCCGGCCTCGGAGCGGACGGTGGTCGTCGTCTCGGGCGGCAACGTCGATCCGGCGCTCTATGCCGAGATCCTCGCCGCTCAGGCGGCGCGCACGTCCTGAACCTCAGGCGCGGCGGCATCCTCGACGTGCCGCCGGAGCACCTCGAGCTGCTCGCCGATCGCCTTCAGCTCCACCGCATAATGCGCCGCGTCTACGCCCGGCCGCGCCAGCGCGGCCGCCTCGATCAGCCCGTCGAGCACCAGCGACAGGCTCGGCAGGATCGTCTCCTCGATCGATTCGAATTGCGCGGTCTCGTCCATGCCCGCTTTGCTAGCCGCCGCCGATTTAACCGTTGGTAAAGCACGCCCTCGGTGCCACTAGCCGCGCGATGCCGACCCTCGTCACCACCGCTCTATCCCTCGCCGTCCTCGCTGCCGCGGCGCTGACGGCGGGCGGCATCGGCCTGATCGTCCGCGGCGGCGACAGGAAGCGCGGCACCCTGATGCTCGGCGCCGCCGCCGTGCTGGCCGCCAACGTCCTCATCTGGGCGCTTTAGTCGCGAATGACGCCGCAGCCGCCCTCAGCGGATCGGGCAGGCAGGGTCCAGCCGGAAATCCAGATACCGATCCACCGACGCCATCAGCTGCGGCATTTCCTGGGCGAAGAAATGGTTGGCATGCGGGATCGTGTCGTGGTGGATCGTGATGTGCTTCTGGGTGCGCAGCTTGTCGACCAGCTTCTGCACCGCGTTCGGCGTCACCACCTCGTCGCCCTCGCCCTGGATGATGATGCCCGACGAAGGGCAGGGGGCGAGGAAGGTGAAATCGTACATGTTGGCGGGCGGCGCGATCGAGATGAAGCCGCGCACTTCCGGGCGGCGCATCAGGAGCTGCATGCCGATCCACGCGCCGAAGCTGAAGCCGCCGATCCAGGTCGATTCGGCCTCCGGGTGGATCTGCTGCACCCAGTCGAGCGCCGAGGCCGCATCGGACAATTCGCCGATGCCGTTGTCGAACACGCCCTGGCTCTTGCCGACGCCGCGGAAATTGAAGCGCAAGGTGGCGAAGCCGCGCCGCACGAACGTCTTGTAGAGCGCCTGCACGATGGCGTTGTTCATCGTCCCTCCGCCCTGCGGATGCGGGTGGAGGATGAGCGCGACCGGCGCGCGCGGGCGCGGACCCGGGTTGAAACGGCCTTCGAGGCGGCCTTCGGGACCGGGAAAAATGACTTCGGGCATGTGACCTGCGCTTCGCACTGGAGGAGCGGCCGCGACGGGGGTGACCCACGGGCCGGGCCGGCCCTATATAGGCGCGAAGCCGACGCGCGCAATTGAAAGGACCGCAAGGTGCCGGACCGCCCTTATCTCGCCCGCATCTATCTCGACCATGCCTCGACCACGCCGATCCTGCCGCAGGCGGCGGCGGCGATGGCTGAGGCGTGCCTCGCCTGGGCCAATCCCTCCTCGCCCCACGCCGAGGGCAGGGCGGCCCGCGCGCAGCTCGAGGATGCCCGCCGCCGGGTCGCGGCCGCCCTGGGCCGGGAGGGCACCTTGCTCTTCACCTCCGGCGCCACCGAGGCCATTTCGCTGGTGTTCGAGCGGGCGAAGGCTGGCAGCTTCATCGTCTCGGCGGTCGAGCACCCGGCGGTCCTGCGCAGCGCCCCAAATGCCCGCCAGATTGCCGCCAAGCACGACGGCACTCTGGATCTCGACGACCTCGACCGCGCCCTCGCCGGCGCCGAGCGGCCGCTGGTGGCCGTGCAGTCGGTCAACAACGAGACCGGCGTCATGCATCCCATTGCCGAGATCTACGCCAGGGTGAAGGCGGCGGGCGGCCTGCTCCTCACCGATTGCGCCCAGAGCGCCGGCAAGCTGCCGCTCCCGGAGGCCGATTTCCTCGTCGTCGCCGCCCACAAGCTCGGGGGGCCGCCGGGCGTCGGCGCGCTGCTGGTCAAGGACCCGGCGACGCTGGAGGCGATCGGCGGCCAGGAAGGCGGCTACCGCCCCGGCACGCCGGCCGTGCCCGCGATCATGGGTTTCGCCGCCGCGCTAGAGGGCGACCATGGCTGGTACGAAGAGGCGAAGCGCCTGCGCGCCCATCTCGACGCCGAGATCGAGACCGCGGGCGGCGAAGTCGTGGCCGGCGCCGCGCCGCGCATCGCCACCATCGCCTGCTACCGGATGCCGGGCGTCCCGGGCGCCGCGCAGATGATGCAGCTCGATCTTGCCGGCATCGCCGTCACCGCCGGCAGCGCCTGCGCCTCCGGAAGCCTCAAGACCAGCCACGTCCTCACCGCCATGGGCTGGAGCGAAGAGGCGGCGCGCGAGGTCATCCGCGTCAGCTTCGGCCCTTCGACGCAGGCCAGCGACATCGACGCTCTCCTCGCACACTGGCGCGCCCTCAAGGACAAGCGCCGCGCCGCGTGATCTACCTCGACTACCAGGCCACCACCCCCCTCGCTCCGGAAGCCGCCGCGGCGATGCGGCCTTGGCTCGAGGAGGGCTTCGGAAATCCCCACAGCCCGCACCGCATGGGGCGCGAAGCGGCAGCGGCGATCGAGGTAGCCCGTGAGCGGGTGGTGGAGGCGCTGAATCTTCCCCTCCGGGATTTCCGCGAGGGGGCAGGGGGTGGCCCCCTTTCCTTCGCCGCATTCCATAACGAAGAACCCACCCCCGGCCCCTCCCGGAAATCCGGGAGGGGAGGCAAGCTCTACTTCACCTCCGGTGCCACCGAAGCCGCCAACTGGGCGCTGAAGGGCGCCGCCGCCCGCCTGCCACCGGAGCGCCGCCGCATCGTCACCCTCGCGACCGAACATGCCTGCGTCCTCGACACCGTCGATTGGCTCGGCAGCCAGGGCTTCGACATCGACATCCTCCCCGTCGGCCGCGACGGCCTCGTCGACCTCGCCCTCGCCGCCACCCGCATTGATGAGCGCACCGGCCTCGTCGCCGCCATGCTGGTCAACAACGAGATCGGCGTCATCCAGCCCGTCGCGCAACTCGCCGCCCTCGCCCGCGAGGCCGGTGCGCTGGTCTTCTGCGACGCCGTCCAGGCGCTCGGCCGCGTGGCCATCCCGCTCGACGCCTGCGACATGGTCGCCGTCTCCGCCCACAAGGTCCACGGCCCGAAGGGGATCGGCGCCCTCTGGGTGCGCGACGGCGTCGCGCTCGATCCGCTCCTCCACGGCGGCGGCCAGGAAGGGGGCCTCCGCTCCGGCACCCTCTCGCCCGCTTTGTGCGCCGGCTTTGGCGAGGCGGCGCGCCTCGTGGTCGAGCAGGCCGAGGCGGATCGGGCGCACGCCGAACGCCTCTGGACCCTCGCTCGCAACGCCATGCCCGGCTGGACCTTGAACGGCTCCGCCGATCATCGCTACCACGGCAATCTCAACTTCCGCCGCGACGGCGCCGACGCAGCCCGCCTCATCTCCGAAGTCCGCGAAGTCGCCTTCTCCGCCGGCTCTGCCTGCGCCAGCGGCTCCGGCCGCCCGAGCCACGTCCTCGCCGCCTTGGGGCTCTCCGAGCGCGAAGCCCGCGCCAGCATCCGCCTCGGCTTCGGCCGCTACACCACGGAGGCCGACCTGCTGCGCGCCCTCGCCCTCATCGACGCCGCCGCCGCACGCCAGCTGAGCTTCGCCGCATGACCCGCATCCGCTTTCTCTCCGCCGACGGCATTGCGGTGCAGGAGGTAGACGCCCCCGCCGGCGAACGCCTCCTCGACGTCGCCCAGGAGGCCGGCCAGCCGCTCGAAGGCACGTGCGAAGGCCAGATGGCCTGCTCCACCTGCCACGTCATTCTAGCCGCCGAGGATTTCTCGAAGCTCCCCCGCGCCAGCGAGGAGGAGGAAGACCTGCTCGACCTCGCCCTCCACGTCACCCGCACCTCCCGCCTCGCCTGCCAGATCGTGCTGACGGAGGCGCTGGAGACGCTGACGGTGCGCATGCCCGGCGGAGCCAGGAACATGCAGGGGCGTTGACTCAATGGCAAAAATTCAACAAAATCCGCGTATGACCACCGTGAACATCTCGATTCCTGAGGAACTCAAGAACTTCGTCGATTCGCAGGTCGCGACCGGCCAATACGCTGATGTGAGCGACTATATGCGGGCCGTCATTCGAGAACGGCAGGAAGCCGTGGATCGACTCCGGGCGCTGATCGACGAGGGGGATGCGAGCCCCGACAGCCCCTATACGATCGACGAGATCATCGCGCAGGCGCGGGAGCGGCATCTATCGCGCGCCGGGTAATCTTTTCCGATGTCGCCAAGCAGGATCTCGATGAAATCTGGGAGTTCACCGAAGATCGCTGGAATCCGGAGCAGGCTGACCGGTACTTGAAATCGATCAATGACGCTGCGACGGCCGCAGCGGCCGGTCGGCTCCGTAGCCGCTCTCTCGGATTTGTGCGGGAGGGTCTCCGAAAAGCCCGGTGCGTTCGCCATTTCATCTACTTTTACGAGCGCTCTGACAGCATTCGCGTGGTGCGTGTGCTGCATGATCAGATGGACGAGACTTTGCATCTGCTCTGACCTTGCCCTCCTGAACCGCTTCGCCCATATGCGCCGCGGGAGTCGGGCGGACGGAGTTGTCGCCAACCCGGTCAGATCCGGAAGGAAGCAGCCGTAACGATTTCGCTCCGGGTCGTTCCGGCTCCCACCGCGCAGCATGCACAGCGATAGCGGACGCTATCGCCGAGACGCGCAAGCGCGGCCGGCCTCGCTGCAGCGAGGACCGACGGCGCGGCTTTGCCGCGCCGCT
>NZ_DASWQI010000041.1:0-58468 GCF_036403745.1 Allosphingosinicella sp.
GTTGATCTTCTGGTCGTAGATGCTCATGCGGGCACCCTACCCCGCCCGCTCAGTCGCCCGGCCGGGTCATCTTCTCCGGCACCACGAGGCGGTCGAACTCCTCGCCGCTCAGGTGGCCGAGCTCGACGGCCGAGTCGCGCAGCGTGCCCTTGTTCTTGTGGGCGTGCTTGGCGATGGCGGCGGCATTGTCGTAGCCGATCTCCGGGGCGAGCGCGGTGACCAGCATCAGCGAGCGGTTCATCAGCTCCGATATGCGCCGCTCGTCCGGCTCCAGCCCGTCGAGCGCGCGTTCGGAGAAGCTCTCCACGCCGGTGGCGAGCAGGTCGACCGAGCGCAGCACGTTGGCGCCGATCAGCGGCTTGAAGACGTTCAGCTCCAGATGCCCCTGGAGCCCGCCGACGGTGACCGCGACGTGGTTGCCCATCACCTGGGCCGCGACCATGGTCAGCATCTCGGCCTGGGTCGGGTTGACCTTGCCCGGCATGATCGAGCTGCCCGGCTCGTTCTCCGGCAGCTTCAATTCGCCGAGGCCGCAGCGCGGGCCGGAGCCCAGCAGGCGGATGTCGTTGGCGATCTTGGTCACCGACACGGCGATGACGTTGAGGACGCCCGACAGCTCGACCATCGTGTCGTGGCTCGCCAGCGCCTCGAACTTGTTCGGAGCCGTCTTGAACGGGAGGCCGGTGAGGCGCGCGATCTCGGCGGCGAAATCCTCGGCAAAACCTTTGGGCGCGTTGAGGCCGGTGCCGACGGCGGTGCCGCCCTGCGCGAGGAGGAGGAGGCGCGGCATAACCGAGCGGACCCGCTCGATCGCCAGCTCGATCTGGGCGGCGTAGCCGGAAAATTCCTGGCCCAGCGTCAGCGGCGTCGCGTCCTGGAGGTGGGTGCGGCCGATCTTGACGATGTGATCCCACGCGGCGGCCTGCGCGGCGAGGCGGCGGTGCATGCCGTTCAGCGCTGGGATGAGCCGCATCTCCACTGCCCGCGCCGCCGCGACGTGCATCGCCGTCGGGAAGCTGTCGTTGGACGACTGGCCCTTGTTGACATGATCGTTGGGATGGACCGGGCTCTTGCCCCCGCGGGTGCCGGAGAGGATCTCGTTGGCGCGGCCGGCGACGACCTCGTTCGCGTTCATGTTGGACTGCGTGCCGGACCCGGTCTGCCAGACGACCAACGGAAACTGGTCGTCGTGCATGCCGCCCGCGACTTCGCCCGCCGCCTGCTGGATCGCCTCGGCGATGTCGGGCGCAAGGCCGCCCGCCTTGCCGTTCACCCGCGCCGCCGCCTGCTTCACATAGCCAAGGGCATGGACGATCTCCACGGGCATCGTCTCGCGCGGGCCGAACGGGAAGTTCTGGATCGAGCGCTGCGTCTGCGCGCCCCAATAGGAATCGCCCGGGACGGCGATGGGTCCGAAGCTGTCCGTTTCGGTGCGGGTGGGGTTGGAAATCATGCCCGCGCCTTTAGCGGGCGAAAGCCGGTGCGTCACCCCGGCGCGCGGCTACTTCTTGCGCTTGAAATCCACCGCGACGACGTTGGAGCCGTCTTCGACCGGCTCGCCGAGCGGATGGTCGTTTTCCGCTTCCTCGTGCGCCTGCAGGCTGCCGTCCTCGGCCTGGGCCTGGAACTGGAGGGCGAAGTTGACGGCCGGATCGACGAAGCCGGTGATCGCCGAAAAGGGGATGACGAGGCGGGCCGGCGCCTGGTTGAAGCTCAAGCCCACCTCGAAGCCGTCGCCGCCGACCTTCAGGTCCCAGAAGCGGTTCTGGATGACGATGGTCATCTCGTCCGGAAAGCGCTCGGTGAGGTGGCGCGGAATGTCGACTCCGGCGGCGCCGGTCTTGAAGGTGATGTAAAAATGGTGCTCGCCGGGAAGGTGGCCGGTGCTCTCCACTTCGCCGAGCACCCGGCCGACGACGGCACGCAGCGCCTCCTGCACGATCTCGTCGTAGGGAATCAGGCTGTCGGGCGCGTCGCTGGGCATCCCCCTTGTGGTAGCGCGGCTTAAGCGGCGGTCAAGCGGCTTGCGCCGTGGTGGCAATCCATGTTGAGCAGGCGGGCGAGCCGAGGAGAGTGTGCGCCGATGGCGATCGATGCGACCCAGCCCTATGACGAGAGCAACATCTTCGCGCGGATCCTGCGCGGCGAGATCCCCGCCAAAGCGGTCTATGAGGACGCCCACGCGCTCGCCTTTCACGACATCCACCCGCAGGCGCCGGTGCACATATTGGTAATTCCGAAGGGGTCGTACGTGTCGTGGGACGACTTTTCCGAGCACGCTTCGGAGGCGGAGATTGCCGGGTTCGTGCGGGCGGTGGGCCATGTGGCGCGGGAGAACGGGCTGGTGGCGCCGGGCTATCGGCTGCTCGCCAACGCCGGAGGGCATAGCGGGCAGGAAGTGCCGCATCTTCACGTCCACCTGTTCGGCGGACGGCCCCTCGGCCCGATGCTCGGCCGCTGAGGCCGCCTGCAGGCCGAAACCTGTTGCGCAGGGAGGATCAGCCGCTAGGCTGCCGGGCCGTACGGCGAGGCGTCTCGCGCACAGCGCAACGCGCCTTGGCGGAAATGCGAAAGCGATTACAAAGACGAAGCGGCCCTGAGGCCGCCATGCAAGGGGAAGCACATGATTTTCGGGCGCGTTAAGTCACTCGACGCCATCCTCGCCACGGCCGAGAAGAAAAGCCTGAAGCGGTCGCTCGGCGCCTTCCAGCTGACCATGCTGGGCATCGGCGCGGTGATCGGCACCGGCATCTTCGTCCTGACGGCCACGGCTGCCCAGAAGGCCGGGCCGGGCATGATGATCTCCTTCATCGTCGCCGGCACCGTCTGCGCCCTCGCCGCGCTCTGCTATTCCGAACTCGCCTCGATGGTCCCGGTCGCGGGCTCCGCCTACACCTACAGCTATGCGGTGATGGGCGAGCTGCTCGCCTGGATGGTCGGCTGGGCGCTGATCCTCGAATATGCGCTCGGAGCAAGCGCGGTGGCGGTTGGCTGGTCCGGCCACATCGTCGGCTTCCTCGATTCGGTCGGCGTGCACCTGCCACATGCGCTTACCGTCGGTCCCAAGATCGAGTGGGGAATATTGAAGGGCGGCGAGGTCGGCGGCATCGTCAACCTCCCGGCGGTGATCATCACCGCTCTCGTCACCTGGCTGCTCGTCGTCGGCACCAAGGAGAGCGCGACCGTCAACGCGGTGCTCGTCGCCATCAAGGTCACGGCGCTCACCCTGTTCGTGATCATCACCGTGCCGATGATCTTCGGCCACACGCCGAACTTCCAGCCTTTCGTCCCGCGCGGCTGGGGCAACCCCTTGTCGTCGGAAGGCGTCGGCGTCCTCGGCGCCGCAGCGTCGATCTTCTTCGCCTATGTCGGCTTCGACGCGGTCTCGACCGCGGCGGAGGAAACCAAGAACCCGCAGCGCAACGTGCCGATCGGCCTGATCGCCTCGCTGGCGATCTGCACCGTCTTCTACCTGCTGGTGGCGGGCGGCGTGATCGGCTCGTTCGGGGCGCAGCCGCTGCTCGATCCGGCGACAGGTAAGTATTTCGTCGAAGGCTCGCCCGAGCTCTACGGCAGCGCCGCCTGCCACGCCGCCCACGCGCCGCTGGTCTGCTCCAAGGAAGCTCTCGCCTATGTGCTGCGCGAGGTCTCCTCGCCTTGGACGGGCTGGCTGGTCGGCCTTGCCGCCACCATCGCCTTGCCGTCGGTCGTGCTGCTGATGATGTACGGCCAGACGCGCATCTTCTTCGTGATGGCCCGCGACGGTCTGCTCCCCCAGAAGCTCGCGACGGTCCACCCGAAGTTCCGTACGCCCTGGGTGGTGACCATCGTCACCGGCATCGCGGTGGCGATCTGCGCCGCGTTCCTGCCGGTCGGCACCCTCGCCGATTATTCCAACTCGGGAACCCTGTTCGCCTTTGCGGCGGTGTCGCTGGGCGTGCTGATCCTCCGGAAGAGGGACCCGGGCCGGGCGCGGCCGTTCCGGACGCCGGCCATCTGGGTCATCGCGCCGGCGTCGATCATCGGCTGCGTCGTGCTCTTCGCCAGCCTCAACATCGCGTCGAAGCTCGTCTTCCTGGTGTGGGCGGCCGTCGGCCTGGTCTTCTATTTCCTCTACGGATACCGGAAGAGCCATGTCGGCCGCGGCCTTGTCGACGTGCCGGAGCACGAGGCCTACGAAGGCACCGAGCCGCCGGTGCCAGGCACCCACTAACAGTCACCAGAGGCCGGGAGAAATCCCGGCCTCTTTCACATTCAGCCGAGCTTCGCTTCGACCAGGGCCTTGAGGTCCGCCTCGGGCCGGGCGCCGTAATGGGAGATGACCTCCGCGGCGGCGATCGCGCCCATGTGGAGGCTGTCGCGCAGCGAGCGCTGCTGGCTGAGGCCGGCGAGGAAGCCCGCGGCGAAGAGGTCGCCCGCGCCGGTCGTGTCGACCACCGTCTCGACCGGCTCCGCCGGGACCTGCGCCCGCTCGTCTCCGGAGACCGCGACGGCGCCGTGCTCGCCCCGCGTTACCACCAGCAGGGGGACCCGCCTGGCGGCCGCGGCGACGGCGGCTTCGAAGTCCGCCTCGCCGGTCAGCGAGACGATCTCCGCCTCGTTGGCGAAGAGGATGTCGAGGCGGCCGCTGTCGATGAGGGCGTTGAAGCCGTCGCGGTGGCGCGAGACGCAGAAGCTGTCCGAGAGGGTGAAGGCGACCTTGTTGCCGGCGGCGCGCGCGATGTCGATCGCCCGCTCCATCGCCGCTCGCGGCGTCTCGGGATCCCACAGATAGCCTTCGAGATAGACGATGCGGGCGCGGCGGACCTGATCCTCGTCGAGCGCGTCGATGTTGAGGTTCTGGGCGGCGCCGAGGAACGTGTTCATGGTGCGCTGCGCATCCGGCGTGACGAGGACGAGCGAGCGGGCGGTGGGGACGCCGCCCTGCTGGACCGGGGTGGTGAACTCGATGCCGATCGAACTGATGTCGTGGCGGTAGACTTCGCCGAGTTGGTCGTCGGCGACCTGGCCGACGAAGCCGGCCCTCGCGCCGAGCATGGCGAGGCCGGCGGCGGTGTTGCCGGCCGAGCCGCCGCTGATCTCGCGGCCAGGCCCCATGCGGCCGTAGAGGCGGGTCGCCTCGTCCGCGTCGATCAGCCGCATCGAGCCCTTGTCGAGGCCCTCGGCGGCGAGGAACGCATCGTCGGTGGCGGCGATCACGTCGACGATGGCATTGCCGATGCAGAGGACGTCGAGCTGGGTGTCGGGCACGAGCGGGGACTTTCGAAACGGAGGGGGAAAAGGAGGGCCGCCCCTAGCCGCCGGCCGCCTCGCCGGTCAATCGCGCGGCTTGCCAGCGGCGGCGGCTTCGGCTTTGGAAGGGACTGAGCAGGAGGGACGATGCGCAGGCTGGTGGCTTTGGCGATGATGCTGGCGGCGGCGGGATGCGTCAGCCAGCAGCCGGCGGCGGCGCCGCCCGTGCGCCGTGTCCAGGCGCCCCCGCCGCCGGCCGAAGTCCATTACAGCCCGCAGGGGCTGGAGAATGTGATCGGCCGCACCGCCGCTTACCTCGCCGCCGAGTTCGGAGAGCCGGACCTCGACATTCGCGAGGGTCCGGCGCGCAAGCTGCAATATTCGCGGCCGGCCTGCGTGCTCGACGCCTACCTCTATCCGCCCAAGGCGGGGGGCGATCCAATCGTGACGTGGATCGACACGCGCCTGCCGGATGGGCGGGATGCGAACCGGGTGAGCTGCGTTACCGCCCTCCTCGAGGCGCGGCGGCGGTAGAAGGAGAAAGGGCCCACCCCCGGCCCCTCCCGGTAGTCCGGGAGGGGAGATGAACGGCGCCGAGAGAATTTGCCCCTCCCGGATTTCCGGGAGGGGTAGGGGTGGGTCCTTCTTCTTCCCGCGAAAAAAAAGAGGCTCCCGAAGGAGCCTCTTTGCCAATCAGCATTGCGAAACCGCCTCAGGCGGCTTCGTCATATTCCTCGCCGGTCATGACCGGGCCCGAATCCTGGCCCTTGGCCTCGACGTCGCGGTCGACGAATTCGATTATGGCGATGGGGGCGGCGTCGGAGGCGCGGATGCCGGCCTTGATGACGCGGGTGTAGCCGCCGTCGCGGCCGGCGTAGCGCGGCGCGAGGGTGTCGAAGAGCTTCTTGAGCTGGGTGTCGTCGAGCAGCCGCGCATGGGCGAGGCGGCGGTTCGAAAGCCCGCCCTTCTTCGCCAGCGTCACCAGCTTCTCGACATAGGGCCGAAGCTCCTTCGCCTTGGCGGTGGTGGTGGTGATCTGCTCATGCTTGATGAGCGCGGCCGCCATGTTGCGGAACAGCGCCGCACGGTGGCTGGAGGTACGCTGGAGCTTACGCCCGCCGACGCGATGACGCATGGATCTTGCCTTTCGTTCGTTCGGGACCCGTGTGAGGTAATCCCGGCCAGGCGGTGGAATGGGGCACCGCCAAAACCCCAAATGAAAAGCGCGGGACTGTAAGGCCCCGCGGCTGCGGCGCTCCTAGAGCGGAAAGGGTCGGAAGAGTCAAGGTTCAGCGGCGGCGGGCCGGGGCTAGCTCCGCCGCTTCCTCGGTCGGGGCGGTGGTCCAGCCCAAAGCGGGGATCGAGACGGAGCGGCGGCCGGAGAGGTCGGTGCGGGAGACGAGGACGTCCTGGGCTTCCATCGCGGCGACGACGCGGCGGAGGCGGCCCAATGAGGCGGTGCCATAAATCTGGGCGAGCTCGGTTTCGCTCGGGCAGGCCCGGCCGTCGCGGGCGGCGCGGGCGATGGTGAGGAAGAGGGTGAGGCTGTCTTCCGGCAGCGTCGCGCCGAGGGCGAGGGCGGGGGTCCAGCCTTCCTCGTCGCCGTCGATGCCGGCGCGGGCCATGGCGAGGCGGCGGCGGAAGCCGGCGAGGTCGAGGCCGCTGTCCTTGAGGCCAAGCATGCGGCAGCGCAGCTGGAAATCCTGGTAGAGCTCGGGGAGCGGCGGGGGCGAGACGCCGAGGTCGGCGACGAGGCCGGCGAGGGCGCGCCGGGCGACGGCCTTGCGCTCCTCGGCGTCGAGGTCGGGTAGCGTGGGTGCAGCGGTCTCGTTCTTCTCGATCGTCACGAGCACCGCTTCGAGGGGCGGCGGCGGAGGCGGCGGGGGTGGAGGAGGGGGCGGTGCGTCGTGGAGGGCGGCAAACAGGTCCGGCACCTCGCCCATCGCGGGGAGCGGGACGAGCCTGGGGCTGCCGCTGCGGGCCTGGGTGCGGACTTCGCCGATGCGGACGTTCAAGGGGCGGCGTGAGAGGGCTGGGCCGAGGGCGAGGAATTCGCCGCGCTGGAGGTCGCGGATCTGCTCGGCCTGGCGGCGCTCCATTCCCAGCAGGTCGGCGGCGCGGGCCATGTCGATGTCGAGGAAGGTGCGGCCCATCAGGAAGTTGGACGCCTCGGCGGCGACGTTCTTGGCCAATTTGGCCAGGCGCTGGGTGGCGATGATGCCGGCGAGGCCGCGCTTCCTGCCGCGGCACATGAGGTTGGTCATCGCGCCTAATGACGTGCGGCGGGCCTCGTCGCTGACTTCGCCCGCGGCGGCGGGGGCAAAGACCTGGGCTTCGTCGACCACGACCAAAGCGGGGTACCAATGCTCGCGCGGCGCGTCGAACAATGCGGAGAGGAAGCCGGCGGCGCAGCGCATCTGCGCGTCCATTTCCAGCCCCTCGAGATTGAGGACGACCGAGGCGCGGTGCTCGCGGACGCGCGCCGCCATGCGGGCGATTTCGGCCGTGCTGTAGGCGGCGGCCTCGATGGCGGCGTGGCCGAAGCCTTCGCCGAGGGACACGAAATCGCCCTCGGGGTCGACGACGATCTGCTGGACGAAGCCGGCGCTCTCCTCGAGCAGGCGCCTGAGCAAATGGGACTTGCCCGAGCCGCTATTGCCCTGGACGAGGAGGCGGGTGGCGAGCAGCTCCTCGAGGTCGAGCGTCACCGCCTCGCCGCCCGGGCCGCGGCCCATCTCGATCGTCACGGACATTGTCGGGCGCGGCTCTGGGGGGTCAGCCGATGTCGCCGGCTCCGGCGAAGGCGACTCCGTCCGTCCGCTCGCCGATCGCCCGGACGGCATCCTTCGACGCGGCCTCGAGGCCCTGGCCGCCGGACACGTCCTTGCCGGCGGCGGCATCGGCGGCGCGGGCGAGCGCCTCGGTGACGATCCGCCGGGCGTCGTCGGCGTCGCCCCAATGGCCGACCCGCACCCACTTCTTGGCTTCGAGGTCTTTGTAGTGGGTGAAGAAATGCTCGATCTGCTGCTTGACGATCTCGGGCAGGTCGGTGTGCTCGTCGACGTTGCTGTAATAAGGGAAGGTCTCGTCGACCGGGACGGTCAGCAGCTTCTCGTCGCCGCCGGCTTCGTCCTCGAGGAACAAGACGGCGATCGGGCGGGCCCGGACGACGCAGCCCGGGATGAAGGGCGAGCGGGCGACGACCAGGGCGTCCAACGGATCGCCGTCCGGCGACAGGGTGTGGGGGATGAAGCCGTAATTTGCCGGATAACGCATCGGCGTGTGGAGGATGCGGTCGACGAAGAGGGCGCCCGATTTCTTGTCGAACTCGTATTTCACGGGCTCGCCGCCGACCGGGACTTCGATGATGACGTTGAGGCTTTCGGGCGGGTTGTCGCCCGCTGGGATGAGATCGATGTTCATGATGGGGCGCGCCTATCGGCCAGTTGCCGCGCCAAGGGAAGAGGATTCAGGGCGCGCGGGGGCGGGTCGATATAGGCTGGGCGGCGGCCGGCGCTGGACGGGCGGGGCCGCCGGGGGTAAAAAGCCGCCGGCAAAAGGATGTCACCCCCAAGATGTTGAAAACACGCCGCCTCTTCGGCGCCGCAAGGATGTTGCCCCTCACGCTTGCCGCCTGGACTGGCGCCGCCGCGGCGCAGCAGGATACGAATACGGTCGGCTCTCCGCAGCTGCGCGACTTCACGCTGCCGGGGACCAGGACGCCGCCGCCGGTGCAGGCGCCGCCGCCTGCGGCCACTCCGGCACCGCGCGCTGCTCCGCCCGCGACGGCGCCTGCGCCTGCTCGCCAGGCGCCGGCGGCCGGCGGCCGGGCTGCGCGCCCGGCTCCCCAGAGGGAGGTGGCGCGAACTCGCACCGCTCCCGTCGCAGCGCCGCCGCCGGCTCCTGTACGTGCCGCCCCTCAGCCGGCGCCGACTGTTCAGCCTCAGCCTCAGACGCCCGCGCCGGCGCCGGTTCAGCCGCAGCCGCAGACTGTCGCACCGCCGCCTGCAATTGATCCTGCGCCGCAGCCTGCGCCGGCTCCGGTGCAGCAGGGCGGCGGACGTTTCCCGTGGCTGTGGGTGCTCGGCGCGCTGGTCCTGCTTGGGGGCGGCGCCTTCCTGCTGCTCCGGCGGCGGGTCGCGGTCGTGAGCGATGCGCGGGATCGCGGCGCGCTGGCGGGTTCCCTGGCGACGGCGCAGTGGCTTCCCGCGGAGAAGCCGCCCGCGCAGCCGGTGACGCCGCAGCCGGTGGCGGCGGAGCCGGAGGTCGCGCCTGCCTCGGCAGCCGCGCCGGCGAAGCGGGCGGTGATCGAGGTGGACATCCGGCCGGAGCGGGCCTCGGCGATGGAGGATGGGACGCTCGTCCAGTACGCGCTCGTCTTGACCAACACCGGCGAGGCGGCGGCGGGGAACATCCGCATTGACGGTCGAATGTTCAACGCCAGCGCGGACGGCGAGGTCGACGCGTTCTTCGCGGGGCCGATCCACGAGGTCAGCGGCTCGCCGCAGGTGTTCATCAAGCCGGGCGAGTCGATCGCGCTGCAGGGGCAGATCGGCATGAAGCGCGAGGAGCTGCACGCGATCGAGGTGCAGGGACGGGTGATCTTCGTGCCTCTGGTCGCGATCAACGTCGCCTATGATTGGGAGGGCGGCGGCGGGCGAACTTCGACCTCATGGCTGGTCGGCCGCACGCCCTCCACCCCCGAGGCGAAGATGGGCGCGTTCCGGCTGGATTTGGGGCCGCGCATCTATCGGCAGGTCGATCGGCGCGAGGCGAAGAAGGCTCTGGTGTAATTCCCATCCTCCCCGTTCGCAAAGCGAATGGCGAGGGAGACCGGACGAAGTGCGGTGGAGGGGCCTTCCGGATTCAGCATGGCCCCTCCACCATGCTTCGCATGGTCCCCCTCCCCATCGGCTCGCCGACGGGGAGGACGAGGATCAGGCTGCGAAGGCTTCGGACGAGACAGCGTAGAGGAGATCGGCGCCGGCGGTGGCGCCGGCGCTGAGGCCGAGGGCTTCGGGGACGATGCGCTCCAGGTAGAAGCGGCAGGTGGCCTGTTTCATCTCGATGTACAGCGGCGAGGCGTTGCCCTTGGCGAGGGCGGCGAGGCTGCGGGCCATCAGCCAGCCTGAGGTCGCGACCGACAGCATCGTCAGGAAAGGGTAGGAGCCGGCGAGGCGGTCGTCGGGGGCGGACTGCTGGAGGTGGGCGGCGACGCGCTCGCAGGCGGCGGCGAGCTCGGCGAGGGCCGGGTGGCCTTCGCTGCCGGCTTTTACGTCGGCGAGGAGGCGGGCGAGGACCGCGCCGCCTTCGAGGCCGAGCTTGCGGCCGACGAGATCGGCGGCCTGGATGCCGTTGGTGCCTTCGTAGATCGGCGCGATGCGGGCGTCGCGATAATGCTGGGCGGCGCCGGTTTCCTCGATGAAGCCCATGCCGCCATGGACCTGGACGCCGAGGCTCGCGACTTCGCAGCCGACGTCAGTGCCATAGGCCTTGACGAGGGGGGTGAGGAGATCGGCGCGCAGCTTCGCCTCCGGATCGCCGAGCGAGGCGCGGTCGGTGAGGCCGGCGCAACAATAGGTCAGCGCGCGGGCGGCCTGGGTGAGCGCCTTCATGCGCAGCAGCATGCGGCGGACGTCGGGGAAGTCGAGGATCGGCGCGGGCCTGCCTTCGCGGGCGCCCTGGACGCGCTGGCCGGCATAGGCGATCGCCGCCTGCATCGCCCGCTCGGCGATCGACACGCCCTGCAGGCCGACGTTGAGGCGGGCGTTGTTCATCATCGTGAACATGGCGCGCATGCCGCCCATCTCCTCGCCGATCAGCCAGCCGACGCACTTCCCCTCGTCGCCGTAGGACATGACGCAGGTCGGCGAGGCGTGGATGCCGAGCTTGTGCTCGATCGACACGCAGCGAAGGTCGTTGCGCGTGCCGTCGGGCAGGATCTTGGGCACGATGAACAGCGAGATGCCCCTGGTGCCGGCGGGGGCGCCGGGGGTGCGGGCGAGGACGAGATGGACGATGTTGTCGGCAAGGTCGTGCTCGCCATAGGTGATGAAGATCTTGGTGCCCGACAGGCGCCAGCTGCCGTCGGGGGCGGGTTCGGCCTTCGTCTTCAAGGCGCCGACGTCGGAGCCGGCCTGGGGCTCGGTGAGGTTCATCGTGCCGGACCATTCGCCGGTGACGAGCTTGGGCAGCCACATCGCCTGCTGCTCGGGGGTGCCGTGATGCTTGAGTGCCTCGACCGCGGCGGGGGTCAGCATCATGATCAGCGAGAAGCCCATGTTCGCCGAGCCGAGATCCTCCATCACGACGGTGGCGAGGCTGAGCGGCAGGCCCTGGCCGCCGAACTCGCTCGGCCCGGAGAGGGTGCCCCAGCCGCCCTCGACATAGGCGCGGTAGGCGGCCTTGAAGCCTTCGGGCAAAGTGACGCCTTCGGGCGACCAGCGGGCGCCGACCTCGTCGCCGATGCGATTGAGGGGGGCGAACTCGCCGGCGGCGAACGCGCCCGCCCCTTCGACGATCGCCTCGACCGTGTCGGCGCTGGCCTCGGGGAAGCCCGCCTCGGCGAGCGCGTCGATGCCGACGATGTGCTTCAGGACGAAGAGCTGGTCCTCGACGGGCGGGGCGTAGGTCATGAGCGGCCTTGATGTTGCGGTTGCGTCACGGCCGCTATAGCCGGGCGGGCATGGCGCGGCAAAAGACCCCGATCTCCTCCTGCGACGCGGCGGGGCTGGCCGAAGCGGCGGGGCGGATTTTGGCGGGTGAGCTCGTCGCGGTGCCGACGGAGACGGTCTATGGGCTGGCGGCCGATGCGACCAATGCAGAGGCCGTGGCGCGGATCTATGCGGCGAAGGGGCGGCCCTCGTTCAACCCGCTGATCGTGCATGTCGCGAGCATCGAGGCGGCGGAGCGGATTGCCGGGTTTTCGCCCGAAGCGCTGGCGCTGGCGCGGGCGTTCTGGCCGGGGCCGCTGACGCTCGTCCTGCCGCGGCGCGCCGATGCGGGGCTTGCCGAGGCGGTGAGCGCGGGGCTGGCGACGATCGGGGTGCGGGTGCCGCGGCATCCTGTGATGCTGGCGCTGCTACGGGAAGTTGGGCGTCCGTTGGCGGCGCCTTCGGCCAATGCCAGCGGCGGCATCAGCCCGACGACAGCGCAGCATGTGCTCGCCAGCCTGGGCGAAAGGGCGCCGATGATCCTCGACGGCGGCGCGACGGAGCGGGGGCTGGAATCGACGATCGTCGCTTGTAGGCCCGAGGGCGTGCGGGTGTTGCGGCCGGGGCCGATCTCGGCGGAGGAGGTCGCGGCGGTTGTGAGGGTGGGTCCGCGCGCGTCGACCGAGGGGAAGATCGAGGCGCCGGGGATGATGGCGAGCCATTATGCGCCGTCGAAGCCGGTGCGGCTGGAGGCGATGGAGGCGGCGGGCGACGAGTGGCTGATCGGCTTCGGCGCCGTGGCGGGGGACGAAAGCCTCAGCGCGCGAGGCGACCTGGCGGAGGCGGCGGCGAACCTGTTTGCGGCGCTGCACCGCGCGGAGGCCTCGCCGCGGCCGCGAATCGCGGTGGCGCCGGTGCCCGAGTCGGGAATCGGAGTCGCGATCAACGACCGCCTGCGCCGCGCCGCCGCGCCGCGGGGGCTTTGACCGGCGGCCGAGAATTTTTTGCGCGCGCGCTTTTTTTGGAGCCGGTTTCCTATTTCCCCCGGATCTCCGCCAGAAATAGGAATTCTCCTATTTGGATTTTTCACTTGACAGCGTCACGCTGCTATGGCACAAGTATGTCATCGTCGAGAATTGTAGGCGAGCCGTTGGAGCCGGGCTGGAAATGATATTTCGGGTTCGGCACTTCGCTTTGATCGCCAGCCTCATCGCGGCCGCCACCGTCGCGGCCTGGGTGCTCGGCTTTGTCCCGCTGATCTACATGATGCCGCTGTTTGCGCTTGGAATCCTGCAGCTGAGCTTTGCCTGCCCCCGGTGCAACGAGTCTCCCTATGTCAGGTGCTGGGGACCCGCGCGGATCGGCTTCCCATGGCCGCCGGCGCGATGCAGCCGGTGCGGCTTCGATTTCAAGGCGGGTTTGTGAGCTCGACAGGAATGGGAGCGATTCTCCGGCCTGGCGACGGCGCTGTACGTGCTCGCCGCGGTCCTGGTCGTCGGGCTGATGGGGATCCTGATTTCGCTTTGAGGTCCGCGCGTCAGTCGCCGATGTCGCAGCCGCGGGCGGAAGGGCGTTTCCAGCAGCGGAGGGCGTCGCGCAGGGCCGCCACGGTGGGCGCGGGGCCGGACTGGTAGGCGAAATCGAGGATGGCGGCGCCGGGCCCGGCTTCGCGGGTGAAGAGCATCGGCTCGGTCGTGCCGTCCGCGTCGCGCAGGACGAGGCGGCGGAAGTGGAGGAGGTCGCGCGGCGTGACGATGCCGGCGGTGCAGGCGGCGCGGGCGGCGGCGATAAAATGGGCGCGCGTATCGGCGACGAGGCGGGCGGCTTGCTGCGGCGACACGTGGAGACCGTCGCGGTTGGGACTCACGGCTACGGCGAGCGTGCAGCCGGAGGTGGGAGATGGCGCGGGACGGGGCGGGGCTGCGGCGATCGGCGCGGGCGTCGCGGCGGCGAGGGCGAGGAACAGGACGGCGTTTCGCATGTCTGGACCTCCTGCGGCGTTGTTACGCCGCAGGCGCGCAGGAGGGAAGTCGGGCGGTGGAGCGAGGCGCCCGTCAGGCCGCCGCCGTCTCGCTCTTCGTCCTGGCGGCGAAACTCTTGCGGAGTTTCTTGAGCTTGGGGGGGATGATTGCGATGCAATAGGGATTGCCCTGACCTTCGCCGTCCCAATAGCCCTGGTGGTAATCCTCGGCGGGCCACCAGTCCGAGGCCGGTTCGATGGTGGTGACGATCGGCGCGGGCCAGCCGTCGCGGGCGCGCTCGATGGCGGCGCGGGCTTCGGCTTCCTGCTCGGGCGAGAGCGGGAAGATGGCGGAGCGGTATTGGGTGCCGACGTCGTTGCCCTGGCGATTGAGCTGGGTCGGGTCGTGGGTGGCGAAGAACATGTCGAGGATGTCGCCATAGCCGACCTGATCGGGATCGAAGGTGAGGCGGATCGCCTCGGCATGGCCGGTGTCGCCGCCGCACACCTGCTTGTAGGTCGGATGGGGGACGTGGCCGCCGATATAGCCGCTCTCGACACGGGTGACGCCGATCACGTCGTTGAACACCGCCTCGGTGCACCAGAAGCACCCGCCGGCGAGGATCGCTTGCTGTTCGGCCATCATAGTCTCCTTCGTTCAGCCGCTGAGATAGGAGGTGCGGGCGGCGGGGCAAGCGGCGCCGTTCGTTACGTTGGGCGCAACTTCATGGGGAGGCGCGGCGTTCGGGTGCCATGCCGCTTTATTTCCTCCACGTGTTCAACCGCACCGGGTGCAGCCGGGACGAGGAAGGGCAGGACCTCCCCGACCTCGCGGCGGCGCGTGTCGCGGCGGTCGAGGGGATCCGGTCGATCCTCCAGGACGAGGTGGGCCACGGGATGATCGACTTCGAAGGCCGGGTCGAGATCGAGGACGAGGCCGGCGCCGTCCTCGCCACCGTCAGCTATGCCGACGCCGTCGACCTGCGGCCGGAGAGGAAGGACGAATGATCGAGGCGCACCTCAAGAAGCTGCGCGTCCGGCACTCGATCAGCGCGGAGGAGGAGGCGGCGATCCGGGGCGTGATCCGCGAGACACGGGAGATCCCGAGCGACCGCACCTTCATCCGCGCCGGCGACGTGCTCAACTTCTCGACGCTGCTGCTGGAAGGGCTGATGTGCCGCTACAAGGATCTGCGCAACGGCGAGCGGCAGATCACCGAACTCAACGTCGCCGGCGATTTCGCCGACATGCACAGCTACACGCTGAAAAAGCTCGACCATAATCTGATGACCCTGTCGCCGTGCCGGGTCGCGATCCTGCAGCATGACGATGCCCGGCAGCTGTTCCTCGACCATCCGCGGCTGCACGACGTCTATTGGTTCGGCACCAATCTCGACGCGGCGATCCACCGCGAATGGGCGCTGTCGCTGGGGCGGCGCGATGCGAGGTCGCGGACGGCGAATTTGTTCTGCGAATTGCGGGTGCGGCTGGCGATCATCGGGCGGGCGGACGAGAGCGGGTATGATCTGGCGCTGACCCAGACGGACTTGGCGGAGTGCCTCGGGCTGACCTCGGTGCACGTCAACCGGGTGCTCAAGGAATTGCGCGAGGGGGGCTTGGTCGAGTTTCGCGGCGGGCGGGTGACGATCATGGATCTGGCGGGGCTGGAGCGGGCGGCGGAGTTCGATCCGGCTTATTTGTATCTGGAGCGGCTGGATTGAGGGCGGGGCTCGTCCACCTTGCCCATTGGCGCTGCGCCCGCCTATCAAGGAGGCATGGTAAATCGCGCAGTCCGTTTGGTGTTCATCGCGCTGTTGAGCTTGACGGGGGTCGGATGCCACGTCGGCACCTCGTGCGTTTGCAATGACCAAAGCGGCAGCGTCTGCTGCTGATTCGTCGCCCGGCGCGGCGTAGCTTCTGCCTTGACCGCTGAAGGGTGGTGCGGCGAGTCGACCTCGGGGACTGTGAAGTAATGTCCTCTAGCCGCGGGGGTGGTCGGGGAGGGTCTGCTTTACCGTCAGCATCTCGGCCCACGGGTCCGCCTTCCGCTTCGCGAGCAGGGCCGGGGCGGTGGTGACGAGGTAATCGCAGGGGTCGAGGCCGGGTTTTACCGAGTCCCAGGGGAGCGGCATGGCGACGGGGGCGCCGGGGCGGGAGCGGGTGGAATAGGGGGCAACGGCGGTCGAGGTGGGATCGTTGCGCAGATAGTCGATGAAGATGCGGCCGGCGCGCTCGGCAATGGAGATTTTGGTGAGGTAACGTTCGGGGCTGTCGGCGGCCATTTGCGCCGAGACGCCCTTGGCAAAGCTCTTCACCTCCTTCCAGGCGGCGGTGGGCTCGACGGGGACGACGACGTGGAGGCCCTTGCCGCCGGTGGTCTTGACGAAGCTCAGGAGCCCGAGGGCGGCAAGGCGATCGCGCACTTCGTGGGCGGCGGCGATCACGTCTTCGAAGGAGAGGCCTTCGTCGGGGTCGAGATCGAAGACGATGCGGTCGGCCTTGTCGGGATGGTCGATTGTGACGCCCCAGGGGTGAATTTCGAGGACGCCCATCTGAACCATGGCGACGAGGCCCGCGACGTCGCTGATGTAGAGATAGGGCTCGTCGAATCCCGGGATGACGATCTCGCCCAGTTGCGGCGGGACGCCGGAGCCGGCGTGGCGCTGGTAGAAGCATTTGCTGCCGCGGCCGGTCGGACAGCGGACCATCGTCACCGGGCGGCGGGCGACGTGGGGGAGCATGAGCGGCGCGATTGCGACGTAATAATCGGCGAGGATGCCCTTGGTGACGCCCTGCTCGGGGTAGAGGATCTTGTCGGGGTTGGAGAGGCGGACGCCTTCGACGATGCGCTCTTCGGGCTTGGCGCTCACCGGGCGGGCTCCAGCGTGTTGGCGAGCTCGGCGGGACGGGCCTCGGGCTGGAGCTGGTCCTTGCGGCATTGCTCCGGCGCCTTGTCCGGATGCCAGCGCAGGAATTTGGTGCCGTGGCGGAAGCGGCCGCCGGTGACATGGTCGTAGCGCACTTCGGCGACCAATTCGGGGCGGAGCGGCTGCCATTCGCCGGTGCGCTCGGTCGACCAGCGCGACGGCCCGCCCGGAGCATCGCCGGTGAAGCCGGGCTTGGCGATCAGGGCCTCGAGGCGCCTGGTGAGGGCGGGGCGGTCCTCTGCGGGGATCGAGGAGGTGAAGCCGACATGATCCAATTTGCCCGCCTCGTTGTAGAGGCCGAGGAGCAAAGAGGCGACTTCGCGGCTGTTGGTGCCGTAGCGGAAACCGCCGACGACGCAGTCCGCCGTCTTCAACTGCTTGACCTTGAGCATGGCGCGCTCGCCGGGCTCGTAGAGGCGGTCGCGGCGCTTGGCGACGACCCCGTCCAAGGCGCCCCCGGCATGATCGAGCCAGCCCTGGGCGATTGCGCGGTCGGCGGTGGCGGGGGAGAGGAGGAGGTCGTCGGCATGCTCGGCGCCGTAGACGGTCTCGAGCGCCTGGCGGCGGATGGAGAGGGGGGCGGCGAGGTAGCTGGTCTCCTTGTGGAAGAGGAGGTCGAACAGCATGAATTGGGCGGGCGTCTCGGCGGCAAGCTTCTTGACGCGGCTGGCGGCGGGGTGGAGGCGCAGCTGGAGGGCGTCGAAGGAGAGGTGGTCGCCGACCGGGATGATGAGCTCGCCGTCGAGCACGAAGCGGTCGGCGCGCATGGCGAGGATCGAGTCGACGATCTCGGGGAAGTAGCGGCCGAGCGGCTTGCCCGACTTGGACTGGAGGAAGACCTCGCCGCCGTCGCGCCAGGCGAGACAGCGGAAGCCGTCCCATTTGGGCTCGAACTGCCAGCCGTCTCCCGGCGGCAGGTCGTCGACCAGCTTCGCCTCCATCGGCGGCAAGCCGGGCTTCACGGCGAGGCGCTGAAACGCATCCATAACGAAAGAGACGCTCGATTTGCCGTCCCGGTTCCGGACGCGTTTGCGGCGAGCGGATTCGAACGCGGGACGGATGGAACCCGAGAGGGGGCTCAAATCGTTGAGAATGCGGTCCGATTAAGCGACAAGAGCCGCTTGGCATTTTCGATGGAGACGATGTGAGCTTTTCGCGCAGGCATTTTCTGGGAGCGGCGGCCGCGGCGGGGGCGAGTCTCGCCTTGCCGGCGCGGGCCTTTGCCCAGGTTGCGCCTGCGGGGCCTGTCATCAATCCGCGATTGAAGGCGCGGGCGCTCGCCGCGCTCGAAGCCAACCGCAGCGTCATCGCCAAGACCGACGTGATCGGCATCGCCGACTTCAGCCGGATGTCGCGCGACCCGCGTTTCTACATCGTCGACCTGCGCACCGGCTTCGTCACCGAGCATCACGTCGCCCACGGCAAGGGCTCCGACCCGGCCAATTACGGCTTCCTGCAATATTTCTCGAACGAGATGGGCAGCGAAGCGACCTCGCAGGGCGCCTACCTGACGGGCGATGCCTATCAGGGCAAGTACGGCTATTCGCTGCGGCTGTCGGGGCTCGATCCGTCGAACAGCAACGCGCTGCCGCGGCAGATCGTGGTGCACAGCGCCTGGTATGCCGAGGCGAAGATGGTCGAGAATTTCGGCAAGCTCGGGCGGTCCGAAGGCTGCTTCGCGCTGCCGGGCGTGAGCCATGCCGAGGCGATGGTGCGCCTCGGCTCGGGCCGGCTGCTTTACGCCGAGAAGGTTTAGCTCCGCCCCAGTCCTCCCCGTCGGCGAAGCCGCTGGGGAGGGGGACCGCGTGAAACGCGGTGGAGGGGCCGTCTCCGGTTCAGTAATGCCCCTCCACCAAGCTCCGCATGGTCCCCCTCCCCATCCGCTACGCGCACGGGGAGGACGAGATGCAGCAGCCGCAGGAGCTTGGTTCCCCCTTATCGGGCGTTAACCAAGCGAGTCGTGCCGGACTCGCGGCGAACCGAGTGGGGCGGGCCGATTCGGCGGGGCCAATTCATTCAAAAGTAAGCCTTTTCTCCCTATATGATGAAGCCACAGCGGAGGGGTTTACACCAGTGGAACTGTCTCGCAGGCAATTGCTTGGCACCGGCTTTGCGGCCGGAATGATCGCCACCACGGCGCGTTCGTCGACGCTCTCGGAGCTCGTGCGCAATGCGCCGGCGCAGGCGGGCGCCGTTGCGGCGCGGCCGCGGGTGATCGTGGACCAGGCGATCGACCCCAACCTGCTGGCGCGGGCGCGGGCGTCGTTCGACCGGCACCGGCGCGTCCTCACCCATACCGACACGGTCGTCATCGCCGATTTCAGCAAGGCATCGCGCGAGCAGCGCTTCTTCATCCTCGACACCAACAGCGGCCGGGTCAGCAAGCATCTCGTCGCCCACGGCCGCGGCTCGGATCCCGACCATAGCGGCTTCGTCGAGCGCTTCTCGAACGCGGTTGGGTCCGAGGCGAGCTCCAACGGCGCTTACGTGACTGGCGATTATTATCCGGGCAAATATGGCCGCTCGCTGCGCGTCTCGGGCCTCGATCCGTCCAACAGCAACGCCTATGCGCGTGCCATCGTCGTGCACAGCGCCTGGTATGCCGAGCCCGGCGTCATCGCCGAGCATGGCAAGCTCGGGCGCTCGGAAGGCTGCTTCGCGCTGCCGTACGATAGCCTGCAGGAAGTGCTGCAGCGCACCGGGCCCGGGCGGTTTTTGTATGCGGACAAGCTCGCTTAAGTTTTACGATCGGCAGGAAAATGGGGCGGCGCGGGCTGGAGCCGGCGCCGCCCCTTTTTGCGTCAGCCGAAGGTGAAGGCGAAGGCTTCGGCGCCGGGATCGAGAAACTCGATCGTGAAGGTCCGGTCGCGCACGGGCCCCTGCTGCCGGACGAGCTGGTACAGGCGCTGCTCCGTCACGACGCCGTTGCCGTTCGCGTCCACGTCGAGGCCGTGATCGGGTCCGGGGGCGGCGCCGTCGAGTGTGATGCGGAAGCGGACCGGCTTTCCGCCGGGCGCGCCGAGGACGAGGTGGAGGTCGCGGCCGTGGAAGCGGTAGGCGATGCGGCCGCCGGCCTTTTCGAGATGCGCCTGTTGCGGGTGGACGGTCCAGGCGCCGGCGAGGGCCCATTGGTTGAGCGCGAGGGTGGGCAGCGCATAGTCGTTCGCCTTGTCGCGGACGAAGCCGCCGGGTGAGGAGAAGCCCTTGGCGCGGCCGTAGCCGACATAGGTTTCGTGGCTGGCGAGGCTGTTCATCGCCGCCTGCGCGCCGACGCCCTGCGCCTGCACCGCCGCCGCGCCGCCGAGATCGGAATGGCCGGCATCCTTGAGGAGCTGGCGGATCGCGCTTTCCGTGACGTCGTAATTGCCCTCGCCGAAATGGTGGTAGCGGATGCGGCCGGTCGCATCGATGAGGTAGCTCGCCGGCCAGTAATTGTTGTGGAAGGCGTTCCAGATGGCGGACTGGCTGTCGAGCGGAACGGCGTAATGGATGCCGAGATCGGCGATCGCCTTGCGGACGTTGGCGGGATCGCGCTCGAAGGCGAATTCGGGAGTGTGGACGCCGATCACCACGAGGCCGTCCTTGCGGTAGCGTTCGTCCCAGGCGCGGACATAGGGGATGGCGCGCAGGCAGTTGATGCAGGAATAGGTCCAGAAATCGACGAGGACGACCTTGCCCTTGAGCTGCCCGGCGGTGAGCGGCGGGGAGTTCAGCCATTCTATGCCGGTGGGGAAAGCGGGCATGGCGCCTTCGTCGGGGAGCTTCAGGGCGCCGTTGGGGCCGCCCATGACGGCGGTCGAGCGGCTGCCCTTGGCGGCGCCGAGGCTGCGGGCGACCTTGTCCTCGAGGCTGAAGGTCTGGACGGTGGAGAGGCGGGCGAGATAGCCGGTGTCGAGGCCGAGCGCGACGGCGGCGACGCCGGCGAGGACCAGCACGCCGAGCGCGCGGCGCACCCATTCGCCGGCGCCGATCGAGCGTTTCATCGCCTTGAACACGCGGCCGCCGACGACCAGCGCTAGGGCAAGCGAGGTGGCGGCGCCGAGGGCGTAGGCGAGGAGGAGGAAGCTGGTGCCGAGGGTGGCGCCCGAGAGCGCTGCGCCCGTCAGGATGATGCCGAGGATCGGGCCGGCGCACGGCGCCCATAAGAGGCCGGTGGCGACGCCGAGGAGGAGGGACGGGCCGATCTTCTCCTTGCCCGGCGCTGTGCCGGCTTCGGCCGCTTCGGAAAGACGCGAGCCCCAGCCGACCAGCGGCCGCATCGCGCGCTCGGCGAGGGCCGGGAAGATCAAGGTCACGGCGAAGAGGGCGAGGAGGGTGAGGGCGATCCAGCGCCCGGCCTGGTTGGCGGCGACGACCCAGCCGCCGCCGATCGCGGCGATGCTGGCGACGGCGGCGAAGGTCAGCGCCATGCCCGCCAGGAGCGGGAGGCCGTTGCGCAGGAACGGCCGGTCGGCGCGGGCGAAGACGAACGGCAGCACCGGCAGGATGCACGGGCTGAGGATCGTCAGCGCGCCGCCGACGTAGGCGAGGAGGATGAGGAGCATTGGCTCAGGCCGGACGGAAGGTGAGGGCGAGGCCGTTCATGCAATAGCGCAGGCCCGTCGGCTTCGGCCCGTCGTCGAACAGGTGGCCGAGGTGCCCGCCGCAGCGGCGGCAGAGGATCTCGGTGCGCTCCATTCCGAAGGCGCTGTCTGTGCGCTTCGCGACGGCATGCGGGAGGGCCTGCCAGAAGCTCGGCCAGCCGGTGCCGCTCTCGAATTTGGTCGAGGCGGCGAAGAGTGGGAGGGCGCAGCCGGCGCAGGCGAAGATTCCGCGGCGGTGCTCCTTGAGCAAGGGCGAGGAGCCGGGACGTTCGGTGTGGGCCTCGCGGAGCACGGCGTAGCGTTCGGCACCGAGCATGCGGCGCCAATCCTGGGCGCTGTGGGTGACCTGGAAGGTCATGGCCGCCTGAGCGGGGCCGCTGGCGCGGGCGAAGACGATGGCGCCGATGCCGGCGGCGAGGCCGGTGCCGAGGAGGGCGCGGCGGGAAAGATCGGTCACGGGAAGGCTCCTTGTTCGTACCGCCTTAGTTACGTGGGGTCGGCGGCGACGGATGCAATCAGGCGCGGGTGAGCTTGCCGGATGCGATGACGGGGCCGGTCGGGGCGCCGGTGGGGGAGCCGGAGGGCGGCTCGACCGAGATGGCGAAGACGGCGCCTTCGCGGACGTCGCCGGCCATCGGCATCGGTACGTCCATCTTGTTGGGCGCGACCGCCGAGACGATGCCCATCGGGTGCGGCCTGCCGCCCGCGGCGGGGATCAGCCAGAGCTCGTGGGCGTGGCCCGCGGCGGGCGCCATGCCGGCGGCGGCGGCGACGATCAGGCGGCGGCTGGCGGGATCGTAGGTGGCGACGAGGCGGGCGGGGCCGGCGTCCGACTGCATCATCGCGACGAGGGTCGGGGTGACAGTGGTGGCAGCCGGCGGGCCCGGGCGGGCGACGAGGACCAGCGCGAGACTGGCGGCGATGGCGGTGGCGGCGACGGAGTAGCCGCGCCAGAGGTTCATCTTCCGGCGGAGTTGGACGATGTTGGACGGCGCCGGGTTCGACTGCGCGTCGTTCGATGCGGTGGGCGCGATACGGCTTTCGATGGCCGGCCAGGCGGAGGCCGGCGGGTCGACCGCATCGACCTCGTCGAGCATCGGCGCGAGATGGGCGGTCCAGCGGGCGACGTCGGCGCGGAAATCGTGGTCGCGCCCGGCGAGCCTCTCGGCCTCTGCGCGTTCGTCGCCGTCGAGCAGGCCCATGGCGAGCTCGGCGGCGAGCAGGTCGCGCTCTTCGGCGGTCAAGGGCGGGCGGGTGCTCATCGCTCGAGGCACCCTCTTAGCCGAAGAAGGCCCCGGCGGATCCAGCTCTTCATCGTCGGCAGCGGCACGTCCTCGCGTGCGGCGAGATCGGGGTAGGAGAGGCCGTCGAGAAAGGCGGCGCGGATGGCGGCGGCGGATTTCTCCTCGAGCTCGGCGAGGCAATCGGCGAGGCGGTGACCGTCGCGGGCGCGGTCGATCAATTCCGGGGCGAGCGGCGCGTCGTCGGCAATGTCGAGCGCGGCGTCGATGTCCTCGGTCGGCGCGCGGCGGCCGCGGAGGCGGTCGATGGCCTTGTTGCGGGCCATCACGGCAAGCCAGGTGACGGGGCTGGCGCGGCCGGCATCGTATGCGGCGGCTTTGCGCCAGATTGTAACGTAGGTTTCCTGGAGCACCTCCTCCGCCTCGGCCTCGTTGCCGAGGACGCGCAGGCAAATGCCGTAAAGCTTGGCCGAAGTGCGCTTGTAGAGGAGCGCCATCGACGCGCGATCGCCGGCCGCGATTGCGCCCAGCGTGCCGGCCAGCTGCCGCCCTTCCTCCGATCCCCGCACCACATCCATCACAACGACCATGCACCTCGGGGCGCGGCAAAGGAATACCGGCTTAGGGAGCGGAACGGGCCGGGGCGCGAGGATCGGCATCGTTCCGCTCCCACCGTGCCGAGGCCGGTCCAGGGAGAGGACCGACCGCGGCATCGGATCAGGGCATCAGCACCGTGTCGACGACGTGGATGACGCCGTTCGACTGGAGGACGTTGGCGGTGGTGACGCGCGAGGTGCCGCCCTTGGCGTCGGTCAGGACCAGCCACTTGCCGGACATGCGGGCGGTCAGCGGCTCGCCCTGGACGGTGGTGAGGGTGGCGGAACCGTGGCCGGCGCGGATCTTCGCGGCGATGGCGGCCGAGGTGAGGCGGCCGGGGACCACGTGATAGGTCAGCACCTGCGTCAGCGTGCCCTTGTTCTCGGGCATGACGAGCGTGTCGACGGTGCCGGCGGGGAGCTTGCCGAAGGCGGCGTTGGTCGGCGCGAAGACCGTGAAAGGCCCGGCGCCGGAGAGGGTATCGACGAGGCCGGCGGCCTTGACGGCGGCGACGAGCGTCGTGTGGTCCTTCGAATTGACGGCGTTCTGGACGATCGTCTTGGTGGGATACATCGCCGCGCCGCCGACCATCGGATTGGCAAGGGCGATGCCGGTGCCGGCGAGGGCGAACGCTGCGGCGGCGGCGAGGATGCGGGTCTTGGTCATGAATTCTTCCTCCGTTGTGTCAGCTCTTCGAAAGGCTGCACGAGGAGGTACGGGGGCGGATGCCGCGCGGATGCAGGGCCGCGTGAAATAGACGGACGCCCCGGTCTCGCGGGGAGGCCAGGGCGCTGTTTACGCACGACTGGAGAGCCTCGCGCCCTCGAGGTGGGGCGGCACCGCGTGGGCCGCGGCGCCGCCCGACGGGGTCAGCGTCGGCTGAGGTCGTCGCGTTCGAACTCGGCGCTCTGGCCGCTCTCCTCGCGCTGAGCGGAGGTGTCGCCGCCGTCGAAGAAGGCGGCGCGGTCGCCGCTCTCGCCGCTGCCGCGGCTGCCGTCTTCGATCTCGACGTCGGTGCGGCGGACGGTGTCCGAGACGGTTTCGGTCCGCTCCTCGGCGGTCTTCTTGAGGACCACCTCCTCGCGGACGCGGGCTTCCTTGGCGACGACGGCTTCCTCGGCCGTCTCGGTCATCTCGATCTCGCGCTCCTGGAGGAGGTCGCTGCCGGAGAGGTCGGCGGCCGAGACGGGGCGGTCGACCGGGCGGCGCTCGACACTGACATGCTCTTCGCGGAGCGAGACCTGCTCCTGGACCGGGCGCTCCTCGACATAGGAGCGGACGCGGGCGCCGCCGCGCTCGACTTCGCGCTTGCCGACCTTGAGCTGCTCCTCGACGAGCGGGATGCGCTCCTCGGCGACCGCGTTGCCGGAGGTGGCGGTTGTGGCCGTGGAGGTGCCGGCGAAGCTTTGCTGCTGGGAGCGCTGCGTGTCGCGGCCGTCGTCAAGCTCGTCGCTGCCCGGCTCGTAGCCGCGCCAGCCGTCGCTGCGCCAGCTGTCCTGGCGGCGGTCGAAATCGACCGAGCCCTCTTCCAGGATCGAGCAGGCCTGGGCGGCCTGCGATTCCTCGACGGTGGCGCAGACGAGATAGCCGCCGCGGCGGACGCCTTCCTCGTACGCGTGGCGGTCCTCATGCGGCATGAAGGCCTCCTTCACCGATTCCCAAAAGCCGCCGCCATGGCTGTCGCCGGTGCCGGAGCGGTCCGAACTGCCGGTGCCGGCGCTTTGCTGGTCGACGATCCGGACGTTGCTCGCACCGGTGGCGGAGAGCCGGTCGCGGGCTGCCTCGGCCTCGCTGCGGCTGTCGAACATGGCTGTAATCGTACGCGACATTGACTCACTCCTTCACTCTTACAAGGCTACGGGACCGCCGCACGCGGACGCAGGCGCAGTTCCGCCGCCGGGAAGGCAAAGCTCTCCCGTTCGTCGGCCGAGGCCGGCGCTGGTCCTTTCACATTCGGCTATGCGGCCGCTCTGGACGGCCGGGCTGCTTAACCTCGATCATGGCGAACCGTTCCGGGCGGCGCCGGAACGACCGAAGCCGTTCGAACGAAGCGAGTTTTTCACGCGCCGAAGCGAGTCTCCGGTTCAGCCCGGGGCGCAGACGCTCTCGTCGCGGATGGCGGCGTCGCGCATCTCGGCGATGACGCGAAGCGCGCCGAGGGTGGAGGCGGGCGGGGCGTCGGCGCCGAGGCGGACGGCGACTCCGGTCATCAGGCTCTCGGCATCCTCGAAGGCGGCGCAGACGGCGCGGCCAAGCGCGGCGTCTTGGCGGGCGAGGCGGCGGGCGAAGGCGATGACGACGGCCTGGACGGCGAGGAGCTCGGCGTGGAGGGTCGGGAGATCGGCGTCGGCGGCCATGCCGGCTCAATGCGGCGCGGCGGGCTTTGGTGCGGCCGGCTGAGGCGCGGGGTCAGGCGCCAAGTTCAGGCCAGGGCGCGGTCGAGCAGCTCTTCCAAACCGAGGCCGAGGCGGCGGATCTGGGCGACGGTGGCGGGCCAGCGCTCGTTGAGGAACTGCTCGCGCTCGGCGCTGAGCAGGCGCTGGGCGGCGCCGCCGGCGACGAACATGCCGACGCCGCGGCGGACCACGACGAGACCCTCGTCCTGAAAGGTCTGATAGGCCTTGGCGACGGTGAGCGGGTTGGCGCCATGCTCGGCGGCGAGGCTGCGGACCGACGGCAGCGGATCGCCGTCGCCGACGCGACCCTCGAGGATCATCGCCGCGATCGTGTCGCGGAGGCGGAGGTAGACGGGGCGTTCTTCGGCAGCCATATGACAGCTTCAGTGTACTAATACGGTGTGGCAGTCAAGGGTGGTAAGTGCCTCCCTGGCGCCGGAGGCGACGGGGAGGGGGACCACCCGGAGGGTGGTGGAGGGGTAGCTGACGCAAGCTTCCGCCATTGCCCTTCAGATCCTCTGAACCCTGAGCAGGTCACCCCTCCACCACCTCCGGTGGTCCCCCTCCCCATCGTCCCGAATGGGGAGGCAGGGGTCAGCCTCGCCACTCCGTGAGGAGTTCGTCCAGGTCGGGGCGGGCCCGCTCTTCCAGCGCCATGCCAGGCGTGCCGAGGAAGAGGAAGCCGGCGACGCGCTCGCCTTCGCGGCCGCCGAGCGCTTCGAGCACCTGCGGGGAGTAAGCGGCCCAGCCGGTTACCCAGCCGCCGGCGAAGCCCATGGCATGGGCGGCGAGGAGAAGGTTCATCGCCGCGGCGCCGGCCGAGAGCTCCTGCTCCCAGAGCGGGATCTTGGCGCTTTCCTTGGGCGAGGAGAGGAGGACGACCAGCTCCGGCGCCTGATGGGCGAAGCGGTGCGCGGCTTCGATTTCGAGGCGGCCGGGCTCGCCCGCACGGCCGGCGCGGTAGGCGCGCTCGAGCATCTCGCCGAAAGCGGCGCGGGTCGATCGGGGGATGTGGACGAAGCGCCAGGGGTGGAGCTTGCCGTGGTCGGGGGTGCGGGCGGCGATCGCCAGGATGTCGCGCAGCTGCGCCGCGTCGGGGCCGGGCTCGACGAGGTCGCGGGGGCGGCCGGAGCGGCGGGTGCGCAGCAATGCGAGCGGCGAGGAGAGGTCGTTGAACATGGCGCCGCTCGCGCTAGCAGGCTTTGGCGAGGGCGCAACAATCCGGCTTCACAGGCGGAATTTCGCCGCTACGGTGCCGGCCTGATTTGGAGACCCGCCTGTCGCAAATGCGGGCCCGCCCGAGGGAGAGTAGCCATGGTGAACGTCGGCCCCGAGACCACGACCGAGGGCGAGCATCCGGACGTCTCCCGCTCCGACGGCGACACCTGGTTCGAGCACCCCCGCCAGCTCAAGCGCCTCTTCACGACCGAGATGTGGGAGCGGTTCGGCTATTACGGCATGCGGGCGATTCTGACGCTCTACCTCGTCAACCACTTCCTGTTCAGCGACACCACATCCACCGGGATCTATGGCGGATTCACGGCGCTCGTATACCTCACGCCGTTGATCGGCGGCCTCATTGCCGATCAGTATCTCGGTTCGAAACGATCGGTGAAGTTCGGCGCCATCATGATGTCGCTGGGGTATCTCACCTTATGCTTCGGCGGCGAGGCGGCGAAGCCGTTCGCCACGATCGACGGGCAGCGCTACGAGGTCAGCGTCGAGGGTAAGGGTGCGGCCCAGCACCGCTATATCGTTTCGAACGGTGCCCGATTGCTGATCAAGGGCAACGAGGACAAGTCGGTCTCGTTGATGGCCGCGAACGGGACGGAGTCGCGGCACCTGGCGCCGGACGCGTTCAAGTCAGATGGCCAGCGCTCCCCGGTCTTCGTGCTGATCCTGCTCCTCGGCCTGTCGCTGGTGACGATCGGCAACGGGTTCTTCAAGCCCAACATCTCGACGATCGTCGGCTCGCTCTACGCCGAGGGCGACCGCCGGCGCGATGCCGGTTTCACCATCTTCTACATGGGCATCAATCTCGGCTCCCTCATCTCGCAATTCTTCTGTCCGCTGCTGGCGGTGGGGGTCGGCTGGTGGGCAGGCTTCGGCCTCGCCGCGATCGGCATGGCCTGCTCATGGCTGCTGTTCCAGTTCGACGGCAATCGACTGGCCGGCTATGGCGAGCGGCCCCAGAATGCGCGGTCGGATCGCGACTGGATGTTCTACGGCGCCGCTCTCCTGGCAGTGCCGCTCGTCATCTTCCTGTTCTGGAACCTGATGAACTATGTCGCGCCGCCGAAGGGTTCCGGCATGCTCGGCTACATCATGTCGCTGCCGATCATGGGCAAATTCCTGTTCGGCACGTTTTTGATCGCCGTCCCCGGCATCCTCATCTGGTCCTGGCTGAAGGGCAGCCGCAAGGAATTCCAGATGATGCTGGCGGCAATGGTTCTGATCGTCTTCAACGTGGTTTTCTGGACCCTGTTCGAGCAGGCGGGATCGTCGCTGACCCTGTTCGCCGAGCGCAACACGGTGCTCGAGATCGGCTGGACGGCGCCTCTGTTCGCGCTCTTCCGCTCGACACCCGCCACCTATTACATCTTCTTCGCATTGGTGTTCGGCGCGGTGGCCTGGCTGGCTTGGTGGTTCTTCGCCTGGGGTGAGGAAGCCAAGACCCGCCGCACCATGGCGATCGCGGCGGCCGTGGTCGCGGTGCTGGCGATGGTGGGGATGCATTTCGCGCGGCTCGGCGGTTTCGGCAGCGAGCCAGTCTACGTCATGCCCGCCGGGCAGACGCAGATCTTCAACGCGCTGTTCATCGTCATTCTCGCGCCGATCTTCAGCCTGATCTGGAACATGCTCGCCAAGCGCGGCCTGGAGCCGCCCATTCCCGTCAAGTTCGGTTTGGCGCTGATCGGCGTCGGCGCAGGCTTCCTGTTCCTGGTCTGGGGCGCGAGCTTCGCGGGTGCCGATTACCAGGTCGGGCTGGCGTGGCTGGCCGGGCTCTATTTCATCCATTCGGTCGCGGAGCTGTGCATCTCGCCGGTCGGTCTCAGCATGATCACCAAGCTTTCCATTGCGCGGATCGTCGGCATGATGATGGGCGTCTGGTTCCTGTCCATCTCCGTCGCGCAATATGTGGCGGGCGTGGTCGCTCAAGGGGCGAGTGTCGCAACGGTGGGGGGGCAGGTCACCAACCTCAAGGTCAGTCTTGCCACGTACCTCGGCCAGTTCACCTCGATCGGCTGGTTCGCAATCATCGCCGGAGTCGTGCTTCTCGTCATCGCGTTCCCGCTCAAATATCTCATGCACGGAGTAAAATAGCATGCAGCTGACGCTGCTCGCTTTGACTGTGTCGCTCGTAGGCTGCGCGGCAAGCGCGCCGCCGCAGCACACTGCCGCGGCCGCGCCTGCGGCGCCGCCCAAGTCCTATTCGCACGACCCCTATCCCTCGACCTATCGCGCCTATCCGGGCGTGCTGACGGCGATCGTCGGGGGGACGGTGTTCGACGGCGAGGGGCGGCGGATCGACAATGGGGTGGTGATCCTCGCCGACGGCGTGGTGCGTGCGGTGGGCGGGGCGGATACGCCGATCCCCGAGGGCGCGTCGCGGATCGACGCGCGGGGCAAGTGGGTGACGCCGGGGGTCATCGACATCCACTCGCACCTTGGCGACTATCCCTCGCCCGCGGTCGAAGCGCATCAGGACGGCAACGAGGCGACGGGGCCGGTCAAGCCCGAAGTCTGGGCCGAGCACAGCGTCTGGCCGCAGGACCCCGGTTTCACGCGGGCGCTGATGAACGGGGGCGTCACCAGCCTCGAAATCCTCCCCGGCTCGGCCAATCTGTTCGGCGGCCGCTCGGTCGTTCTGAAGAACGTGCCGGCGCGGACGGTGCAGGCGATGAAATTCCCGGGCGCGCCGTACGGCCTAAAGATGGCGTGCGGCGAGAATCCCAAGCGGGTCTACGGCAGCCGCAACCAGTCGCCCGCGACGCGGATGGGCAACATCGCCGTCGACCGGCAGACCTGGGCGCGGGCCGCCGAGTACAAGCGGCGCTGGGACAAATATGAGCGCGACGGCGGCGAGATGCCGGCCCGCGACATCGGCATGGACACGCTGCGCGGCGTGCTGGCGGGCGAGATCCTGATCCAGAACCATTGCTACCGCGCCGACGAAATGGCGAACATGATCGATATGTCGAAAGAGTTCGGCTACCGCATCGCCGCCTTCCACCACGCCGTCGAAGCCTACAAGATCGCCGATTTGCTGAAGCAGAACGGCGTCTGCGCGGCGATGTGGGCCGATTGGTGGGGCTTCAAGATGGAGGCCTATGACGGCATCAACGAGAATATCGCCCTCGTCCACAATGCCGGCGCCTGCGCGATCGTCCATTCGGACGACCCGAACGGCATCCAGCGGCTCTACCAGGAAGCCGGCAAGGCGCAGGCGGCGGGGCGGCGGATCGGCATCGACATCCCCGACGAGGTGGTCTGGACCTGGCTCAGCTACAATCCGGCCCGCGCCCTCGGCATCGCCGACAGGGTCGGGAGTCTCAGGCCGGGCAAGATGGCCGACGTGGTGCTGTGGAACGGCAACCCGCTGAGCGTCTACACGCGGCCGGAGCGGATCTGGATCGACGGCGCGCTGATGTACGACGCCAACGATCCCAAGCGGCGACCGGTCACCGATTTCGAGCTCGGGCAGCCGGGTGAAGGGGATGTGAAGTGAAGGCGGCATTCCTCACCGGCGCGAGCGCCCTCCTCCTCTCGTTCGCGGGCAGCAGCGCCTCTGCGCAAACCGTCGCGATCACCGGCGGCACCGTGGCGCTCGGCGATGGGTCGGAGCCGATACCGGGCGGGACCGTGGTCATCCGCGACGGGCGGATCGTGGCGGCGGGGCGCGGCGTGGCGGTGCCGGCGGGGGCGCAGGTGGTCGACGCGACCGGCAGGTGGGTGACGCCGGGGATCGTCGCCGGCTTCTCACGGCTTGGGCTCGCCGAGGTCGACGCGGTCGATGCGACCAACGATGTCGAGGCGCGCAACTCGCCGTTCAGCGCGGCCATCGACGTGGCGCCGGCGATCAATCCGAGGGCCCTGCCGATCGCGGTCAACCGCACCGGCGGCGTGACTCGCGCCATCGTCGCGCCGTCGACGGCGAAGAGCATCTTCGCTGGCCAGGGCGCGGTCATCGACCTCGGCGCCGACATGAACCCGATCACCCGGGCGCGCGCCTTCCAGTTCATCGAATTTGGGGAGGAGGGGACGCAGAATGCCGGCGGCAGCCGCGCCGCGGCGCACCTCCTGTTCCGCAACGCATTGCGCGAGGCGGCCGATCTCGGCCGCCGCACCGGCGTCGGTGGTTCGGGCGGGGCGGCCCGTCCCGCGACGGCGAACGACCAGCGCAATCTGCCGCTGGAGGACCAGCCCGACAACACGCTGGCCAGCGCGGGGAGGACGCGGCCGACCGACGTGCTCCTCACCCGCTTCGACGCGGCGGCTTTGGTGCCTGTGCTGCAGGGGCGCCAGCTCCTCCTCGTCCATGTCGAGCGGGCGAGCGACATTCTCCAGACGCTGGCGCTGAGGAAGGAATTCCCCAACCTGCGCCTCGTCCTGGTCGGGGTCGGCGAGGGCTGGACGGTGGCGAAGGAGATTGCGGCGGCGGGCGTTCCGGTCATCGCCTCGGCGCTCGACGATCTGCCGGCGAGCTTTGAGGAGCTTGCCGCGACCCAGTCGAATATCGGCCGGATGCGGGCGGCGGGCGTGCGCGTCGCGATCGGCATGATCGGCGACAACGACACCCGCCAGGCGCGGCAGGAGCCGCAATATGCCGGCAACCTCGTCGCGGTCGGGCGGCTGCCGGGCGGCACCGGGCTGACCTGGGGCCAGGCGCTGGAGGCGATCACCTCAGCCCCGGCCGAAGCGATCGGCATGGGCGGCGAGATCGGCTCGCTGCGGCCCGGTCGCCGCGCGGACGTCGTGGTGTGGGACAAGGATCCGCTGGAAAATGGCAGCGCGCCGCTCATCGTCCTGATCGACGGGGTGCAGCAGCCGCTCTCCAACCACCAGACCCGGCTTCGCGACCGCTACCGCACTCTGCCGGAAGGGGCGCTGCCCAAGGCGTACGACCATTGATGGCGCTGGCCAGCCTCGCGCTGGCGATGCTGGCCTTCGTCGGCAGCCATTTCGCGCTGTCGCATGCCTATCGGCGGACTTTGATCGGCCATTTCGGCGAGGCGGGGTTTACCGGCGTCTATTCGATCGTCGCGGCGGCGACCCTGTTCTGGGTGTTCGTGTCGTGGCGGATGGCGGACAATTCGATGCCGGTGTGGATCGCACCCGGCTGGTGGTGGGTGGTGGCGAGCGCTTTGATGCTCGTCGCCTCCATCCTTCTGGCGGGATCGCTGGTGCGCAACCCCGCTTTTCCCCATCCCAGTGCGCAGAAGCAGGCGGCGCGGCCGGCGACGGGCGTGTTCGCGATCACGCGGCACCCGATGAACATGGCCTTCGCTTTGTGGGCTCTGGTGCATCTGTCCCTGTGGTGGTCGCCGCGTAACCTCATCGTCGCGGCCGGGATCCTGATCCTCGCGATCGGCGGCTCGATCGGCCAGGATTCCAAGAAGCGCGCCGTGCAGGGCAAGAGCTGGTCGCAATGGGAGGCGCGCACGTCGCTGGTGCCGTTCGCTGCGCTGATCCGCGGGCGGGCCAAGTGGAAGGATACGGCGCCGGGCTGGATCGCGCTGGCGGGCGGGCTGGTCTTCTGGCTTCTCGTCACGGCGTTTCACGCGACGACGGTGTCGCCGCTGGCTTGGATTTATCAGAACAGCTGAGGCTTTGAAGCGTCGCTCCGTCCCGTTGATTCTCAAACGGAGTGGGGGCGAGCGCGAACGCGTTTAGCCGCCGCCGACCTCCGCGCGGGGGCTGCGTTCGGTGGAGTCGATGGCGTCGAGGACCGCCTCGGGGGCGACGTCGCGCTTCAGCTCCTCGACCTCGTCGGGAGGGGCGAGGCCGAGATGATCGGCGATGGCGGAGACCAAGGCCACGACGCGGGTGACTTCGTGCTCGGTGAGGAGGCCGATCTGGAGGTCGAGCTCGGCGCGCTTGTCGGCGGCGGCGGCCATGCGGTTCTGGGTGATGAGCACGAAGGTCGAGAGGAAGATCGCCTCCACCGACGCGATCATGGCGAGGACGACGAAGCTCGGGTCCCAGGGCTTCATGCCGACCCAGCCCAGATTCGCGACGATCCAAAAGCCGTACAAAGCCAGGTGGAGGTAGACGAACAGCATCGAGCCGGTGAAATCGGTGATGCGGGCGGCGATGCGCTGCTCGAGCGGGGCGGCGGCGGCCTCGTCGCGGCGGCGGCGCTCCAGCGCCTCGATGTTTCGCTGGAGGGCGCGGTTGAGCGACCCCGGCTGGGGCGGCGCGACAGTGGGGCCGCGGCGATCAGCCATGGCGGGCGGCGGAATCAGGTTTCCTGCTGGAGGAGCCTGTCCTGGTCGGTGTTGGAATCATCCGCGCTCAACCCGCCGCGGCGCCCGACGGTTGCAGCGACGGCGACATCCATCGTCACGTTGCCGACGGTGCGGAAGAGATCGGGGATCGTCTCGACGGCGATGAGCAAGGCGAGCGGCTCGAGCGGGACGCCCATGGCCAGCGCGATGGGGGCCGTATTGGTGACGAAGCTGACCTGGCCGGGCAGGCTGATCGCGCTGAAGGTGGTGATCGCGGCGACCACGACCCCCACGGCGATCTGCGCGGGGTGGAGCGCCATGCCGTACCAATGGGCGATGTAGAGGACGACGGCCATGTTCATGCCGGGTCCGGTGGCGCGAAACAGGGCGACGGCGAGGGGGAGGGTGACGCCCGAGGAGGCGACGGGAACGCCGAGCTTTTCCGAGGAGCGGAGCATGGCGGGGAGGGTGGCGAGGGAGGATTGGGTGCTGAAGGCGACCGCCTGGGCCGGGGCGACTTCGCGGGCGAAGCGGCCGAGGGGGAGGCGGGCGCCCACGACTGCCAAGAGGTAGGCGAGGGCCCAGACGACGATGCCGACCGAGGAGACGATGGCGATGTAATGGAGGAGGGCTGCAAAGGCGCCGCCGCCGGCGCCGACGCCGACCACATAGGCCAATGCGAAGACTCCGATGGGCCCGAGCCAGAGCAGCCAGTTCACCACCACGATCATCGCTTCCGCGATCGCGCGGAAGAAGCTGACGATGAGGGCGCGGTGCTCCGCCGGGATGCGGGTGAGGGCGAAGGCGAAGATTGTGGTGAAGACGACGAGGGGCAGGATCTGGTCGGAGGCGGCGGCGGCGAGGGCGTTGGAGGGGACGATCGAGCGCAGGAAATCGCCGAAGCCGGGCACGGACTGGACGGGCTTGACGCCGGTGAGGGCGGTGCGGAGCGCGTCGGCGGCGTGGGCGGGCATCGGGAAGACGCCCAGGAGCAGCGGCACCATCAGTGCGCCGAGGATCGCCGAGAGCCAGAGGATCGCGACCATCCAGCCGAACGAGCGGCCGGCGACGCGGCTGCCGCGCGCGGCTTCGGCGCCTTCGGCGATGCTGGTGACGAGGAGCGCCACGACCAGAGGCACGATCGTCATCTGCAGCCCGGAGAGCCAGAGGTGGCCGACCGGCTCGGCAAGGTCCGCCGCCTGGTTCGACCAGGCGGCATGGGCCGTGACGATGCCGAGCAGGAGCCCGATGGCGAGGGCGGCGAGGATGCGGGCGGCTTGGCTCATGGTGGGAGGTGTAGCGGGGAGGGTGAAAGGGCGGAAGCGCCCTTCTGCCTCCCCATCCGCCAGGATGGGGAGGGGGACCACCGAAGGTGGTGGAGGGGTAGTCCGAGCCGAGAGGTTCGAACCCGCCTGCTCGGGGGTGCGTGAATACCCCTCCACCAGGTTTCACCTGGTCCCCCTCCCCATCTGGCGATGGGGAGGCAGAGGGGCTATCAGGCCTTCGAGACAGGTAAGGACGCACATGGGTCGCAAATTCTTCGGCACGGACGGGATCCGGGGCCGCACCAACCAGCATCCGATGACGGCGCAGATGGCGCAGCGGGTCGGGCAGGCGGCGGGGGCCTATTTCCTGCGCGGCGACCACCGGCACCGGGTGGTGATCGGCAAGGACACGAGGCTTTCGGGCTACATGATGGAGACGGCCCTCATCTCCGGCTTCACCAGCGTCGGCATGGACGTGGTGATGGTCGGGCCGGTGCCGACGCCGGCGGTGGCGATGCTGACGCGCTCGATGCGCGCCGATTTGGGCGTTATGATCTCGGCCAGCCACAATCCCTATGTCGACAACGGCATCAAGCTGTTCGGGCCGGACGGCTACAAGCTTTCCGACGAGGCCGAGGCGGAGATCGAGCGGCTGATCGAGGGCGAGCCGGTGCTGGTCGACGCGTCGCTGATCGGGCGGTCGCGCAAGATCGAGGACGCCCGTGGGCGCTACACCCACTTCGCCAAGGCCACGTTTCCGGAGGAGCTGCGGCTCGACGGACTGAAGGTCGTGATCGATTGCGCGAACGGGGCAGCCTACCATGTGGCGCCGTCGGCCTTGTGGGAGCTCGGTGCCGAAGTGGTGGCGATCGGGGTCAATCCCAACGGCACCAACATCAACGACGGCTGCGGCTCGACGGCGCCGGCCTTGCTGCAGGCGCGGGTCGTCGAGGAGCAGGCGCATATCGGCATCGCGCTCGACGGCGATGCGGACCGGGTGATCATCGTCGACGAGAAGGGGCAGATCGTCGACGGCGACCAACTGATGGCGCTGATCGCAATCTCCTGGGCGCGGCGCGGCATGCTCGAGGGCGACGGGATCGTCGCGACGGTGATGTCCAATCTGGGGCTCGAGCGGTTCCTGCAGTCGAACGGCCTCGACCTCATCCGCACCAAGGTCGGCGACCGCCATGTGCTGGAAGCGATGCGGGGCGGCGGCTACAATGTCGGGGGCGAGCAATCGGGACACATCATCCTCTCCGATTATTCGACGACGGGCGACGGGCTGATCGCGGCGCTGCAGATCCTCGCCTGCCTGGTCGAAGACGGGCGGCCGGCCAGCGAGGTGCTCCACCAGTTCGATCCGCTGCCGCAGCTGTTGAAGAACGTGCGGTTCAAGGGCGGCGCGCCGCTCGAGGCCGAGAAAGTGAAGAGCGCGATCGCGGCGGGCGAGGTGAGGCTGGCCGGCAACGGGCGCCTCGTCATCCGCAAGTCGGGAACCGAGCCGCTCATCCGGGTGATGGCGGAGGGCGAGGACGAGGCGGTGGTCGAGGACGTCGTCGACACGATCTGTGCGGCGGTGAAGGCGGCGTGACGCTGCAGCTGCGGCCGGACTGCGAGCGCTGCGGGCGAGACCTGCCGCCGGAGAGCGCCGAGGCCCGCATCTGCACGTTCGAGTGCACCTTCTGCGCCGATTGCGTCGAGGGGCCGCTTGCGGGCGTCTGCCCCAATTGCGGCGGCAATTTCGAGCGGCGGCCGATCCGCCCGGCGGGGAAGCTCCAGAAATATCCGGCATCGACGGAGCGCAGGGGGCCCGGCTGATGGAGGGATTCGGTGCGCCGCCCCGCATCCTGATCATCGCCGGCTCCGACAGCGGGGGCGGGGCGGGAATACAGGCCGACATCAAGACGGTGACGATGCTCGGCGGGTTTGCGGCGACGGCGATCACGGCGCTGACGGCGCAGAACAGTCTCGGCGTTCAGGGGGTGATGGCGGTGCCCGCTGGGTTCGTCCTCCAGCAGGTGGATTCGGTGCTCGCCGACATCGGCGCGGACGCGATCAAGATCGGCATGATCGGATCGGCCGAAATCGCCCATGCGCTGGCGGAGCGGCTGCCGGCGAACGTGCCGATCGTGTTCGATCCGGTGATGGTCGCCACGAGCGGCGCGGCGCTGGCCGACGAGGCAACGGTTGCGGCGTTCGGCAGGCTGATGCGGCGGGCGGCGGTGGTGACGCCCAACGTGCCGGAGCTCGAGGCGCTGACCGGGAGGACACTCGAGACCGTCGAAGCCGTCGAGGCGGCGGCGCGCGGGCTGGCGCTGGAGACTAAGGCAGTGGTGCTGGCGAAGGGTGGGCATCTTGCCGGATCGGCGGTGACCGACCTCCTCGTCTCGCCACATGGCCGTGTGCGGCGGTGGGAGAGCGAACGGATCGAGACGCGGCATAGCCATGGCACGGGGTGCACGCTGGCGAGCGCGGTGGCGGTGCACCTCGCGCGGGGGCGACCGGTCGAGGAGGCGGTGGAACGGGCGCGGGGGTTCGTGCGGCGGGCGATGCTGGCGGCGCCGGGCTTCGGCGCCGGGCATGGGCCGATGGGGCATGCAGCGGCGGGTGGGGACGAGATGAACCTCGACCAGGTGACGCTGCCGGTTCGCGATTATGCGGCGTCGGTGGCGTTCTACCGGCTGCTTGGGCTCAGGCAGATCGTGGCGTCCGATGGCCATTATGCCCGCTTCGAATGCCCCGGCGGCGCGACGCTGTCGATCATCGTCGAGGAGGGCGCGACCGGCAGCGCGACGATCGGTCTGGAGAGTCCGGACCTCGACGCGTGGGTGAAGAGGCTGGTGGCGGACGGGGTGGCATTCGAGGCGCTGCCGGAGGACAAAAGCTGGGGATGGCGCGAGGCGTTCCTCCGGGACCCGGATGGCCACCGCGTCATGCTGTTCAGCGCGGGCGAGTATCGGCGCTTCCCGCCGTGGCGGATCGGCTGAGGCACCTGTCCACAGCTTTTCGCCGCGAGGCTCTGGCGGTGGCGGCTAAGCCCTTCTAATCGTGGGGCCATGGCGCGGCCTTGCTTCAAGCTCGAGAAGATCCATCCCGAACCGCTCGCGGGCGTCGACGAGGCGGGCTGCGCGCCGCTTGCCGGGCCGGTGGTGGCGGCGGCGGTGGTGCTGGACCGGGTCCATTTTCCGCGCGGGATCGACGATTCGAAAGTCGTGCCGGCGAAGGAGCGCGAGGCGATCTGCGCGCGGCTCTACAAGGTCGCGAAGGTCGGGGTGGGGATCGCGTCGGTCGAAGAGATCGACCGGCTCAACATCTATTGGGCGCGGATGCTGGCGATGGCTCGGGCGGTGGACGCTTTGGGCTTCGATCCGGCGATGGTGCTGGTCGACGGCAATCGCTGCCCGAAATGGGAGCGGCCGTCGCTGGCGATCGTCGCCGGGGATGCGAAGTGCCGGTCGATCGCCGCCGCCTCGATCGTCGCCAAGGTGACGCGCGACCGGATCATGGCGGAGCATGCCCGCGAGTGGCCGGGCTATGGCTGGGAGCGCAACAAGGGCTACGGGACGCCCGAGCATCATGAGGGGCTGGCGAAGCACGGGCTGACGCCGCTCCACCGCCGCAGCTTCGCGCCGGTGCGGGCGATCCTCGAAGGCCAGGCGCCGGCGGCGATGCCGCAGCTACTGGTCGACATCTAGGCGGAGCAGGCTGGCTTTAGGCGGATCAGGCTGGACGTCTTCCAGATCGCGGCCATCATGATTGCGGCGACCGGCCCGTCGACGAGATAGTGCCAGCCGAAGTAGATCGAGCCGATCCAGATCAGCAACGCATAGACGCTGAGGGCGAGGCCGAGGGCGCGACCGTGGGCGAAGCCGGCGATCGCGCACAAGGTGGCGAGCGCTACGTGCATCGAGGGCATGGCCGAGATGCCGCCGCCGGGCGCGAAGACGTGGCCGTAAAAGGTCTTGAGCAGGAAGGGCTGGAACTCGATCGTCTCGACCGGATGGCCTTCCGCGGCGGCCGAGCGGGCGAGGGCGGCGAGGTGGCGCTGCAGCTCGGCGAGGCTCGGGTCGGGGCCGATCAGGGCGTTGTAATAGCAGGGGCCGGCGGAGGCGAAGCACCAGGCGCCGACGGTGCCGATCAGCACCCAGGCGGCGAACCAGGAGGCGAGCAGCCGCAGCCGCAGCCGCGTATCGGTGACGAAGGTCGCGACCACCATCGGGAACGCGAAGACCAGCACCAGCCAGAATGTGTAGAGGAAGTTGAGGAAGTGGAGACCGGCGTGGGAGCCGAAGACGGCGTGGGCGAACACCCAGGGCGAGGTGCCGCCGGTGAGGTCCCGGCCGATGCGGGCGAGGGTTGCGTCCCAGACGAAGCCGCGGGTGGGCAGGATCAGCTGCTTGAACAGGCCGAAGGAGGGGAAGGTGAGCGCCGTGATCGCGGCGGCGACGAACAGCCAGAACAGCCGGGTCTCGCAGCCCTCGCGCCAGGCGGGGCGGGCGAGGCACAGGCAGCCATAAGCGAGGAGGACGACGGCGGCGGTCTGGAACGAGGCTTGGGCGAAGATCCGCGAGACCATCCCGATGTCGGCGAGCGAGGCGCCGCTGATCGGGAAGAGGATGCAGCCGTAAGCGAGGACGCAGCCGACGAGCAGGGCCGCCGCCTTCCTGTCCTCCCGCGCGATTCGGGCGATGCGCGGCAGCGGCGGCATCGCCACGGCGAACGCGTTGAACGGTCTGCTGGCCAGCTGAATATCCTCCCCTGCCAGAGGGAGATAAAGCGGCGTGGTTAACGATCCGTTCGCGGGCTCGGGCGGGATGCTCCGGCATCGGCTCCGGGCGCTCGACGCTTTCGCGCACGGCACGAGTCTTTTCGGCCACACCACAGGATGTTGCGGCTGCTCCGGCGGGCGAGCCGCTAAGGGTTGCGCCAGACTCGTTCCGTTCCCGGCACGTTAATCCTTTTGCGAAGGATGGGCGCTAAGGCGCTGATCTTGACCGGCGAGTCCGGCGCGGCGAGGTTGCGCGTCCAACAACCGGGGGCGGTAGCGAATGACCCTTTTGGCGCCGGTAGGCCCGCGCAAGCGACAGGTGGCGAAGGCGCCGCCGCCGGCGGACCTGCCGCTCGGCCGCATCCTCGAGGAGGATTGCGTGGCGGCAATGGCGAAGCTGCCCGCCGCGTCGGTCGACATGGTCTTCGCCGATCCGCCCTACAATCTGCAGCTCGGCGGCAATCTGTTCCGGCCCGAAGGCGGCCTGGTCGACGCGGTCGACGACGATTGGGACAAGTTCGAGACCTTCGCCGCCTATGACAGCTTCACCCGCGCCTGGCTCAAGGAAGCGCGGCGTATCCTGAAACCCAACGGCACTTTGTGGGTGATCGGATCGTACCACAACATCTTCCGGGTGGGCGCGGCGCTGCAGGACGAGGGCTTCTGGGTGCTGAACGACATCGTCTGGCGCAAGGCCAACCCGATGCCGAACTTCCGCGGCACGCGGTTCACGAACGCCCACGAGACGCTTATCTGGGCGAGCCGTTCGGAGGACAGCCGCTACACGTTCAACTATCGGGCGATGAAGGCGCTGAACGACGAATTGCAGATGCGCTCGGACTGGCTGTTTCCGATCTGCTCGGGCGGCGAGCGGGTGAAGGGGGAGGGCGGCGGCAAGGCGCATCCGACCCAGAAACCGGAGGCCTTGCTCTACCGGATCCTGCTTTCCTGCACGAACCCGGGCGACGTCGTGCTCGATCCCTTTTTCGGTACGGGCACGACGGGCGCGGTGGCGCGGCGGCTCGGGCGCGAATGGATCGGGATCGAGCGCGAGCAACGTTACGTGAAAGTCGCACGGGAACGGATCGATTCGACGCTGCCGCTCGACGAGAGCGCGATGCGGACGGTGCCGACCAAGCGGGGGCAGCCCAAGGTACCGTTCGGCACGCTGGTCGAGATCGCGATGCTGCCCGCGGGGACGTTGCTGACCGATTCGAAGCGGCGGTGGGAGGCGCGGGTGTGCGCCGACGGCTCGATCCAGGCGGGGGCTGAGCAGGGCTCGATCCACAGGGTCGGCGCCGCGGTGCAGGGCGCGCCGGCGTGCAACGGCTGGACCTTCTGGCATTATGAGGAGGCGGGCGTGCTGACGCCGGTGGACGCGCTGCGCCAGCGCTATTTGCTGCTGCTCGACTGACGTGCCCAAAATGGACGAGAGTTGCGTTTAGCTACTCGACACCAACATCGTTTCGGGGCAGATTGCCCGGCGGCGATCGTCCCTTCACGCCTAACGCCTGCGCGCCTTTGACCACGGGAGACGTGTGGGAGCCCCTTTAGGCCGTGAAGGGCCCGGCCATATGCCATGCCCCACATGGCGGTTCGGGCCTTCGGAGATTCTCAGTTACCCTGCTGACCTTCGAGAAGCGGCGATCGCCACCCGCTTCCCTCTCGCGCCTGTGTCGAGATTAGCCGCCGAGGCTTGATTTGGCGCCGCCCGTCGCCGAAGCAGCAGCTCCACGAAAGCCGGAGAGCGCGTCGTGCCAGAGCGTCACTATCTGCGCCCCACGGGCTTCGTCGACGCGCCGTTCGGGCTCGACGGCAAGGTCGCGCGGCTGGCCGGCGGGCTGCTGTGGTTTTCGGCGATCGAGATCGTCACAATGGCCGACGATCGCGTCGCGCGGTTGGAGCTCGTCCCGATTTCGGACGCCGAGGCGGCGGCGGAGCGGCTCGGGCTCGCCTCGACCTGGCGCAATCTCGTCGCCCCGCGGGCGGCGCTGACGCTGGGTTCGCGCACCGTGCGGCTCGACCAGCCGCAGGTCGTCGGCATCGTCAATGCGACGCCGGACAGTTTTTCCGACGGCGGGCGCTTCGCTGGCGCGGGCGAGGCGGCCGAGGCGGGGCATGTCATGGCGTCTTCGGGAGCCGCCATCGTCGATGTCGGGGGAGAGTCGACGCGGCCGGGGGCGAAGCCGGTCTGGGAAGGCGACGAGATCGAGCGGGTGGTGCCGATCGTCCGCTCGCTGGCCGCCACGGGCAATGCGGTGTCGATCGACACCCACAAGGCGAGCGTCATGGAGGCGGCGCTCGCCGCCGGCGCGGCGATGGTCAACGACGTCTCGGCGCTGACCTTCGATCCGCGCGCCGCGGAGGTGGTGGCGACAGCGGGCTGCCCGATCGTCCTCATGCACCATCTCGGCACGCCCGAGACGATGCAGGCGGCGCCGCGCTACGACGGGCCGGTGCTGTTCGCAGTCTACGACTGGCTCGAGGCGCGGATCGAGGCGGCCGAGGCGGCGGGGATCGCCCGCGACAAGATCATTGTCGATCCGGGCATCGGCTTCGGTAAAACGGTGCAGCACAATCTCCAGCTGCTGAACGGGCTGGCGCTGCTCCACGGCCTCGGTTGCCCGATCATGGTGGGAGCGAGCCGCAAGCGGATGATTGGGGCGCTGTCGGGCGAGGCCGGCGTGGACGAGAGGCTGGCAGGCTCGATCGCGTTGGCGGTGAAGGGGATGGACCAGGGCGCGCAGCTGCACAGGGTGCACGACGTGCCGGAGACGGTGCAGGCGCTGCGGGTGTGGCGGGGGCTGAGGGACGCAGCGCTGGCGCCGCTCTAGCGGCTTAGCTTCGGGTCAGCCCTCGTGGGTGTCGGCGACGATTTCGATCGGTTTGGCCGCGCGGCGGCGCTCGCGGCGGCGCGACCGGACGGCGACCAAGCGGGCCGCGGCGAGGCCGCCGACGACGAGGAGGATCAGCAGAAATGCAATGATCCTGCGCGTTTCCATGGCTTTGGGGTGCTTCCTCTGAACTCGAATCTCAAGTGAACTTATCGCAACGCAGCATAGGCTGCCACACCTGCTTTCGGCGGGGGCGTGCGGCTGCTACGAATGGCGCATGACAGAGTTCCAGAACGCGGTGGCGCTGGTCACCGGCGCCGCCTCCGGCATCGGCGCGGCGACCGCAGCCCGCCTCGCCGCCGGCGGCGCGCGCAAGCTCATCCTCGTCGACACGGAGGAGGAGCGGCTGCGCGATTTCGGCTTCACCCTGCCGTGCGAGCGCCAGCCGATCGTGGGCGACGTCGCCGATCCCGATCTGTGGCGCGAGGCGGACCTGACCGGGCTCACCCACGCCGTCGTCAACGCGGGCATCGGCGCCGGCGGCCCGATCCTCGAATCGAGCTTCGAGGATTGGCGCCGGATCATGTCGGTCAATCTCGACGGCGCGTTCCTGACGCTGCAGGCGGCGATGCGGGCAATGCGGGACCGCGGCGGCAGCATCGTCCTGACGGCGTCGGCGGCCGGGCTGAAGGCGGAGCCCGGGATCGCGGCCTATGGCGCGTCCAAGGCGGCGGTCATCCACCTGGCGCGGATCGCGGCGAAGGAAGGCGGGCCGCTCAACATCCGCGTCAATGCCATCGCGCCGGGCGGGGTCGAGACGCCGATCTGGCAAAACGTGCCGATGTTCGCGCAGCTGGTCGAGACCCTCGGCAGCGAGGAGCGGGCCTTCGCGGCGATGGGCTCGGCGGCGGCGCCGGCGGGGCGATTCGCCAAGGCGGACGAGATCGCCGGCCAGATCGCCTTCCTCCTCTCGGACGCCTGCGCCTATGTCACCGGCGCCTGCTTCGTCAGCGACGGCGGGTACACGCTTTAGCGGACGACTCGCGGCGAACTCGCGGACCGAAATTTATTTGCGCGCCCACTTTTTTCTGCGGCCATTTCCTATTTTCCGCGGTTCGCCGGGATAAATAGGAAATCGCCTATCTGGAAAAAACGCTTGACAGCGTCACGCTGCTATGGCACAATCCTGTCATCGTCGAGAAATGCGGCCGCGCCAGGCTGAAGGCGAAGGCTACCACACCGGCCACGATCCTGTCCGCCAGCGTCCCACCGTGTCGGTGCCGTCGCGGCACCGCTGCGAATCAGGTTAGGAGGGTCACGGTTGCGTTGTAGACCATGTGGAGCAGGACAGCGGGGGCGAGCCGCTTCGAACGCTTGAAGAGGAGGCAGTTCGCGGCGCCGAGCAGACCGACGGGGAGCCATGCGGCGACCGGGTGGTAGATGGCGAAGAAAGCGGCCGCCGCGACGACCGCTTGCCAGCCGCCCCACTGCCGGTCGAGCGCCCGGTAGAGCAGCCCGCGAAACAGGAACTCCTCGGCGAAGGGCGCGAAGGCGATCGCGATGATGGCGTAGGCGGTGCGGGCACCGGGGGGCACCGCCCGGTCGGCGGCGTGGAGCGGCCCGGCCAGCCAGGGGAGGTGGGACAGGCCGGCAAGGTAGGCTTGGGCGAGCAGGCCGAGGAGGGCTCCGCCCACGACTCCAGCGAGCAGCCAGGCCGTGTCCCGGCGGCCGCAGAAGAGGTAGCGCCGGGTCCAGGACGTCCCATCTTCCTCCTCGCCGTCGGCTTGGTCGCGCCAGCTCCAGATCCCCGCGGGAGAAACGCCCCGTCCGACGAGGAAATGTGTGACACCGACGGAAACGGCGACTGCGCAGATCCCGTAGCCGAAGCCTTGAGCGACCGGCAGGCCGAGGGGGCCCACGAACGCGAAGACCGTGGCCGTTACAAGCGAGACGCATTCAATGAGGATGGTGATCGACACCATGGCGTGGACGAGGGTCGGCGGATCGGGCAGCCGTTCCGACCAGGGATCGTAGAGGAAAGGGAGGCGGGCGCGGAAATCCTCCCACATCGCCGCCGCCGTGATCCAGGAATAGATGATGCCGACGATTGCGAGGTTCCACTGCTCGGTGCACACGCCGATCGCGAAGGTGAGCATGCCGAGCTGCGCCGCCCAGCGGCGGCCCGAGGAGATTGTCGTCGGCTCTCCGGACTCGGACACCACAGTCACCAATGTCACGGATTTCTCCGCCATGCTGCGACTGAAGAGGAACCAGCCGACCGCCACGAGTGCCACCTTCCAGGCGTCGCCGGGAAAGTACCAGCAGGCGGCGAGGAGGATCGGCGCGACGAGGCCGGAAGCGATCAGCGACCACAGGCGCGCCTTGGCCTTGAGGATGCTTTCCAGACCCCGCGGCCAGGTCAGCGCCAGCCATAAAGCCGAGCCCTCCGACGCAAGCGATTTGGGGCCCAGTACCCACAGGAAGAAGGTGCCGAAGAAGATCGCGGTTCCCACCAGGTAGTTCCACGAATCGCTGGCGTGTGCGACCAGCGCGCGCAGGTTGAACAGCTCGTAGCCGGCGACGCTGAGCGGGATGAGGATGGCCTGGACGATCGCGCTGCGGTCGCGGGCGAACCACAGAAATTCTTTTCTCAGCAGCGCGTTGCGGCCGAAGCGCGCTTCGCGGCGGGGACGGCCGGGGCGCGTGTCGGAAGGGAAGGCGCCGGCAAGGCCGTTGCGGACCGAACGCGCGCTGAACAGCACCGCGGCGGCGGCCAGGGCGCCGCTCGCGGCCCAGCAGAAGAGGAGGCCGGCGGCGAACGAAGCGTTGCCGTCCGGTGCCATGCCGAGGAACAGGCGCAGCAGCGGCCAGGATCCGCCCGGCAAGGCGGCAATCCAGCCCGCGAGGGCCCCGAGGATGCGGCCTGCGACAGTGGTGAGGCCGACCGCCATACCGAGGGTCGACGCGTAGCCGAACCATCCGAGCATGCCGATGACGCCACCGCGGTTCCTCGGCGCGAGGCGCAGGACGGCGCCGATCTCCAGCGCCTTGCCGACGCAGGCCGCCGCGATCGTCAAAGGAATTCCGACGAGGATCGCCGCGGCGATGCCGCCGAGCGGGCCATGGACGAGACCGTAGAGGATGCCGGCGAAAAGCGGCGCGCCCCAATATGCGGGGTTGGCCGAGATCGGCGACAGCATCTCGGCGAAGAACACCGCGCCGGGGGTCACCGGGTGGCTGAGCAGCCATTCCCACATCGGGTGCCGTCGGCGCTGCAGGTCGAGCTCGAGCCCCTCGCCCTGGCAGATCAGCATCGCGAGCCACCACAGAAGGATCAGCGAGCCGAGGACCCCCGCGCCCTTCCCCGACGCCGGGAGTGCCGCCAGCCCCGGCGCGGCATCGTCGCCGGAGACGAAGGCAGCGCGCCCGGATTTGGCTATCGCGGTGCGCAGCCGGTGCTCGATCCCGGCCTTGTCGCCGCCATAGTCCTTGGCGATGTGCTCGGCCTCGTCGCGAAGGTTCCGGCGGCGGATATCGTCTGCGGGCGCGTAACCGGTGGGTGCGCCGTCGAAGTTCGAGTCGACCTCGAAGAAGGAGGCGCTGACGACAATCCTGCCCTGCCGCTCGACCGCGACGCGCTGGCCCGCCTTCACGGCGCCGACGACCACGAAGGCGGCGACGCCGTGAATCACCAGCATGAACAGGAAGCTGAGAAAGGCGGTAAGTGGGCCCCAGTCGGTCTTGCCGCCGCGGTTCGAGAGAAGCTCGCGCTGCCGCTGCTGGCGGGCGAAAGCCCGCCGCCGGGACGAGTGCAGCAACAGCCAGAGCGTGTTCCAGAAACCGATCGCGGCGGCGCCGCTCATGCCCGCGGCGATCCGGAGGTCAGCTTCAGGAAGAGGGATTCGAGACTCTCCTCGTCATAGCTCCGCTTCAGCTCTTCGAGCGGACCTTGGGCGACGACGGCACCGCGGTCGATGATAACGGCATGGGAGCAGAGGCGGGTGACATGATCCATCAGGTGCGTCGAGAACAGGATGGTCGTGGCCGCCGCCGCTTCCTCCTGAATGAGATCGTAGAAGAGGTGGGTGGATTCGACATCGAGGCCGTTGGTCGGCTCGTCGAGCACCAGCAGGCGCGGCCGGTGCAGCATAGCGAGCATCAGGCCGAGCTTCTTCTTCATGCCCCGGGAGAAATCTTCGGCATAATCGTCGAGATCGTCCGCCAGACGGAGGCGCCGCGCCAGGCCCTGAGCCCGGGCCATCGCCGAATCGACGTCGAGGCCGTGCATGCCGGCGCTCAGCTCCAGCAGCTCGCGGGCCGAGAGGTAGGAATAGAAGATCGGCTCGTCGGGGAGGAAGCCGATCAGGCGCTTGGTTGCGACCCGGTCTTCGAACGCGTCGAGGCCGTCCACCCACAGGGCTCCCGAGGTCGGCTTGAGGATGCCCATCAGCAGCCGGAAGAGCGTCGTCTTGCCGGCGCCGTTCGGGCCGAGGAGACCGCAAATCTGCCCGGAGGGGATGGCGAAGGAAACGCCGTCCAGGACGAGCTTGGCGCCGAACGTCTTCACCAGGTCGTCGACGACGACCAACTGCGCTTCACTCATCCAGTCCGTCCGTATGCCACTGCCTCGACCCGGTCAGGCGAGGAGCAGGTCCTGCTCTTCCGGGTGCGTTTCGATATAATGGCGGACGAAGGGGCAGGTGGCGACGATTTTGTGGCCGTGGCGGCGGACGTCGGCGAGGGCAGCGGCGACGAGGCGCTTGCCGATGCCCTGGCCTTCGAGCGCGGCGGGGACTTCGGTGTGGTAGAAATTGACGTGATCGGCGTGGCGGCGGTAGGCGGCGATCGCCGTCTTACCGTCGACGGTGAGCTCGTATTGGCTGAGCTCTTCGTTGTTGGTGACTTCGCCTTCGGCCATCGCGTCTCTCCTCAGGCTGTCTGCTTCATCGGCTGAATGACCTGGGCGGCGAAGCGGTCCATCTCCTCGGCCTGGGGGCTGCACTGGAGGAGGAGGAGGTCGAGGCCGGCGGCTTCATATTCCTCGATGCGCTCCCGGACCTGCTCGGGGGTGCCGACGAAGTTGGGGCGCAGGCCGCGGTTCGAGACGGAATATTCCTGGAGCTTCAGCTCGCGCTCCAGCTCGGTCCCCGAGAGCCACTGGTCGAAATTGTCGAAGCCCTTGGGCGGCTTGGGCGGGAGGGCGGTGATGCGGGCGAGCTCCTTCTTCGCCTCGGCCTCGCTATCGCGGACGATGACGTAGGCGGCCATGCCGTAGTGCATCGGCCCTTTGCCCGCTTTCTCGCGGCGGGCGTTCATGTCGGCGATCTTGGGGGCGACCGCGCCGGCGGGGTCGCCGTGCATGACGTAGGCGTCGCATTGCTCGGCGATCATCGTCTTGGCGGCCTCGCTCTCGCCGCCGGCATAGATGGTCGGACGGGGGCTCGAGACGGGCTTGGGCTCGCAGATGGCGTTGTCGAGCTTGTAGCGTTGGCCCTCGTAGGTGAAGCGCTTCTGGGTCCACAGGCCGTCGACGACGTCGAGCCATTCCCGGGTGCGGGCGTAGCGGTCGTCATGCTGGTCGAACTGGAGGCCGTATTGGGTGGCCTCGTCGGCCCACCAGGAGCTGACGACGTTCAAGGCGAGGCGGCCGCCGGAGATGTTGTCGATGTTCGCGGCCTGCTTGGCGAAGAGCGCCGGCTGGTGGAAATTGGGGCGGACGGCGACCATCAGCTCGATCGTCTCGGTGATTGCGGCGAGGGCGGCGGCGGTCGACCAGGCGTCGAGGGCGGGTTCCTCGACGCCCTTGATGTCGTTCAAGTTCAGCTCGGCGATGAGACTCAGGTCCCAGCCGGTCTGCTCGCTCCGCTGGGTGAGGCGGCGGACATAGTCCCAGCTCGCCTCCATCCCCTCGTCCTCGATGTTGCGCAGCCAGCCGCCGAAGACCGGCATCCAATAACCGAAACGCATTTTAGCGGGCCTCCTCGATGGCGGCTTTGAGATGCTCGACCAGCCGGTCGTGGGGGTCCCAGCCGAGCACGTCCAGCGGTTTCGCGACGAAATTGGAGAGGGCGTTGATGTCGTAGAAGCGGGCGACGCCGTCGCGGTCGTCGATCAGATATTCGACGCCGCCGACGGCGAGGCCGGTGGCCTGGGCGATGCGCTCGGCGGCTTCGACGATGGCGGCGGGCGGCTGGACGGCGGCCATGCGGATCGGGCCGCGGGTGACGGCACAGGCGTCGGCGGGGCAGAGGTCGAAATTGTCGCCGCCGCTCTCGACCTCGATCGCGTAGAGGAACTTGCCGGCGAGCGTCTCGACGCGGGTGATGACGCCGCCGCGCGGGGGGACGTAATCCTGGACGAGGAGGACGGAATCGACACTGTCGGGAACGGTGCCGTCCTTCACGGACTGCGCCAGCTCCTCTTCCGTGGCGTAGCGGGTAATCCCGGCGCCGGAGCCGCCGATATTGGCCTTGACCATCAGCGGCCAGCGCATCGTGCGGGCGGCGGCGAGGAGGTCTTCCCTGCGGTGGACGATGCGGGTTTCTGGAATGGCGTAGCCGAGGCGCGATATGAGCGAGAGCTGGCGGGCCTTGGAGCTGTCGATGGCGATGACGTCGGCGCCGTTCAGGACGGTGGCGCCGTTGGCGGCCCAATGGTCGTAAAGGCTCTGTGCGTAGAAGATGCCGTGCTGGGTCTCGCGCAGGAAGCTGGACATGGCGACGCGGCTGAGGACGACCGGGGCGGGAATGTCGCGGCTGGCGGGATCGAAGCTGTGGTCGGAGAGGCGGATCGCTTCATAGGCGATGCCGTGGCGATCGAGCGCGGCCCAGAGCGGGATAAACCATTGCGGGTGCTCATACAGCACCGCGAGATCGGGTTTCATCGGAGAACCTGTACAGTGGAACGCGCCATGTGTGTGCTGCGGCGCAGGAATGGAAGGGGGCGCCCTTGACGTTCGCGGCGCTCGGCCTTCAGGAGAGGCGGATGGCCGATCTCGACACCTTCGCCGCTTTTGCCGAGCGCCTTGCCGACGCGGCGCGGGCGGAGACGCTGGAGCGGTGGCGCAGCGGCGTTGCGGTGGAAGGGAAAGCGGGGGCGGCGGACTTCGATCCCGTCACCGACGCCGACCGCGGCGCCGAGCGGGCGATGCGGGCGCTGATCGAGGCGGAGTATCCCGAGCACGGAATTTCGGGTGAGGAATATGGCGATCGGCCGGCGCGGGGGCGTTGGGCGTGGAGCCTCGACCCGGTGGACGGGACTCGGTCCTTCATCTGCCGGCTGCCGACCTGGACGACGCTGATCGCCTTGCTCGAGGACGGGCGGCCGGTGCTGGGGGTGATCGACGCGCCGGTGCTCGGGGAGCGTTTTGTCGGCTGGGGGGAGCGGGCGTTTCTCAACGGCGCGCCGGTGCGGGCGAGCGGGTGCGCGGCGCTGGCGGAGGCGCGGGTTTCGACGACGGATCCGTATCTGTTCGAGGATATGGGGGTTTGGGAGCGGGTTCGGGCCGAGGCCAGGACCACGCGCTATGGGCATGACGGTTATGGCTATGCGTGTTTGGCGGCGGGTGGGCTGGACCTGGTCATCGAATGCGGGCTGAAGCCGCATGATTATAACGCTCTGGTGCCGGTGGTGCACGGCGCTGGCGGGTGGATCGGCGATTGGGAGGGCGGGCAGGATTTTGGGGCTGGGCGGGTGATCGCGGCCGGGTCGCGGGCGCTGTACGACGAGGCGGTGCGGCTCATCGCGTAGACGCTCGAACGTGCGAACCGTCATCCCGGACTTGATCCGGGGTCACCTTCCCTTCTCGGGCTCCCGCAAGAAGAAGGTGGATGCCGGGTCAAGTCCGGCATGACGGCCTATATGGTCGGCAAGTCAGCTCTTCGACGAATGCCGCCGGCGCAGCACTTCGATCACCTCAGCCCAGCCGAAGCCCTTGGCCTGCATCAGCACCGTCAGGTGGTAGAGCAAGTCCGCGGTTTCCTCGGCGCAGCCGGCGGCGTCGCGGGTGACGGCGGCTAGGGCGATTTCGACGCCTTCTTCGCCGACTTTCTGGGCGATGCGGGGGAGGCCTTCGGCGAGGAGGCGGGCGGTGTAGCTGGTTTCTTCGCCCGTTTCGGCGCGGTCGGCGACGATGCGGGCGAGGTCGGCGAGCCATCCGGGTCCGGCCGGGCCTTCGCCGCCGAAGCAGCTGGTCGTGCCGAGGTGGCAGGTGGGGCCCTTTGGGTCGGCGAGGACGAGGAGGGCGTCGGCGTCGCAATCTTCGTGGATGGCGGCGACGCGGAGGTGGTTGCCGCTGGTCTCGCCTTTTTGCCAGAGACGCTGCTTCGAGCGGCTCCAGAAGGTGGCGAGGCCGGTCTCCAGCGTCGCGGCGAGGGCATCGCGGTTCATGTAGCCGAGCATGAGAAGGCGGCCCGACGCGCGGTCCTGCACCACCGCGGGGAGGAGGCCGTCCATCTTGTCCCAGGCGAGGGTGCCGAGATCGGCGGGGGTCAGAGGCGCATTTCGATCGCGCATGACGCGAGATACTCCTTCAAGTCGGGGATGGCGATGAGGCGGTCGTGGAACACGGTGGCGGCGAGGGCGCCGCTGGCACCGGCGTGGAGAAAGGCGTCGCGGAAATGTTCGGGCGTGCCGGCGCCGCCCGAGGCGATGACGGGGACTGTGACGGCGTCGGCGACGGCGCGGGTGTGGGCGATGTCGTAGCCGGTGCGGACGCCGTCGCGGCGCATGCAGTTCAAGACGATCTCGCCGGCGCCGCGTTCGGTCGCTTCCCTGACCCAGTCGAGGGTGCGGCGGCCGGTGTCGCGGGTGGCGTCGGGGGAGCCGGTATATTGCTTCACGAAATAGTCGCCGCCGGTCTCGAAGCTGTCGACGCCGAGGACGACGCACTGGCTGCCGAAGTCGCGGGCGAGCTCTTCGATAAGGGCGGGGCGTTCGAGGGCCGGGGAGTTTATCGAGACCTTGTCGGCGCCGGCGTCAAGGCAGGCGGCGGCTTCGTCGCGGGTGCGCAGCCCGCCGGCGACGGCGAAGGGGATGTCGATGACGTGGGCGATGCGGCGGACCCAGGCTGTATCGAGGGTACGGCCCTCGGCGGAGGCGGCGATGTCGTAGAAGACGAGTTCGTCGGCGCCTTCGGAGGCGTAGCGCAGCGCCGATTCGACGATGTCGCCGGCGTCGCGATGGTTGCGGAACTGGACGCCTTTGACGACGCGGCCATCCTTGACGTCGAGGCAGGGGATGATCCTACGCGCAGGCATTGAGGGCCTCGGCGAGGTCGATGCGGCCTTCCCAGAGCGCCTTGCCGACGATGGCGCCGGCGGTGCGGAGGCGGGCCAGGTCCTCGAGCGACGAGACGCCACCCGACGCCTGGATGGCGAGATGGGGGAGGCGGGCGGCGGCGTCCTCGAGCAGGGCGAAGTTCGGTCCCTGGAGCATGCCGTCGCGGCCGATGTCGGTGAGGAGGAGGTGGCGGGCGTCGGGATAGAGCGCGGCGATGTCCCAGAGGCTCACGCCGCTGTCCTCGGTCCAGCCAGCGGTGGCGACCTCGGGCGTGCCGTCGAGGATGCGGACGTCGAGGGAGAGGGTGATGCGGTCGCCGCCGAACTCGGCGAGGAAGGCGCGGACGCGGTCCGGGTCCTTCACCGCGAGGCTGCCGATGACGATTCGGGCGGCGCCTGCGTCGAGGAGGCGGGCGATGTGCTCCCGGGTGCGAATGCCGCCGGCGACCTGGAGCTTGAGGGGGGCCTGCGAGGCGAGGCGGGCGATGAGGTCGTGCTGGACGGGGGCGCCCGCTCTGGCGCCGTCGAGGTCGACGACGTGGGCCCAGGTCGCGCCCGCCGCGGCGAAGGCGGCGAGGGCTTCTCCGGGGTCGGCCGGATAGGTGGTGGCGTCGTCGAAGCGGCCCTGCGCGAGGCGCACGACGCGGCCGGCCATCAGGTCCATGGCGGGGTAGAGGATCATAAGGCGAGGAAGCGCTCGAGGAAGCGGGCGCCGGCGGGGCCGGAGCGCTCCGGGTGGAATTGCGCGCCCCACCAGTTTCCCTTGCGGATGATGGCGGGGATAAGACGGCCATAGTCGGCGGTGGCGACGGTCTCGAAGCCGGCGTCGCAGGCGAAGCTGTGGGCGAAATAGACATAGTCGCCGTCGGCGAGGCCGATGGCGGGGTCCGCCACGGTAAGCCGGCTCCAGCCCATGTGGGGGACGGGGCGGCCGGGGGCGGGCATGATGCGGCGGACCTGGCCCGGGACGATGCCGAGGCAGGCCGTGTCCTCCTCCTCGCTGCGTTCGAAGAGGAGCTGCATGCCGAGGCAGATGCCGAGCACCGGCTGGGTGAGGGCGCGCAAGGGTTCGACGAGGCCGCGGGCGCGGATCTGCTCCATCGCGTAGCCGGCGGCGCCGACGCCGGGGAGGATCACCTTGTCGGCAGCGGCGATTTCGGCCGGATCGGCGGTGACGCGGGGGGTGAGGCCGAACCGCTCGAAGGCAATGCCCACGGAGCCGATATTGCCGCAGCCGACGTCGACGATGGCGAGGTTCATAAACCCCTCCCCTTCAGGGGAGGGGTTGGGGTGGGGGAGGTCGAGCTTGCCTGACACCCATTTGAGTGGGTCTCCCACACCTCCCCCACCCCGTGATCCCCTCCCCTGAAGGGGAGGGGAGAAAGCAACGCCCTCACAACACCCCCTTGGTGCTCGGCAGTGCGTCGCCTTCGCGTTTTACGGCTTGGCGCAGCGCCCGGCCGAACGCTTTGAAGCAGGCTTCGGTCTTGTGGTGATCGTTCGCGCCGGTGACGCGGACGTGGATGGCGGCGCCGAGGCTGTCGGCGAGCGAGCGGAAGACGTGGGGGGTCATTTCGGTCGGGTAGGCGCCGATGTGGCTTGCCTCGAAGCTGCCCTCGAAGACGCTGTAGGGGCGGCCCGAGAGGTCGATGAGGATGTGGGCTTCGGTCTCGTCCATGGGGAGCGAGAAGCCGAAGCGGCCGATGCCGCGGCGGTCGCCGAGCGCGCGGCTGAGGGCGGTGCCGAAGGCGATCGCGCAATCCTCGACACTGTGGTGGGCATCGATGTCGAGATCGCCGTCGCAGGAGAGGATCAGGCTAAAGCCGGCATGGGCGGCGACCTGGTCGAGCATGTGGTCGTAGAAGGGGATGCCGGTGGCGATGCGGCGGGGGGCGGCGCTGTCGAGGTCGATGGCGACCGCGATCTGGGTTTCCTTCGTGTCGCGGACGATCTCGGCGCGGCGGGCGGGGGCGTGGTTGGTGTCGACGCCGAAGGCCTTGAGCGCGGCCTCGTTCTCGGCGTCGGTGCCGATAGTGAGGCGGACGCCGCCGGGCGCGGCGTTGGGGCGGAAGCGGGCGCGGATGCCGAGGCGATTGAGCTTCGCCGCGAGGGCGGCGGGGTCGTCCACTTCGAGGAAGAGGAAGTTGCCTCCGCCGCTGCGGACCTTGGTGACGATCGGGGCGCGTTCGAAGAGCGGGGCGAGGCGGTTCCGTTCACCCTTGATGCGGGCGATGCGCTCCTGATGGACGACGCGGCGCGAGGGCGCGAGGGCCGACATCGCCGCTTCGATCGACAGGCTGGGGAGCGGGTAGGGCGGGAGCGCGCGGGCGGCGATGGCGATCAGCTCCGGATTGCCGATCGCGCAGCCGATGCGGGCGCCGGCGAGGCCGAACGCCTTGGAGAGGGTCTTCAGGATGACGAGGTTGTCGCGCTGCGTGGCCTCGGCGGCAAGGCTCGGTGTGCCGGAGAATTCGAGATAGGCTTCGTCGAGGACGATTAGCGTCTCGGGGAGCGCATCGGCCACCTTCAGGACATCGGCGGGGGCGATCGGGTTGCCGGTCGGGTTGTTGGGGGAGCAGAGGAAGGCGAGCTTGAGGTTCGGTTCGTCTTGCATGGCGGCGAGGAAGCTGTCGGCGTCGAAGTCGAACTCGGCGTCGAGGCGCGCTTCGACGACGTGGGCGCCCTGGAGGGCGGCGAAATGGGCGTAGGCGGAGAAGGTGGGGGTGCAGATCGAGACCGCGTCGACGCCTGGGCGGCAGAAGGCTCGGATCAGGACGTCGATCGCGTCGTCGGCGCCGCGGCTGACGAAGAGGGTGTCGGGGGTGACGCCGTAGAGGGCGGCCATCGCCTTTTTGAGACGCGCGGGCTGGGGCTCGGGATAGCGGTTCAGGCCGGCGGCCAGCGCGCCCTCCGCGAGGGGCGGGTAGGGGTTCTCGTTGGCGTCGAGCTTGATCGCGTCGGGGCCGAAGGCGTCGTTCGCCTGCGCCGCGATGTCGAACGGGGCAAGCGCGAGGATTTCGGGCCGGGCGAGGCGGTGGGCGAGCAAGCCCCTCCCCTTCAGGGGAGGGGGCGGGGTGGGGGCTGTAGAGGTCACTTCGCCACCTCGTTCGCTCGCACAGTGACATGCCCCTACCCCCAACCCCTCCCCTGAAGGGGAGGGGCTTTTTTGGCGCGCGTCGGCGGCTCGGGCGTGAGCTTCGAGACCTTCGAGGCGGGCCAAGGCGGCGGCGGGGGCGGCGATGCGGGCGGCGGCTTGGGGGGTGACGGTCTGGACGCTCATCGCCTTGAGGAAGGTGTGGACGGAGACGCCGCTCCAGGCGCGGGCGGCGGCGTCGGTGGGGAGGACGTGGCTGGAGCCGGCGAGATAGTCGCCGAAGGTCTCGGCAGCGAGGCGGCCGGCGAAGACGGCCCCGGCGTTGCGGATGAGCGGGACGAGCGGCTCCGGGTCGGCGACGGCGAGGGAGAGGTGCTCGGGTGCGTAGGCGTTGGCGATCTCCATTGCCTCACCGAGGTCGTGGGCGAGGAGGATGCGGGCTTCGGCGAGCGAGGCTTCAGCGACGGCGCGGCGGGGGAGGGTCGTGACTTGCGTGCGGACCTCCGCTTCGACCGCTTTGGCGACCGCCGTCGAGGTGGTGACGAGGAGAACCTGCGCGGAGGAATCGTGCTCCGCCTGGCTGAGGAGGTCGGCGGCGACGGTGGCGGGATCGGCGCTGTCGTCGGCGATGACGACGAGCTCGCTTGGGCCGGCGGGCATGTCGATGGCGGGGCCGCCGGAGCGGCTGGCGACGAGTGTCTTGGCCTCGGCGACCCACGCATTGCCGGGGCCGCAGATCTTGTCGCAGCGGGGAATGGCGCCGGCGCCGAAGGCCAAAGCGGCGATGGCCTGGGCGCCGCCGACGGTCCAGACCGAGTCGATGCCGCAGAGCTGGGCGGCGAGAGCAATGATTGGGTCGAGGCCGCCGCCGGGGCGGGGCGGGGTGACGGCGACGATTTCGCCCACGCCCGCCGCGCGGGCGGGGACGGCGAGCATAAGGAGGGTGGAGAAGAGCGGCGTCTTGCCGCCCGGGACGTAGAGGCCGACGCGGTCGATCGGGCGCCACACCTTGCGGACGAGGAGGCCGGGCATGGTCTCTACGGCGTGCTCGGCCGGGAGACTGCCTTCGTGGAAGGCGGCGACGTTGCGGGCGGCGAGCTCGATCGCCTCGACCTGCTCGGCGGTGAGGGTGCGGCGGGCTTCGGCGGCGAGGGGGGCGACTTCGACGAGGCGCGGGGCTTCGCCGTCGAGGCGCTCGGCCTGGGCGCACAGCGCATTCCAGCCGCCGGTGCGGACGTCGTCGACGATGGCGCGGACGGCGGCTTGGAGCGCCGGGTCGCTGCGCTGCGCGGGGCGGGCGAGCGCCGCCGTGCGCGCTTCGGCGTCGAGAGCGGACCAGACGAGCGTCTTCACAGCATCATCTTTTCGATGGGAACGACGAGGATCGCCGAGGCGCCGGCTTCCTTCAATTTCTGGAGCGTCTCCCAGAAGACCGATTCCTGGCAGACGGCGTGGACGGCGAAATGGCCGGCGCGGCCGTGGAGCGGGATGATGGTCGGGGCTTCGGCGCCGGGGAGAATTTCGGTGATCCGCTTCAGCGCCTCGCCCGGGGCGTTCATCATGATGTATTTTGAATCGCGGGTGGCGAGGACGCCCTCGATACGGCTCAGCAGGCGGTCGCCGAGATCGGCGTGAATCTGGTTGAGGGGCCGGGCGGTGCGGATCAGGACCGCTTCGCTTTCGAGGACGGTCTCGACTGGGCGCAGGCCGTTCGCTTCAAGGGTGGCGCCGGTCGAGACGAGGTCGCAGATGAAGCCGGCGATCTGCAGGCGCGGGGCGAGCTCGACGGCGCCGTTCATGGTGACGACGGTGGCGTCGACGCCATTGTCGGCGAGGAAGCGGCGGACGATGTTGGGGTAGGAGGTGGCGATGCGGGCGCCGGCGAGGGAGGCGGGGCCTTCATAGGCCGTGGCCTCGGGGGCGGCGATGCGCAGGCTGCAGCGGCCGAAGCCGAGCTTCGCCAGGATTTCGAACCCGCGCTCCTCGGTGCCGAGGGCGAATTCCTCGAGCACGTTGCCGCCGACGATGCCGAATTCGCAGGCGCCGTCCGAAACGAAGGTCGGGATGTCGTCGTCGCGGACGAACATGAGGTCGGCGGCGAAATTCTCGATGCGGGCGGTGAGCTCGTTCTTGCCGTTCTGGATGCGCAGGCCCGCGTCGCGGAGCAGGCCGCGGCTGAGCTCGGAGAGGCGGCCCGATTTCTGGATGGCGATGTGGAGGCGGTCGCGGTCAACCAGCATTGGAGGCTCCGTCAGCCGGATTGGTGAGGGCGTCGATGGCGCGGCGATAGCCGTGGTGCGGCTCCTGGCGGAGGAACCGGGCGACGCGGACGACGGTGGTGGTGCTGACGCCGGTCGCCTCGTGGATATCGCGGTAGGAGAGGCTGGTGCCGTCGAGCAGCCGGGCGACGTGCCAGCGCTCGGCGAGGGTGCGGATTTCCTGCGGGGTGCAGAGGTCGGTGAGGAGCTTCGCCATCTCCGCTTGGGTGGTGGGGGTCAGGAGCGCGGCGCACAGGTCCGCCATCAGCGCGGCGCTGTCGCGGGTGGGGGCGAGGGGGGCGAGGCGGGTGGTCATTTGTTACAACGTGCTAATACAGTAGGACGCAGCTAGTCACCTCCGGCTGCGCCGTCAACCCGGCAGGGCACGAATCTTTCCGATGCTTTCGGGCCCCGGCGGTTGTGGTACCGGTTGCGCGGGTTGGGGAGACGATGATGACGAAAACGGTCGAGGAGCTGGCGCGGGAGTTGTTGGGGCGGGACGCGCGGGAGCTTGGGAAAAGAGAGCTGCGGGTGCTGCGGACCATGGCGGAGCGCCAGCCGGTCAGCATCGATCAGCATACCGCCGAGACGCAGGACACGTTCTGGAATCGACTGGCCGATCATGTCGCGGCCGTCGGCGGGTCGTGGGGGTTCATCTTCGGCTTCTTCCTCGTCCTGGCTGTGTGGGTCACTGTCAACGGCAGCGCGGTGCTCGGGCGCGGGGCCGTGTTCGACCCGTATCCGTTCATCTTTTTGAACCTGGTGCTGTCGATGCTCGCGGCGATCCAGGCGCCGATCATCATGATGAGCCAGAACCGCGCGGCCGCGAAGGACCGCGAGGCGGCGGCGCATGATTACGAGGTGAATTTGCGCGCGGAACTCGAGATCATGCGGCTGCACGAGAAACTGGATTCGCTGCGGGCGGAGCAGCTGGCGACTTTGATCAAGCACCAGAGCGAGATGCTGGCGCTGATCCGCTCCGGGGGCGCGGCGGCGAATCCGCCCCGCGGGTGACGGGGCGAGTTCCGGTCCGCCACCGTAACGGTGGTGGAACAAGCGCCGCGGGTCGCGCGTCTCCCATCCGCACGGCGCCGCAGCGGGGGCGCCATCAACAGGAGGAAGATATGGGTCTCATCATTTGGCTGATCATCGGCGGCGTCGTCGGCTGGCTTGCCAGCATCATCATGCGCACGAACGGCCAGCAGGGCATCCTGCTCAACATCGTCGTCGGCATCGTCGGGGCATTTTTGGGCGGCCTCATCATGGGACGCGGCTCGATCAACAATAGCGGCCTCAACGTGACGACCTTCCTCGTCTCGCTGCTGGGCGCGGTGATCCTGCTGGCGATCGTCAACCTCGTGCGGCGCGGGACGGTTCGGTAACTTCGCGCGGCCTCAAGGCCGGAAACAAGGGGCCGCGGGCGTTTGCCGGCGGCCCTTTTTGCGTCAGGCGACTTCGCCGATGCCGAGTTCGCCGAGCTTGCGGTACAAGGTGGAGCGGCCGATGCCGAGGCGGCGGGCGACTTCGGTCATACGGCCGCGATAATGGCCGATGGCGAGGCGGATGATGTCGGCCTCGATCTCTTCGAGCGGCCGCAGGTGCCCGTCGCCCGTGTACAAAGTGACGCTCGGCGCGCCGCCGATCACCTGCTCGCTGCGCGCCTCGCTCATCGTCGGCACGAAATCTGTCTGGCGCGCGGTGTAGCGCGACTGGGTGGCGATGTGCGGGAAGTCCTGCGCGGTCAGCGAGCTGTCTTCGCACTGGAGCGTGGCGCGGAACAGCACGCCGGCGAGCTGGCGGACGTTGCCCGGCCAGCCGTAGCGCATCAGCACGGCCAAAGCGTCGTTGCCGATCGATAGCGGCTTGAGGCCGGTCTGTTCGGCCAGCCGATTGAGCAGATGGCGGGCGAGAGCGGGGATGTCGCCGCTGCG
>NZ_DASWQI010000042.1:0-37191 GCF_036403745.1 Allosphingosinicella sp.
TTCGAGGGTCGCGTCGAAGCGTATGCCTTCGTCGACGTCATGGGTCGCTTTGCTGCCGTCGGCCAGGGTCACCGCGACCGGCACAATCTCCTCGGCGAAGGCGCCGGCCTCGGTCGCCGCCCTTGCGCGCTGGTGGCTGCCGAGCGCGAAGGCGTCGAGTCGCTCGCGCGCATAGCCATATTTCTCGGCGATCATCTCGGCGCCCATGAACTGGCTGAAGAAGGGCACGCCATATTTTTCGGTGACGCTTGCCGGGAAGGGCGTGAAGCCCTTGTCCGCGACCATCGAAAGGCCCATCGGCGCCCGGCTCATGCTCTCGACGCCGGCGGCGACGACCACGTCCTGCGTCCCCGACATCACTGCCTGGGCGGCGAACTGGATCGCCTGCTGCGAGGAGCCGCATTGGCGGTCGATGGTCACGGCGGGGACGGAGGTCGGGAGGGAAGAGGCCAAGACGGCGTTGCGGCCGACATGGAAGGCCTGCTCGCCGGCCTGGCCGACGCAGCCCATGATCACGTCTTCGATCGCCGCCGGGTCGATGCCGGCCCGCGCGACGAGGGCGTCGAGCACCTCGGCGGCCATGTCCGCGGGGTGCCAGTCGCGCAGCGCGCCGCCCCTTTTGCCCCCCGCGGTGCGCGCCGCGGCGACGATATAGGCTTCGGCCATGTTTCTTGCTCCTCCGGGCGCAGGTTAAGGCGGGTTGTGCTGGCGGGGAAGGGCGCGGTGCGCTAGGAACTCGTCATGGCAACGAAACGACGCGTGTCCCACCTCGACGAGGTCGGCGAAAGCTATGGCGAGCATTTCGGCCACGCCGCCGGCTTCGGCGTCGCGATGATTGCGGGCGGCATCGCCTGCATCGTCCACGCCATCTTCCCCTCGCTGTTCGCGACGGCGGGGAGCGACACGGTGCGGCGCCTCCACGGCACTTTGTGCAAGCGCGCCGACAAGCCCAATTGGGAGCGGCACCCGATCATTTGAGCGGCGGTAAAGCTGTCCGGCGGCGGACAGTCTCGATGTCCAAATTCGGACGGATCGTGGGCTGAAATAGCACCCGCCTCTCTGCTACAAATGTGGCGTGCTTCTTGCACTTCCTCTTAGAAGGCAGCGCGTTGAAGGGGATATTGCGTGCGTTCGAAGGTGCGTCTGACCGCCGCGGCGGTCTTGTTGGCGGGGTTTGGATCGGCGGCGGCGGCGCAGACGCAGGGGGCCGGCGGCCGTACAATCTACGAGGCCGATTATTTCCGCACCTTTTCGCCGTCCAACGCGCTGCAGATCGTCCAGCGCGTCCCCGGCTTCACCCTCGACACGGGCGACAATTCCGTGCGCGGCTTCGGCCAGGCGGCGGGGAACGTCGTCATCAATGGGCAGCGGCCGAGCTCCAAGGCCGACACGCTCGACGTCATCCTCTCGCGCATTCCGGCGAGCCGGGTGGCGCGGGTGGAGATCGGGCCGGGCGACCTGTTCGGATCGGAATATTCCGGCAAGGCGCAGGTGCTGAACCTGGTGCTGACCGCGCAAGGCGGCCTCGCCGGCGCGTTCACCGGCACGCTGCGCCGCGACTTCCTCGGGCGGCTCTACCCGGAGGGGAGCGTCTCGGCGCTGCTCCGCCGCGGCGCCTCGACGTTCAATCTCGCCGTCGGCGTGAACAACAATGCGACGGTTGAGGAAGGCTATGATACGCTGAAGGCGCTGCCCGGGCTGGCGCTCGTCGAATATCGCCGCAAGGTCAATTATACGAGCGACCCCAACGGCTTCGTCTCGGGCTCGTGGGAATATAATGGCGGCGCCAACAAGACGGCGCACCTCAATGCCCGCACGGCGCTCGACCTGTTCTCGCTGACGCAGACGAATATTGTCATCCCCACCGGCGGCATCACCCGCAACGACCATCTCACCGAGCGCTACCATCGCCACGAATATGAGCTCGGCGCCGACGTCACCAGGCCGTTCCTCGGCGGCGGGCTGAAGCTGATCGGGCTCGCGACGCGGCGGCACCGCTTGTTCAAGGATTTGTCGCTGAACCGGGTGAACAGCGCCATCGTCGACGGCTTCGGCCAGACGCTGGACGACGAGCGCGACGAGACGCTGGCGCGGCTGGTGTGGACGCGGCCGAAGCTGCTGGGCTGGGACGTGGAAGTGGGCGCGGAAGGGGTGGTCAATCGCCTCCGCTCGGACGTCGACCTGTTCGAGATCGCGCCGGGCGGGACGGGGAAGATCCCCATTTCGCTGCCGATCGACCATGCCATCGTCACCGAGCATCGCGCCGAGGCCTTCGTCAACGCCAGCCGTGCGGTAACCAGCAAGCTGCGGATCGATCTCGGCCTCACCTACGAGGCCTGGCGCCTCACCGTGGCGGGGGACGCCAAGGCCGAACGCACGCTCCGCTTCTTGAAGCCCAAGGCGGTGTTCGACTGGCGGCCCGGCCATGGCTGGCACGCCCAGCTGTCGGTGCAGCGCACCGTCGCCCAGCTCCAGTTCGAGGATTTCATCAGCTCCGCCGAGCTCACCACCAGCCGGGTCAACGGCGGCAACGCCAATCTCGTCCCCCAGCGGGCGTGGGAGGTGCTCGCGACGCTCGAGCATCCGGTGCTGGGGGATGGGCTCTTGAAGCTCGAGGGCGGGTACCAGCGCATCCAGCTGGTCCAGGACCGGGTGCCGACGCCGGAAGGGTTCGACGCGCCGGGCAATCTCGGCGACGGCTCGGTCTATATCGCCAAGGCGCGGCTCGACGCCCCGCTCAAGCGGTTCGGCATCAAGGGCGGCCGCTTCTCGGCCTATGTCTCCTATATCGGCTCGTCGGTCGGGGACCCCTACACCCACCGGCAGCGGCAGTTCTCCGGCTATTCCGACCTCGTCGTCGACATCAGCTTCCGCCAGGATCTCGGCAAGTTCGCCTGGGGGGTGGAGGCACAGGGCAACACGCCCGTTACCTTCTACCGCTTGGACGAGCTCGACCGGAACAGCAGCGCCTGGCCCTATGTCACCGCCTTCGCCGAATACCGGCCGGACAAGCGCACCAGTTTCAACTTCAGCCTCGACAATGCGACGGGAATCCCCGCCTTCCGCAACCGGCTGTTCTTCGAGCCGAGCCGCAGCAATCCGGTGCCGAGCCTGCTGGAGCACCGCTACCGCACTCGGCACATCATCCCGGCGCTGACCTTCAAGCGCAGCTTCGGCTGAGGGGGCGGGGCCGGCTCAGCGGCCCCAGGCGATGAAATTGGGATTGAGGAAGGCGCGGTCGGCATTGCCGTAGCGCAGCGAGCCCGCCTCGCGGCCTTCGCCGTCGAGAGCGAGGACCCGGCCGCCCGCCGCCTCGAGGATCGCCTGGCCGGCCGCCGTGTCCCATTCCGAGGTGGGGCCGTAGCGTGGATAGACGTCGGCCAATCCTTCGGCGACGAGGCAGAATTTGAGCGACGAGCCGGACGGGACATAATCGATGATGCCAAGCCCGGCGTTGCGCTCCGCGGTGCCGGCGGCGGCGTGGTTGCGGCTGCCGATTCCCGTAAGGCCGTGGGCGGGAGGCGGCCGGGTGGCGATCGCCTCCGCCCCGCCATGGCCCGTTGCCTTGTGCGCGCCCTCGCCGCGGGCGCCGTAATAAAGCAGCTTCGAGTCGGGCGCGTAGATGACGCCCGCGACTGGCACGCCCTCCTCGACGAGGGCGATGTTGACGGTGAACTCGCCGTTGCGCTGGAGGAAGCCCTTGGTGCCGTCGAGCGGATCGACGCAGAAGAACAATTGGCCGAGCTCGGGGATGCGGCCGGCGCAGGCCTCCTCCTCAGCGAGCACCGGGATGTGCGGAAAGGCGCGGGCGAGGCGCTCGAGGATGATCAGCTCGGCATGGCGATCAGCGATGGTGACGGGCGAGCCGTCCAATTTCTCCTCCGCCTCGCAGCCCTCGACATAGAGCCGCTCGATCTCCTCGCCCGCCGCGAGCGCCGCCTCGATCATCGGGGGGAGGGGCGACGTCATGACGTCAGCCTTTGAGCGTGCCACCGCAGATGGTCCTCCATGAAGGTGGCGATGAAAGAGTAAGAGTGGTCGTAGCCTTCCTGCAGGCGGAGAATGAGGGGGATGCCGGCGTCGCGGCAGGCGGCGTCGAGCAGCTCGGGCCGCAGCTCCTTTTCCAGGAAGCTGTCGGTGCCGCCCTGGTCGACGAGGATCTCCGGGACGCGCGCCCCGTCCTCGATCAGCGCGACGGCGTCGTGGCGGCGCCAGGCGGCGCGGTCGGGGCCGAGATACCCGGCGAGCGCCTTTTCCCCCCACGGCACCTGCGACGGCGCCACGATCGGCGCGAAGGCGGAGACGCTGCGATAGCGGTGCGGGTTGCGCAAGGCGAGGGTGAGCGCGCCGTGGCCGCCCATCGAGTGGCCGGTGATCGCCTGACGGGTGGGGTCGATGGGGAAGCTCTGCTCTAATAGGCTTGGAAGTTCATCCGCTATGTAGCTGTACATGCGAAAGTTCTTCGCGAACGGGTCCTGCGTCGCATCGACATAGAAGCCGGCGCCCTGGCCGAAATCATAGGCCGGATCGTCGGGGACGCCGTCGCCGCGCGGGCTGGTGTCCGGCGCGACCAGGGTCACGCCGAGTTCGGCGCAGACGCGCTGGTAGCCGCCTTTCTCCATCACATTGGCATGGGTGCAGGTGAGGCCGGAGAGATACCACAGCAATGGCAGCTTCGCTCCGGGCACCTCGGCCTGCGGGGGCAAGTAGACGGCGAAAGTCATGTCCGTGCCGGTCTCGCGGCTGGCATGGCGGTAGACGCCCTGCGTGCCGCCGAAGGATTTGACGGTAGAGAGCGTTTCCAAGGTCATTCGTCTCCTCTCGTCATCCCAGCGAAGGCTGGGATCCCAGGGAGAAACGGCACCGAGCCCTTCACCCGCTGGGGCCCCGGCCTGCGCTGGGGCGACGTGCGTCTCAATACACCACCACGCTGCGGATGCTCTCGCCGGCGTGCATCAAATCGAAGGCGCGGTTGATGTCGTCGAGGGGCATGATGTGGGTGATGAGGGGGTCGATTTCGATCTTGCCGTCCATGTACCAGTCGACGATGCGCGGCACGTCGGTGCGGCCACGGGCCCCGCCGAAAGCGGAGCCTTTCCAGACCCTTCCGGTGACGAGCTGAAACGGCCTCGTAGCAATTTCGCGCCCCGCCTCGGCCACTCCGATGATCGTCGAGACGCCCCAGCCGCGGTGGCAGCATTCGAGCGCCTGGCGCATGACGTCGGTATTGCCGGTGCAGTCGAAGCTGTAATCGGCACCGCCGTCGGTGAGGTCGAGGATCGCCTGCACAACCTTGTCCGCGCCGACTTCGGCGGGATTGATGAAGTCGGTCATGCCGAACGCCTCGGCCATGGCACGCTTGCCCGGATTGACGTCGATGCCGACGATTCGGTTCGCGCCGACCAGCCTGGCGCCCTGGATGACGTTCAAACCGATGCCGCCGAGGCCGAACACCACGACGTTCGACCCCGGCTCGACCCCGGCGCTCCAGATCACCGCGCCGACCCCGGTTGTTACGCCGCAGCCGATGTAGCAGATCTTGTCGAACGGCGCGTCCTCGCGGACTTTCGCGACGGCGATCTCCGGCATCACCGTGAAGTTCGAGAAGGTCGAGCAGCCCATATAATGGTGGATGGTCTCGGAGCCGAGGCGGAAGCGGCTGGTGCCGTCCGGCATCAGGCCCTTGCCCTGGGTGGAGCGGATGGCGGTGCACAGGTTCGTCTTGCGGCTGAGGCACGATTTACACTGGCGGCATTCGGGCGTGTAGAGCGGGATGACGTGGTCGCCGACCCGCACGGAGGTGACGCCCGGCCCGACCTCGCGAACGATCCCCGCGCCTTCGTGGCCGAGGATCGAGGGGAAGATGCCCTCCGAATCCTTGCCCTCGAGCGTGTAGGCGTCGGTGTGGCAGACGCCGGTCGCCATGATCTCGACCAGCACCTCGCCGGCCTTGGGGCCGTCGAGATCGACCTCGTGGATTTCGAGCGGCGTGTTCGGCGCGACGGCGATCGCGGCTCTGGTCTTCATTGCGTCCCTCGGTCAGATGCGGCACCCGGTTCGCCTCCCATGCGCGATGCATTCGGGGAGGACAAGGAGGCCCCGCCATCGTACGCAGTCGCCCCGCTATGCCGCGAACGGTGTGGGCGCTGGGGCTGGTCAGCCTGTTCATGGATCTCTCGTCGGAGATCGTCCACGGCCTGCTGCCCTTGTTCCTGACCGTGACCCTTGGCGCGAGTGTCGCGACCGTGGGCATGATCGACGGCATCGCCGAGGCGACGGCGTCGATCTCGAAGGTCTTTTCAGGGTGGCTGTCGGACCGGATCGGGCGGCGGAAGCCGCTGATCCTGCTGGGCTACAGTCTCGCGGCCCTGTCCAAACCGCTCTTCCCCCTGGCGGGGAGCGCGGCGGCGGTGCTTGTGGCGCGTTTCGCGGACCGGATCGGCAAGGGCATACGCGGCGCCCCGCGCGACGCACTGATCGCCGACGTGACGCCGCCCGAAATCCGCGGACGGGCCTTCGGATTGCGGCAGGCGATGGACACGGCCGGGGGCTTTGCGGGGCCCTTGTTGGCAATCGTGCTGATGGCTCTGTTCGCGAACGACATCCGCGCCGTCTTCTGGGTGGCCGCCGCGCTGGCGTGGCTCTGCGTCGTCTGCGTTCTCGTCGGAGTCGAGGAGGCGCCCCGGGCGCCCGGGGGGGTGCGGGCGCCGCCTATCCGCCTGGGCGACGTGCGCGATTTCGACCGCGGCTTCTGGGCTGTGACCGGGATCGGGATCGTCTTCACGCTCGCGCGCTTCAGCGAGGCGTTCCTGATCCTGCGCGCCGCGGCGGCCGGCCTTCCGCTGGCGCTGGCGCCGCTGGTCCTGGTGGCGATGAGCCTCGTCTACGGCGTCGGCGCCTACCCCGCCGGCGCGCTTGCGGACCGACGGCCTGCACGGGTTCTGCTCGCCTGGGGCCTCGTCGCCTTGATCGGCGCCGATGCGTTGCTGGCATGGGGGCGGGGGCTGCCGGTGATCTTCGCCGGCATCGGCCTGTGGGGCGCGCACATGGCGCTCACCCAGGGACTGCTCGGCAAGCTCGTCGCCGACGCGGCCCCGGCGCGCCTCCGGGGCTCCGCCTTCGGCCTGTTCAACCTGGCGACGGGCCTCGCCATGCTGTTCGCCAGCCTGCTTGCCGGACTGCTGTGGGAGGCAATCGGCCCATCCGCGACCTTTCTCGCGGGCGGCAGCTTCGCGGCGCTGGCCTTGCTCCTGATCCTGGTCAGGCGCGCATGATCTTCCTTCTGTCGGCGAGGATCGCCTGCGCCGCGTTGTGCCCCGGCGCGCCGGTGACGCCGCCGCCGGGGTGGGCGCCGGAGCCGCACAAATAGAGGCCAGCGAGCGGCATGCGATAGTCGGCGTGGCCGAGCATCGGGCGGGCGGAGAAGAGCTGGTCGAGGCCCATCTTGCCGTGGAAAATGTCGCCGCGCGGGATGCCGAAGCGCTGCTCGAGGTGCCAGGGCGAAAGCGCCAGGCGTCCGACCACCGAGGCTTTGAAGCCCGGCGCGTAGCGGTCGACGTGGGCGATGATGTGATCGGCCGCCTCGTCCACCCGCGCTTCCCAGCCGCCGTCCACGTCGTAGGGGAAATGCTGGCAGAACAGGCTGGCGACGTGGCTGCCCGCGGGGGCGAGGCTGTCGTCGAGGGTCGAGGGGATCAGCATCTCGACGATCGGCTCGCGCGCCCAGCCTTCGGCCCGCGCACTGGTGTAGGCGCGGTCCATATAGCCCAGCGAAGGGGCGACGATGATCCCCGCGGTGAGATGGTCGCCGGGCTCCGGGAGCGAGGTGAAGCGCGGCAGCTGCGACAGCGCCACGTTCATCCGGAATGTGGCCGATTCGGCGCCCCAGCCCGCCATGCGCCGGGTGATATCGGCGGAGACGGCGCCGTCGGGCACCAATTCACCGAAAAGGTATTTCGGGTTGACGTTCGCGACGACCGCTTTCGCCCGGTAGGTCTTCCCGCCCGCCACGGCACCGGCCGCGCGGCCGCGTTCGACGATGATCTCCTCCACGGCTGCATCGAGGACGATCTCCACGCCCGCCTCGCGGCAGGCCTTCGCCATCGCCTGCGTGATCGCGCCCATGCCGCCGATCGCGTGGCCCCAGGCGCCCGGCACCCCCGCCGCCTCTCCGAACAGATGGTGGAGGAGGACGTAGGCCGAGCCGGGGCTGTACGGGCTGGCATAATTGCCGACGACCGCGTCGAAGCCGAACAGAGCCTTGACGATGTCGGTCTTGAAATAGCGGTCGAGTATGTCGCCGGCCGATTTCGTGAAGAAGTCGAAGAGGTTGCGCTGCTCTTCCGCGTCGAGTCCGCGGACGCTGTTGCCGAGCTTCAGCGCCGCCAGCACGTCCGAGAGCCCGCCGCCGGCATTGGGCGGCGCGCGCAGGATCCAGTCCCGAAGGATCCGCACCACCGCCTCGAGCGCCTTCGAATAGGCGTCGTAACCGTCGGCATCCTTCGCGGAATGCCGCGCAATCTCGCGCCGGGTGAGGCCACCACGGCCGGAGAGCAGATGGTCCGCGCCGAGCGTCGGCAGGAAATTGTCGATCTTGCGCAGCACCACCTTCAGCCCGTGGCGATGGAGCCCCATGTCCTCGATCACCCTGGGGTTGAGCAGGCTCACCGTGTAGCTCGCGGTCGAATTGCGGAAGCCGGGGGCGAATTCCTCCGTGATCGCCGCGCCGCCCACGACCGCGCGCCGCTCGAGCATCGTCACCTTCATGCCGGCGCGCGCCAGATAGAAGGCGCAGGCAAGGCCGTTATGACCAGCGCCGATGATGAGGACGTCGGTGTCGTGCGGAGGGCTCATACGCCGGGCCTACAGCAATCCCGCGAGGGGCGGCTAGTCCGCCGGCGGGTGTGCAGCTGCAGGGCCCTGCCCCGGAAGCAGGCCCTGGCGATCGTCCTTTGCGGCCGGCCTCCCGCCGATCCGGGGCGCGTCCGCGGCGGCGGTGAAGCTCGGCAGCAGCAGCCGGTTGGCGAGCGGCATGAGGTGGTCCTGGTCCCGGAATAACCAACGGCCCGGTCGACCGGCGCTGCAGGGGTCGCCGGGGCAGAGGATGGGGAAGGGGTCCCACAGGACCGCATTGGGAATCGGCGCGGCGAGGGCGCGGATTTCGGCCAGCACCGGCGCCCGCCGCTCCAGCAACGCCCCGCGTGCCACCTTGAAGCCGGCGCTGCAGACCGGGTTGGACCGGTTGAACCAGTCGGTGCAGCGATTGGGGGGGCTCGCGAAGACCGGCTTCGGCGCTTCCAACACCAGCCGGGCCCCCGTCGCGGCGAGCGCAGACAGCAGGCGGATGGATTGCCGCCATCCCGCTCGGCGTTCCCCCGCCGAGAGCGCCGGATCGCCGGCGTGGCCCAGGTGGAGCGAGGCCATCAGCACGACGTCGCCCGGCCCGGCGGCTTGCGCGACCTGCCTCACCGCCGTCGCGTGAAAGCGCGCGCAGTCGCGGAGGCGCGATCCCGCCAGGGCGAGCGGCGGGAACTCGCAGCCGAGGCTGTAATAGATGACGACTCGCCGCCCTGTACGGGCGGCATATCGTCCGGTCATCGGTTCGTAGGCGGCGGCATGCGAGTCGCCGATGACGAACAAGGTCGAGCGATTGCCGCCGCAAGGCTGCCAGCCCTCGACGACCGCGTCTCCGAGGCGGCTCCGCGGCACGGCCCGCACGCATCCGCCGTCCGGCGGCGGCGGGGCACGATCGAAATCGGAAATGCCGCCGAGCTGCGGGTGGACCGTGAACAGCAACGCTGCCGTCACGGCGCCGGCGACGAGGGCAACCGGTCCCGCGACGAGTGCCTGGCGGCGGGTCAGCGCGCCGGAGCGGAAGGCGTTTCGCACCGGCCGCTCGACGAAGCGATAGGAGAGCGCGGTTGCGGCGGCGATCGCGAGCAGTGCGGCGGCGAGCTTGGCTGGCGTGTCCAGCCCGAAAGTCCACCGCATCAGCGCCAGCACGGGCCAGTGCCACAGATAGAGGGAATAGGAGAGGAGACCGATCAGGACCGGCCCCCGCGCAGCGAGGAGGCGAGTCGGCCAGGAGGCGCGGCGTGCGCAGGAAAGCGCCGTCAGGCCCATCGTGCCGCCGACCGGCAGGACGAGCGGCGGGATGTGAAGATGCGGCCCCGGCGCGCGGACCAGGAACCAGGCGAGGGCAAAAAAACACAGGGCCCAAAGGAATCCGGCGGCCGACTTCCCGAGCCTGCCGAGCGGATCGAGCCAGAGTGGCATGGCAAGGCACAGGACCACCCCCGCCCCCAGCTCCCAGAATCGCGTCGGCATCAGGTAGAAAGCCAGGTTCGGAGCGCGCGCCGAGAGCGCGGCATAGGCAAGGAGAGAGCCCAGCGAGGCGAGGGCGACGACGGCGAGCGCGCGCCACGGCACGGTCTCTCGACCGGGATCGCGGCCGACGAGCCACAGGATGAGCGGGAAGATCAGGTAGAATTGCTCCTCCACGCCCAGCGTCCAGGTGTGGAGGAAGGGGTTCATCGCCGATCCCGGGTCATAATATCCGGTGGGCGCCTGCGTCAGCTGGAGGTTCGCGGCCCCGAAGAAGGCCGCTGCCCCCGTCCCCGCGCCGGCCCAGAGGAGACTGCGCTCCGAAACGAACAGGACGGCAAGCAGCCAGGTGCAGAGCAGCATGACGAGCAAGGCGGGGACGATGCGGACGAGGCGGCGGGCATAGAAGGTGGCGATGCCGGCGCGCGCTCCCGCGCCCTTGGGGCCCGCCATCGATGCCGTCACGACAAAGCCGGAGATGACGAAGAAGACGTCGACACCGCCCGAGCCGCCGGGCAGAAGCTGTGGCCGGACGTGGAACGCAAGCACCGACAGGACGGCAATCGCGCGCAGCCCGTCGATGGCGGGCACATAGCCGAGCGGCTCCAGCGCGTGCGCGGTCTTCACTTCAACGCGGCAGCCGCGCCTTCGGGAAGCCGCCCCAGGCCGCGTCGTAATCGCACTGCAGCGCCCCCCCTTCCATGGCAAAGCGGGTCGGGCGGAACGGCCAGCAGCTTTCGACCATGAAGGCCATACTGCCCTCGATCCGGTGCGGCTTGAGCTCCGCCTCGCTCGCGCCTTTCCAGCTCGCGACGTCGGGGCCGTGGCCCGACATGAGGTTGTGGAGCGAGAGGCCGCCCGGCGCGAAGCCGTCCGCCTTGGCGTCATAGGCGCCGTGGATGAGGCCCATGCACTCGCTCATCACGTTGCGGTGGAACCAGGGCGGGCGGAACGTATCCTCGGCCACCATCCAGCGCGGCGGGAAGATGACGAAATCGGCGTTGGCCCGGCCTGGCGTCTCGGACGGGCTGGTGAGGACGGTGAAGATGGAGGGGTCGGGATGATCGAAGCTCACCGTGCCGATCGTGTTGAAGCGGGCGAGGTCGTATTTCCACGGTGCGAGATTGCCGTGCCAGGCGACGACGTCGAGCGGGCTGTGGTCGAGGTTGGTCGTCCACAGGCGGCCAAGATATTTCTGGACGAGCTCGACCTCGCCCTCGGCGTCTTCATATTGGGCGACGGGGGTCAGGAAGTCGCGCGGGTTGGCGAGACCGTTGGAGCCGATCGGTCCCAAGTCCGGCAGCCGGAACAGCGCGCCGTGATTCTCGGCGACGTAGCCGCGGGCGTGGCCGTCGGGGAGGGCAGCGCGGAAGCGGACGCCGCGCGGGACGAGGCCCACGTCGCCGGGCGCGAGGTCGAGCCGGCCCATCTCCGTGAAGAGGGTCAGCCGCCCCTCCTGCGGGACGAACAGCATCTCGCCGTCGGCGTTGAAGAAGCAGCGGTGCTGCATGTCGCGATTGGCGCGATAGACGTGGACCGCGCAGCCCGACAGCGCCTCGGGTCCTCCGTTGGCCATCATCGTCGCCATGCCGTCTATGAGGTCCGCGGGCTCCTCGCCGATCGGGGGCGGGTCCCACCGCAGGCGGTTGGGCGCCAGCGGGTCGTGGAGCGAAGCGGCGGTGAACAGCGGCGCTCCTTCGTAGAGCCGGTAAGGCGGGTGCTCGGCCGAGGGCCGCATCCGGTAGAGCCAGGAGCGCCTGTTCTCCGCCCGCGGCGCGGTGAACGCGGTGCCCGACAATTGCTCGGCATAGAGGCCGAAGGCCGGCTTCTGCGGCGAGTTGCGCCCCTCCGGCAGCGCCCCCGCCACCGCCTCCGTCGCGAAATGGTTGCCGAAGCCCGGCATGAAGTCGCTGGTCATGGCAGGGTGATAGCCAAGCCGCCCCTCGAAGGCGAGGGGAGGGGAGGGGACCCAGTCCTCCCTGTGAGGCGAAGCCTCATGGGGAGGGGGATCACCCGCAGGGTGGGGGAGGGGCCTTGCCCGAGTCCGTAAGGCCCCTCCACCGCACTTCGTGCGGTCCCCCTCCCCATCGGCTACGCCGACAGGGAGGACGAGAGGCTTGCCGCTCTACCGCGGGTCGAGCACCGCCCAGACGGGGAAATGGTCGCTCGCCTTGCGGGCGGTGGTGGACTGGTGGACGCCGCAGTCGGCGATGGCGAGGTCGCTCGTCACCATGATGCGGTCGAGCTGGACCACCGGCCGGCGGGTGTGGAAGCTGCGCCCGCATTCCGCGAAGGCGAGGCGGGCGGCGAAATCCCTGAGGCAGCCGCCGCGGGTGCTCCATTCGTTCAGATCGCCCATCAGCACCGTCGGCATCGGCTCGCTGCGGCTGTCGATGTGGGCGAGGATGGCTTTCGCCTGCCGCCGCCGCCACAGCCCCGACAAATCGAGGTGCATCCCGACCACCCGCAGCACCGCGCCGCCGAGGCGAAGCTCCGCCACCACCGCGCCGCGCGGCTCCAGGGAGGGGAGGTGGAGGATCTCGGTCGCCGCGATCTCCACCGCCTTTTTCACCAGCAGCGCGTTGCCGTGCCAGCCGATCGAGCCGTCGCGAGTCTCGAACGACACCGGCTTATAGTCGCTATGCTCGTCGATCATGTGCGGCGGGATCGCGCTCGCCCGCGTGCCGAAGCGCCGGTCGGCCTCCTGCAGCGCCACCACGTCGGCGTCGAGCTCGCAAAGGACGGCAAGCGTCCGCTCCGGCCGACGCCGCCGGTCCGTGCCGATCGCCTTGCGCATATTGTAGCTTGCGACGCGGATCATCTGGAGGGGCTTCGCATCATTACAGCCCCGCCCTTAGCCGGGGCTGCCGGGCAAAGCCACGCCCCCGCCACGCACCTCAGCCGTGGCCGTCGCGGAGCTTGCCGAGCTGATGGTCGAGCGCCCGCACCACCTTCTTCGCCGCGCCGATCACCGCCCGGTCGACACTGGTCCCCTCGTCGATCGCGGCGACGGGCGGCAGGCCGTTGACCCGCGCCTCGATCGAGGCGCGCAGGTCCGCATTGCCGCCCTTGTTGCCGTTCAAATCGGAGACGTGGACCTCGACGTCGGTGATTCGCGTCTCGAAGCGGGCGAGGCGCTGGCGGATCTGCTCCTCGAGCCGGCTGTCGCGTTCGTTGTCGCTGGGGACCTGGTTGTCGGCGTGGATCTGGATGAACAAGGTTACTCTCCAATCGGGACTGGCACCGGGAGAATGCGACGGGAGCCGGTAAGTTTCCTCGTTACGGCACGATTGTCCCTTCTGCCTCCCCGGCGCGAAGCGACGGGGAGGGGGCACCGAAGGTGGTGGAGGGGTAGGGGCCGGGGTGCGGGGGGTTCGAGTCTCATATTGAGCGGCGCGCGAATACCCCTCCACCAGCTTCGCTGGTCCCCCTCCCCATCTATCGATGGGGAGGCAGTAGCGACTTCCCACCGGCTGAAATTCCCGCTACCCCCCATCCCATGGCCAAACCAAGAACACGCTACGTCTGCCAGGGCTGCGGGTCGGTGCAGGGGCGCTGGCAGGGGCAGTGCCCGGATTGCTCGGAGTGGAACAGCCTCGTCGAGGATGCCGGCGCCGTCGTCACGCCCTTCTCGGCGCGGCACAACCTCCGGGGCGGCGGCCGGGCGATCGCGCTGGTCGGCCTCGACAAGGAGGTACCGCTGCCGCCGCGCGCCTCGACCGGGATCCGCGAGTTCGATCGGGCCCTGGGCGGCGGCATCGTCGCCGGCTCCGCCATCCTGATCGGCGGCGATCCCGGCATCGGCAAGTCGACCCTCTTGCTCCAGGCGGCGGCGAAGATCGCCGTCCGCGGCCTCGCCGTCGCCTACATTTCCGGCGAGGAGGCGACCGACCAGGTGCGGCTGCGCGCCCAGCGCCTCGGCCTCGGAGCGGCCCCCGTGAAGCTCGCCGCCGCCACCTCCGTGCGCGATATCCTCACCACCTTGGGGGAGGGGCCGCCGCCGGCCCTGCTCGTCATCGATTCTATCCAGACCATGCATTCGGACCTGATCGAGGGCGCGCCCGGCACGGTCAGCCAGGTCCGCGCCTCGGCCGGCGAGCTGATCCGCTACGCCAAGGAGAGCGGCTGCGCCCTCGTCCTCGTCGGCCACGTCACCAAGGACGGCGCCATCGCCGGCCCCCGCGTGCTCGAACATATGGTCGACACGGTGCTGAGCTTCGAGGGCGAGCGCAGCCACCAATACCGGATCCTGCGCGCCGCCAAGAACCGCTTCGGCGGCACCGACGAGATCGGCGTCTTCGCAATGGGCGACGGCGGGCTGGACGAGGTCGGCAACCCGTCGGCGCTGTTCCTCACCCATCGCGGCGAGGCGGTGCCCGGCGCCGTCGTCTTCCCGGCGCTCGAAGGGACGCGCCCCGTCCTCGTCGAGATCCAGGCGCTTACCGTCCGCCTCGCCAGCGGCGCCACGCCGCGCCGCGCCGTCGTCGGCTGGGACGCCGGGCGACTGGCGATGATCCTCGCCGTGCTCGAAGCCCGCTGCGGCCTCAGCTTCTCGACCTGCGAAGTCTATCTCAATATCGCCGGCGGTTACCGCGTCAGCGACCCCGCCGCGGACCTGGCGGTGGCCGCGGCCCTGGTCTCGGCCCTGTCAGAGCGCCCGGTCCCGGCCGAGGCGGTGGCTTTCGGCGAAGTCGCCCTCTCCGGCGAGCTGCGCCCGGTCTCGCACGGCGCCCTCCGCCTCAAGGAATCCGCTAAGCTCGGTTTTGAACGCGCGATGGTCCCGGCGTCCCTCAAGGCGGAGAAGGGGAGCATGCCGCTGACGGGCTTCCGCACCCTGCGCGACCTGGTGGACCACCTGCTGGGGCGGTGATCCTTGCCTCCCCATCCGCAGGATGGCGAGGGGGGTGTAGGCGGGTCGGGAGTCCGGGGGACTGCCGAGACCCGGAACCGGCTGCGTAGCAGCCGTCGGGCGAAGCTGGTGGAGGGGTATGGGAAGAAGCGTAGTGTCCATTCCGCGCCGCTTCTGCTCCGGCGAAGACCCCTCCACCAGGTTTCACCTGATCCCCCTCCCCATCTGGCGATGGGGAGGAACAAGCGCGCTTCCCCTCCACCCGATCCTCCGTTAGCACCCGCAGCATGACCGCGCTCGACATCATCGTCATCCTGCTCGTCGGTGCCGGCCTGGTGACAGGCTGGTTCAAGGGCTTCGTCGGCGAGGTGCTGAGCCTTGCCGCCTGGATCGTCGCCATCGTCTTCCTGAAGCTGCTCCACGGCCCCGTCGCCTCGGCGCTGACCGGGCCGGTCGGCACCAGCGCCGGCGCCGCCGTCCTCGCCTTCGCCTTGGTCTTCGGCATCGTCTTCCTCGCCGGCAAGTTCGTCGCCCGACGCATCGGCGGCGGCGTCAAGCGCTCGGTGATCGGCCCGGTCGACCGCATCCTCGGCGCCGGCTTCGGCGCCCTGAAGGGGCTGATCGGCGCGACCTTGCTCTATCTCGGCGCCAACCTCGTCTACGACACATTCTACGGCGCCGACGCGTCGCGCCCGCAATGGCTCGCCGAGTCCAAGACCTATCCGCTTCTCTATGCCAGCGGCCGCGCGATCGTCGATTTCGTCGACTGGCGCCGCGGCCATCCGCGCGACCCCAATTATCCGCAGCGCCCCGTCCCGCTGCCGGCGAACCACGCATGACGCAGATCCGCCTCCACGACACCTACGCGCGGGAGAAGCGCGACTTCGCCCCTGCCGATCCCGAGCGGGTGACGATGTATGTGTGCGGGCCGACCGTCTACAACCGCGCCCATATCGGCAATGCCCGCCCGGCGGTGGTGTTCGACGTCCTCGCCCGCCTGCTCCGCCACAGCTACGGCGAGGGCCGCGTCGTCTACGCCCGCAACGTCACCGACGTCGACGACAAGATCATCGACGCCGCCCGCGCCGAAGGCGTGGAGCCCGCGGTGGTCACCCGCCGCTACGAGGGTTTCTACCTTGCCGACATGGGCGCCCTGGGCGTCCGCGCGCCCGATCTCGCCCCTAAGGCCACCGAGACGGTCGCCGAGATGATCGCGATGATCGCGCGCCTCGTCGAGACCGGCCACGCCTATGAAGCGGACGGCCATGTCCTCTTCCACGTGCCTTCCGATCCCGATTACGGCGCGCTCGGCCGCCGCGACCGCGAGACGATGATCGCCGGCGCCCGCGTCGAGATAGCGTCGTACAAGAAGGACCCCGCCGATTTCGTGCTGTGGAAGCCCTCGCCCCCGGACATGATCGGCTGGGACAGCCCGTGGGGCCGCGGCCGGCCCGGCTGGCATATCGAATGCTCGGCGATGATCGAGAAGCATCTCGGCTGCACCATCGACATCCACGGCGGCGGCCTCGACCTCATCTTCCCGCACCACGAGAACGAGATCGCCCAGAGCCGCTGCGCCCACGACGGCGCGCCGCTCGCCCGCTACTGGGTCCATAACGGCTTCCTATCGATGGCCGGCAGCGAGAAGATGTCGAAGAGCCTCGGCAACGTCGTGACGGTCGGCGAGTTGCTGGCGCGGGGCCACAAGGGCGAGACTTTGCGGTTGGCGTTGCTCTCGGCCCATTACCGCCAGCCGCTCGAATGGTCGGACGCCCTCATCGCCCAGTCGAAGGCGACCCTCGACCGCCTCTACCGCATCGCCGGCGAGGCGGGGGCAGGGGAGGCCGATCCCGGCGTGCTCGAAGCGGTGGCCGACGACCTCAATACCCCGCTGGCCTTGTCGCGGCTCTCGGCGATCGACGACGCGGCAACGCTCAAGGCCTCGGCCGCACTCCTTGGCCTCCTCGCCGAGGACCCGTCCCGCTGGTTCCAGGGCGAAGGCGATTCTCGCATCGACGCCCTCGTCGCGGCGCGGACGGAGGCGAAAAAGGCCCGCGACTTCGCCGAAGCCGACCGCATCCGCGCGGAGCTAGCGGAGGAGGGCATCCTCCTCGAGGACGGACCGCAGGGGACGACCTGGCGCCGCGCGTGACCTCCCCTGCCTCCCCATCCGCAGGGTGGGGAGGGGGACCACACGCAGTGTGGTGGAGGGGTGACGGGTCGAGGCCTTCGCCGTCGAGCGCTAGAACCTCTGCTGCCGGTGCGAGTCACCCCTCCACCAGGTTTCACCTGGTCCCCCTCCCCATCGTGCCGATGGGGAGGCAGAGTGACGGGCCGCCTGCGTGCCCCTATATCCCCCCGGTGCCCTCCGCCCTGTACAGCCGCGACATCCTTCGCCTTGCCGCGTCGATCCCGCATCTCGCCACGCTCGAACGCCCCGACGCCCGGGTCGAGAAGCGCGCGCCGCTGTGCGGAAGCCGGGTCGCCGTTGCTGTTGCGCTCGACTCGGTGGGCCGACTCGCCGCACTCGGGCAGGAGGTAAAGGCCTGCGCGCTCGGCCAGGCTTCGGCGGCGTTGATGGGTGCCCACGCCGTCGGCCGAAGCGCCGCCGAACTCGACCACGCCCGCGCCCAGCTCGCCGCCTACCTCGCCGGCACGCGTGACGATCCCGGCGCTTGGCCCGGCCTCGCTATCTTCGCCAATGCCCGGGCCTATCCGGCCCGCCATGGCGCCATCCTCCTGCCGTTCGAGGCCGCCGCCGAAGCCGCCGCCGCGGCCGCGCAAAGCGCCGCGGCATGAACGCCAGCCTCCACGCCCCCGCCACACTGCTCGGCGCCGGCGTCACCTTGCTCGGCTTCGCGCTTTTCTTCGTCCTGCTCTTCCGCCGCCTCGGGCTCGGCGCCACCCTCGGCTTCCTCGTCGCCGGCGCCCTGGTCGGGCCGCAGGTTCTCGGCCTCGTCCAGGGCGGCGAGGGGATGCTGAAGATCGCGGAAATCGGCATCGTCCTCCTCCTCTTCCTCGTCGGGCTGGAGCTGAACCCGACCCGGTTGTGGCGGATGCGGCACGACATATTCGGCTTCGGCCTCCTCCAGGTGGTGCTGTGCGGGCTCGCCGCGTCGGGCCTCGTCTGGCTCGCCACCCGCTCCTCGCCCGCGGCCTGCCTCGCGCTCGGCCTGCCGCTGGCGCTCTCCTCGACCGCGCAGGTCCTGCCTCTGCTCCAGTCCGCCGGCCGCCTGCGCACCCCGTTCGGCGAGCGCGCCTTCTCGATCCTGCTGTTCCAGGACCTGTCGATCGTCCCCTTGATCACCATCGTCGCAGCGATGTCGCGCAACCCGGCGGACGCGGGCGGCCCGCCGGGCTGGCAGGTGGCGCTCTCGACCGTCGCGGCCATCGCCGGCCTGATCCTCGCCGGGCGCTTCCTCCTCCGCCCCTTCTTCCGCCTGATCGGCAATCTGGGCGAGCGCGAGATGTTCGTCTTCGCCGGCCTGTTCACCGTCATCGCCAGCGCCGCGGTGATGGAGCTGCTTGGCCTGTCGACGGCGCTCGGCGCCTTCATCGCCGGCGTGATGCTCGCCGACACCCCCTATCGGCACGAGCTGGAGGCCGACGTCGAGCCGTTCCGCTCGATCCTGCTGGGCCTGTTCTTCCTCGCCGTCGGCATGATGCTCGACCTCCACGCCATCGCCGAGCGGCCGCTCTTCGTCGCCGGCATGGCGCTGGCGCTGATCGCGCTGAAGACGGCCTTCATCATGGGCCTCGCCGCCGCCTTCCGGATGGCGTGGCGTCCCGCCCTCGGCCTCGGCCTGCTGCTCAGCCAGGGCGGCGAGTTCGGCTTCGTGCTGTTCGCCCAGGCGCAACAGGCCTTCCTGATCACCCCGGCGGCGGCGAGCCTGTTCGGCGCCATCGTCACGCTCTCGATGGCGACGACGCCGTTCCTGATGATGGCGACGCGCGGCCTGCGCTCCGAGCCGATCAGCAAGGAGGAGCGCGACGGGCCCGAGGCGGACGGCGCCAATGCGGTGATCGTCGGCTATGGCCGGTTCGGCCAGACGGTCGCGCAGATGCTGATCGCGCAGGGCATCGCCGTCACCTTGATCGACATCGATATCGAGATGATCGACGTCGCCGGCAGCTTCGGCGCCAAGGTTTACTATGGCGACGGCACCCGCATGGACCTGCTCCGCCAGGCCGGCGCGGCCGACGCCGAGCTCATCCTCTTCTGCACCGACGGCGACCAGATCGAGGCCGAGTTCATCGAGGGCGTGCACGAGGCCTTTCCCAAGGCGGCGATCTTCGTCCGCGCCTTCGACCGGCGCGCGCTCCTCAAGCTGCGCGACGCGCCTGTGGCGGGGGCGGTGCGGGAGGTGCTCGATTCGGCAGTGCGGATGGCGCGGATGGCGATGGAGAAAGTGGGCGTCGACCGCGAGCAGATCGACCGCACCGAGCACCTCTACCGCGCCCGCGACCGCGAGCGGTTGAAGGCCCAGCTCGAAACGGGCGACCTGCGCGCCCAGATCGACCGCATGTTCACCGAGCCGGAAGGGGTGGCGGAGAGCGAGGGGCAGTAGCTCAGTACCCAGTCCTCCCTGTCCGCGCAGCGGATGGGGAGGGGGACCATGCGAAGCATGGTGGAGGGCCGGGGCACCGCGAGGCCCCTCCACCACCCTTCGGGCGGTCCCCCTCCCCATCGCCTTTGGCGACAGGGAGGACGAGGGTCAGCGCCTCAGTTCCCGCGCCAGGAACGCTTCCACCTCGCCCAGCTCGACGCTCGCATCGACGAACGCCTTGCCGATCCCTCTGGCGAGGATGAACGGCACCCGGCCCCCGCTTGCCTTCTTGTCGGACACCATATGCGCGACGAGCCGCTCCGCCGTCCCGACCTCGACCCGCGTCGGCAGGCCGGCGGCGGCGAGGTGCGCCTCCACCCGCTCGGCGTCCTCCGGCGTGCACAGCCCACGCTCGGCCGAGAAGCGGAACGCCAGCGCCATGCCGATCGCCACCGCCTCGCCGTGCAGCACCGCATAGCCGCTCTCCGCCTCCACGGCGTGGCCGAAGGTGTGGCCGAGGTTGAGGAGGGCGCGGCGGCCCTTGGTCTCGCGCTCGTCCTCGCCGACGATGCGCGCTTTGGCGCGCACGCACTGCTCGATCGCGGTGAGCCGCGCCTCGGCATCGCCCGCCAGCAGCGCCGCGCCGTTGGCCTCGCACCAGGCGAAGAACGCCGGATCGTCGATCAGGCCGTATTTCACGACCTCGGCATAGCCGGCGCGGAGCTCGCGCGGGGGCAGGGTGTCGAGCGTGTTCGGGTCGATCAGCACCGCGGCGGGCTGGTGAAAGGCGCCGACCATGTTCTTGCCGCCCGCCGCGTTGATCGCCGTCTTGCCGCCGACCGACGAATCGACCTGCGCCAGCAACGTCGTCGGCGCCTGAACATAGCGGCAGCCGCGCTTCACGACGGATGCCGCGAAGCCGGCAAGGTCGCCGACCATGCCGCCGCCGAACGCCACCACGAAGTCATTGCGCTCTACGCCCAGCTCGAGCAGCCGCTCGACCACCTCTTCCAGCCGAGCCCAACTCTTGCTCGCTTCCCCGGCCGGCACGATCACCGGCTCGATCTGCAGCCCCGATCCGCGAAGCTTGCCGCCCTGCGCCGCCCAGACCTGCGCGTCGCTGACGACCACCAGCCGCCCGTCGCGCGCGAACGGCGCCAGCGCCTCCCCGGCCCGCTCCAGCAGCCCGGCCTCGATCCGGATCGGGTACGAACGATCGCCGAGTCCCACTTCAACCTGCGGCAATATCGTCCTCCCGCTTCGCCAGCGCGGCGATGATTTCCTCGACCGCCTGCTCGTGCGTGGCGCCCTCGGTCCGCACGTGGAGCGGCGCCAGCGCGTAGACCGGGTCCCTGACCGCCGCCAGCGCCCGCAACACCTCCGCCGGCTGGCGTCCCTTGAGCAAAGGTCGGTGCGGTCGGCGTGTCGCCCGCTCGGCCAGGGTCTCGACCGGGGCGGACAGCCACACGGCGATGGCATGATCGAGGATCAGGCCGCGCGTCTCGGCATCCATGAAGGCCCCGCCGCCGGTCGCGATGACCTTGGGCGGCCCGCCGACCAGCCGCCGCAGCACGCGCCGCTCGCCGTCGCGAAAGCTCGCCTCCCCGAAGCGGTCGAAGATTTCCGAGATGCTGTGGTCCGCCGCCCGCTCGATCTCCTCGTCCGAATCGAGGAAGGGGAGGGCGAGGCGCTTGGCCAGCCGACGGCCGACGGTCGTCTTGCCCGCGCCCATCATGCCGACAAGCACGATGCATCGATCCGGGCTCGGGTCGGCTCTGGGGCCCGGGCCCTGGTCCGGCGGGGAAAGCGTCGCTTGCATGACGGCGGGGCTATACAGCGGGCGCCCCACTGGGGCAAAAGGCGCGCCATGCGTATCTCCCCGCCTCCCCGCCGGCGCCGTTCGCCGGTTTCGATGATCCTCATCATCCTGCTCGTGCTGTTCATCGCCTTTCTGGTGTGGCTCAGCACGCGCGGCCGCGAAGTGCCGACCCAGAAGATCGAGCAGGACGTGACGAATGCGGCGCTGGCGCACTAGCGCCGGCCTGTTCCTCGCCGGGGCCGCGGCGCTCGTCTTTGCGATTCCCGCCGCCGGGCAGCGCGACAAGGGTGCGCCGCCCCCCGACCTGCCGCCCGGCTTCGGCGACCAGGGCAGCGCGCCCGCGCCCAAGGCGGCGGCGCCGGCCGCGAACGAAACCGCCCCGGCCGCCCCCACTGCGGCCGCTCCCGACGACAATGCCGTCGTCACCACGCCCGGAGACTCCGCCGGCGCCGCGGGCGAGGAGACCGTCGTCCCCGATGCGGCCGGCGAGATCGCGCAGGCGGTTCCGCAGACCGAGATCCCCGAGGCTTCGCGCCGCCCGACCAACGTCGTCGGCTTCCTGAAGCCCGACAATTGGGGCCTTGGCCCGACCGAATTCGGCGGCGCCAACGGCGTCTTCCTCTCCTCGCTGATGCGCCGCCTCGACGCGCCGCTGCCGAGCCGCTGGACCCAAATCCTGCTCCGCCGTGCTTTGCTCTCCGAAATCCCGGCGCCGCAGGGCCTCAATGAGGTGGACTGGGTCGCGGAGCGCGCCTGGCTGCTGCTCAGGATGGGCGAGGCCGACGCGGCGCGGATGCTGGTCCAGGCCGTCGATGTCGACCGCTTCACGCCGCGCATGTTCACCGTCGCCGTCCAGGTGGCGCTGGCGACCGCCGATCCCGCCGCGCTCTGCCCGCTGGTGACGCCGGGCCGCGCCGTCTCGGACGAGCCCGTGTGGAACCTCGCCGACGCGATGTGCGCCGCGCTGCAGGGCGACAGTGCCCGCGCCAGCCAGATCATCGACCAGGCCCGCGGCACCAACGGCGCCGGCGGCATCGACATCCTCCTCGCCCAGAAGGTGATCGGCGCCGGCATCAACACCCGCCGCGCCGTCACCGTGCAATGGGAGGGCGTCGACAGCCTCAATAGCTGGCGCTTCGGCCTCGCCGCCGCCACTGGCCTCTCCATCCCCGCCAATCTGATGAACGGCGCCGGCCCGCAGGTCTGGGCGTGGCAGGCACGGGCGCCGATGATCCCGCTCGACCAGCGCGTCGCCGCCGCCCAGACCGCCGCCTCCCTTGGCGTGTTCTCGAATGCGAGCCTCGTCGAGATCTTCAGCCTGCTTGCCGACCAGACCGATCCGTCGGAGCTCAACGATACGATCGGCGGCCGCCTCCGGAAGGCCTATACGGGCAGCCTCGACGACCGCATGGACGCGATGCGCGGCCTGTGGAACGACAAGGACGCGCCCGGCGGCCGCTACGCCCGCCTGATCCTCACCGCCGCCGCCGCCGCCCGCATCTCGCCCTCCTCCAACTACGCCAACCGCGCCGACGACCTCGTCGCTTCGATGGTGACGGCCGGCTATGACGACGAGGCGGCGCATTGGAGCGGCGTCGTCGGCAATGCGGGCAGCGACGCCGACCGCGCTTGGTCGATCCTCGCCGTCGCCTCGGAGCGGCCGCAGGTCGATCTCAGCGTCGGCCGGGTCAAGGCGTTTGCGGGCCGGGGGGAGGGCACTCGCGGCCGCATGCTGGTCGCCGCCCTCGCCGGCCTCGGCCGCCTGCGCGATCCCGCCGCGCTTGGCGTCGATCCGGTGCCGCGCTCGCGCTGGGCCCACTTCATCGACGCTGCCGCGCGCTCCAACCAGCCCGGCACCGTCGCCCTCCTCGCCGGCACCGGCATGCAGACCGGCGACTGGCGCGGAGTCCCGCCCGAGCATCTCTACCAGATCGTCTCGGCGCTGCGCCGCGTCGGCCTCGACCACGAGGCAAGGATGATCGCCGCCGAGGCGATGACACGGCTGTGAGCGGGCTGTGACCGGCCCCAGCGAGGACCGGCAGCTCATCCCTGCCTTCCTCGAGATGATGGCCGCGGAAGCCGGAGCCGCGAAGAACACCCTGTTGGCCTACGAACGTGACCTCAGGGGCGCGTCCGAAATCCTCGCCGGCAACCTCTCCGCCGCGCCCAAGGAGGCGCTGAAGGGCCTCGCCGAAGCCTGGATGCCGCTCAAGCGCGCCACGGTCGCCCGCAAGGCCGCGGCGCTCCGGCGCTTCTTCGCCTTCCTCCACGACGAGGGCCTCCGCGCCGACGACCCCTCGGAAGCGCTCCCGCGCCCCGCCGGCGCGCGGCCGCTCCCCAAAATCCTCGACCATGAAGCCGTCGACGCCCTCTTCGCGGAGCTAGACCGCCGCCGCCGCGACGAGCCGGGTTTCGCCGCCCTCCGCCTCACCGCCCTCATCGAATTGCTCTACGGCTCCGGCCTGCGCGCCACCGAACTCGTCTCGCTCCCCCGCCACGGCCTCCAGCCCGACCGGCCGTTCCTCATTCTCAAGGGCAAGGGCGGCAAGGAACGGCTCGTGCCTTTGTCCGACCGCGCGCGCGCCGCTGTCGCGGAATATGCCGCGCTCGTCCCGCGCGACCAGCCTTGGCTGTTCCCGTCGGGCAAGAAGCACCTCTCGCGCGTCCGCCTCTACCAGCTGGTCCAGGAGCTCGCCGCCGCCGCCGGGGTGCCGCCCGACCGGATCAGCCCGCACGTCCTGCGCCACGCCTTCGCCACCCATTTGTTGGAAGGCGGGGCCGACCTGCGCGCGCTCCAGCTCCTTCTCGGCCACGCCGACATCGCCACCACCCAGATCTACACCCATGTCGACAGCCGCCGCCTCGTCGAGCTGGTCAACAGCCGCCACCCGCTCGCCGACGCGCCGTCCCCGAAGCCCCCGCGCGTTGACGCGCCGGGCAAGCCCGCCTAACCCCCGCCGCCGATGCCCACCTATCTCGATTTCGAAAAGCCGCTCGCCGAGCTCGACAGCCGCATCGAGGAATTGCGCGAGACGGCGGAGGAGAGCGATCTCAACATCGACGCGGAGATCGACCGGCTCCAGGCCAAGTCGGACCGCATGCTGCGCGACACCTACGCGAAGCTGACGCCGTGGCAGAAGACGCAGGTCGCCCGCCACCCCGACCGGCCCCACCTCAAGGATTATGTCGCCGCCATCGTCGAGGATTTCATGCCCCTCGCCGGCGATCGCAATTTCGGCGAGGACCAGGCGATCGTCGGCGGCCTCGGCCGGATCGGCGGGCGCCGCGTCATGGTGATCGGCCACGAAAAAGGCGACGACACCGCCAGCCGCCTCAAGCACAATTTCGGCATGGCCAAGCCCGAGGGCTACCGCAAGGCGGTGCGGCTGATGCGCCTCGCCGATCGCTTCGGGCTGCCCGTGGTGACCCTCGTCGACACCGCCGGCGCCTTTCCAGGCGTCCAGGCCGAGGAGCGCGGACAGGCCGAGGCGATCGCGCGCTCGACCGAGGAATGCCTCCAGTTGAAGGTGCCGATGGTCGCGGCGATCGTCGGGGAAGGGGGCTCGGGAGGCGCCATCGCCATCGCCACCGCCAACCGCGTGCTGATGCTCGAGCACAGCGTCTATGCTGTCATCTCTCCTGAAGGATGCGCCTCAATCCTCTGGCGCACCGCGGAAAAAGCCGCCGACGCGGCCGAGGCGATGCGGGTCACCGCGCAGGATCTGAAGCAATTGGGCGTCATCGACCGGATCGTCGAGGAGCCGATGGGCGGCGCCCAGCGCAGCCCCGCCGACGCCATCGCCGCGCTCGGCCAAGCCATCGGCGAGGAGCTCGACCAGCTCGCGGCCGAGAGCGGCGACGCGATCAGGGCTCAGCGACGGGCAAAGTATCTGTCGATCGGCTGACCGGCTGGTTCCGGTCGACGATCCGGAACAGCATCGAGCGCCCGTTGGTCCACACCGGCACCATGCCCGCGGTAAGGCTCCTGTCCCAGGCGGGCGGGTTGATCAGCCACAGATAGTCGAACGCCCCGCGCGGAAAGGCGCGCAGGCTCTTGTCCAGCGTCGGCCAGCGATTGACCGAGCAGGGGCCGAGGCGGACGATCTGCGACGGGTCGGTCTGGAAGGCGCCCGCCTGCGGGTAGGAGGCGCGGTTGAGCTGCGCGCCGGCGACCGACCATTGGTCGTTGGCGAACGCCTCCCGCCGCACCACGGCGAGGCCGGGAAGGTGGTCGAGCCGGGTCCAGTGCCACTGTGTCCGGCACGGCGTCCCGACGAAGCTCACCAGGCGCGCGCCGCGCGGCAGCCTGTCGAGCGCCGGCAGCTCGCGTTGCACTTCGGCGTCGTAGAGCGCGAAGCTCCAGCTGTTCCCCGCCAGCCGCACGCCGATGAAGAGCAAGCCCGCCAGCGCCAGCCCGCGCATCAACCGCGGCGACGCGTCCGTCGCCGGGCGTATCGCCAGCACGGCAGCCGCGAGTGTGTAGGGGAACAGGCGCATGTCGGCATAACCCGATCCGAAGATGCGCTGTGGGATGCACAGATAGGCGAGGAACAGGAACGCCGCCCCCGCGGCGAGCACTCGCGACATGCCCAGCCGCCGCTTCGCGAGGGCCGCGACGACGAGGCCGTAGACGAGGAGGATCGCGGGCAGGTCGAGCCAGATCCACCGGTCCCGCAGCGCGAACTTCATGTAGCTGATCTTGGAGCCGAGGCTGAACCAGCCTTCGGTTTTCCCCGCCACGTCGCCGCTCCGCCACACCAGCATGAGGATGATGGGGAGGATCAGCGGCAGGCACTCGAGCGCCGCGCGCAGAGCAGCGCGAACCGGCGCCTCGCCACGGTCTCGCCCCCGTACGAACTCGAAGGAAAAGGCGAGGATGCCGAGCGTTCCCCAGCCGAACGTGTGCGCTAGCCACACCAGAGCGGTGATCGGCGGGAACAGCAAGGCCCTCAGACGCCATCGTCCCAGCCGCCCGAGCCGCGCCCACAGCGCAAAGGCGAGGAAGCCGAGCGCCATCGACATGGCGAAGTTCACGAAGCCGAAGACGAAGGGATAGCAATAGGCCAGCGGTACCGCGAACAGCGCCGTTGGTGGAATCCGCCCGTGCATCTCGCGCGCCGTCCAGAGGAAGCCGAGCGCGGTCAGCGGCGGGATGGCGAGGACGATCAGCTTCGTGCCGAGCTCCAGCCCGAACCATTTCGCCATCGGCAGGATGAGCAGGTTGACGCCGAGATTGCCCATCGGCGCCCAGTGAAGGCTGTAATAGCCGCGCAGGTACGGCGAGTGCGCATAATCGAGCTCGACCTTGTACGCCGCCATGTGGCCCGGCAGGTCGAGGAGCGGCGGAATGGACGGCCACAAAAGGGGCAGGGCGCAGGCGAGGGCGATCGCCGCCACGCCCCAGCGGCTCTGCCACCAGTGAAGGGGACCCGCCCCGGTGCTGTCCATGCGCGGCGTGGTAAAGCGCACGAGGGGGCAGGGGAAGCACCCCCTCATCCTCCCCTCCATTTGCAGGGGAGGGGAACCACCGGCAGGGCGGTGGAGGGGCGCAGCGGGGCGAGCTCTTTCTGCAAGAAGAGGCGCTGACGCGCCGCCACTCCACTGCGCGGCGCGCACCCCCCCCCAAAAAACCCGGGCGGGGGGGTTAGATCACCGAACACAGCTGAACATACCGGACAACTCCCTCATGGTTCATGTGAAGAACAAGGCGGCTTTGTCCGGTCATAGGCAAGAACGTCCGTATTGCGCAGAACAGTTCCGCCATCGTCCGCCTTCCCGCCGCTACAAAGCTTGCGCTAACCGACCGCTCGCTCTTGGGGAGGTGTTCACGATGAAGCTCTATTACGATCCGGCGTCGACCGTATGTCGCCCGATCCTGTTGTTCCTCGCCGATCACGATCTTCCGGTCGAGCTGATCCATGTCGACCTCGCGAAGCAGGAGAACCGTGCCGGCTGGTATCTCGAGATCAACCCGAACGGCATGGTGCCGGCGCTCGTCGACGGCGGCTTCAGCCTCACCGAATCGGCGACGATCCTGCGCTATTTCGCCGATCTCGCCGGCGCGGCGGCCTACCCGGCCGAGGCGCGGGCGCGGGCGAAGGTCGACGAGGCGCTCGACTGGTTCAACACCAGTTTCTACCGCGACCACGGCTACGGCCTCGTCTACCCGCAGATCCTGCCGCATTACGCCGTCCTGGGCGGCGCGGACAGGCTCGCCTTCCACGCCGAGCGGGCGGCGGCGCGGCTCGATGTGCTCGACCGGCACATGATCGGCGACCGCCCCTTCGTCGCCGGCGACAGCCTCAGTATCGCTGACTATTTCGGCGCCGGCCTCGTCACCATGGGCGACATGATCGGCTACGACCTTTTGCCCTATCCGAACGTCCGCCGCTGGCTTGCGACGATGGCGGTCCGGCCCGGCTGGGACCAGGCCAATGCCGCCTTCCACGGCTGGCGCAGCGCGGTTCGCGCCGCGGCCTGAGGCCGAACAGCTTTCACATCCACAACAACGAACGGCCCTCCGCACCGGGGCGGCCGCAGGGAGATTCTGAAATGAAACGCCACGACCTCTACGCCCCGATCCACAAGGGCCTCCGCCTCGCTTTGTCGGACCTCCTCGTCCGCCTCGGGCAGGCCGATTACGCAGACCCGGCCGCCACCGCCGACCTGCTCGGCGCGCTCCGCCGCCAGCTCGTGCTGAGCGCCAGCCACCTCCACCATGAGGAGGTCGAGATCCACACCGCGCTGGAGGCGCGGGCGCCGGGCTCGACAATCACGTTGGAGGCCGACCACGACCACCACCGCCGCGCCTTCGTGGCGCTGGAGGCCGCCATCGCCGCCGTCGAGGCCGCGCCGCCGGCGGAGCGTGCCGCCCCGGCGCGTGAGCTCTACCTCGCCTTCAGCCAGTTCGTCGCCGCCGATTTCGCCCACATGGCCGAGGAGGAGCTGACCATCCTCCCGCTCCTCCACCGCCTGTTCCATGACGACGAGCTGATCGCCATCGAGGCGCGGATCGTCGGCGCGATCCCGCCAGAGAAAACGATGGCCTATCTCGGCCTGATGGTGCCCGCAATGAACCCGGCCGAGCGCGTCGCCTTCCTCGCCTTCGTCCGCGCCGGCGCTCCGGCGGAGATGTTCGAGGCGGTTCTCGACAATGCGGTGCGTCCGTCGCTCAGCGCGCAAGACTACGAGGCGCTGGAGCTGGCTTTGGCGGCTTAGAAATCCTCCCCTGCATTTGCAGGGGAGGGGGACCAGGCGAAGCCTGGTGGAGGGGCTTCTTGCACGGGAAGAGGCCCCTCCACCGTCCTTCGGACGGTCCCCCTCCCCCGGAAATCCGGGGGAGGACTGGTTACACCTTCAGCCGCGTCCTCATCTCCTCATCCACCTTGCCGGTCAGCCCCGGCACTTCATCCAGATCGCGCAGGGATTTGAAGCCACCGCGCTCCTCTCGGTACCGCACGATCTCGTGCCCGTGGCCCTTGAGCCCTTCCACAGCGTCCAGCGCGTCCTGGTCGGCGGTGTTGATGTCGATCCTGTCCATCACAAATCCGGCAGCGGCTGGCTCGCCTCGCCCCAGCCCTGCAGCGCCCGGGAGGAGGCGCGTTCGAGGAGCAGATCGGCGTCGCGGACGGTGAAGCGGGCGCCACTCTGCGTCTCGTCCAGCTCGTCCCAGCTGATCGGCGCCGACACCGGGGCGCCTTCGCGGGCGCGGGCGGAATAGGGCATGATCGCGGTCGCGCCCCGCTGGTTGCGCAGATAGTCCATGAAGATGCGCCCCTTGCGCGCGGCCTTGGCGAGGTTGGCGGTGAAGCGCTCCGGCTCGGCGGTGGCGAGGGCGACGGCGAAGCGCTGGGCGAAGTCCTTCACCTTCGGCCACTCGGCGACCGGCGTCAGCGGCACGACGACGTGGATGCCTTTGCCGCCGGTGAGCAAAGGAAAGCTCTGCAGCCCCATGTCGGCGAGGTATTTGTGGAGGTCCTTCGCAGCCCTTTTCACCACGTCGAACCCGAGCCCCTCGTCCGGGTCGATGTCGAAGATCAGCCGGTCCGGCTTCTCGATGTCGGCGGTGGGCGAACCCCAGCCGTGGAATTCGAGCGTCCCCATTTGCACGCAGGCGATGAGCCCCGCGGCATCCTCGACATAGACGTAATCCTCGAAATCACCCTTCTTCTCCTCGATCTCGATCTGGTGGACGTGCGGGCCGAAGCTCCCCGTATTGTGCTTCTGGAAGAAGCATTTCTTCGCCCGGCCCTGCGGACAGCGGACGAGGCTGAGCGGTCGGTTCGCCGCGCATTCCACCATCAGCGGGCCGACGGCACGGTAGTAAGCGACGAGCTCCGCCTTGGTGACGCCGGTCTCGGGCCACAGCACCCGCTCCGGGTTGCTGATCTTGACGTCGTCGTCGGCCGGCGCGGCGGTGGACGGCACGGCGCGTTCCAGCCGCTGCGGCAGCTCGCGCACCACCTCCTTCGCCTTCTTGTCGGCGCGCAGGCCCAGGAAGCTCGGGTGCCGCACCACGCCTTCGGCCGTGAACTCGGTGAACGCCACCTCGCAGACCAATTGCGGCTTCACCCAATGCGCGCCCCGCGCGTCGGGCCGCGGCACCGCCGCCGGGGCCTTGTCCACCTCCAGCTTCTCCATCCGCGCCAGCAGATCGTGCATCACGTCCATCGAGAAGCCGGTGCCGACCTTGCCGACATAGCGCAGGCCACCCTCCTCATTGACGCCGAGCAGCAGCGAGCGGAAGCCGCGGCCCTTCTTGTCGCTCGGCGTCCAGCCGACGATCACGAACTCCTGCCGCTGGATGCATTTGACCTTGAGCCAGCATTTCGTCCGCCGGCCGCGATAGGGCGCGTCGGCGCGCTTGGAGATGATCCCCTCCTGCCCGGCGTCGCACATGGCACGGAGCAATTCCTCGCCGCGCCCGACGATATGATCGGCGTAGAGGAGAATGGGCGGCTTGCCCGGCCCGAGCAGCGAGGCCAGCCGCGCCTTGCGCTCGATATTGGGGAGGGCGGCGACATCCTCGCCGTCGATCTCCAGCGCGTCGAACAGGAAGAGGGTGAGGCCGCGGCCGCCTTCCGAAATCGCCTGCTGGAGCGCCGAGAAGCTCGATCGCCCCGCCGCGTCGACCGCGGCGATCTCGCCGTCGAGCAGCGCCGAGGCGACCTCCAGCTCCCGCGCCGCCGCGACGATCTCGGGGAACTTGTCCGACCAGTCTAGCCCGGAGCGCGTGTAGACCTTCGCCTCCCCGCCGCCGATCGCCAGCAGGCAGCGATAGCCGTCATATTTCATCTCATGGATCCACGCCGGTCCCGAGGGGACGTGGTCGACGAGGGTCGCTTTCTGGGGGGCGCGGAAGTCGGGGATCTTCAATCCTCCCCGAGCTTGCCTCGGGGAGGACTATTCAGCCCCCGCTTCCACCCCGCCAGCTCCTTCGCCTTCTTCGCAGCGGCGATCTCCTGCATCGTCCGGCCGGTCTTGATGCTGGTGAGGTAGCGCTCGGTCAGCCCCATCGACGCGCCCGCCTGGTCGTCGGTGACCTTCTTCAGCATCCAATTCTCCGCCTTCTCGCCCGGCCGGCCCTTGAGGCGGAACATCACCCATTCCCCCTTCATCCGCTCGCCTTCGAGGGTGAAGTGGAGATGGCCTTCCTCCAGCGTCTTGCGCGGGTCCTTGCCGGGCGCGGGAATCCAGGTGCCGCGGTCCCACAGCATCACCGTGCCGCCGCCATATTCGCCCTTCGGAATCGTGCCCTCGAAGGTGGCGTAGGAGAGGGGATGATCCTCGGTGCGGACCGCCAGCCTCTTGTCGGCGGGATTGAGGCTGGGCCCGTTCGGCACCGCCCAGCTTTTCAGCGTCCCGTCCAGCTCCAGCCGGAAATCGAAATGCAGCCGCCGCGCGTCGTGCTTCTGGACCATGAAGCCGTTGCCATGGCCCCAGCTGAGCGTGTCGTACGTCCCCGCGGGCTCGGCCGTTTTCGCGAAGTCCCGCTTTTCGTTGTATCGGGCAAGGGGGTCGGGGCGCTTCATAGTTCCTCCCCGCTTGCGGAGCAGGGGGGGAGGGGGACCACCCGCAGGGTGGTGGAGGGGTATTTGGAGGGGCTGCAGCGCCCTGCGAATACCCCTCCACCAGGCTTCGCCTGGTCCCCCTCCCCATCAGGAATGATGGGGAGGAACTTCACGCCCGCTTCCGCGCCGGCGCGGACTTCGTGGGCGCCTTCTTTGCCGGAGTCTTGCGCGCCGCGGGTTTCGCGGCAGCCTTCTTGGGCGCCGCCTTGCCGCCGCCTTCGGCCGGCCGCTCGATCGAGCGCTTCAGCGCGGCCATCAGGTCGATGACGTTGCCGCCGCGCGCCGGCGCATTGTCCTCCTCGGCGCGGATGGTCTGGCCCTTCATCTTCTTCTCGATGAGTTCGTGGAGGCCCTCGATATAGCGGTCGTGATAGCGCGCCGGGTCGAAGTCGGCAGTCTTCTTGTCGATCAAAGTCTGGGCGAGGTCGAGCAGTTCCTCGTCCGGCTTTCCGTCGGAGATGTCGCGGAAATAGTCGCGCGCCTTGTTGACCTCGTCGGCATAGCGCAAAGTCTCCAGCACGATGCCGCGCCCGCACGGCTTGACGCTGACCAGATACTCCCGCCCCCGCAGCGCCAGCTGGCCGATGCCCATCTTGCGCGTGCGACGCAGCGCCTCGCGCAGCACGATGAACGCCTCTTCAGCGAGATCGTCCGCCGGCACGACGAAATAGGGCTTCTCGAAATAGAGGACGTCGACCTCGTCGTAATCGACGAACTGGGTGAGCTCGAGCGTCTTCTTCGACTCGAGCTTCACCGCCTCCAGCTCCTCGTCCGAGACGACGACGTAGGAGCCTTTCTCATATTGGTAGCCGCGGACGATCTCCTCCGGGTCGACGGGGCCGACGCCGGGCACCACCTTCTCATATTTGATCCGCTGGCCCGTCGGCTCGTAAATCTGGTTGAACTGGACCTGGGCGCCCGATTTGGTCGCCGAGAAGATCTCCACCGGGATCGAGACCAGCGCCAGCCGGATCTGACCCTTCCAATATGCGCGCGCCGCCATGGCCGTTTCGCTCCCGAAAGTGTTTCAGGCGAGTCAATGCGGGGGAGGGTTGCTGGTTCCTCCCGGTCCGAACGGAGGGGGAGGGGGGTGTAGGCGGGTCGGCATCCCAGGGGGATGCCGAGAGCCGGAACCGGCTGCGCAGCAGCCGTCGGCCGAAGGGTGGTGGAGGGGTCTGTGGCGAGGCCTGGGCCAATTACCCCTCCACCAGGCTTGGCCTGGTCCCCCTCCCCATCTTTGATGGGGAGGCACTAGACCGGTATCTCCGTCGTGTACTTGACCTGCCTCAGCGCGAAATTGCTCGCGGCGTGGGCGACGCTTGGATGGGCCAGGACGCCGCGCATGACGAAGCGGTCATAGTCGGCGACGTCGCGCACGGCGATGCGCAGGAGATAGTCCCACTCGCCGGACATGGCGTAGCATTCGACGATCTCCTCGCGCGATTGGATGAAGGCTTCGAACTCCGCCCGCGCCTCCACCGTCTGCCGCGTCATCCGCACCTGGCACAGGACGTTGACGGCACGGCCCAGTGCCTCCGGATCCGCGAGCCGCACCGCCTTGCCGAGCACGCCGTCCGCCTCCAGCGCCCGCACCCGCCGCCAGACCGAAGCCGCGGACGCGCCGACCCGTTCCGCCAGCGCGGCGTGGGAAAGCCCCGCGTCGCGCTGCAGCTCGCGGACGATTCGGCGGTCGAGGGGGCTAAGGCGATCAGTTTCTTTCATGCATCGGGTGAATATCGGCCAATCTGTTTCATTTCCAGCCGCCGCAGCGGCAAAACAGATAAGCATTGGCAACCGCCCCCGGTTAAAGGCACGGTCGCGGGTCTGGGCACATCGTCCGGCGGCACAGGAGGCAGGATGGACAGCATCACCGGCAGCACGCAGCCGCCCCTCTTCGACCGATTGGACGAACAGAAGCCCGACGCGCTCCTCCAACTCATCGCCCTCGCCGAGGCCGACACCAGGCCGGAGAAGATCGATGTCGGCGTCGGCGTCTATCGCGATGCTGCGGGCGGCACCCCGATCCTGCGCGCCGTCAAGGAAGCCGAGCGGCGGTTGTGGGAAGCGCAGGAGACCAAGGCCTATCTCGGCTCGCAGGGCGACCCGCGCTTCACCGCCCTCATCCGGCCGATCGTGTTCGGCGAAAGCCTCGCCGCGGAAGGCCGCATCGTCGGCCTCCAGACCCCCGGGGGCTGCGGCGCGCTCCGCCTCGGCGCCGACCTCATCGCCAAGGCGAATCCCAAGGCGCGCATCCATGTCGGCCAGCCGACCTGGCCCAATCACGGCCCGCTCATCGAGTGCGCCGGCGTCGAGATGGTGCCCTATCCCTATTACGATTGCGACGCGCGCCGCATCCTGTTCGACCAGATGGCGACCGCCCTCAACGCCGCCGAGGCGGGCGACCTCGTCCTCCTCCACGGCTGCTGCCACAATCCGACCGGCGCCGATCTCTCCGCCGGCGAATGGCGCGAAGTCGCCGACATCGTCGCCCGCCGCGGCCTCATCCCCTATGTCGACCTCGCCTACCAAGGCCTCGGCAACGGGCTCGAAGCCGATGCCGCCGGCACGCGCCTCGTCGTTGAGGCGGCCGAGCAGGCGCTGGTCGCGCAGAGCTGCGACAAGAATTTCGGCGTCTATCGCGAGCGGGTCGGCAACCTCTTCGTCAAGGCAAGGTCTTCCGCCACCGCGGACAAGGTCTTCGCCAACCTGATGCAGCTCGCCCGCACCATGTGGTCGATGCCGCCCGACCATGGCGCCGCCATCTGCCGCCTCGTCCTCGACACGCCGGAGCTGCGCGCCGACTGGAATGCCGAGTTGAAGGAGATGTGCGCCCGCATCCGCACCCTCCGCGCCCGCCTCGCCGCCTATGACGAGCGGCTCGCTTACATAGACGGCCAGAACGGCATGTTCTCGATGCTGCCGCTGACCCCCGACCAGGTGCTGGCGCTGCGCAAGGAGAAGGGCATCTACATGGCGGGCTCGGGCCGCTTCAACGTCGTCGGCCTCTCCGACGACAATGTCGACCGCTTCGCCGCCGCCGTCGTGGAGACGATGGATGGCTGACCAGGCCGTGGCGGAGCGCGAGGCCCGCACCAATTCGCCCGACCCCGCCTTCGACTGGCACCGCATCGCCTATCTCACCCAGGTCAGCCGCGCGATGGACAAGCTCGAAGAGGAGCGGCTCGTCCCCGAGCGCAAGGTCCTCTACCAGTTCAGTGCGCGCGGCCACGACATGGCGCAGGTCCTGCTCGGCTCCCGCCTCACCCACCGCCACGACGCCACCTGCGGCTATTACCGCTCGCGGCCTCTGCTGCTCTCGCTCGGCGTGCCGATCGAGGATGCGCTGGGCTCCGGCATGGGCAGGGAAGGGGGCTATTCGGACGGCCGCGACATCGGCGTCGTCTTCAACTACCCGAATCCGAACGGCGCCCCCGCGCTCCCCATGTCGGGCGGCGTCGGGGCGCAATACACGCCGACGGCCGGCTGGGCGCAGGCGATCGAATATTATCGCAACGTGCTCGGCGAGCGCGCCTATGACGAGGCGATCGCCGTCGTCCTCGGCGGCGATGCGTCCTGCGCGACCGGCGGCTTCTGGGCCTCGCTGACCATCGCCACCACGCAGAAGCTGCCGATGCTCTTCTACGTCGAGGACAACCAATACGGCATCTCGGTGCCCTGCACCTACCAGACGCCGGGCGCCGACATCTCGGCCAACCTCGCCAGCTTCACCGGCCTCGCCATCTTCAAGGGCGACGGCACCGAACCCGCCGAAGCCGCCCGCCTGATCCGCGATGCCGTCGATCATGTCCGCGCGCGCAAGGGGCCGGCGCTGCTCCACCTCCGCGTGCCCCGCCTTCAGGGCCACAGCTTCCAGGACACCCAGACTTACAAGACCGAGGAGTTCGTTCGCGACGAATGGGCGCACGACCCCTTGCCCAAGCTCAAGTCGTACCTCGTCGGCGCGGCGATGGACGAGGCGGAGTGGGACCGGATCGAAGCCGAGGCCCAGGCCGCCGTCGAAGCGGCGCGCGCCGAAGCCGAGCAGCGCGGCGTCTCAGATCCCGAGCATGTCCTCGACCATGTCTTCTACGACGGCGAGATGCAGCGCCTCGGGGGGCAATGGACCCACGGCTACCGCGCGCCCTCCAGCCATGAGGAGCCCAAGCCCGAGGGCCAGCGGATCAACATGGTCACCGCCATCCGCCGCACCCTCGACGCCGAGCTCGAGCGCAACCCGCGCGTCCTCCTCTTCGGCGAGGATATCGGGCCCAAGGGCGGCGTCCATGCCGTCACTTTGGGGCTGCAGGAGAAATACGGCCACGACCGGGTGTTCGACACCTCGCTGAACGAGGAGGGCATTATCGGCCGGGCTGTCGGCATGGCGCTCGCGGGCCTGATGCCGGTCCCCGAAATCCAGTTCCGCAAATATGCCGAGCCCGCCACCGAGCAGATCAACGATTGCGGCACGATGCGCTGGCGCACCGCCAACCGCTTCGCCGCGCCGATGGTGCTCCGCATCCCCGGCGGCTTCTTCAAGTGCGGCGATCCGTGGCACAGCCAGACCAACGAGGTGCAGTTCGTCCACAATCCGGGCTGGCTGGTTGCAGTCCCGTCCAACGCCGAGGACGCCGTCGGCCTCCTCCGCGCCGGCCTCAGGGGCAACGATCCGGTCATCTTCTTCGAGCACCGCGCCATGCTCGACGACAGCTGGGCGCGCCGCCCCTGGCCGGGCGACGATTATGTCCTCCCCTTCGGCCGCGCCAAGAAAACCCGGCAAGGCGACGACATCACCATCGTCACCTGGGGCGCGATGGTGCCGCGCTGCGAGGAGGCCGCCGCCGATTTCTCCGCCGACATCATCGACCTGCGCACCCTGGTTCCCTGGGACAAGGAGATGGTGCTTGAGTCGATCCGCCGCACCCGCCGCTGCCTCATCGTCCACGAGGATCTGAAGACCGGCGGCTTCGGCGCCGAGGTCGCCGCCGTGGTGGCGGACGAGGCGTTCCTCGACCTCGACGCGCCGGTCGCCCGCGTGACGATGCCGGACATTCCCAGCCCGCATAACCCGGTGCTGTTGAACTGGGCGGTGCCGAGCGTGGAGCGCATTCGGGCCAAGATCGACGAACTGGTGGGGTTCTGACGATGATCGACATCCTCGTCCCCGCCGAGCAGGAAGGCACCCAGGCCGTCGTTCGCGCCTGGCTCAGGCAAGTCGGCGACCGCATCGAGCAGCACGATCCGCTGGTCGAGCTGGAGACCGACAAGGTGACGATGGAGGTGCCCGCGCCTGCTGCGGGGGTGCTGCGCGAAATCCTCCTCGACAGCGGCGCCGAGGCGGTGCCCGGGGCGGTGCTGGGACGGATCGCGGCGGTGGCTGAGGTGTCGGGCCATGAGGGAGGGACGGATGGAGATTCAAAACCGTTCGGGCTGAGCCTGTCGAAGCCCTCCCTTTCTTCCAGCGCAGCAGAAGGGAAGGACAGGGCTTCGACACGCTCAGCCCGAACGGAACTTCGGGAATTGAGGCTCTCTCCTTCCGTGAAACGCGCTCTTCTCCAGCACGACATCGACCCCGCCCGCATTGAA
>NZ_DASWQI010000043.1:0-293829 GCF_036403745.1 Allosphingosinicella sp.
GCCTTGGCGCGGTGCATGTGACGGGCGTCGGCCGGAACGGCGCTCAGGGCGACGGCGACCGCAGTGAACGCAAGCAGCGTTTTCATCTTGTTCTCCATTGTTACGGGAGCGGCCAGGGACACAGCTGAGCGCTCCCTTCCTGAGACCTAAAACGACAGGGAATGCCGCAAGTTGCGGCGTTCATCCCGCGGCAAGCACAATTTAATGTGGGTCCCCGAGTGCGGTTGCGGCGCGCGGGTCACCCGGCTAATCGGGCGCCGCGCTCCATGGACGGCGGCGACTGCTTCGAACCGCCGCGAGACAAGCAAGAAAGGTTGGCAAGCGGCCTCATGGCTCGAAAGACAATCGCGCTGATCGGCGCCGGAATGATCGGCGGCACGCTCGCCCACCTCGCGGCGATGCGCGAGCTCGGCGATATCGTCCTGTTCGACGTGGTCGAGGGCGTGCCCGAGGGGAAAGCGCTCGACATCGCCCAGGCGGGTCCGGTCGACGACTTCGACGTGAGCCTCAAGGGGTCGACCGACTACGCCGACATTGCCGGGGCCGATGTGTGCATCGTTACCGCCGGCATCGCCCGCAAGCCGGGAATGAGCCGCGACGATTTGCTCGGCATCAATCTGAAGGTGATGAAAGCGGTCGGCGAGGGCATCAAGACCCACGCGCCCGACAGCTTCGTCATCTGCATCACCAACCCGCTGGACGCGATGGTCTGGGCGCTCCGGGAGTTTTCGGGCCTGCCGCACAACCGGGTCGTAGGGATGGCCGGCGTGCTGGACTCGGCGCGCTTCCGCCACTTCCTCGCCGAGGAGTTCAACGTCTCGGTGGAGGACGTCACCGCCTTCGTGCTCGGCGGCCATGGCGACACGATGGTGCCGGTGCCGGCTTATTCGACCGTCGGCGGCATCCCGATCCCGGACCTCATCAAGATGGGCTGGTCCAGCCAAGAGAAGATCGACGCCATCGTCAAGCGCACCCGTGGCGGCGGCGGCGAGATCGTCGCCCTCTTGAAGACCGGCTCGGCTTATTACGCCCCCGCCACCAGCGCCATCGCGATGGCCGAGAGCTTCTTGAAGGACAAGAAGCGCGTCCTCCCCGCCGCGGCTTACCTGGAAGGCCAGTACGGCGTCGACGGCCTCTATGTCGGCGTGCCGATCGTCATCGGGGCCGGCGGCGTCGAGCGGATCGTCGAGATTGAACTGGACGAGACGGCGAAGGCCAATTTCGAAGTGTCGGTCGAGGCGGTGCGGGAGCTGCTCGAGGCCTGCAGGAAGATCGACAGCACGCTCGCTTGATGCTGCTCGCCTTCGCCTTGCTGGCGGTCCCCGCCCCCCACGCGCAAAGCGCGGAGGTGATGCAGGTCTACCGCGAGGCCTGCGTCGAGGGCGGCCTTCGCCTCACGGCCGAGCGGGGCAGGGTGGTGCGGTGGGAGGAACTTCCCGAATTCGCCCGTGACCTGCGCTGGGGCGATCTGGAGCCGGACCGGACCACCTATGTGGCGATGAAGGCGCCGCCGTCTACCTACGTGGCGCTCACCCACTTCAAGCCGGGCAATCGCGCGCATCTCGCGTCGGAGTGCATTGTCGCGTCGCGCTCGATCCGCATCGAGGACGCCGCCGTCGCCTTCTTCGAAGGTACTCCCAAGGCGCATCCGATCCGCTATCTGCCCTGGTCGCGCTGGTGGGATATCGACGTTCCCGAGCAGGGCTATCGCAAGACGCTCTGGGTCGCCTCGCACTCCAAATATGTCGTCCTCCAGACGACGCTTTATGACCGGCCGGCGGCTGCGGCCGGGCCTCGTTAGGATGGCATCATGTCGATACTCGTGAATTCGCAAACCAAGGTGATCACCCAGGGCTTCACCGGCAAGCAGGGCACCTTCCACACCGAGCAGGCGATCACCTACGGCACGAAGGTCGTCGGCGGTACTTCGCCGGGTAAGGGCGGCCAGACCCATCTCGGCCTGCCGGTGTTCGACACGGTGCAGGAGGCGCGGGAGGCGACCGGGGCCGACGCGTCCGTCATCTACGTCCCGCCGCCCGGCGCCGCCGACGCCATCCTGGAGGCGATCGACGCCGAGGTGCCGCTGATCGTCTGCATCACCGAGGGCATTCCGGTGCTCGACATGGTGCGGGTGAAGCGGGCGCTGACGGCATCCAAGTCGCGGCTGATCGGGCCGAACTGCCCGGGGGTGCTGACGCCGGGCGAGTGCAAGATCGGCATCATGCCCGGCAACATCTTCAAGAAGGGCTCGGTCGGCGTCGTCAGCCGCTCGGGCACCCTGACCTATGAGGCCGTGTTCCAGACCTCGAACGAGGGGCTGGGGCAGACCACGGCCGTCGGCATCGGCGGCGATCCCGTCAACGGCACCAACTTCATCGACGTGCTCGAACTCTACCTCGCCGATCCTGAGACCCAGTCGATCATCATGATCGGCGAGATCGGCGGCTCGGCCGAGGAGGAAGCTGCGCAGTTCCTCCAGGACGAGGCGCGGGCGGGGCGGTCGAAGCCCGTCGTCGGCTTCATTGCGGGGCGCACGGCGCCTCCCGGCCGCCGGATGGGCCATGCCGGGGCGATCGTCTCGGGCGGCAAGGGCGGCGCCGAGGACAAGATCGCGGCGATGGAAGCCGCTGGAATTCGGGTCTCGCCGAGCCCATCTGAGCTTGGCACCACCCTCACCGCCCTGCTGAAGGGCTGAGGGATAGGGGCGCACTCCCCGCGCGTTGCGCCGACGAGCATTGTGAAGAGGTAGGTGAAGTGGACGGTCTGAGCGGCGAACGGGAGCAAGGCCCAAGCTGGGCGCGCGCCAACTGGCCGCTCGTCGAGTTGGACGAGGTCAATGCCGGCCTCGACCCAACGCTAATGGAAATCGCCCCGGTCGCCGGCAAGGCGAAGCAGGCGGCCGTCCAGGCGGGCAAGACTGAGGCCGAAGTCGAGCAGGCTGCGAAGGACGCGATCCGCGCCTGGATGCTGATCCGCACCTACCGGGTGCGCGGCCACCTCGCCGCCGACCTCGATCCGCTCCACCTCTCCAAGCGCGAATTCCCCGCGGAGATGACGCCGGAGGCGCACGGCTTCACCGCCGCCGATTTCGACCGGCCCATCTATCTCGGCGGCACCCTCGGCTTCGAGTGGGCGACCTTGCGGCAGATCGTGCCGGTGCTGCAGGCCAATTACTGCGGCAAGGTCGGCCTCGAATATATGCACATCAACGACCTTGAGGAGCGCCGCTTCCTCCAGGAGCGGATGGAGGGGCGCGACGCGGAAATCCGCTTCACCCCCGAGGGCAAGCAGGCGATCCTCGCCAAGGTCGTCGAGGGCGAGCAGTGGGAGAAATTCCTCGCTCGCAAATATGTCGGCACCAAGCGCTTCGGTCTCGACGGCGGCGAGTCGATGATCCCGGCGCTGGAGGCGGTGATCAAATATGCCGGCGTCGGAGGGGTCGAGGACATCGTCTTCGGCATGGCCCATCGCGGTCGTCTCAACGTGCTCGCGAACGTGCTGGGCAAGCCCTACCGGGCGATCTTCTCCGAATTCGCCGGCGGCGCGACCAACCCGGCGGACGTCGGAGGCTCCGGCGACGTTAAATATCACCTCGGCACATCGTCCGACCGCGAGTTCGACGGGGTCAAGGTCCACCTCTCCTTGCTCCCCAATCCGAGCCATCTCGAGGCGGTGAACCCCGTCGTGCTCGGCAAGGCGCGGGCCCAGCAGGTGGCGCGCGGAGACGAGCACGGCAATACCGTGCTCCCCGTCCTCCTGCACGGCGACGCGGCCTTTGCGGGGCAGGGGATCGTCGCCGAAATCCTCGCCTTCTCGGGGCTGCCGGGCTACGGCACCGGCGGGACGCTCCACTTCATCATCAACAACCAGGTGGGCTTCACCACCTCGCCGCAATTCGCGCGGTCATCGCCCTATCCGAGCGACATCGCCAAGTCGGTCCAGGCGCCGATCCTCCACGTCAACGGCGACGATCCGGAGGCGGTGACCTACGCCTGCAAGGTGGCGATCGAGTTCCGTCACGCCTTCCACCGCGACATCGTCATCGACATGTGGTGCTACCGCCGCTTCGGGCACAATGAAGGCGACGAGCCGAGCTTCACGCAACCGCTCATGTACGACGCCATCCGCCAGCACCCGCCGGTGTCCGAGCTCTACGGGGCGCGGCTGGTCGAGGAGGGCGTGATCGGGCCCGACTGGCTGGAGAAGCAGGTCGCCTCCTTCACCGCGCAGCTCGAGGGCGAATTCGACGCGGCGAAATCGTATTTGCCCAACAAGGCCGACTGGTTCGAGGGCCGCTGGTCGGGCCTCGGCCGTCCCGACACGCCGGAGAGCGGCCGCCGCAACGTCGACACGGCCATCGCCGACGCGGTCTACAAGGAGGTGGGAAAGGTCCTCACCACCGTCCCGGACGGGCTGACTGTCCACAAGACGCTGCAGCGGATCATCGATGCGCGGCGGGCGATGTTCGAGAGCGGCACCGGCTTCGACTGGGCGACGGCTGAGGCTTTGGCCTTCGGGTCGCTCGTCAACGAAGGTTCGCAGGTGCGCCTGTCGGGGCAGGACAGCGGCCGCGGCACGTTCAGCCAGCGCCATTCGGTCTGGGTCGACCAGAATGACGGCCACAAATACATCCCGCTCTGCCACGCCGGCCCCGGGCGCTTTGAGGTGCGCGACAGCCCGCTCTCGGAGTTCGGCGTACTCGGCTTCGAATATGGCTACGCCCTCTCCGACCCGCGTACCCTGGTGCTGTGGGAGGCGCAGTTCGGCGACTTCGCCAACGGCGCGCAGGTGATCATCGACCAGTTCATCTCGTCGGGCGAGTCGAAGTGGCTGCGCGCCAACGGCCTCGTCATGCTGCTGCCCCATGGGTACGAAGGGCAGGGGCCGGAGCATAGCTCGGCGCGGCCGGAGCGCTATCTGCAGCTCTGCGCCGAGGACAATATGCAGGTCGCGAACTGCACGACGCCGGCCAATTATTTCCACATCCTCAGACGCCAGATGCACCGCGATTTCCGCAAGCCGCTGGTGATCATGACGCCGAAGTCGCTGCTGCGGCACAAGCTTGCGGTCTCGACCGCGGCCGAGTTCACCGGCGACAGCCACTTCCGCCGCATCCTCTCGGACCTGAACGGTCCGCGCGACGAGGACGTGAAGCGTCTCGTCCTCTGCTCCGGCAAGGTGGCGTACGAGCTGATGGAATCGCGCGACAAGGCCGGCGATACGAACACCGCCGTCGTTCGCGTCGAGCAGCTCTATCCCTTCCCCTCCGAGCCGCTGGTCGAGCGGCTGCGGCGGATGACGAGCCTCGAGGAGGTCGTCTGGGCGCAGGAGGAGCCGAAGAACCAGGGCTATTGGAATTTCGTCGAGGACCCGCTCGAACAATGCCTCGCGGAAGCCGGCGCGAAGCCGAAGCGGGCGGTCTATGCCGGCCGTGCCTCCACCGCCTCGCCCGCCACCGGCCTTGCCAAGCGCCACGCGCGCGAGCAGGCGGATCTCATCGCCGAGGCCCTCGGCCACTCCACCCACGAAGCCGAGCCACAGCGCAAGGCCGGATAAAAGGACTGCAATGGCGACCGATGTCAGCGTCCCCACCCTCGGGGAATCGATCACCGAAGCGACGCTCGGCCAGTGGCTGAAGCAGCCGGGCGACGCGGTGAAGGCCGACGAGCCGATCGCCAGCCTCGAAACCGACAAGGTCGCGGTGGAGGTGCCGTCGCCGGTCGCGGGCACGATGGGCGAGCAGCTCGTCAAGGAAGGCGATACGGTCGCCGTCGGCGCACTGATCGCGCGGATCGAAAGCGGGAGCGGCGCCGCACCCGCGCCCGCGCCCGCCGCCCAGCCCCAGGCCGCCGCGCCGCCCCCCTCGACCCCGGTGAACCCGAACGGCCCGGGCGAGAATGTCGAAGTTCGCGACGATGAGGACGGGGAGGGGAACAGCCTCACCTTGTCGCCGTCGGTGCGCCGCCTGGTCCTCGAGCTCGGGGTCGATCCGTCGAAGATCCGCGGCACCGGGAAGGACGGCCGCCTCACCAAGGACGATGTCCTCGCCGCCGCGCGCGACCAGAAGGCCGCCGCGCCGGCGCCCGCCCCGACGCCTCCTCCTCCTCCTTCTCCGCCGCCAGCCCAGGCCGCTGCTCCTGCCGCTCCCCACGCCTCGGGCGAGCGCCGTGAAGAGCGGGTGCGGATGACCCGCCTGCGGCAGACCGTCGCCCGCCGCCTCAAGGAAGCGCAGAACAGTGCGGCGATGCTCACCACGTTCAACGACGTCGACATGACGGCGGTGATGGAGGCCAGGAACCGCTACAAGGATTTATTCGAGAAGAAGCACCAGATCCGCCTCGGCTTCATGAGCTTCTTCGTGAAGGCGGCGGTGCTGGCGGCCAGGGACGTGCCGTCGGTCAATGCCTATATCGAGGGCGAGGAGATCGTCTATCACGATTATGTCGACGTCTCGGTGGCCGTCTCGGCGCCGAACGGCCTCGTCGTTCCCGTCATCCGCGATGCCGACAAACTGAGCTTCGCCCAGATCGAGCAGACCATCGCCGACTTCGGCAAGCGCGCCAAGGCGGGCACGCTGACCATGGCAGACATGACCGGCGGCACCTTCACCATCTCGAACGGCGGCGTCTTCGGCTCCTTGATCTCGACGCCGATCATCAACCCGCCCCAGTCGGCCGTGCTCGGCATGCACCGTATCGAGGAGCGGCCGGTGGTTCGAGACGGGCAGATCGTCGCGCGGCCGATGATGTACCTCGCATTGTCCTACGACCACCGTCTGGTGGACGGCCGCGAGGCCGTCACCTTCCTCGTGCGGATGAAAGAGGCTATAGAGGACCCGACAAGGCTGCTGATCGACCTTTGAGGCGATGATGAACTGGCGCGATCATATTCATTCCGACCCCGGCATTCTCGGCGGAAAGCCGGTGGTCCGCGGCACGCGTATCTCGGTCGAGCTGATCCTCGAATACTTTGCCGATGGTTGTACGCTGGAGGACGTTCTGGAGGCCTACGACCACATTACGGCGGAGGACGTCAGGGCCGCTCTCACCTTCGCCCAGGAGATGGTGGCGGAAGAGCAGGCCGTGGCTAAGAAGCGCGCCGCCTGACTTGAAGCTTCTCGCCGATGAGAACCTGAACCGGCTCATCGTGCGGCATCTGCGGCTGGTCGGCTTCGAGGTGGAGTGGGTCAGGGAATCCTGCCCGGGAGCGCAGGATGAAGACATTCTGTCCCGTCCCGACATCGGCGAACTCGTGCTCGTCACGTTTGACCGTGATTTCGGAGACCTCATCTATCGGCGGGGGTTTCCCACGCCTCGCGCCATCCTCTACAGCCGCCTCAGCAGGGCGAATCCGCAAGCGATCGCCGACCGCCTCGTCGCGCTGATTGAGCGCGGCGTCGTGGATAACCATATGACCACCATTGCCGCTCAGGGCGAGCGGTTGAAGGCATTCCCTGGAGTCGAGGATGGCAGAGACTGAATTCGATGTGATCGTGATCGGCTCCGGGCCGGGCGGCTACGTGGCCGCCATTCGTGCCGCGCAGCTCGGGCTTAAGACGGCATGCGTGGAGAGTCGGGAGACGCTGGGCGGGACCTGCCTCAACGTCGGGTGCATTCCGTCCAAGGCCCTGCTCCACGCTTCCGAGCTTTTCGAGGAGGCGAACCACGGCACGCTCGCCAAATGGGGCGTCAAGGTCGGCCAGGTCGAGCTCGATCTCGACGCCATGCACGGCGGGCGCAAGGAGGCGGTCTCCGGGCTCACCAAGGGCATCGAATTCCTGTTCAAGAAGAACGAGGTGACGTGGCTGAAGGGCCTCGGCCGCTTTACCGCCAAGGACCGGCTGGACGTCGCCGGCACCGAATATAGCGCGAAGAACTTCGTCATCGCCACCGGCTCTTCGGTGACGCCGCTGCCGGGCGTTGCGATCGACCAGGAGCGGATCGTCGACTCGACCGGCGCCCTCGAGCTGCCAAAGGTGCCGGGCCACCTCGTCGTCATCGGCGGCGGCGTCATCGGGCTCGAGCTCGGCTCGGTGTGGAAGCGGCTCGGAGCGAGGGTCACCGTGGTCGAATATCTCGACCAGATCCTGCCCGGCATGGACGGCGAGGTCCGCAAGGAAGCGAACAAGATCTTCAAGAAGCAGGGCTTCGAGTTCCGCCTGTCGACCAAGGTCACCGGCGCCGAGATGAGCGGCGACGGCGTCAGGCTCAGCGTCGAGCCCTCCGCGGGCGGCGCGGCCGAGACGATCGAGGCCGATGTCGTCCTCGTCTCCATCGGGCGGCGCCCGAACACCGACGGCCTCGGCCTCGAAGCGGCGGGGCTCCAGGTCAACACGCGCGGGCAGATCGAGGTCGATCACGATTTCCGCACCGCCATCCCCGGCATCTACGCCATCGGCGACGTGACGCCCGGGCCGATGCTCGCCCACAAGGCGGAAGACGAAGGCGTCGCGGTCGCCGAAATCCTCGCGGGGCAGGTCGGGATCGTCAATCACGACGTCATCCCGAGCGTCGTCTACACCTTCCCCGAGATCGCCGGCGTCGGCCTGACCGAGGAGCAGGCGAAGGCGCATGGCGAGATCAAGGTCGGCAAGTTCCCGATGATGGCCAACAGCCGCGCCAAGACCAACCGCGAGACCGACGGCTTCGTCAAGATCGTCGCCGACGCGCGCAGCGACCGGGTGCTCGGCGTCTGGATCATCGCGTCCGTCGCGGGGACGATGATTGCCCAGGCCGCCCAGGCGATGGAGTTCGGCGCCACCAGCGAGGACATCGCCTACACCTGCCACGCCCACCCCACCCATTCGGAAGCGGTCAAGGAAGCGGCGATGGCCGTGACGGGCAAGCCGATCCACGTCTAGGGTTTCTTGGCTGCGATCAGCAGGCCGAGCTCCGCGAAGACGGTTGGTTTGCAGACCGTGCGCCCGAGCATAGCCTTGCGTTCGAGAGACCGTCTTCACACGTCGTATCCGTACTGAAGCCGGCGACGTCCTGCGCTTCCTGGAACGCGGCGGCGGCGAAGGCGGCGGCCGATCGTGCTTCGCAGCAGCTTGCCTGGGCGGTCACCGTGGCTCATGTTGGGGGCGGGAGGATCCGGCGATCGAAGCGGGCGACCTCGAGGCCATAGGCCTGGCGCTAGGCTGTCCCGCCGAGACGGCCGCGCAGATTCATGCGCACGCGCGGGTGCACAGCTATGCGCCGCGATCGGTGCTGCTGCGGCAGGGCGATCGGCCGGCGATCGCGTTCCTGCTCGTGCTGGGCCGCGCCCACGCTTTGCTCTACGGCGCCGACGGACAGCTCGTGCTTCTCCACGAATATTGCCCGGGCGATCTGTTCGGCGCGTTGGCCGGTGCGCCAGGCGGTGAGGAGGAAGCCGATGTGGTGGCGGTCGAGCGGGTGCGCGCGCTGCTTCTGGAGACGGCGGCGCTGGTCGCGCTGGCGGAGCGGCACGGCTGCATCGGCCTTGCCTTGTCCAGGCTGCTGTTGAAGCGGCTGCGGGCAACCTCGGCGCGGATGTACGAACGGGCGACGCTGTCGGCCCCTGGCCGGGTCTGCGCCGAACTGCTGCGGCTGGCGCGCGACGATCCGGCGCGCGCGATCCGCCCCGCCCCCGTCATTTCGCAGCTGGCGCTCAAGGTCGGCACGACCCGGGAGACCGCGTCGCGAACGGTGAGTGCGCTGCTGCGCCGCGGGCTGGTGCGGCGGGACGGCGACGCCCTTATCGTGGTGGCGCCGCAGCGGCTCGAGGCGGAGCTGGTTTGAGCGCGTAGAGGGCAACCGGATCGGCGCCGGCGGCGGCGAGTTCACCGACCAGTTCGGAATCGATCCCGCCGTCCCGTGCGGCGGCGAGTGCGGCGGCGAAATCGGCGGTGACGCAGACGGTTCCGGCGGGGGCCGACGCGGCGGCGCCGGCGGCGAGCGCGGCCGCATCTCCGGTAATGCGGGCGCCGCTGCCGAATGGGTCCGCGACCGGATCGGCGATGCCATAGTGGCCGCCCACTCCGCTCTCGCCCTCGGCGGCCAGGCGGAGGGCGGCGGCGGCGGCTTCGTGCGCCGACCCGTAGGCGAAGACGATCTCGCGGCCCGTGAAATAGGGCGCCAAGCGGGGCAGGGGCAAGGCGGCGACGGCCCGGGCGGCCGCCTCGGGACCGGCGATGGGGTCAATTGCGACGGTCAGCAAAGCGAGCCGCTGGTGCGGCGCGGGCGGGAGCGGCGCGCGCTCGGCGGCCGGGGCGGTCTCGCGCGGCGCTGGGACCACGCGCTCGCGCCACCGGGAGGCGCGCGAGGGGGCGCCGTCGCCCTCTCCTTTCGGGCGGACGACAAGCCGCAGCGCCTCGCTCTCGAGCCGCCGCCCATTCAGCGCCGCAGCGCCCATCGCGATCTCGTCGCCGAGCGCGACCATCTCCCGATCGGGGGCGATGCCCACGGGAGCGACGGCGCGGACGGTCGCCGCCTGTTTGAGCAGCGCGTCGAAGCGCCGTCGCCAGCCCCGCCCGAACGGATCGACCGAGACGGCGGCGAACGCCTCCGCGCCCCCAGGCAGCACGGCGTGGAGCTCGGCGCCGCGCGCGACCAGCGCCTCGGCGACGATGATGTCGGCCCCCGCGGCGAGCGCGCCGTACCCGAAGCCGACCTTCTCCTCCTCGAGAATGGCGGCGATGCTCTCGTCCAGATGGGCGCGCCGGCCGACGCGGGCGTCGAACGACATGTGGCCGGCGAAATGGAGGGACCGCGGCGGGCGGTGCCGCTCAAGCCAGGCGGCGTCGCGGCCTTGCTCGGCGAGGATCAGGGCGAATTGGCGCAGGGTGGAGGCGTGGTCTTCCCAGGCTTGCGGCGCAAGGTCGATGGCCTCGGCGAAGGCGGCGCCGGCTTCGGCCTCGCGATCGAGGAGGAGGAGGGCTTCCGCGCGGGTCGCGGCGCGCCAATAGGGCGTCTCGGGTTCCTCAGGATGAGCGTCGAGCGAGGTGAGGACGTCGCGGGCGTAGGCGGCGGCCTGGGCGGGGTCGCCGCCAAGGAGGGAGAGGGTGGCTGCGTTGATGAGCGGGTAGGTCGCTCCATCGTGAATCCCGCGCTTATACGCCGCTGCCGCTCTCAGGTACAGATTCTCGCGTTTCGAACCATGCTCGCGGGCAGCTCTCTCTTTCAGGAGACGGCCCTCCACTCGGGCAGCTTCCGGGTCGTCCAATGCATCCGCGAACCCGCTCTCCACGAAAAGCCGCCAAGCATCGTCGAGGGCGCCGGCACCCACTCTGGCGACAACGCGGAGCAATGTGGATTTCGTCATCCCGGAATTTTCGCTTCCTTTCGACCCGCGTTCGTCGGCCGAATATGACGGCAGATATCCTATTGTTATAATCGGGCGTAAACGGGTGTGGTAACGCATTTGCCGCCCGAGCGCTTCGCGAGGCGGAAATGGGTGGTCTGATTACTCACCCGGAACCATTGCCGGGGAAGCGAATATCCGGATCGTCGAACTGGTGGGTGCCACCTGGCCAATCGGTGAAGTAGGCGATTCGCTGCTCATACGACACGCCGGGGCCGCCAATTGGTTTCGCAGCGAAATATGCGATGCGGCATAGCGGTGCTGGATCATCATATATCTTTCCGGTATCGTCTACATACTTAAGTTGGCCGTAGTATGACAGCGGGTTCGGATCGTCGTCAGAAAGCCACAGAAGTGCTATGCCTTCTTGCTTGCCGTCGTGGAGCGACGTGGTGAAATAACAGCCTAGAGCATGGTCTAGCTCAATCACGATGTACGAATCACGCCCAATGGTTAAATCAAGGTAGTTGTTTTCTTCAATATCAGGATCGTTGAGTTTGTGGCCGTTTTTCGCTATGTCGGATACGAAAACCTCGATCGTAGTGAAGTTTTTGCTCGGGATCTTGGTCGGCACATCGACGAAGGCGTACCGTGGAGTTCCATGAGGAAATCTGGTTAGCCTTCTGTAAACGACTTGTTCGGGTCTGAAATTACTAGGAAGATCTTCAGGTATATCGTTGACTGGAAGTTGGTTGAGCAGGGTTTTGCTAATCGCGGGCATTTTGATTCCTTTCTATGAGTGGTTTGCGTGTGCTTTCGCGCTCGCGCGTCGGATGCGGAGCTCCCATTGTTTCCAATTTTCATTACTCGAGTCGTGTGAACGGAGCGCCGCTGCCATTCTTCTTGCCTCGCCGAGTCTTTCTTGAGCTTCAGAGACGTGGCCATTTTCAAGCTCTATCTCGGAAATCCCGAACTGCGCGCGCATCCAAATGTCACGGTAATCAACATTATCGGGGTCGGACTTGAGCAGTGCTGCCATCAACTCTTCCTGCCGTGCCTTGTGATAGAGTACCTGGTCCCAGCGCCCATTCGCGTTCCAAGCCTTCATCATCCAAAGGTGCCGGTTGAGCACTGCTTCCACCGCCGCGGGAGTAGGGCCCGTCAGCCGCTGCGCTTGCTCCATCCGCTTGAGGGCGACGCTGCAAAGGCGAAGCGCGGCCACGGCGTCTCGCGGAGGCTCCAGAGCGATGACGCAAAGGTTGCCAGCCGCGAAACCCGCCTCCCTTATCCATTCGGCTTTGGGGGATCGCACGATCGCATGCTCTGCCAGTGTGCGGTATCGCTCGAAGGCGCTTTTTGCAGCGGCGAAGTTCTTGCGATTGTAGTCCACGGCGCCGACCCAGTACTCGCTTTGCGACTGCGCGAAGATGCGATCAGGATTGTCTGGATCCTTGAGCAGCAGCTCGGCGGTCGTCCGGGCCGCCTCCCGGAATTCGGAGAGAGCTCTGTCTTCCTTGCCTAGGTCCAGATCGTCTTCCCCGATAAGATGAAGAAGTCGCGCCCGCCGCTCGAGTGCGTCGTCAGTGAGTTCCCTCAGGTTTTGGGAGGCATAGTGGCGGAAAACCCGGTGGTTCACTGCAGTGGATATATCCAGTCTCTTTACGCCTTTCAGCTTTGTGCGCAGATCCGTCAGCATGAACTCGACCAGTCCTTCCGCTTCCGCTCTTTGCCGTTGGGCTTCGGCGCGGGCGGTGAGGGCCACCGCCGTCAGTATCGCCATGGCTAGCATCGCCGCGACGGCTGCCGCCGTGACGGCCGTCACGCGGCGCAATCTTCTTTGCGCGTCGCGTTGGACCAAGGCGTCAAGGTGGACCCCTGATAGGCCGGCGACGAGCTTGAGGAGGCCGAGGCGCTTGCCGTCGCCGCCGGGGCGCAGGTCGGCGGCAAGGGGCTCGATGCCGCCCGCCGCGAGGTTGAGCGGGAAGGCGTCGGCGGGTTCGCCGTCGAGGATCGCCGCGATGATCGGGCGGTCGGGGTGGAGGGTGCGGAAGGTGTCGATCTCCTTCGCCACCCATTGCGATGCCGCTGCCGCCGGGGAGCAGAGGATGACGAGGGCATCGGACACCGCGAGGGCGGTGCGCACCCTTTCGCTGAGATCGCCGGCGGCGGGGAGCTCCTCCCTGTCGCGGAAGATCGGGGTGAGCCGCGCCGGGATCGGCCCGCGCTCCCCCTCACGGCCGACCAGCCGGCGCGGGATACGATACGATTCGAGGCGGCGATGAAGCGCGCGCGCCGCCGCCGCGTCCTTGTGGCTGTAGCTCAGAAAGGCGGCGTAGCGCCTCTGCCCCTCGTCCACGTTCCGCACCCCCCTGCGGCCTAGAGTCGCCAGCCTACACCTTTCGGCGAAGAGTAAAAGACCGGCTACATCGTCTCACGTTTGTGGTTCGAGGCGGAATGCAGCGGCGTCGAGGCGACCATCGACTCGATCAAAGGCTTGGTCCGGCTCGCGGTGGCGCTGTGCGCCCCGTACGCCGCGAACCACGTGTCGCAGATCTTCCGCCGCGTCGCCGGTGGAGCTTCTTCCCGAGCTGCTGAAATCGCTGGCGCGCCACGCAGTCATCTGCGAACCCGTCTCACCCGGTTTTACCGGTTTTATCCGGTCGTTTTACGCCGCGGTCCGAACCTGCACCGGCACTACCGTCTGATCGCGTTGAAACGGCGGAGTATTTTCAGGCGCAGTGGCGTGCCTAGCCAGCGACAATCCAGAGGCGATATCGGCGCCTAATCGGTCACGAACCGGTGCATTAGAAGCCAAAGCGGCGCACGCCACGAGGGCTCACTATGGGCGCCGCCCTGTCTGGCCGCACCACAGAGGCGGTGAAGCCGATGAGGCTTCCATGTCGACCGCCCATTTAGCCGCGGGAACGACATCCGATATTGGTGGCACACGCCTTCCAGGAGTAAACCTTCTCACAGCGACGGAAGAATCCATTGATGTCTGAACCTCACCGGACCGTGACCTTCGACAACCTGTCGTATGAAGCCTTCGAGGTGGCAGCGCAGCTGTACGCGGTGCTCGCTTTCCCCGGTGACCAGGAATCTGGTCCCTGTATCGCTGCGGCGAATGCGCTCGCGGCACAAGGCGTACGAGGAGCATCGCCAAAAGTGCGGAGCACGTGGCCCCACTACGCGGTCTTTCCCGCGGCTGAGATCCGCCGGAGCTTACGCACGCTGAAGAGGCGTCTGCGTGATCGTTCATGGGCGGCTTGGATCGCCTTCGGATTTTTACAGAAGTCCCATTACAAGCGGCCAGCGGTCCTGCCGCCGGGGATGCGGAAAATGTCGGTCGGTGCGGCAGCGCGCATCGCCGGCACCCAGACCGGGGAGTCGGATCCAAAGAATTTTGAGAAACGAGGTTGGCGCCAGAGCAAACCCGTTATCCATTTAGCCACGGCTTTGGCGCGCCTGATCGAAATGGGGGAGATCAAGCAGCACCAGGATACCGGCACGATCGATTTCGACTTTGAAGATATCAAGGTCCACCGGCGCCTTGTAGCCCTAGCGGGTGAGCATGCTGAGATGCTCATCGCGCACCCGAAGTGCCCGGTAAGCCGCGAGGATCTCGTCGCGCTCCATTGGATAGAGTGACGCTCTACTTTTTGACCCTATTTTGAGGCCGCGAATGCGCACAGTTGGATAGCTCCACCTTCGATGGACCGACCGATGCCCGCAGACCTCCACGCCCTGCATCTAACCGTTGAGTATGCGTCAGTGGGCGCGCTGAAGTTCAACGAGCAGAATCCACGTGCGCACAAACCGCCGCAGGTCGCGGCAATCGCCAAATCCATCCGTACCTTCGGCTTCAACGTCCCCGTGCTGCTCGATGGAGATGACGCGATCATCGCGGGCCATGGCCGCGTGGCTGCCGCTTTGAAGCTGGGGCTGGCTCAGGTGCCAGTAATCAGGATCGAGCATCTCAGCCCGGACCAGCGCAAAGCCTACATGATCGCTGACAATCGGCTGACCGACATCAGCCGGTGGGACGAGCGTCTTCTGGGCGAGGTGCTTCGAGATCTCACCGTTGCGGAGCTGGATTTTGATGTCGAAGCGATGGGCTTTTCGGTGGCGGGAATCGATCTCAAGATCGATGCCCTGGACGAACCAGCCGGAGAGGATGACCTTGTCCCGCCCGGTGTCGACGGTCCGGCCGTGACAGCGCCCGGTGACCTCTGGCAGTTGGGGCGGCATCGTCTGCTGTGCGGCAGCGCCCTCGAAAGCGAAGCATGGCGCCTGCTCATGGCCGGTGAGAAGGCCGCCATGTGCTTCACGGATCCGCCCTATAACGTGGCCGTGCAAGGCCATGTGTCCGGCTTAGGCTCCGTTCAGCACCGCGAGTTCGCGATGGCGAGCGGTGAGATGGACCGGGATGAGTTTACCGAGTTCCTGTCCGCCAGCTTCCGCCTGATTGCGGCGAACAGCACCGCAGGCTCAATTCACTTCGTGTGCATTGACTGGCGCCACCTGGGGGAGATGATCGCCGCAGGAGAGGGGGCCTACACCGAGCTGAAGAACGTCTGCGTGTGGGCAAAATCATCGCCGGTGATGGGGAGCCTCTATCGCTCGCAGCACGAGCTGGTGTTTGTCTGGAAACACGGCCGCGGCCGCCACCGAAACAACGTCGCTTTGGGCCGATACGGGCGTAACCGGACCAACGTCTGGAGCTACCCCTCTATCGGAGCTTTCCGGCACAGCGAGGACAGCGACCTCCTCGCTGACCATCCGACCGTGAAGCCGGTGAAGCTCGTCGCCGATGCCATCCTCGACGTCTCCGCTCGCGGCGACATCGTGGTCGACCCCTTCATGGGCTCTGGCACAACCCTCATCGCGGCCGAGCGTGTCGGTCGGGTCGCTTACGGGCTCGAGATCGACCCGCATTATTGCGATACCATCATACGTCGGTTTGAGGCGCTGACGGGCGATCGAGCGGTCCACCTAACTGAGGGCATCAGCTTCGGCGAGATGGCGGAGCGGCGCACGGCCGCGGAGCAGGTGGCATGACCGCCGAGCGCGGAAGGAACGGCCGGTTCGGCCCGGCAACTGCGCCAATCCGAACGGCCGGCCGAGAAAGACCCGGTCGGCAGACGCGACTATCCTGAGCGAGGTGTATGCGCCCGTAGCCATCTCCGAAGGAGGGCGGCGGCGCAGGGTCAGCAAGCTCGCCGCGAACATGAAGCAGATCGCGAACCAAGGCGCTTCCGGGGACCTTAGAGCAGCCAAGGTCGCGGTCGACATGGCCATGAAGGTGGCGAGCCGCGCCGTCGTCACACCGGCCCCCCCCGCTCTTGCTGAAGCCGACGAAGCAATTGTCGCCCGGTTCCTGGAGCGGGTGCGGCTCTGCCAGCAACAAGAGGAGGTTCCCGATGCTCCCCCTGCCGAACTTTGACGAATATGATGCGATCACCCGGACCGACTTCAATGTTTTCGTGGAACGGGTTTTCGTCGAGCTCAACGGCTCCGCCACCTACCTCGACAACTTCCACATCGCAGCAATGGTGTCGGAGCTGGAAAAGGTCCGGCGGCACGAGACCCGCCGACTTGCAATCGCGCTCCCGCCGCGGAGCCTGAAGTCCCTGGTAGTGTCAGTGGCCTACTCCGCGTGGGTGCTAGGCCACGACCCCTCAGCGAAAATCATCTGCGCGAGCTATGGACAACAGCTTGCTGACGACCTCGCTCGCGATTGCCGGCAGGTCATGGAATCAGGATGGTACAAGCGCCTATTCCGGAGCGCCCGATTGCGGGCAGATCGGCGCGCAGTGGCGGCGTTCGAGACCACCGCCGGCGGCTACCGTCACTCCACGTCGGTGGGCGGCGTGGTCACCGGGTTCGGCGCCGACATCATCATCGTAGATGACCCAACGAAGCCGGAGGAGGCGATCTCCGACGTCGAGCGGGCCAAGGCGAACGCCTGGGCGTCCCACACGCTGTTCACTCGCCTTAACGACAAGGTGAACGGCGCCATCGTCATCGTCATGCAGCGCCTCCACGAGGATGACATGATCGGCCACGTCGGCCGCGTCAGCGACCTAAAGCTCGTCTCCTTTCCCGCGATCGCACAGCAGGACGAGGAGCATGTCCTCGAGACCCCCTTTGGCAGCTGGCGGCACCTTCGAGCGGAGGGGGAGGCACTCCATCCCAACCGCGAGCCCGTCGGCGTTCTTGAAGAAATCAGGAGGGCCATCGGCAACCAGCATTTTGACGGCCAATATCTCCAGACCCCGTCTCCGCCTGGCGGTCGAATCGTAAAGCCGGAATGGTTTCAGAAGTTCGACCTCGCAAGCCAGCCGCAGTTCGACCAGGTCGTGCAGAGCTGGGACACGGCCAGCAAGGCGAAGCAGCTCGCCGACTACAGCGTCTGCACGACGTGGGGAAAGCGGGGGAAGCACATCTTCCTGCTCCACGTGCTGCGAGAGCGGCTCGAATACCCCGAGCTCAAGCGCCGAGTGATCTCACAGGCGAACATTTTCGCCGCGCAGACAGTCCTCATCGAGGATGCCTCATCGGGGATCGCACTGATCCAGGATCTCAAGAGCGACGGGTTTTACAAGGCCCGCGCGGTCAAGCCGAAGGGGGAGAAGACGATGCGGATGAACGCCCAACCGGTGTCATTGAAGCCGGGATGGTGTCCATTCCGCAGGACGCGCATTGGCTCGCGTACTACCTCCACGAATTGTCGATGTTCCCCGCCGGCCGTTACGATGATCAGGTGGATTCGACGGCGCAGGCGCTTGAGTATCTGACCGACTCCACAGGGTTCGAAGGGTGGATGCAGTATATGGAAGAGGAGCTTCGGCGGCTGAACCCTCAGGATGAGGTGCCGTCGATTCGGGTCAACCATGTCGAGCTGGGGATGACATTTCACCTCATTAGCGGGAGGATCGCGGTCCGAGGCGCCGACGGCAGCTTCCTTGTGACCGAAGAGGAGCTTCGGCCGCTTCGACAAGTCGAGGGAATGATCCTGCCCGTCTCCGCGTAAATGCGCTCATATCGGGCGCTGCAGTCTGCCACCCCTATTGCCGTTGATGGCCGGAGCGGACCGTCTGCTTTGCGCCGGCGGTGGCGGGAAAGCGGACACTCCCAGGGACGCGGCGTCAATGTCCGCTTTCGACCCAAAGTGGACATTCAGGGCGGGCCATCGACGCGTCCGCTAAGCGCCACTAGCGGACGCTCGGGCCAACCGGTTGCACGGTCCAAAGCGGCCGTTCTTTTCCGGCGCGGTCCCCCAGTTCAGCACGGAAACGGGCGCTACAGGAGGCTCGCTCAGATCCGCGAGGGCCGAGCCAGCGACTCGAGTGTTTTGACCAGCGCCGCGACTTCGCTCTCGATTGAATGGATGCGCCCGAACAAGGAGGCGTTGAGCGAGGCGCGTTGGCGGACGATGTGGACGGCGCGCGTCACCGGGTCTGCAATCTCGGCCAGCGCCTCGCGCTCGTCCTTGCCGAAGAAGCTGCCGTCGGGGCGCGGGCCGAGCAGCAGCCAGCCGACCGTTCCCGCGCCGTCCGCGCGCAGCCGCAGCCGCGCCGGGAACATCGGGTCCCCGCGATCGCAATCGAGCGTCTCCGCATCGCCCGGCTGCCACGCCGCCTGCCAAGCTTCGACGTCGCCCGTGGCAACGTGCCGCGCGAAGGCGGGCGACAGCGGCTCGCCGGAGCCGCCGATCAGCACCGCCACCCGGGTCGCGCGCAACGCCTTTTCCACTTCGTCCGCGACCGTCGACAGCAGATCGTCGAGCGACGCGAACTCGCGCATGTCCCCCACCGTCGTCGGCAGGCGCCGGCGCAGTTGCACGAGGCCGCGCTGGAAGCGCCCCTCGGTCCAGCGGTGGACGCGGTTGTGAAGCGGTGCGACCAGCGTCGCGGCGACTGCGGCGCCCAATCCGGCGGCGAGGGCGCGGCTGGACTCGCCGAACATTTCCTCCCCCAGCACTTCGATGATCTTCTCCGATCCCGCGAACGCAGCGCCGAGCAGCAGGGTCAGGAAGGCATAAGCGGCCGAGCGGCTGATCACCGCATCGGCATCGTAGAGCCGGTAGCGCAGGAGCGACACGAGCAGCCCGAGCGCGAGCAGCGCCCAGGCGGTCGGAGCGATGACTGCGTCGAGCAGGCGCAGCCATGCATAGAGGAACTCGTCGTCGATCGAAGGGTAGACCTCCTCAATCACCCCGACGGCCGAGCCCAGCAGGCCTCCCACGGTGAAACCGAATGCGGCCCAGCGAATCTGCTGGCGCTCGATCTCCGATTCGACCCGGCGATAGCGCAGCGCCAGCGCAGCCACGCTCGAAACAATCAGAGCTACGCCCAGCAGGTTAAAGGCGGTCCATGAAGTCTGCTGGGGCAGCAATGCCACCAAAAGAATGCCCACGACTACCCACGAGGCGGTGAGAAAAGCGGCCCACAGCGTCCAGCGCGGCTCGAACCGCCCGCTCGGAAAGGTGAGGATGCCGACGGCCAGCGCGCCGAAACCGGCGATGCGTAGAATGTCGGTGATGCCCCGCGGCCCCCACTCGGCCAGCGTCGAAAAGGCTTGGCCGCTTCCCGCCGTGACACCGAGGAAAGCGAACGAGAGCAGGGCCGCCACCGGGTCCCGCGCGCGCCGGCGGAACAGCAGAAGTGCCGCCAGGATCGCGATCAAATTGGCGGCAAAGCCCAGCCCCCTTTCGATCGAAAGCAGTCCTTTGAAGCCGACGCCGATGCCTCGAAAGGCAAGGTCCAGATGATGCGGCCCTCGCCGGAGCCGATGCTGGCGAACGTCGCCGCCGGGCCCGCGCGTCGTGATCGCGACCACCGGACCCGGCGCCTCGCGCAGCCGCGCGGCAAGCAGTTCCCGTGAGGCGTCGGCCGGGAGCGGCCGTCCCGCCACCGCGACGACGCGCCGACCCGCTCTGATCCCCGCCGCCCGCGACTCGCCGCCCAGCGGCGTGCCGAGGGAGTTTCCACCCCACGAGCGCAGCCCAAGCTCGGCAAAGGGCTGCACACGCTGATCGTAACTCACCCTCTCATAATGAAGCCCGGCAACCGTCGCGGCGAGCGTCAGCACGAACAGCGGCCACCACAAAATGCGGAATGCCGTCAGCCAGGTGCCCGACAGCTGCGGGAGCGCGCGCGGCAGGCTCAGCATCCGGCCGCCCTCCCGCTTTTTGGCGCGCCGAGAAGCCGTGCCACCGTCGCTTCCAGCTCCGCAAAGCGCGTCTCGTGTAGGCGCTGCCGCGCTTCGGCCTGGGCCTCGCGCGCCTCACGCGTCGCGACGATCCGGATCGCCCGTGCGATCGGGTCGGCGATCTCCGCCAACGCCTCGCGCTCGTCCTTCCCCGGCGCGCTGCCGTCCGGCCGCGGGCCGACCAGCAAGGTGCCGATCTCAGCCTGCTGGTGGCCGATCCTCAGCGGCACAACGAGCGGGAAATCCCCCTCGCTGCCACGCCTCGCCACCGTCTCGCCGTCGATCGTCAGCGCGGACCGGACGGCGCGCGTGCCGGCCTCCACCCGCGCCAGCACCTCGTCGAGCAGCTCAGGCATCCCCGCCGTCTCGCGCAAATCGCCGACGCATTCCGGCAGGTCGCGCCTGAAGTGGAGCAAGGCCTTCTGAAAGCGCTGCTCGGTCCAGCGGTGGACGCGGTTGTGGAGCGGTGCGACCAGCGTCGCAGCGACCGCGGCGCCGAGGCCAGCGGCGAGCGCGCGGCTGGACTCGCCGAACATTTCCTCCCCCAGCACTTCGATGATTTTCTCCGATCCCGCGAACGCGGCGCCGAGCAGCAGCGTCAGGAAGGCGTAGGCGGCCGAGCGGCTGATCACCGCCTCAGCATCGTAGAGCCGGTAGCGCAGCAGCGAGACGAGCAGCCCGGCGGGGATCGCCAGTTGGGAGAGCGCCATTGCCAGATGCTTGGCGAGCGTGATCCAGGCGCGCATCCCTTCGCTCTGCACCGGGCGCTCCGCAACAAGCAGCGCGCCCGCGATCACATTCAGCAGTGCCATCGCGACGATTCCGAAGATTACGAACTTTACCTGCTGGCGTTCGATCCCGGCGGGCGTTCGGCGAAACTGCGCGATCATGGCGATCGCCAGCGCTACCGCGGCAGTCGCATAGAGACCTGGGAGGAGGAAGCCGAAGGTTCCAAGCCAATAAAAGCCCGCGATCCCGTATAGCACCAAAACGATGTAGGCGCCCAGCGCTGCCCAGTGCCATCGCGTGCTGAGCCGTCCGTCCGGAAAGAGCAGCACTGCGCAGACCCATGCCAGAAGAGTGATGCTGGTCTTCGCGGTGATGACGGGGTCCGGAACGGCTGCAACCCAGTTGACGATGGCGAATTGACCGAGCACGAGTGAGAAGCTCAGCAGCTGGGCCACGGGGTCGTTCGGCCGTCGGATGAACAGCAGCAGCGCCGCCGCCGACGCCACTAGGTTCGCCAGCGCGTAGAAGCCGAACTGGATCCATCGCCGCGCCTCGAAGGTCATTCCCGACCCGGCATACGCCGCCGAAGCAATGCCGGGATCGCGAGCGACGCGGACGGTATAGTTTTCGCCGGTCTGGCGCCTCAGCGTCAGCGTCGCGGTCGAGCCCGGCGGTCCTTTCAGAACCGCAGCCCGCGCGACCGGGTCGTAGGTGACTTTCCGCCCATCGACCGTCAGCAGAACGTCTCCGTCTTGATAGCCGGCGCGCCTCCCGGCCGTTCCGAAAGGGCCCCCCATCTGGCCCTCGAGCGATTCATAGATAAAGGGTGAGAAGCCCAGCGCGAAAGCCGCGCTCGTTGCGCGCTGTCCCGCCGCCTCTTCCGTTGGCTCAAAATAGATCGTGCCCACCAGTCCGCCGAGGAACAGCACCGCCCAGAGCAGCCGGTAGGCGTTCAGGAACGCACCGCCGAGGCGCGGCAGTCGCTTGGCGATCATGGTTGCATCCCCCTTCCGGCGGGCAGCCGGCACGCGATGGTGAGCGATGTAAGAATGCCGGTCAAGCCGCTGAGACGGGGCGTTAAACAGATAGATAAGATAGCGAGCCGTCGCCGATCGGCTCCGCTTCGCCGAATCGACGGTGGCGTTTAAATCAGTTGAGCGACTGGCATCGGTCAGAAGCTTTTGCCGCTGGCACGCCACCGGACGCACGGCCTGCCGGAAGCGTCCGCTTTCGGCTTCTCGGCGCCCCAACCCGACAGTCCGCTCCCGGCCAACCTCCTCCCAACGAGACACACGGGTTTTCCTCGCGGCCAACTTTGGCCGTTGAGGAGAAACATGATGGGACATTCGATCTACGACCCCGGCCAGGAGCACCGCACCGCGTGGAACGCGGGACACAAGCTGGGTGCGAAGCGCCCGCTGAAGCCGAAGCAGGTCTGGGGGATCCGCTTCTGGCTCGATCGAGAGGCTCGGCTGCGGGATCGCGCCCTCTTCGACCTGGCGATCGACAGCAAACTTCGCGGTTGTGATCTGGTGAAGGTGCGTATTGGCGATCTGGTCAGCGGAGGACGTGTTCGCGCGCGAGCCATGGTGATCCAGCAGAAGACCGGCAGACCGGTTCAGTTCGAGCTGCTCGAGCCGGCCCGCAGTAGCATATTAGCCTGGCTGGAGCGGCGGGGCGGTGCCGTCGACGAGTTTGCATTCCCCAGCCGCACTGAGCGTGAGCGCCACCTCAGCACGCGCCAATACGCCCGGCTCGTGGACGAGTGGGTGACGGCGATCGGTCTGCGGCGTGAGGACTATGGGACTCATTCGCTCCGGCGCACCAAGGCAGCGATAATTTACAAGCAGACCGGGAACCTGCGGGCTGTTCAGATTTTGCTCGGCCACACCAAAATCGAGACCACGGTGCGGTACCTCGGCGTCGAAGTGGAGGACGCGCTCGCGCTGGCTGAGGGAACGGAGGTCTGAGAGTAGAGACGGTGAGCCCTTTGGCACCCGCCGGGGGCTCACTCTCCGCCCGGCCACCTTGCGCCAACAGCGGACGCTCAGGCGGGCTGGCGAGTTTCCCGTGAGCTGACGTGTGCACGTGGCATGGTCTCAGGTCCGCTTTCGACCTGTGGTCGCCACTATCGATCGGGGATACCTTGCAGGTCGGAGGTGCGGTCGCACGCGGCGCCGGGGTGGATCGTCCCTCGATCACGTCCTGGAATCAGTTCTGGCCGTTGGGTACGTCTCGGCCTTCGCCGACCTACGCCTCGGTTAACACCCCCTTGTATTCAGGCTCTTCCAAGGTCCGTCCCGCGCCCTTAGCGACGCAGAGCAGCGGATCGTCGGCAACGGCGACGGGAAGTCCGGTGGACAGCGACAAGGCCTCATCCATACGTTTGAGGAGTGCCCCGCCCCCTGTGAGGACGATGCCCCTGTCGACGATGTCGGCGGCGAGCTCAGGGGCCGTGTTCTCGAGGGCGGTGCGCACGGCTGCGACGATCTGCCCGACAGAGTCGGAGATCGCTTCGGCAATCTCCGACTGGCTGATCACGATCTCCTTCGGCATCCCGGCCGACAGGTGGCGCCCGCGGACGCGGATGGTTGCGGCTTCCCCTTTAATGGGGGGCAGGGCGCTCGCCAGCTCGTGCTTTATGCGCTCTGCCGTCGCCTCTCCGATGACCAGATTGTACCGGCGCCGAACTGTGGCTGCGATGGCATCGTCCATCTTGTCGCCGCCGACACGGACGGACGTGCTGTACGCCAGCCCGTGCATGGACAATATCGCGACCTCGGTGGTTCCCCCGCCGATATCCACCACCATCGCTCCGATGGGTTGGGTGACCGGAAGGCCAGCGCCGATCGCAGCGGCCATCGGCTCCTCGATGAGCCAGACCTTGGAGGCGCCGGCATTCGTCGCCGCGTCGCGAATTGCCCGCCGCTCGACAGAAGTGGAGCCCGACGGCACGCAAATGACCATCTCGGGATGGCGGGTCAGCCGGGATGAGCCGCCGTGGGCCTTGTCGATGAAATGCTTGATCATCTGCTCGGCGACGTCGATGTCTGCGATGACGCCATCGCGCAGGGGCCGGATCGCCTGGATGTGCCCCGGCGTCTTCCCCAGCATCAGCTTGGCCTCGCTGCCCACCGCCTTGACGCGGCGGACGCCATTCGTAGTCTCGATCGCCACAACGGACGGTTCGTTCAGGACGATGCCCTTGCCGCGCATGTAGACGACGGTGTTCACCGTCCCGAGATCGATCGCGATATCGTTGGACGTCAGCCGAAGGAGCCGGGACAGGTACATTTTAAGCCTTTGCGGTACGGTCGAAACTTTGATCCGCTCGCTGCGAGCGGCCATCCCGGTTCAGGCCGCCTTCGACAGGAGGCAGCGCTCGCTCACGCCTTGTAGCGTGGCAGCACCGGCGGAAGCGTTGGCTTTCGCAGCGCGTGCGACGTGAAATTGCCGCTGTGTCGACACCGAAACTCGCTTGCAAAAGCGGCGGGCGCACCGGGCGCCCGCCCTTGTTAGCCCCCGATGGCCGGCGAGAAGTTCAGGCGCTCTTCAGATTGACGGCGCTGGTCTTGCCGCGCTTGTCGTTCTCGAGGTCGTAGGAGATGCGCTGCTCCTTCTCGAGCGTGTTCATCCCCGCCGCTTCGACGGCAGTCACGTGCACGAAGGCATCACTGCCGCCCGCTTCATTCGTGATGAAGCCATAGCCCTTTGAGGTGTCGAAAAATTTCACGGTGCCGATCGGCATAATCCATTCCCTCCTTGGTTAGGGAGCCGAAGGCCGGCGCCCGACGCTGATAGAAGCGAGAGAAGGAATAGGAGCCGCAAAGCACCGAAGACCGTCTGATAGCGACTCTAGCTTCCCCTATATGGGGGCCTGCGCCCCAAAATGACAGGGGCCGGGTGCACGGGGACGCGGTGCCGCATGCCCGGCAATTTTGAGTTTTAGGCGACCCTTCCCGTGAACGCGAAACGGTGCCAAATCAGCGCTGCTTCTTGGCCTTAGTCGCGGTGAAATCGGCGTCCTTGTTCGCTACCCAGTCGACGAATTTACGCACGTTTGGGTTCGCCAGCAGGCCCTCCACGTCCGTCCCATGGCGTTGTTCCTGCTCGGCCGTTCGATATCAAGTGAAGATGCTCTAGCGCCGACCTTGTCGGAAGCCAGACGGAGATTTGGGAAACGTCGATCGACACGATCCTGGGCAAGGTGCCCGACGGTCGCATCGTTCACTGAATTGAGAGGGCGGCTGCGTGAATGGCCGCTTTCGACCCAAAGCGGGCCTCAGGATTACCGGGGTCGACCTGATTTTAGTGCACCATCATCTCCACGCTAACCTCCCTTCGTAGAGGACATGCTCGCTTGCCCGCGGAAGTGTGTATGCGTCGAAAAGAGCATTGCCTCCGAGCGAGCAGGAAGCTCTCCCAGCGCGCTCGTCAGCGTGTACCCTAAGCTGGATGGCGAGGCTTAAGGGCAGCGCGCGGCACGAATACTGAAAGGCCGAATGTCGCCGCTGCGATGAGCAACACGCCCCAGAAGGTGAGGTGTAGGCCTTGCCCCAGTGCCACGCGGGTGGCGAGAACGTCCGCCGCCGAGCCGTGCCCACGGAGCAGGCTCTGCACCTGCTCCAGTGAGCCCGCATGGCCCCACGCTAGGCTCGCGGTCAAAATGGCGCCGAGCACGGTCGCGCCCAATGTGCTGCCGAGGTTGCGCGCGAATAGGTTCGATGCGGTTGCGGCTCCGCGCTCGGCCCAACCAACGCTGTCCTGGATCAGAACGATGGCTGCTGTGCTGAAAAACCCCATCCCCAGGCCCATGACGAGGGATCCAAGGCCCGCGAGGAGGGGGCTTCTCTCGGGCGACAGGAATACAAATGCGAGCCCACCAACAGGGAGCAGCGCGGCACCCGAGACCAAGATCCGCCGAAGGCCGAAACGCGCGAAATTGCGTGCACCGAGCGTCGCCGCGATAGGCCAACCGAGAACCATCGCGGTCAGCATGAACCCGGCGACCAACGGCGATCGTCCCATCACGGCCTGCACATACATTGGCAGAAAGGTAGTCAGCCCGATCACCGCCATGCCGCTGAACAAGGTCGCCGCGTTTGCCGCAGCGAGTGATCGGTGCGACCATAATGCGAAGGAGATCATTGGGTCGCGCGCCCGGCGCTCCTGCCGCACGAACAGTGCTGCGCTTAGAAGGCACACCGCTCCCGCAATAGCTGTCGTTCGCCCGTCCGATGCACCAGCCTGCGTGAGCGCCACCATGAGCGCTGCGACAGCAATCGTGAACAAGGTAGCGCCGGCCGCATCGACACTTCGGGCGTCGGCAGAAACCGTCTCCCGCAGGAATAGGAAGAAGCCGACCGCTGCGGCAATGCCGATCGGCACGTTGATCCAGAAGATCCAGGCCCAGCTCACGTGCTGAATGATCAACCCGCCGACGAGGGGCCCGACGACTGACGAGAAACCCCAAACGCTCGCAAGCCAGCCTTGAACCCGGCCTCGCTCATGGCCGGGATAAAGGTCTCCAACGACTGTCATCGACACGGGCTGGATCGCACCCGCGCCAAGGCCCTGAACGAGCCGAAACACGATCAGCGACGGCATCGACCAAGCGATGCCACACAGTATCGAGCCGGCGAGGAAGATGCCGATGCCCACGAGGAGAATTACGCGTCTGCCGTAAAGGTCGGACAGCTTGCCGAAGATGACGGTAGTCGCCGTCTGGGCCAGTAGGAACGACGAGAACACCCAGGAATAGAGGTGGAGATCCCCGAGCTCACCCGCGATTTGCGGCATGGCAGTCGCTACGATTGTCGCTTCGATCGCGATCATGAAGGAGGCCGCCATGATCGCGGCGAGGATCAAGGGGCGGCGCATGGTGGGCTTCGCCATCTTCGACGCTGATGCGGTGAGCATGTCCACTGCAGACCTTTCGGAGCGGCCTAAATATATCGGCTGGGAGGATTGGAACGCCTCGGGCAAGAACCCCAGAGGAGCTTCTGAACCTGGGAGCGAACGAACTGTTCCTGGCTGAGCACCAGGAGATGCGAGATTTGAAACACGTGGGCCTTTCAAGTCGGCACGCGGGGGGACGCCGGCAGATGGGGAGCAGCACGGAATTCACAAATGCGCTTTTGCAGCGACTGATTGCGGAATGTGCACTTCATTTTGGAACACCGGAACGGCAGCTTGAGGAACAGTCGCGGGAGCAGGAGTTAGACGTCCGCGGGAATTCCGCTCTGTGTCGCTGGGAGCTCGAAAGCGGACGCTCCGAGAGGCGGCATCAATGTCCGCTTTCGACCCATTGCGGACGCTACGGGTCGCGTGCCATCGGGGCCAATCAGAAGACAGGGTCGCGAAGCATGTGGAACATCATCTACGGCATCATTATCGGCGCCTGCCTTCTCGCTGTATCTCTCTTGATTATCGTCCCATACAGTTCAAACTTGCGCAGGGTTCGCAAGGGGGAGGTTGAAGTCTCAGGCCGCCTGTTCACTCGTGTATATAACCGATCGGAGCAGCCGTTTACATATTGGATGGGCATCGCATTTACGATCTTGATGACTGCGTTCGGCCTATTCATTCTCGTTATCTCTTTGGTAGTGCTCGTCCGCGCGTTTTCCGGAAGCCATGCACAGTGAGTGAAGGTCCGCTTTCCACCCATTGCGGACGTTGGGCAGCCTTCGCATCATCCCTCGCTGCTAGCGCTGGAGGCCTTGACCAGACGAATGGCGCTCCAGGGCCGGCGCCGTGTCCATCGGACAGTCACTGCCCGAGGCCAAGAATAGCACTTCGACCGGTGCGCGACAGCGGCACCCTACCTCGCGAAGCTTCTAACTGCCCTTCGGTGAAGGGGGTGGCGAACTCACAACCTGCCTCGGTATCGGTGGACCAGACCACGTGCGTCCGCCGAGCTTCTTGATCGGGCAGCTTGAGCCAGAAGGTTGTCTCTTCCCGCAGGGGGCTGTCACAAAGGATTTTGCACCCGTGACAATTCAGATCGATCACAAGGACGTCTTTCGAAGCACCTGCTTGCAGCGATTCCACGCGTGCTCCGAAGTTGACCAGCCGCCTGGCCGCCACTCGGTTGCCGGCCGGATCGAGCGCGGCCATTTTCGCTTTGATCATGATGAGCGTCTTTCGTTTCCGCCCGAAACGCGGCAGCCGCGGGTGAGAGCAGACTGGCGGTACCTTGCATGTCTTTAGATTTTGCCGCGCCGGCGATTGATCAGAAGCCGAGGCGCGACAGGCGAACACTCCGGACCTGGATGCCTTCGCTGCGGGCTCGCCAGACTCATAAACGACGAAGCGGAAGAACGCCGTCCTGAGCGGGCGACGACGCGGTTCCCGCCCTCCGGACTTTCGCCTGAAGGTCCGCTTTCGACCCATTGCGGACATCGCGGGTTTGCCGCACCATTGAGCGACGGACACTGCGTAGCTGAGGGGCGAAGGGGAACAGCATGTCACTGCTCTTGGGCGCTCTAGCCACAGCGGCGGCAGCGACCCCGGGACTAGCTTCCGTGAGCGGCCTCGAAGGCTGCTGGAGCGCTCCGGGGCAGGTGCGCGGCAAAGATGCGACTTCAGTGCTCCGAGGCGAATGGCACCTTGGGCGGCGCTATTTCGTGCTGCACCTGCGCTCCGTCGCACCAGCGCAAGCGTATGAAGCAGCGATCACCTATCGCGCCGGCGAGAAACCCGGTGGCATCGGATCATTCTGGATGGACACATTTGGCGGTCTTTATGAGCCATCCCTTGGCCTCGGCGCCGTGAGCCCGGATGGGTTTTACCTCGACTACCACTTTCCAGACGCCGCCTATCACAACCGCTTCGAACGCCGTGGCAAGGGCTGGCGCTGGACCATCGTCGAGCGGGCGCCTGGCAAACCCGACAAGCTCTTCGCCCGGTATGAGCTGGCGCCCGCGAGTTGCCGGGGAACGACATTCACTTTTTGATTGGCCTGCGCATGGGGCACGAGGCGTGATGTCCGCTTTCCACCCATTGCCGACACGCGGGAGCGTGCGGTTTATCGCGATCGTCCGGCGCCACCGGGAGCATTTGCCCGAGACGTGAGGACGGGCCTAGGCGATCGCCAGCGCGTATCCGCCCGGCGCTTGGCCCATGCGCAACCCCGCCACGAGCGCCTCCGGATCGGCGCCCGCCTCGCGCAGGCTTGCGAGGGTCGGGGCGCCGTGGCGCTTGGCGAGGCGGTGGCCTTCGGCGTCGGTGAGCAGCGGGTGGTGGTGGTAATGCGGGGTCGGCAGGGCGAGGAGGGACTGGAGGAGGCGGTGGACGTGGGTGGCGGGGAATAGGTCGCGGCCGCGCACTACGTCCGTTAACCCTTGGGCGGCGTCGTCGACGGTGACGGCGAGGTGGTAGCTTACCGGGGCATCCTTGCGGGCCAGGACGACGTCGCCGAACGCTTCCGGCTCCGCGGCCACCTCCTGTCCGCCGTCGAACCAGCTTAGCGGCCCCGCCCGCCTCGCCGCCTTGGCGACGTCGAGCCGCCAGGCATGCGACTCGGCCATTCGCGCCTTCTGCCCGCCGGGTGAGCGGCGTCGGCACGTGCCGGGATAATGCGGCCCGTCCGGGCCGTGCGGAGCGGCGGCGCTCGCAGCGATCTCCGCGGCGATGGCGGAGCGGGAGCAGAAGCAGGGGTAAGCGAGGCCCTGTGCCTTCAGCCGCTCCAGCGCCTCGGCGTAGAGCGGCAGCCGCTGAAACTGCCGGACCACGTCTCCATCCCAGTGAAGGCCGAGCCAGGCGAGGTCCTCCTCGATGCCGGCGACGAACGCCTCGCGGGTGCGGCCCGGATCAATGTCCTCGATCCGCAGCAGGAAGCGCCCGCCGCGCTCGCGTGCATAATCGTGCGCGAGCAAGGCGGAATAAGCATGGCCGAGGTGGAGCCGTCCGGTCGGGCTCGGCGCGAAGCGGGATACAATCTCCCTCAACGACTTGCCTCTTGACCGCGAGTCTTCGCCCATGCAGTCATGAGGGCGTCACCTTCTGCCGACAGAAGGGACTGGACCGGGGATGCGCCGCCCCCGTCCTGGGTGCGACAGGCCGGGCCGGACGTGTCCCACACGGGATACGGAGGGCCGTCGCGAGCGTATGTACCATCCCGACCTCATACGGCACCCCGACGGCTGCCCTGCTTTGGTCCTCAACGCCGACTACACGCCGCTGAGCTATTACCCCTTGTCTCTGTGGCCGTGGCAGACGGCGGTCAAGGCGGTGTTCCTGGAGCGGGTCGACATCGTCGCCCAATATGCCCGCGAGGTGCACAGCCCGACGCGGACTATGCAACTCCCCTCGGTGATCGCGCTCCGCCAATATGTGAAGCCGAGCGAGAACCCGGCCTTCACCCGGTTCAACCTGTTCCTGCGCGACCGCTTCCAGTGCCAATATTGCGGCGACGGGCGCGAGCTCACCTTCGATCATGTCGTGCCGCGCGCCCAGGGCGGACGGACCACTTGGGAGAATGTCGCCACCGCGTGCGCGCCGTGCAACCTCCGCAAGGGCGGACGGACGCCGCGCGAAGCGCATATGGCCTTGTTCCACCGCCCGTACCGGCCGACGAGCTGGCAGCTGCAGGAGCATGGCCGCTCCTTCCCGCCCAACTACCTCCACGCCAGCTGGCGCGATTACCTCTACTGGGACATCGAGCTGGAGGCCTGAGCGGCGCCGCGGGCGGAAAAATCGCGGGGGTGGACGAACTCGTTGCGGAACCAGGGATTGTCGCCGCCGTCGAAGCAGCGGTCCAGCCAGTCGAGCAGGGCGGCGACGGTGGGGCGGGTCCGCGCCTCCGGCTCGAACGTCGCGTAAACGTCGAAACGGACATTGAGCGGCGGATCGATCACCACCAGGTGCGGCGCCAGCGCGGCCACGTAGGTCGGCATGGCGGCGATTCCCGCTCCTGCTTCCACGGCGGCGAGCTGCGACGCGCTGGAGTTGGTCCGGATAGGCGCGAGCGTTTCCGGCGTCTCGCCGCCGAGGATAAACTGCAGGACGTGGGTGTTGAGGCCCGGCGCGGCCTGTTCGACCAGCCGGTGCCGTGCCGCCGCGTGCAGCCCCTCGGGCGCGCCGTTGCGGGCGACGTAGGCCGGCGAGGCGAACATCATGTAATGGAGCGTCGCCAGCCGCACCGCCTCCCGCCCGGGCTGCTCGGGCTTCTGGAAGGCGATGGCGACGTCGGCCACCTCGGTCGCGGCGGTCCGGAAATCGTAGCTGAAGGCGAGGTGGATGCTGGTTCCGTCGACGGCGTCGGCAAGGGCGGCTACGCGAGGGGTCAGCCAGAGCAGGCCGAGGCCTTCCGATACGGCGAGGCGCAGCTGGCGCGGATCCCCAGCCGGGCGCGCCGCAGCGCCCCGGGCAGCCTGCCGCATGCCGCGGGCGACCTCCAGCAGCCGGGCGCCCTGCGCGGTGACCGAGCTCCCCTCCCGGGTCCGATCGAGCAGCCGCGCGCCGCACGCCGCCTCCAGCCGCTCGATCCGCGCCCGCACCGTGTTGACCGACAGACGCCGCGCGTCCGCGGCGGCGCGCAGGCTTGCATGGGTGGCGACGTCGAGGAACAGCCGGAGGTCGTCCCAGTCGATGCGATCGAGGTCGAGACCCCCGGTAATTACCGGAGTGGCTGGTGGCTGAACACCCTGTTCGGAATTCTTCATCGCGACCGGCGGTCCCCACGGCTCTAGGAATTGTTCAAGCGTATGAAGGGCTAACGCCTGATTGCGACGATGACAAACAACCTGGATCAGGCGGGGCAGTGACGAAGAACAGCATGGGGGCTGCGGTGTCGGGGGACGCGCAGTCGGGGGAACATTCCTCGATCGAGGTGGCGCGGCGGATCCTTGCGATGCGCCGGCTGCGCGACCGGCTGCTCGGCGACTTTTTCTCCGAGCCGTCGTGGGACATCCTGCTCGACCTCTACGTGCAGACGCACGAGGGGCGGACGGTGACCGTGTCGCAACTCAGCCTCGCCACCGGCGCGCCGCCGACGACGGCGCTGCGCTGGATCAACACCATGGCCGAGGCCGGCCTGCTCAGCCGCCGGTCCGACGAAGCGGACGGCCGCCGCGTCCTCGTCAGCTTGAGCGAGCGCGGCGAGGAAGCGATGCGGCTGCTCCTCGCCTCGGTCCTGTCGGCGATCGAGACGCCGATCAACGGCCGGGCAATGACGGCGCGGAAACCCGCGCGGGCGAAATCGTTACGCTCGCGATGCGAGACTTCTCCCAGCTCCTCGACGCGCTCGTCTACACACGGTCCCGAAACGGCAAGCTGAAGCTGATCGGCGATTATCTTCGCCGCACCCCCGATCCCGACCGCGGCTATGCCCTCGCCGCTTTGACCGGCGAGCTAGACCTGCCGGGCGTCAAGCCGGCCGCGATCCGCGCCATCGTCGAGGCGCGCACCGACCCGGTGCTGTTCTACATGAGCTGGGACTATGTCGGCGACATGGCCGAGACGGTGTCGCTGCTGTGGGAAAAGCGCGAGGGCGAGCCCGAGGAGATCGATGACGGCAGCTTGCGGATCGGTGCCGTCGTCGAGCGGCTGCGAGGACTGGGGCGGGTCGAGGCGCCGGCCGCGCTGGCGAATATGCTCGACCATCTCGACGCCAGCGGGCGCTATGCGCTGCTGAAGCTGGCCACCGGCGAATTGCGCATCGGCGTCAGCGCCCGGCTCGCCAAGACCGCGCTGGCGCAGGCCTTCGGCCTCGACGTCGATGCGGTGGAGGAGGTCTGGCACGGTATCGGGCCGCCCTACCTCCCGCTCTTCGCCTGGGCCGAGGGGCGCGGGGAGCAGCCGACGGCGCGCGACGTGCCGGTGTTCCGCCCCTTCATGCTCGCCCACCCGCTCGAAGCGCTGCGCGTGTCGATGGATGACTATGCCGCAGAGTGGAAATGGGACGGCATCCGCGTCCAGATCGTCCGCGCCGGCGGCGAGACCCGCCTCTACAGCCGCGCCGGCGACGACATCAGCAAGAGCTTCCCGGAGGTCGCCGAGAACTTCCAGGCGGCGGGCGCCGTCGATGGCGAACTGCTGGTAAAGGGCGCGGCGCAGGGGGCGGAAACCGAGAGCGGCGGCGCGGCGAGCTTCAACGCCCTCCAGCAGCGGCTCGGCCGCAAGGCGGTCTCGGCGAAGATGCTGCGCGACTATCCCGCGTTCGTCCGGCTCTACGACATATTGTTCGACGGCGACGAGGACCTCCGCGCCCTCCCCTGGTCCGAGCGCCGGGCGCGGCTCGAGGCGTTCGTGCCGCGGCTCGACCCGGAGCGGTTCGACCTCTCGGCCCTCATCGACGCAGCGAGCTTCGAGCAGCTGGAGGAGATCCGCGCCGGCGCCCGCGACGCGTCGATCGAAGGGGTGATGCTGAAGCGGCGCGACAGCCCGTATGTGGCAGGTCGCCGCACCGGCCTCTGGTACAAATGGAAGCGCGATCCGCTCACCGCCGACTGCATCCTGATGTATGCGCAGCGCGGCAGCGGCAAGCGCTCGTCTTATTATTCGGACTTCACGTTCGGCTGCTGGAGCGAAAGCGGCGAGTTGCTCCCCGTCGGCAAAGCCTATTTCGGGTTCACCGACGAGGAATTGCTGTGGCTCGACCGCTGGGTCCGCAATCACACGCTGGAGCGGTTCGGGCCGGTGCGCGAGGTCGAGAAGAGCCTGGTGCTCGAAGTCGCCTTCGATTCGGTCCACGCCAGCCGCCGCCACAAATCCGGCCTCGCCATGCGCTTCCCTCGCATCTCCCGCATCCGCACCGACAAGCCGGCCGCCGAGGCTGACCGGATCGAGACGCTGCTGCGCATGGCGACCTGAGGAATGTTAAGGACTTAACCCCGGTTTTCCCACCGCGGGACGGTCGAAAAAGGGGGGCTGACAGACGTGGCGGCCTGGGTGAGGGACCGTCGCCCTGCGTCCGCTCCCCCAATTGGACGCCGCAACAAGGAGCAAGACGGCAATGACGCTTTCGATTTTGCCGCAGGGCGCCGAGGGCCGCCCGCACGACCCGCAGCAGCGGGGCTATTGCGTCGTCTACCATGAGGACGAGGTCAATCACTGCCCCGGCTGCGGCCGCACTCATTGGTATGTCGGCCGGGTCTCGGCGGAATGCGGCTTCTGCGCGACCGCTCTGCCGCTGGCCAGCGCCACCAGCCGCGGCGCCGGCACCCACAGCCGGGGCCACCGCCCGATCCTGCTCAGCGAAGCGGCCTGAGAGCGTCCCCCAAAGCTAGAAGGGCAGCCACTTACTCTTCTGGCTGAACTTCATGTATCCGGCGTTGACCCCCAGCCGGGCACCGACGCCCATGCGGATCGGGATCAGCACCATGTCGCCGCTCCTCAAGTAGCTCGCCGTCAAGCCGCCCACGACGTAGGCGTTGCCCTCGGCGGCCGGGAAGCGGCGGAACAGGCGCTCGGTGTCGTTCAGATTGTAGACCAGCACGAACACCTTGTTGGCGTCCGCGCCGAAATCGAAGCCGACCGACGGACCGGTCCAGTGGACCCGTCGGTCACCCTCGATCTGGTGGTGGAGGGTTCCCGAACCGTAGCGCAGGCCGACGACGAAAGCCCCGCCCGCCTCGCGCCCGGTGATGTAGGCGGTGGGCTGGCCCTGATCCTTGAGCAGCTTCTCGATCATGTCGGCGAGGCCGTTGGCGCCCTTGCCGAACACGCCCTCTGCTGCGCTCAGCACGTCCTTGTTGGCGACGGATTCGTTGGTGACTTCGGCATGCGCGCGCTGGAAGGCGACCTCTCGCCCCTGCTCCGCCAGCGGCGCGGCGGGCTCGACGGGCCTGGCCGGGGGCGCGTTGCGATCCGCGGGCGCCGGCGTCGCGGCACTCTGCCACTCGGGCACCTGACGCGCGTCGGCCGCCGGCTGCGGCGCGGCCGCGGGCGGCGGCGGACCATTGGGATCGACATTGGCGACCTGGGCGCCCGCCGGAACGGCGAGCCCCGCGGCGCCCGCAAGCGCCAGCAACTTCACGAACACGGACACGGACCTGCGCATGGCAAAACTCCCCCTTACGCTCCAGCGGGAAGACTAGGCCTATCAAGGCTTTCGCGGCAATGAACCGGCGACGAAGCGAGTCCCTGGCGCGGCGAAACCGACGCCCGCACCCGGTTGAAGAGCCGGCAAGCCCCCGCTATAGCCCGGCTTCGCCGTTCCCGGAGACGTGGGTGAGTGGCTGAAACCAGCGGTTTGCTAAACCGCCGTAGGGGGATTACTCCTACCGAGGGTTCGAATCCCTCCGTCTCCGCCATTTCCCTGTCCAGCAGTGTCCATTTCTGACCCAGAAAACCTAGGTTTTCTGCGGGTTTGCGGCTATTTCTACGTCCATCGCCAGCCACCCCGATTTGCCCACTTCCAGAGGAAAGTGGGGGCATTTGGGGGCACCGAAACGTGGAAAATGGGGGCACTTATGCTCACGGATCTCAAGGCGCGGCAGGCCAAGCCGCGGGAAGCTGACTACAAGCTGGGAGACACAGGAGGCCTCTACCTCCTCGTTACGAAAGCCGGGGCGAAATCCTGGCGCATGAAGTACCGCTTCGCCGGTAAAGAGAAGCGCCTAACCTTCGGCCGGTATCCTGAGGTGAGCCTCCTGGCGGCGCGCGAGCGGCGGGACGAAGCGCGGCGGCTCCTTCGCGACATGCGCGATCCTGCCGTCGAAGCCATGAAGCGGCGCCTGGCCGCGGCGGCCGCGGCCGAGGCGACGTTCGAGAAGGTAGCGCGCGAGTGGCACGAGCACCAGGCGCCGCGGTGGGTTCCGGTTCACGCTTCGGACGTGATTGGAAGCCTTGAGAAGGAGGTTTTCCGCCACCTCGGCTCCGTGCCGCTCAAGGAAATCGATGCGCCCCTCGTGCTGGCTGTGCTCAGGAAGATCGAAAAGCGAGGGGCTCTTGAGACGGCCAAGCGGGTGCGGCAGCGTATGTCAGCCGTGTTCGTCTACGGGATCGCGACCGGGGTCTGCAGCACCGATCCTGCTGCCACCGTCATGAGGGCCCTCAAGCCTGCGCCGAAGGCGACTCGCCAGCCGGCCCTTACGGACATCGAGGCGCTTCGTACGTTGCTGCGAACCGCCGAGGCGTCGGGCGCGAGCCCGGTGACGAAGGTCGCTTCACGCCTGCTCGCGCTGACGGCAGTCAGGCCGGGCGTTGTACGAGGAACGACTTGGTCGGAGATCGAAGGGATCGATTGGACCAAGGAGTACCCGGAGGAGGCGGAGGCAGGTCTTTGGCGCGTGCCGCCGGCCAGGATGAAGCTGGTCCTCGATAGGAAGGATGAGGAGACCTTCGAGCACCTAGTGCCGCTCTCGAGGCAGGCGATCGAGGCGATCGCCGCGATCCGCCCGCTGACCAAGCGTCTGCCGATCCTGTTTCCGAGCAATCGGCACCTGCATCGCCCTCTGAGCGAGAATGCGATCGGCTATCTCTACAATCGCTGCGGCTATCACGGACGGCACGTGCCGCATGGGTGGCGTGCGGCCTTTTCGACCGTCATGAACGAGCGAGCTGAGCGGCTCGGCCGGGCCGGCGATCGAGCCGTCATCGACCTCATGCTAGGCCACATCCCCAGCAACAAGGTGGAAGGGGCCTACAATCGCGCGGCCTATATGGAACGCCGCAAGGAGATCGCACAGGAGTGGGCGGACCTGCTTACCGACGGGCTCGCTCCGGCAACGGATCTGCTGAAATACTCCCGACGCTGAGGAAGGTGGTCTAGCCTTTGCGCGGGTGAGCCTCCGTCATGGATCGATATCAGACCTGTCACCGTGGGCTCAGCGATTTTAAGCCGCGATCCAGGGCCAGCGCGCGTGCATGGGCTGTGATCAAGGTGAGCTACCCTTGTAGTAGGGCGTGGGCAGACACCTCTCTTGCCGCGGGGCGGTCTTTTACGCTGACTTATCCATCACGGCTTCCGGAGATCCATTTGGGGGCGCGCGCTGTTCACCGGTAATTTTCTCTCCGAGACCCGCTCGCGGGAGCTGGAGCGCCTGGCCGATCCATTAGCACGCTAAGCTCGTCGAGGTCACTTGGAGCGAAAACGCGAATGCAGTGCGCGCGCAGCAGCGCCGCGGTGACCCCGGCTCCCGGATGGCGATGCCCGCTGAACGTTCCGTCGTAGACATAGCTGCTGCCGCACGATGGGCTGCCATCAGTTAGAAGTGCAAGACGGCAACCGTGATGCAGCGCCATGCGCAGTGCCTCCTGGGCACCGGCGACATAGTCTAGTGTCACGTCCCGTCCGTTGGATTCTACAACCTTTGCCCGAGCATGTAGAACATCGTTGCCCTCGCTTCCGGCGGCGATCTCAGCCGCTGGTCGGGGCGTCGGCAGACCGGCCATCAATTCCGGACAAGCAGCGAAGACGCGATTTTCCCGGCACCATCGCTCGATCAAATGATCGCTCAAGGTTTTGGCCGATCCATTGTGACGCACCGGTCTGCCAAGGAGGCAGGCGCTGGCCAATAGTTTGGGCCGGTCTGGCATTGCGCCAGCTAGTATAGCGGTCATTCGATGTCACGCCACGCGCCGGTATCGGTGCCTCTCGGCTCTAAACTCTGGCGCCTCCGCTTGCCCCAGCGACAATCGGTACGCGTGGCCGAGCCCAGACTCCCGATCGGGCGCCGTTGCGCCTGCCCTGAAGAGCACGGTTGGCATGCAGGGCGATTACCGTCCTGACCGCATTTCGATACTCCACGTGATGCCAAGTTCCCCCGCGGAGAAGGCTGGGCTGAAGCCGGGGGAGGCCATCTGTGCCGTCGATGGCGTCAGGGTCGTGAACGGATGGCTGAATTCTCCAATGCGAAGCTGGGGGACGCGTCCCCGCCGGCCGCAAGGTTCAGATAGGCCTGTGCTCGGGCCGGACGATCGACATCTACCTCGAATTTTTACTACGCAACACGGCTCGCGTTGCGGACGACGGGTTCGCGGTCAGCGGGAACGGCCGCTTTCGGCCGGTAGTGCTGAAAAACTCGGCACCAGCCCTTTTTCCTAGCCTGGCTGGAGCGCGTCAGCAGGCACGTACTCTGGGTTAACTTGAAACCTGCACCGTTGCGAGAGTTTGCTAAGCCGCTATAAACTTCGGGAATTCAGGAGATCGAACGATGTCAGGCCTCGCCCTAATCCTCAGCATGCTGCAAGCAACGTCAGTACCCGCTCAGGCCCTTCCTCCCGAAGATGCGCTTGGTCGTTACACTCTGTGCGTCACACGAATGGCGGCTCTAAGGGGCGGGAGTGATCCAGCGGATAAAACGGCAGAGGCGTCAGCCACTGCGTGCGAGAACTTGCTCAACGCCGCTGTAGATCAGATCCGGGTGGCCGCTACGGGTACTCCCGAGGAAGTGCGACACAGGGTCGGTGCGCTACTCGAGGTTCAAGCACGTCGGGAGGCTGTCGCGAGGACGGCGATCATCGAATCGTACGAGCATGAGAAACTCTGAACCCTTACCTGGGGCGGCATCGGCGGCTTTCCACCGATAGCCACGAAGAGGGACCCGCATAAGCGGCCTCAGCCCCGATGCTTAGCCAGATAGCGAACGCTGGCGCAGAATACGGCCGGCATGCAGGAACTCTCCAGCAAGGGCTGTTCCGAGCCTGCGGCCGAGATGCCCAACAGCGGACATTCGCGGGCGGTCGCTTTCGGCCATTGCCGACATCAACAGTACGACTCCTCCATCGTCAGCAGGGCGTCGGCAAACCCGACGGTTACCGCTTCGCGCGTGCCTGACAGGTGCGCATACGGGTCGTGGATGTAGGCTGACACACCGGTCCCATGCGCAAGAGGAGAGGAGGCACGCCGCCGTGAGCGACGGATGCGGAGAGGCCGCACCGGCTCACATCGGAGGCCGACATGATCAAGACCATTCCTCTTCTCAAGCTCATCCCCTCGCCGCGGAACGTGCGGCGGAGCACCGACGAGCAGGCGGACCTGCAGCTGAAGGCGGATATCGACGCGCGCGGACTGCTCCAGAACCTCGTCGTCGCGCCCGCTAAGAAGCCGCGCGGTGCCTTCACCGTCGAGGCCGGCGGGCGACGCCTGCGGGCGCTGAAGTCCCTCGCCGAGGAGGGCAAACTCGACGGGGCCTACGAGGTGCCGTGCCTCGTCATCGGCGACGGTGCGGTCGACCAGGAGGCGAGCCTGGCCGAGAACTTCCACCGCCTCGCCATGAACCCGGCGGATGAGTGTCTCGCCTTCGGGCAGTTGGTCGAGCAGGGGGCGGACGTCGAGGGCGTCGCCCGCCGGTTCGGCCTCACCGTCCGCTTCGTCGAGGGGCGGCTCCGTCTTGCCGCGCTCGCGCCGGTGGTGTTCGAAGCGCTCGGTGCCGGCGAGATCACGCTCGACGTGGCAAAGGCTTATGGCGCCACGCCCGACCGCGAACGCCAGGCGTTCGTGTTCGAGCAGGTAAGCCGCAGCTACATGGCGAGCCATCCTGACAGCATCCGGCGGATGATGACGCAGGCGACCGTGGGCGCGAGCGATCGCCGCGCCCGGTTCGTCGGCGAGGAGGCCTATGTGGCGGCCGGTGGGAAGATCGAGCGGGACCTGTTCTCGGACGAGGACGGCGCCCGTTGGCTCGACATCGCGCTGCTCGAACGGCTCGCCACCGAGAAGCTGGAAGCGCTCGCCAACGGGAAGGCGGCGGAGCTGGGTCTAGCGTGGGTCCGCCCGACGCTTGAGACCTGGATCGGCTATCCCGCGACGGCCGGCCTGAAGCGGATCGTGCCCGAGCGGGAGCCGCTTACCGACGACGAGGCCAACCGCATCGACGCGGCTCATGGGGAGATCGAGGCGCTGATCGCCATCATCGACGATGAGGAGACCTCCGAAGACGATCGCAATGAGGCTGAGGAGAAGGCCGGGGCGCTCGAGCGAGAGATCGCGGCGCTTCGCGACAAACCTGCGATCCTCGACGAAGCGCTGAAGCCGAAGCTCGGTGCGTTCCTCCTTCTCGACGATGCTGGGGCGCCGATGCTCGACGCCGTCTTCTACTCCGAGGAGGCGCTCGACCAGGACGAGGAGGCGGAGGATGACGCCGCCGGCACTCGGCCCCAGGTCACTGGCCCAGCTGCCGAGCCCGAACAGCCTCAGGACCGCGCGCCCGCGCTCTCCCGCGCCCTTGTCGATGAGCTCGCCATCCAACGGCGGGACGTGCTCGCGGTGCATGTCGCGGCGGATCCGGCGCTGGCGTTCGACCTTGCCATCTTCCTGATGGTCGATCGGGAGGCGGGCTATTCGAGCGAGAAGAGCGGCTCGTCTTTGGCTGCCCTTGCCCCTTCCGATCCGGTGTTCGGGTTCAAGACGCCCGACGCTCCGGCGACGGTGGAGCGAGCCCAGGTCGTAGAGCGGCTCGACCGCAGCTGGACCCAGGGTGCGACGCGCGGCGAGCGCTTCGACGCGTTTCGCGCCCTCCCCGAGGAGGCGCGGGCGGCCTGGCTCAGCGATGCGGTGGCGCGGACCCTGGAGGCGAGCGCCAATTCCCGTGAAAGGTCCTGCCGGTTCCACGACCATCTCGGCGGCCTCCTCGGAATTGACGTCGCGAAATGGTGGCGGCCGACCGGCGCCAACTATTTCGACCGGGTGCCCAAGGCGGTGACGCTCGCCGCGCTGGAGGAAGTGGGTGGCCCCGCCTTCGCCTCGCGTTACTCGGGCCTCAAGAAGGCCGAGCTGGCTCAATCCGCCGAACGCATTTTCGCGGGCGACTTCATCGCGGAGGTGGAGGTGAAGGAGCGGGCGCTCGCGTGGGTGCCGGAGGCGATGCGGTTTGCACCTGTGGTTGCGTCCGCGCCGGCCGCCGAGGACGAGACGCCGCCTTGGGAGGATGAGCCGGCGACGCCTCCCAGCTCCGACAGGGCCGACGAGGCCCCGGCTGAGAGTGGAGCGGGCGAGGCGGAGGACGACGGCGCTCAGGCGTCGGGGAGCATCGAGAAAGCGGCCTGACGCCTTCTCCCGCTTTTCAGGGGCGGTCCTTCGGGGCCGCCCCACCTTCTCGTCACCGGCTGGGGACGGCCACCGGATTTTGTGAAAACTGGCCAGAGGGCTTGCCCAAGAGGGATATGCAGGCACGCCCCACTTTCCGCCGCGATCGACCCGGACCCACTGCGCCTAGCTGAGGAGCCTCACTGAGCCGGCCGCCACGAGCCCGTCCGGACGGGCGGCGGATCGCTCACAGGAGATTGGCGAGGATGGCGCACGTCCGAACGGATCGCCGCCCGGTGTCCCTGTCGTTCCCAACCTGTGCCGAGAGGTCAGCGTTTAGCCGCTAGCCGATCCTCGTCTTTGCGGCGCCACGACCAGAAAGCGGACAGTCGCTGCGAAGCGGCACCTGTGCCCGCTTCCGACCCATTGCGGACATTGGCCAAGCAACGCTATCTCCAGCCTGTTACGGGAGTTGGTATGGTCGAGAGGTTCCGTGAGGCTGCGGCATCCGTCACGCGAACGGTCAGCCGGACGTTTGTCGTTGCCGGACGTTCTCGCAGGTCTGAATTTGGCTATTATTGGATTGCTTCCACTCTCGTCGGTGGAGCTGCCCGGCTTTCGGTTGGACCCCACCTCGGCTGGCCGTCGTCGGCGATGGTCCCAGACGCTATCAACCTCGTTGTCATCGTGCCGTTCTTTGCACTGTTTGCGAGGCGGCTTCACGACCAGGGCCGCTCCGCCTGGTGGGCGCTCGCGTTGCCGCCACTGGTTGCTGCCAACATCTACGATCACTTACGCGTCAACTTTCACGCATACGATGCCGCTTGGCCGGAACTGAGCATGTGGGAACTGATACTCCTAATCCCTGCCATCGGGTCGGTCGCGGTGATGTTCATTCCTGGTGATGTTGGTCCGAATCGCTACGGCCACGATCCACGGCTGGATGAGCGGGAGCCAGACACAGTCTAACGGCAGCTTGGTGCTGAGGCGCCAATGTCCGGTTTCCACCCATTGCGGACATTCGCGGCAATCCAGCCAAATGACGGCTTCGCGCCATCTGCGGTCATTTAGCGGCGCCTACTAAGTCCCTGAAAGCGGACAATCTCACGATATTTCCGAACGAGGCTAGCCTGCTGTTTTCGTTTGCAAGCTCCTCTCGATGGGGTACGCCGTGCCCAAGTGCGGGGGCGCAATGACACGAAGCGAAGAGATGAGCGCGGTTGTCGCTGCAAGGGGCAGAAGGCCGCTCTGCGACCTCTGTATCGCTGACCGGCTCGCGCTCAGCCGAAAGCAGGTATCCGCCGCCGGCAGGATCGGGGTCCGCGATCTGGGCTTTGAGCGTTTCGTGGGCCACTGTTCCGGCTGCTGCACGAACAGGAAGCTTACTGCCCCGCGCTAGCTTCGCGATGACGCGAGGAGGGGTCATTCGCGGCACCATATCGAGAGGCAATTCGCTCGTTGATGCGGAACGATGCTGTAGGATGCAGACCGACTCAGGCGGGGAACGCATGTGATGATTGATCGCCGCATGGCGCTGGTTGGCGGCGTCGCTTTGGCAGGGCTCGCGGCGAGCCGTGTCGCCGCGGCAGACAGGGGGATTGCAAACCTCGCCTACGATCGCGCCATCGTCATAGACGGCCTGGGCGGATTCAACGACCCCTACGGCCCGGAGGACGAGAAACAAATTAGTACGCGCGGGGCCGCGGAGCTGCGCCAGTCGGGTACGACTGCCGTCCACTTCACAGTAAATGAAGTCGGGAACGAGCCTGGCGCCTGGGAAAAGACTGTGGGGAACATCGCGCAGCTTGATCAGCTGATCGCCGACAACGCCGATGTCCTGCTCCGGGCGCTCAGTACCGGAGACTTCCGGGCTGCAAAGGCTTCGAACCGACTGGCGGTCTATTATGGTGTGCAGGACACCAGCCTCGTCGGCACCGAACTCGATCGCCTAGCTCTGCTCAAGGGGCTCGGAGTGCGTATCGTCCAGCTGACCTACAATCTCCGTAACCTCTCCGGGGACGGCAGTCTCGAGCCGGCCAATGCCGGGCTCTCGAAGCTCGGGCACGACACGATCGCGCGTATCGAACACGAAAAGTTGCTGCTCGATCTGAGCCACGGGGGGCAGCGTACGATCGCCGAGGCGCTGGCAGCGGCGACCCGGCCGCCGATCATCAGCCATACCGGCTGCCGAGCACTCAATGACAATCCGCGCAACGTGTGGGATGCCGAGATGAGGACCTGCGCAGACAAAGGCGGGGTGATCGGCATTTACTGGATGCCGTTCCTCGTGCCGAACAGCAGACCGACCGGGGCCGACGTCGTCGCACACATGACGCACGTACGGGACATCTGCGGCGAGGACCACGTTGCGATCGGCACTGACGGAATCATCGCGAAAACCGTGATCGACGAGAAGGCCCGCGCCACGCAGCGCAAGTTCTTCCAGGATCGCAGCAAGCGCGGCATCGCGGCGCCCGGAGAGGGGAGCGATATCTTCAACATCGTTGCCGAATGGGACGATGCAATGCGCTTCAGGCACCTGGCGGACGGGCTGTCGCGTGCGAGGTGGACGACGAGGCAAATCGAGAAGGCACTCGGCGCAAACCTCCTGCGCCTTTACGGTGATGTTTGGGGCACCTGATCTGAGCGCACGATCCACTTTGCGCCAAAGGCAGTCGTTTGGGCGCTCGTCGGCGCCTCCCGAACCCGGTCGTTCATGCCAATGCGCCGGGAGCGCGCGCCGCACCTGGCTGCCTAGCCTCTCCCGCGACTCCTGCAACTAACGGTGCTTGCCTCGCACCCCTAGTTTGTCCGTCGCGGCCGGTTTCCCCTCGCGTGGGCCGCCAGCGTCCAGGCGCTCGGTTTGAGCGTCCGCTTGAATGTTTTCCGGTCGATCGCGACCAGGCCGAACCGCTTCGTATAGCCCGACGTCCACTCGAAATTGTCGAGCAGCGACCAGTAGAGATAGCCCTTCACGTCGATCCCCTGAGCGATACATTTAGCGACTTCGGCGACAGTCGCGTCGATGAAGCGCGCGCGGATGGTGTCGTCGGTCGCAGCGATGCCGGTTTCGGTCAAATAGATCGGACGCCCGATATGCTCGGCGGCATACCGAATCGTCGCGCCGATGGCGTGCGGGTAGTTTTCGTACCCCATGTCGGTGAGCGGTACGCCCGATTCCGGCTTCATGAGCCCCTTGTCGTCGATCCGCAGCCGCGAATAGGTCTGGACTCCGATGAAGTCGGACCGGCGTGCCGCCTCGATCCAGCCGCCATACATGGTCCGTTCGGCCTCATGCGCGAGATTACCCGGTCCGACGCCCTGGATCTCCTGCATCGATAGCGTCAGGCCGACCGGGAAATCGCCCGGACCCGCCTTTATCGCGGCATAGCCCTTGGCGTGCGCATCGAGCATGACCTCTGTGATTTTGTCCGGATCTCCAAAGAGCATCGACGAGAATTTGGGCGAGTGCGTGCGCTGCGCCGCCGCCGCGATCATCGCATTCGCATTCGCTGCGGCGGCGTCGCTGGCGAAGCGTGGCAAGACCTTGCGCAGCAGCACGATATTGGCCTCATTGAAGGTCGAGGCCATCCCGATCAGGGGCCCCAGCCTCTGCGTCGCGCGCGCACAGAAACGGGCGAACAGATCGGCGCCGTCGGCCCTTTCGAACCCACCACGCATGGCGAACCACAGCGGGACGGTGAAATGGTTGAAGGTGACGATCGGCAGCAGCTTGCGGGCGTGGCACGCCTCGAGCACCCGTGCATAATGATCGAGCTCCGCTTCCGAGAACATTCCGGGCGCGGGCTCGATCCGCGCCCATTCGATCCCAAGGCGATAACAATTGAGCCCGAGGCTTGCCGCGATGTCGAGATCTTCCTCGTAGCGATGATAGCTGTCGGTCGCGTCGCCGGAAGGGTCGTTGAACGCAGTCGGGGTGATCGTCTCGAGCAGCCAGCTGTCGGAATTGGTGTTGTTTCCCTCGCTCTGGTGTGCGGAGATCGCGGTGCCCCACAGGAAGCTGGACGATCCGCGGGCGGCGCCGACGGGCGGGCGAGCGGCACCCGCACGGCCTGCAGCCATCACGCTGGCCGCGCCTACGACAAGCTGTCGCCTGGTAGGGTTCACGCGCATAATTCCTTCCTGGCAATTGATCTAAGTCGGTAGCGGCGCCGACGCCCCCGTGTCGGTCAGCGTCGGCGCCGCGGCGCTTCAGAGTTCAACTCAAGGTTGCGGCATCGCCGCCCACTTCTTGCGGGCATCGGTCATCGCTGCCGCCTTGGCCCGTTCGCGGATGGGCTGGAGCCGCATCGCTTCCGTCTTGGCACCGACGGCGAGGTAGGTGGTCGGCGGTGCGGTCACGGCAGGCCAGCGCGGCGAGCCTCCGCCGTTCGGATCGCCCGTCCGCGCAAAACGCACCCAATAATCCCCCATCATCTTCGAGACCGCCGCGTCCTGCGCATCCCAGCGATGTTCCACCGCTTTGGTGCCGAAGACATATTCCAGTTCACCGCCGTGATCGGTACCCGCGGCAGCGGCGCGCTGATCAACGGGCACCTGGTCGAAATAATAGACGAATGTTTTGTTGCCGGCTGCTGCATGCTGATCCGCAAGCGCGAAGGACGGCAGCACGAAACCGGCGTCCTCCGCCAGATCGACCGCGGCAATTGCTTCCGGCTTGCCGGTCAGCGCAACATAGCTCTGCAGCAAAGCCGGGAAATCTTTGCCCAGTAACGCCTTCGCTGCGTCCTCGGTCATGCCCCCAAGGCTCGATTCGTTAGAATTGCCGCCGATGATCAGCGGGATCTGCATCTCGGCGTTACGATAGAAGGGCTCCCCGGGGCTGTGTGCCACGACCTTGCCATCGATGAACGGAAAGGCGCGGCCGTTCTTCACGACCTCTGCCAACGGAATCGCGCGAAGCTGCTCGGCGGTCGCGTTCTTCAGCCCAAGGCTTGCAGCCCACAAAGTGCCGAGCATCTCCGCGTTGATCGCGCCGCCCCGAATGGGGAACAGGGGACTGCTGCCGGCGCCGGATTCCGAAATCGCTTTGTGGAACAGCCCCTTCGACACGGGCGACCCCATCAGGATCTGAACGCTGCCCGCGCCGGCGGATTCACCGAAAACCGTGACGTTGTCGGCGTCGCCGCCGAATTTCGCGATGTTTCGCTTGACCCATTGGAGCGCGGCGACTTGGTCCATGACGGCGTAATTGCCGAGCTCGCCGTCCGGATTTTCGCGGGTGAGCGCCGGGTGGGCGAAGAAGCCGAGCCGGCCGAGCCGATAGTTGATTGTGACGATGATCGCCCCGCGCGCGGCAAGCCTCACGCCGTCATAGAGCGGCACCCCGGCGGCACCGTAAGTGAAGCCGCCACCGTGAATGAAGACCATGACCGGATATTTGCCCGCGTGCGCGGGCCGCCATACGTTGAGGAACAGGCAATCCTCGCTCATCGGGCCTACTTGAGCCCAGGGCTCCTTATGCTCGGATCCCTGGGGACAGGCTGCGCCGTATCGGGTCGCGTCGCGCACCCCCTTCCAGGCGGCCGGTCTTACCGGAGGACGCCAACGCATCGGGCCGACGGGCGGGGCGGCATAGGGAATGCCCTTGAAGACGAGAGTGGCGTCCGCCTGCGCCCCCTGCACCGCGCCGGAATCGATTGTCACCTTTGTCTGTTGCGCGCCCGCGGCGGTGGCCAGCATCGCCGCAGCGAGCCCCACAAACCGCATTGTCCATCGACCCTTGTTCAGCATGTTCATTCCTTTCGTGATCTGTCGTCAACCTCACCGGAACTCTGCAGCGCCGCATCGAACGGGACTGTCGTGCGGTCGCCGATGCAGGCGAGTAAGCGTCGCTGTGGGGCGGCTCATATCCATGGGTCCGCGCGAACGGGCGCCCAGCTGGCCTGCTTGCGATCGGCGCCGTGCGACTCGACCATTCAATCCCCTCCCTCGCGCCGGTTTATCTCGGCTGCCGAGCGGCATCCTACCATCCCGCAAAAACATTCACTAGCGATTTAATGAAAGTTGACAGACAGCCGGTTTGGATGCCACTTAGCGACCGGACGCGCCGCAGAGCGCGTATCTTCAGAGAGGATGAATGATGCGCTATCTATCGCTGTCCGCGTCCGTAATCGCCCTTCTGGCCTCGGGCGCTGCCCAGGCCCAAACCGGATCTGCAGCCCCGCCCGCCCAGACCACCGACCCCGTCGCAGCCGCCGATCCACATTCGGACAACGATCAGGAAATCGTCATCACCGCCGAGCGGCGCGCGACGAATCTGCAACGCACCGGTGTCGCGGCGAGCGTGTTGACCGGTGAGGACCTGACCCGAAAGAGCGTGCTGTCGGTCGAGCAGCTGCAGTTTGCGACGCCCTCGCTGACCGTCAACACTTCAGGCCAGAGCAACAGCTTCAACATCCGGGGCATCGGTAAGACCGAGGTCACCAGCTCGATCGGTGTCGGCGTCGTCACCTATCGTGACGGCGTCGCGACGTTTCCGGGCTATTTCCAGACCGAGCCTTATTACGACATTGCCTCAGTCGAAGTGCTGCGTGGACCCCAGGGCACTTTCGCCGGAGGCAACGCGACCGGCGGCGCAGTGTTCATCACCGAGACCAACCCGACGACTGACAGGGTCAAGGGCTACGCGCTTGCCCAGTACGGCAATTACAACGACGTAAAGGTCCAGGGCGCCATCAACCTGCCGCTAAGCGACACGCTGGCGCTGCGCGTCGCCGGGAACTACGAGCGTCGCGATACATTCTTTCACGTCACCGGCCCGTTTACGGGCAACCCCGGCAACCTCGACTCGGTCAGCGGCCGCGCCAGCCTGCTCTGGCAGCCGGATTCGCATCTGCGTATCCTGATCAAGGGCGATTACAACAAGGTCAATTACGGCGGCTTCCCGGCTACCCCGGCATATTTCGGCACGGCCGCCGCGCCGACGCTGAACACGTCCGATCCGTTCGTCGTGACCAGCAACGCGCCGCTGTCCGGTCAGGACGAGTTCGGCCGCATTACCGCCAACGTCAGCTATACATTCGACAACGGCCTCGCGATCCGTTCGATCTCCGGCTACCAGAGCGGCACCACCCAGGAGCGGGTCGACACCGACGGTACCAGCGCCGGAAACGACACCTTCCAGGACCATGCGCGCGAGCGTATCTGGTCTCAGGAAGTGAACATCGTCTCGCCCGACAGCAAGCGGTTCACTTGGCTGCTCGGTGGTTACGTGCAGCGTGACAGCTACACCTTTCCGGCGAACGGCGGCTATCACGCGGTGTCGCCGGCCGGCGTTCTGCAGTCCCTGGAGATCATCGGCACCAATCCGCACACCGCGCTCGCCGCGTTCGGTCAGGTTGGCTACAAGCTGAGCGAGGCACTGCAGATCACGGTCGGCGGCCGCTGGTCGCGGACGACGTCGCGCAATGACGCGAGCTACCCCGTCACTCTTTTCCTGGGGTTTGCGGGCAACCCGCCCGCACCTCGCTTCCTCAATACGACGCTCGTCCAGCACGATTTCAACGCGAACAAGAAGGTGGACGGCAAGATCGCGCTGAACTGGACCATCGACCGTAACAATTTCGTCTACGCTTTCGTCGCCACCGGCTCAAAGGCGGGCGGTCTCAACGGCGTCAACCTGTTCGGGGTGACGCCCCGCGCGTTCAACCCGGAGCAGGTCACCGATTACGAGCTCGGGTATAAGGGCACGCTGATGGATGGCCATCTGCGCACGCAGCTGGGTGTCTATTACAACCGCTACAAGAACTTCCAAGTCTCGATCGTGGATCCGGCGACGCCGAACTTCACCTCGATCTTCAATGTGCCTAGCCCGAGCAAGTCCTACGGCGTGGAGGCGTCCGCGCAGGGGTCATTCGGCAAGTTCCTGTTCGACTTCTCGGCATCGCTCTCGCACTCGGAGGTCGGACAGTTCTTCGCTCGTGATCCGCGCCTCGCGACGACCGGGACATGCGACGCGATCAGCGGTCCTGCCACGGCGAGCTGCATCAATCTGGGGGGTCGCCGTCAAACCTATTCGCCGCAGTTAACGCTGACCGCCGGTGCGCAGTATGGCATAGCTCTTGCCGAGGACCTGACGCTCACGCCGCGCCTCGATTACGCGCACATCTCGAGCACCTGGGGTACGCTCTTCGAAAAGTCAGCCCTTGGTGACTATCTGGGCGAACGAAACATCGTGAACGCTCAGCTGACGCTGACCAAGGGTGACTGGTCGATCGGCGCGTACGGCACCAATCTGACTGACCAGCATTACATCGGGTCGCTCAACGGCAATCGTCGCATGCCGGGTGCGCCGCGGCAGTATGGCGTGCGGGTCAGTACGACGTTCTGAGGCTGAGACAGGCGCGGCCGGGGAGGCCACGCCCCTCTCCGCCATATTCCCTAGGCTGATAGGAACCCGTCACGTGCCAGACAGGCAAGTCAGCTCACGAAGCAGCCGTTACGCCTGGCTGGTGCTGGGAGTGCTGAGCTTCGTTTATGTCCTGAACTTTCTCGATCGCCAGCTTCTATCGATCGTCGCCAAACCGCTACAGGACGATTTGGGCATCACCGATGGCCAGCTCGGCCGGCTGGGGGGGCTCTATTTCGCGCTGTTCTATTGCATCCTCGGGGTGCCGGTCGCGTGGCTCGCGGATCGCGGCAACCGGGCGTGGGTGCTCTCCGCCGCCTGCGGCTTATGGAGCGCGGCGACGATCGCGTGCGGCTTGTCCCACAGCTATGGGCAGCTCGCCGCCTCTCGGATGAGCGTCGGGATCGGCGAGGCCGGTGGGGTGCCGCCTTCCTATTCGCTCATTTCCGACTATTTCCCGCCGCACCGCCGCGGCATGGCGCTCGGCCTGTTCAACCTTGGACCCCCACTGGGTCAGGCATTGGGCGTCGCGTTCGGCGCGAAGATCGCGGCCGCCTACGACTGGCGCCTGGCGTTTATCCTGCTCGGCGCAGCTGGGCTAATAGCGGCCGGGGCAGTTTGGGCGCTGGTCCGTGAGCCGAAGCGCGGCGCGACCGATACAGGGCCGGCCCCGGAGATGGCGGGCGAAGCGGCCACCTTTTGGGCAACGCTGCGCATGTTCTTCTCGCGGCCCGTCCTGATTCTCGTGTCCCTGGCGGCCGGCGCGACTCAGTTCGTGACCTATGCGACGCTGGGCTTCACCACGCTCTTCCTCATGCGCGAAAAGGGCATGACGCTCGATCAGATCGCGATCTGGTACGCTCTGGTACTCGCGGTCGGCGTCAGCGCCGGTATCTACCTGTCGGGATGGCTGGTCGACCGGTACGGGTCACGCGATCCCTACTTCTACGGCCTCGTCCCCGGTGTCGCGCTGGCGTTGGCGGTACCGTTCTTCATCGGCTTCGTGGCCGCTCCGACCTGGCCGGTAGCGATGGCGTTCCTGATCGGGCCGACCTTTTTCAACTATTTCTACCTTACGCCTGCGGTGGCGCTGGTCCAGAACAGCGTGGCGCCGCGGCAGCGCACGCTGGCGGGCGCGGTGCTGTTGCTGATCATGAACCTGATCGGGCTTGGCCTGGGTCCGACCTGGGTCGGCGGGGTGAGCGACTGGCTCAAGGCGAGCCATCCGGCTCATTCGTTGCAGCTGGCTTTCTATAGCCTGGTGCCATTCTACCTCATCGCGATCGCCCTCCACTTCGCGCTCGCACGCGTGCTCAAACGTCAACGTGGGGTCCGCCGGTGATCAAGCGCGAGGACCGCGCGTCTCCGGACAAGACGCCCGGCGTGGCGCATATCACGAAGGTAATTTCATGACCCCGGGTGCGATACAGCCCTATGCCCTGACACTCGAGAAGTTTATCGACCACGCGGCGAAATGGCATGGCAGTGCCGAAGTCGTGACCGGCGGCGAGGGCCGGTCCGCGCGGATAGATTATGCGTCGCTTCGGGCGCGCGCGAACCGCCTCTCCGGCGCGTTTGCTGCGCTGGGTCTGGAAGCCGGCGACAATCTTGGGACGATGGCGTGGAACAGCCAAGCTCATTTGGAGTGCTGGTTCGGCGCCATGGGTCCTGGGATCGTCTGCCACACCCTCAACCCCCGTCTCACGTCGGGGCATCTGATGAGGATGATCCACGCGGCCGGAAACCGCGTGCTCGCAGTGAGTCCGGGTCTTGCGCCACTGGTCGAAGACTTGATCGAGCGCTGCCCAATGATCGAGCATGTGATCGTGCTGGCCGAGCCGGGTGTCGAGGCGCCCGCTCCCGCCTCCAATCGCGTGCACGTGTGGGACTACGAGGAACTGCTCGCCGAGCATGGCGCCGCCGCCGTCTGGGGTGGGTTCGATGAGAACGCACCCGCCGGCCTGTGCTTCACGTCTGGCACGACGGGGCCGCCGAAAGGCGTCACCTACACGCACCGCTCAAATTATCTAGAAACGGTGCACCTGCTCCAGGCGGACGTAATCGGCATCACCGGCAGGGATGTCGTTCTGGTCGGCGTACCCATGTTCCACGCCAACGGCTGGGGCTTCCCATTCGCCGGCGCGGCGGTCGGTGCGAAGCTGGTGCTCCCCGGCCGGAACCAGGATGGCGCAAGCCTCGCCCGCCTGATCAATGATGAGGGCGTGACCGTCGCCGCCGGGGTCGCGACCGTGTGGCTTGGGTTGGTCGATTATCTCGACGCCACGGGGGACGCGGTGCCCTCGCTCCAGCGCATCCTACTCGGCGGATCGTCGGTGCCGCAGGCACTTATGGATCGCTTCGAAGAGCGACTTGGCGTCACCGTCCAGACAAGTTGGGGCATGACCGAGCTGTCGCCGCTCGGCACCGTCACGCCCGCTAACACCCTGGTCCGCATAGCTTCGAAATCCGGGAAGCCACCGATCGGCATCGATCTTAGACTGACAGACGCAAATGGCACGCCGTTGGCCGAACAGCGCGGGGACGAAGGACATCTTTGGGTGAAAGGCGCGAGCGCGGTCGAGCGCTATTTCGGCCAAGTCGAGCCGGCAACCGACGCTGACGGGTGGTTCGACACCGGGGATCTGGCGCGGATCGACGCCGACGGCAGTCTGAGCATCACCGGGCGGTCCAAAGACCTAATCAAGTCGGGCGGCGAGTGGATCAATCCGGCCGAGATCGAGGCGATCGTCGGCGCCCTGCCGGAGGTCGCGCTGGCCGCCGTGGTGGGCCGCGCCCACGAACGATGGGGAGAGCGCCCGGTGCTGGTCGTCGAGCCGCGGCGGGGCGCGGACCTGACGGACGAAAAGCTGCTCGGCGCTCTCCGTGGCCGTATCGCCAATTGGTGGCTGCCCGATTCAATCGTTCGCGTGGCCGCTATGCCGCTCGCGCTGACAGGTAAGATCGACAAGATGCGCTTGCGGGCCGAGTACGGCTGAGGCCATGAGCTTTACCGCCTTGACGACGCTACGCTCACAAGGCCGAAGGACAAGCATGACCGATGCGCCGAAACGACCAAAGCGCCGCCCCAAGACCAAGGCGGACCAGCGCGCCGCGACGATGGAGCAGATATTCGATGCTGCCGAGGAGCTGTTCGCCAAGCGCGGATTATACGGCGTCACGCTGAAGGAGGTCGCGCAAAAAGTCGGCGTGCACCAATCGCTCCTGCATTATTATTTCAAAGACAAGAAAGACCTGTTTGACGCGATGATCGCGCGCCGTGCGCCGGTGACGATCGAACGGCGCATGGCAACACTCGACGCCTATGAACGCGAAGCGGCGGGTCGGCCGACCGTGGAGGGTGCGCTTCACGCCTATCTCGACGCGGATCTCGATCTCTATGGCAAAGGCGATGTCGGCTGGCGCAATTTTGGTATGCTAGGCGCGCAGATGAGCAACACTGCCGAATGGGGCGCTGAGTTGATGGACACCCATTTCGACGTCGTGGTCCTGCGGCTGATCAAGATTCTGAAGCAGGCAATGCCGAACTGCCCGGAAGAGGATCTCTTCTGGGGTTATCATTTCGTCACCGGCGCCCTCATGCTCACGCTGGGCCGCACAGGGCGCATCGATAAACTGTCCGGCGGCCTGTGTCGGTCGGAAGATTTCGAGGCGGTGAAGGATCGGATGGCGCGCTTCATGGCGGCCGGCTTCATCGCTACCTGTGCCGCGCGCGCCGAAGAACGCAAGGCCAGTGCATGATTACGCTGCGCAAACTGTTCGTGCTCCTGGCGGGAATTGCCGCTCTGTCGGCGACCCCCGCTCAGCCTCAAACAGTTGGGGTTATGGACAAGCCCTGTGCGGGGCTTCCCGGAGCCCCTGCCGACGTCGCGGCGTATCTGGCGCAGAGGGCCGCAGCGTTGGGCCGCCACGTCTCGATCGCTCCGCCGACCGCTGAGACCTTGAAGCGCTATACTGCCTGGCAGGCGGTGCTGCGCGAAAGCGACTTTGCGGCTCTCTGCAGATATCAGGCCGAGAACGCCCTGTTGCCCGCGGCGGGCCATCACCGCGTCGTGTTCTTCGGCGATTCGATCACTGAACTATGGCGGCTCAACGCACCCGAACTCTTCACAAACGATGTGATCGGTCGCGGGATCAGCGGCCAGACGACGGAACAGATGCTGATCCGCTTCCGGGCCGACGTTATCGACCTGAAGCCTGAGGCCGTTCACATCCTGGCCGGCACCAACGACATCGCTGGCAATACCGGCGCAACCTCGCTGCCGTGGGTCGAAGCCAATATTCAGACAATGGTCGAGATCGCGAAAGCGCACGGGATCAAAGTGATCCTCGCTGCAGTCCCGCCAGCGGCCCGTTTTAGTTGGCATCCAGAGCTGAAGCCCGCAGCGACTATAATGGCGTATAACCGTTGGCTGCGCCACTACGCAGCGAGGCAGAGAATAACCTTCGCGGACTATCAGGCGATACTCGACGACGGTCACGGCGGGTTCGCGGCTTCACTGACGGGCGACGGCGTTCATCCCAATGCCTCCGGGTACGCATTGATGACCCAGCAAGCGCGACGAGCAATGGCGCGTGCGCGCGCAAAGCAGACATTAGCCCGTTCAAGGAACCGAGCCCTTAGCGTCTCGATGACGCCCACCGGATGAGTGACAAACAAGCTCAGGGTATGGATGGAGCTGTGAATAAAGATCCCTGCGCATCTTAAGTGTAGATCCGTGCTACATTAGATAATAGTGACCGGCCCGCACCGTGCCAATGAGCGCGTCGCCGCCTAGTGGAACGGCGATGGCCACGAACACAGCGGAATGCGCGATAGCTCTCCAGAAACGACCGTGGGCCATTGCTCGGTAGACTCACTCGTGCTGGGTCGGCCCAACAGAACGCTATTTCGATAGCTCACGGCTCAATCCCACGACGCGGACGCACCTCACAACAGGAGTGCTATTGTCCATTTTTCACCCTCAGCGGACTTTCACCGGGATCAGCTGAACTGCTGCCAAGGTCCGCAATGGGTGCGAAGCGGACGCTACCACGGAACGCTCCGGCCTGAGCGATCCAGATATTCCAGACCCGGACGGGCTCGCTTGGCAATGAGAACATCCACGATCTGCGGGACGGCCTCTTCGATTGTGATCGGCGCCCCCGGCCCGCCCAAATCGGTTCTAATCCATCCCGGCGCCATCAGGATCATTGCGCGCGCCCTTTGGGACTCACGCGCGGCGAAGCTTCGCATGAACTGGTTCAGCGCCGCCTTGCTCCCGCGATAGAGTTCCCTCGAACCCTTCACGTTGTCGGAAATGCTACCCTGCCCCGAGGACATTGCCCCAATCAAGCCATCGATCGGAACCAGATGTTCGAGTGCCTCGATCACCCGCATCGGACTCAACGCGTTCGTCATCATGACCCTGATGAACTCTTGGTCGGAAATGCCACCGATGCGCTGAAGGCCATTGGCGTCCTCCGCTGTCGTGCCGGAATTTACGAAAAGGATGTCGAGAACTCTATCCGACAGTTGTTCGCGTAAGGCGGCAATTTGAGCCTGCTCGTTTGTGTCAAGGAGCTTGATCTCCATCCGGTCTGCCGAAGTCTCGACTGGAGCCTCTGCAGGGCCACGAACGGTGCCAATTACCCGCCAATGTCTGGCAAGCAGCTCGTGAGCTATCGCCCGCCCGAGGCCTCGGGATGCACCGACTATCAACGCCGTCGGATCAGAAGCTCTTTCGGCGTCCGCGAGCATCGTACGATCTCCTCATCCATCGCCAAACGCCCGGCATTTCGTGTCGTTTCCCGCTATCGCCCAATGGCCGCAATGGGTCGTAAGCGGGCATAGAAGATGGGCGGCCGCGAGCGTCCGCTTTCCCGATCCCACCACCAGAACCAGACTGTCTGCTAGCGGCCAAAATCGGCCGCTCCTGTGCCGCTCAAATGCTCTGAATCCCGGTTACCAGCGGACGACTGGTCAGGCGTCCTCCAATCGCACCCAATCAGCGGACTCGAGTGCATATGGGGCAAACAGGAAATCTCGGATCGCTGCGATTTTGTCTTCGCGCCAGTCGACCAGCACAAAGTGCGCAGGTCGTTCCATCGCGCCGCGGTCAAACACCAGCATCGCCGGACGGCCCTCGACCGCGCCGAAGGCGAAACGCCACTTAGGCTCTCCAGCATAGCGCGTGAAATATGGAGCGATGCGGTCGCGGCCCTGCCATTGCAAACGGTTGACCAGGTCGAGCTTTACATCGGCGGCGAGCATCGCGCGGATCGCGTCGAAATCACCCGCGCGGAACAGCTTGGTGAACCTGGCCATCTGCTGTCGCGCCGCATCGGGCATCAGCGGCAGTCGCGTGTCGGCGGGCATGTCCGCCAGCTGCCGCAGCGCCGTTCGCCCGCGTTGCAACGCGGACTTTGCGGCGGCAGGAGTACAGCCGGCGATGCTCGCCACCTCAACAACCGAGTGGCCAAGCACATCCTTCAATATGACGGCGCAGCGCTGAAGCTCGGGTAGGCGCAAGAAGGTCTCGAAGCTCACCGCGATAATATCGCCGTCGGGCATCGGTGCAGCTTCGAGTTCGTCGGTGAGCGGGACTATCGAGCTGCGCGACCGACGACGCAGCAGGTCGAGGCTGGCGTTGTGCGCAATGCGGAACACCCAGCCCTCGAGGTCGTCGATGCCGGCGCTGTCGCTCCGTGTGCGCAGAACCTTGACCAGCGTGTCCTGCACAACGTCCTCACCGTCGAAGGCCGACCCCGTCATCCGCGCGCAGTAGCGATGCAGGCGTGGCCGCAGCGCGGTCAGCCGGTCCTCGAAGTTGTCTCTGGGCGTCATGTACGCGAAGTCTGTGCAGCGACATCGTCGAGGATCGTCGCCAACTTATCCGGCTGTGACAGGAAGGGTGAGTGGCTTGTTTCCATCGTATGCGTGATGGTGGAGCCGCCAATCGTCGGGTCAACCGTAGCGATCATATGATCTTGGCCGCTCAGAGGCACCGCGCGGTCCTGCGTGGTGCGAATATAATGGCGCGGCACCGATCCGAAGCGCTCCGGCGTGATATCCGACGGCGCCAACGCGCCACCATTGGGCTCATCACTGTGCAGTCCCGTTACGATCCGCTCGAAGTCGGTGTCGCATACGTCCGCGTAGAACGAAGCCTTGAGCAATGCACGGTAGGCGTCGTCGGCTGGACCGGGATTGATCCTGGTAGCGCCGATCGCGACGGGATCGCCCACGAACAGCCCGACCGACAACGCCGAGGCCATAGTTTCGTGCGGCAGCATCTCGAGCAGCGATATGCCGTGCGCGACCATGAACCCGGCGATGTAGACGATTGCGGCAAGCTGCTCGGGAATTCGTTCGGCGACCGCCGAGACAACCATTCCGCCGGCCGAATGCCCGACTAGAACGACTTTTCCGCCGCTGGTCGCTGCGGCGTCCTTCACTGCAGCGATTACCGCCGCGGTCCGCTCCTCCAGCGTAACCTCGGCAATGGGCGAAGGCTCGGCGGCGAAGGTGGCCGGATCGAACGGTCGTGCCGCGAGCGATTTTGGCGGGATCGTGTTGGCACCGGCGCCGGGCAGGTCGAGCGTCAGTACGAGATGGCCACGCGCCTCGAGTAATGGGGTGAGTTTGTCCCATGCCGATTGGCTATGCCAACCGCCGTGGACGAGGACAAATGCTGCATTGGGCGTCGACATCGTTGATCCTTGTTCGGTCGGGTTTACTTAAACTTCCTCGGTGTCGAAGGCTAAGATCTGGACGCCGCTGCTGTCGGGGGCATAGATCTGGCGATCCGCGGCACAGGCCTGGCCCTCGGGGCTGGCGAAAGCCTTTCGCATCGCTTCGACATCATCGAAATATACGGTACCGATCAGGTAAATGTCGGACGGCCCGGCCAGCGTCGAGATGGGGCGCGAGCTAACCTTGTATTTGCGGAATCCAGGCATCTTTTTGGCAAGGGGAATGTGCGTGCCGAAATAATGTTCTTTGAACGCCTCGATATCGGCGGGCGTTTTGTAAATCGCGACAAGCCGAGCCATTGCGGTCCTCCTTCAGGTCATTCACGCTTTGAGGACGAAACGGCAGCCCTAAACGGATCGCCGGATGGAAATTTTTTTGTGTTGCCTGGCGGAACCAGGTTGTCGGGACGAGACTAATGTCCGCTTCCCGCCTTCGATCGCCAAAAGTGGCCAGTCCGCTACCGGCCAGAATCTGCCGCCGAGCGAGCCGAGCCGAATGTCCGCTTTCCACCCGTTGCGGACATTCGCGGCCGCCCCTAGTTCTTGGCGTCTTACGGCGGCGGAGACGAAGATGCGGGACCAGCTGAAGAGGGCGGTGCTCGCCTTGGCTCAGCCGCCCGAGGTGCAGCTGGGATTGTTCCCCGATTTCGTCTGCAAGGCCGAGGAACTGGCCCTCGATTTCGAGGATGGCCTATATGAACTGGTGGGCCACGAGGACGAAATCACAGCCCAACAGCGTGCTGCCGTCGATGCGCTTGATGCTTTGCTCGCGATCATGAGTGGCCAGGGCAATGCCTCTTTCTGGACCGAAGAGGGAGTACGTTCCGATCCCAAGTGGGAGGAGATAAGGACCGCAGCCAAGGCCACTGCTGCCGCGTTCGGGTGGGAATTGCGGCCGCCCGGTCCCTCCGGCGCAATCTACGTACCTGCCGGTCGCTAGGTCCGCTTTCCACCCAAAGGGGACGTTCAGCGGGAGCGTCCGCTTGCGACCCATTGCGGACATTAGCCGACGCACTCCTCCTCGGTCTCGAGAGCGACGTTTGCCGATCACCTTGTGCGAAGCTCCTCCACCTTCGGAGTGCCGCACGCGTCCTTCTCAACGCCGTGATCGTGCCGGCCGAAGAGACCGCTCTCGACAGAGCGGGCGGCAAAATCCACCTCGTACTCGCAATTCCACGATTTGGATGAGGGATCGTAGGCGCCGAACCCCAAACCTCGCACTCTGATACGGAATTTGTGAGGCCCGAGTTGGACCGCGGAGAAGATGTCGCCGCCGAACGTCACCATCATAAGTCCGGGCAGTCCGCGGCGGAAGTGAAAAAGACGGATGGTCTGCTCAACGGTGCTGTGTTCCTCGACAGTGAGCAGCGTCGTTCGATCGGGAGCGGCCCATTTGCGCCTTAGCGCCACAGAGGTGGCAGCGCCGTCGGGCGTGCAGGCATCCTCAGACGTGGCGATCGTGCGATGAGCCAGTTTATAGCGATAGGCGCCGTCGTAGGCGCTGCCAGGAAGCGCCTCACATGCGGCCGTGACCGTGCCGACAACGGTCTTGACCGACAACGATTCCCTAGCGCCCGCTCCGGTGCAGAGAAGGGCCGGGGCAGTTGCTGCACCTAGTCTGTGCTTATCCAGATCATCCCCACCTGCGCGGGACGAATGGCTGCCACCGCTCGCGGCCCGGATCAACCGGGAAGGTAGTTCGCGTATCTGAAAACGGCTTGATCGCGGCCTTCGCTCCGCGAGGAGGTCGGAGACCGGCCGGGGCGATGCGCCACGTCCGCTTTCCACCCATTGCGGACATTGGGCGGGGCTGCGATGCTCTGGCATGGCGTTTGGGCTAGAGTATCAGTGCTGCTACTGCGAGGAGGCCATCGCCAAGGCTGACCGCATGGCCCTGAGCATTCTGCTGTCTCGCCTTCGGGCTCCTCGTGGCGGCCCAACCCAGCAACTCTTCGCGCACGCCCGATGCGCAGCTGAAAAGTTCGGCGGCAATCTGAGCCCATCCGTGCCCTTCGACGTGGAAGCCTTCGAGCCCGACTGAACGACCGCTTTCCGCGCGAAGCGACAGCGGCCGGTGATCAGTCCGTGGCGGCGCGGATGAAGAATCGCATGACGATAAAGAGGGCGGCGCTGCCAGCGGCCATCAGCAGCACCATCGGCGCATCATCGCGCTGTCCTATCGCCCCCATCCAGATCAGGCCGGCGAGCGCCGCAAGAACAATGGCGAACGCCCCGGCAGACCACATGCCTCGTAAAGCGGCCCTTCTGTAGCCGGGATCGATCTTCAGCGGGTCATCCATGGGCTGACCATACATCTCGGATGTCCGCTTTCCACCCTTTGCGGGCGTTCACCAGACGTGGGACTTAGCCTTACATTTGCCGTGGCTGCGCCAGGGCCAGCCTACGGTGTACGACGGCCAATTCCCTGCAGCCCCTGGAGGAGTGCGGCGAAGAGGGCTGGAACGGAGAGCAGCAGGCCCGACCAGGCGCTGAACGGAAGGGTCCAGCCGGGATGGGATGCCTGCACGACGGACTGGAGCAGGAGGAGCACCCCGACCGCGATCAGCCCTCCGACGATTGCAGCAATCAGCATCATGAATGGCATCCGAGCCCCCTTCCGATGTGTGTTGGCAATGTGACACAGTAGAGGCCCGGATCGCAACCCCCCGGCTTAGCTGCCGCCGGCGCTAAGGCGGCCGAGCGGCGACGGAGGAGCCGCTCACGGTGATTGTCCTAGTCGCCCGAGCGCGGGGAACAGTTCGTGTTACCGTGCCGTGACGCGAGCGTCTGCTTTCGACCCATTGCGGACATTCTGAGAGCCGCTAGTTTGCCTGACGAGGAATGAGGAGGCGAGCGTGGGGAAGCTGGTGAAGCATAAGCCTGTGGAGAAGCCGGAGTGAGCACCCTCCAAGTGCTATTGCTCGTCGTGGCGGTGGGGTTCGCAAGCGTCGTGACGTTGCTAGTGCGCATTTCGAACCATCTGCAAGCCATCCATGAACGCCATAAGAATCAGCGGGTGGAGAAGCCGGAGTGACGCGCCTTCGGAGCCGACAAACCCTGCTTCTGGTGCTCGCCCTACTCCTGCTGGCGGCGGTAATATGCCCGGAGGCTGCGTACAGCGAGTACACCCCCACGGCCCCCGCTCCATTCTAGTGGGTTTGTAAACGACATAATCGCCACCTTCGTTGCAAACAGGCGCGGGCTCTAACGTCCGCTTTCCACCCACAACGGACGTCCAGCGGGAGCGTCCGCTTACGACCTATTGCGGACATTCGGCTTCATTCGGCGGTGATAACCGCGTCTTCAAGCGAGACGGCATTGCATGTCCACAGGCTGCGCATGTCGTCCTCACGGATAACGGTGACCTTGCCGGTTATGTGGACCTGACGGTCAGAGAGCCGCCGAAGGTCACGCAGCGGGTATATGGTCGCGCACTTCGCCCAGTAGTCGAAGCCCGAGCCCTTCCGCTCGTGCTCGGCATCGAGATCGGCATCGCGGTTCTCCCAGAATGCACGGGTGTCGGTGCGCCAAGTAAAGTAACCTACGACGGTGACGGTCTGGCCCCTGCGGGCATGTGCCGTAGCGATCAGTGCCGTGGGGGTGAGCGCCTCCGTCCGTTCAGCTTGCAGAACCGCGCGAGGCGAATGCTGGCAACCGGAACTCCACAGAGCCACACCAGCAACGAGTAACTTTCTCCGGACCTTCATCGGCGTGAGCATACTCGACCGATGTCCGCTTTCCAGCCGTTGCGGACGTTCAGCGGGAGCGTCTGCTTTCGACCCATTGCGGACATTAGCAGCTCCGACCTATGCGTCGCGGATGAGGTCAACCTTATTAGTGACGTTGTCATTGACGCTGGCGCTAAGCGGATGCAGCTATCACTATGGTCTTCAAGCCGTGGCGCTCGAGGGCAGGGTGGCATTTGTGCCTCAGAAGGCCAAAAACACCGGCTGCTTTTCTGAGTTCAAGGTGACGGGCGAAGCTGGTGAAGTCATTTGGGAGCTGGAGGCGGGTCAGTATCTACCGCCGCCCTGTGAGAATAAGTTTCCAATCATCTACGGTTCCGCCCCGCGTGGCATGACCGAAACGGTCAAGGCGCGACCGCTGCGGGACGGTGTTCTTTACAGGGCCGAAGGCTGGGATGGGGACAGCTACTCTGGTGCGTTCCGGGTCCGCGGAAGGGCAGGCGTCGACAACCTCGAGACTGCTGAGTGAGTGCACGTGGCGGAGGCTTTGAGCTATCGAAGGCAGGCGCCGCGGCGTGAGAAAGCACCAGAGGAGGCGATCATGAAATCTGTTCTGTTCATCTTGCTCAGGGCGTTATCCGCCGCCGGAGCCATTGTAGCGGGACTAGCAACCGCCGCGGCCGCCCGGCACGACCCGGTTGCGGAAGCCCTCCACGCCTGCCTCGCCGCGCCGGATCATCCTTTCGAAGCGGCCCGGGCGTCCTCCCGGGTGCCGCCCGGCGTGATGGACAAGCCAGCGCAAGCAATACCGGTTGGCGGCCCGCGCGGTCGGGCATTCGCTTACGCGGGCAACCGGTCCAACGTAATCACCTGCGGCGTAGCCCTGTACGGGCCGGTTTCCGCCAGTGAGCGCAAGAAGCTTCGCCTCCAGATCGAGCAGGGCGCGTTACGGTTGCAGGCGGCGCCGCCGGATTTCTACAGGGTCGACGCCCGTGCCGGCACGGCATCCTACTGGGGTGATGTCCGTGCGCCTGGCCTCGTCGGCGTGCTGATGCTGGAGCGCTCGCCCGGAGGCGGCGCGCCGACGGTCGACATCGAGTATCACCGCATCCTGGTCCGTTAGTGCCCAGCGGTGCGTTCTATGCCTACACCGTGAAAAGCAGCTGCCGGGCTGTGAGGGCGGGTTGAAGGCCGGAGCGCTGGGCTCTCCAACCCGGCTGCTATTTCCGAGTGTCTGCGTTCGACCCATTGCGGACATTGAGGGGAGGTATAGAACTGCGGTCGATGGAGGTCCGGATAACGGCGCGGCACCGAGGGCCGCTTTGCGTGGGCGCATGGGTCGCGGCCTCCATCGCTCTGACAGGTCCGGTGCAGGCCAGACGTGATGCGGAAGTCGTCGTGGAGCCCATTCACTCCAGTCTTCCCCTCTACAACTTTGCCTGGGAGGACCTATGGCCTCGCGGCTTCGCCAATGGGGACACGTTTGGGTGCACGTCTCGGATTGGGTTCGGCGACTGGCGCTTCACCCCGGCCAAGACCAACCTACAACAGGAAGAGGCCTGGTACCGGTTCAGCAATTACGGGGTTTTCCATTGCGCCGCCGTCCTGGCGCGCGCGAACGCGCGAGCCAAGCTCGGAGCTGCTCACTGGGACTACGGATTTTTCGTCCGCCTCGGGAAGGCTAGGTATCAGTCGACCCAATGGGAGCTCTGGGCGCTTCAAGGTGGGATACTTCCCGGAAGCAACTACACCCTTCTCGCGCGGGAGCAGAAGAAGGCCGGGTTGATCGTTAAGTTTCGCGTCCTCCAGCAGCGTTGCCCATCCGACATGATCCGCGAGTCTCGGGGCTTGGACGTCTGGAGCACGCGTTATTGCGCGATCGACTCCCGGGCCGAACTGCTTTCCCTTGCCCGGAGGATGCTGGACCTTCCCGGAGCCGGGGAGATCGCGCGTGTCTATGGGGCCGAGTAAAGGCACGGTCGGTCGTGTTCGCTTTCCACCCATTGCGGACATCAGGCACACGCTCCAGAGGAACGGGTATGACGGAGCCCGAGCTAGCCGCCGCGTACATCGCTGAAACAATCGGGTCCTTCCTCGCCGGCACCGGCGGCGAGTGGGATTGGGATGACTTCACATCCTGTTCGCTCCCTGACGAGCGACTAGGCAGGATCCGTAGGCGAGCCGGAGCAGTGCCGCTTCCGGCCGGTATGGATGAGCGTGCCACCCTGCTACGCCTCGCCGAAGAGGCCGGGCAGTTGGCGTCTCGTCCAAACGTCCGGGGAGAGGAACCCGCTCCATCACAAGTGGCGGACTAACGTAGTCGCCCACCCATTGCGCACGTTCAGCCCGAGCGTCCGTTTACGACCCATTGCGGACCTTCGGACAAGGGAGCAGGATTCTCAGATGATCGAAGTCCTTCTTCTTCGTGCATGGCTGTCCGCGGCAGTCTCTGAAAGAACGATGCCTGCGCCGCAGGCGCTGCGGGTTCAGGCTGCCACAGCACCGCTCGGGTTCAGCGGCGCGACCCTCACCATTCGATCCTTCCAGACAACGCTCGGCAGGCGCGCAGAACGCTCCGTCGCGCTGAGGACCGCAGGCGGTGCTGTTCGAACGAGGCGGCTGAACGGGGAAGGCGGATGGACGGGCGCCAGCTCGCTCAATCTCTATCATGTCGAGCAGGACGTCTTCCTGGTGGTCGGTCGCAATAACTGCGTACGGATCGACCCAATTCGCACGTCGTTGAGCAGGTGCAGCCGGGCGACTGCCTGCGCGGCTCCGCACATGTTCATCGGGAGATTCGACTGGATGAACGGCTTCGATCCGCCGCACGGCAGGTTCGGCATCGGCTTCAGGTACCTGCCATCTTATGATGCCGCCGAAAGCGAGGGCTGCTGAAGCCGGCCTGGCGTCCGCTTTCCACCCATAGCCGACGTTAAGGGGAGCGTCCGCTTACGAGCCATTGCGGACATTCAGGCGCGGCCGTAGCCATTGCCGCGCATGTTGAGCTTTGTTTGGCACTTACGCGGCTCCGTCCCCGTGGATGGCGTGGGTCCTGATGTGGTCGCGCTCGACCCCGTGGAGCACCTGCTGGAAAGGCAACGGAAAAGCGTACGGGAGCGCGGCTCGGACTATCTTGTTTTCGACCACCCGCTTTGGCGCAATCCGTCAGGGCCAAACTGGCCCGCAATGGTGATTTACGACCATGGTCGATTTTGGATTGAGCAGGGCCTTCACGGGCGAAGGTTGCGGTACGACCTGCGAAGCCTCCACGGCACGATTGTCTGCCTGTCCGCAGCGTTCGCGGCGTTTTTCTTCGGCTTCGCTGATGACGGCCTCTCTGGAGGCCTTAAGTTTGCCGCTGGGGCGTTCGCCTGGCTCTATGGCATGAACATCCTATTGGCACTTGTCCGGGTGCCGTCTGCCATCCGCAAGGCCGTCACCAGCGATTAGTCGAATGTCCGTTTTCCACGTGCCCCGATTCTCAGAAGATTAGCTCACTGCGAAGGCACTCGCCGCAGCTGAGGCCGTGGAGGAGCGGCGCAGCAAGGGCCGGTCGAGCCGCCGCCGGAGCTGCGCTTCGTCCTGGCGTTCCTCGCCAACCGGGCGCCGGAGCGGTGGCCGTTCGACCAATCCTGGCAGCTCATGACGCGGCAGGCGGCCGACGACACGCTCGCGGCGACGTTCGGGCGGCAGCAGGGGCTGCTCGCCGCGATCAATGGGATTTACGTGCAGCTCGGTAGGTGCCGGCCCTGAAGCTAATCCGCCGCCCACGCTGTAGCCAATGCGGGGATTGTGGCGCTAAGCTGGCGCCAATTCCGAGGCTGGAGGAGCTGGCTATGGTGAAGCTGGAGAACCATAAGCCGGTGGAGAAGCCGGAGTGACGCGCCGCCGCTGGTATGTCGTCGGAGGCGCGATTTCCGGCACGGTGCTCGCGATCGCCCTTATTACGGGAACTACCCCGTGGAAAGGCGAGATGGTTTGCTATGCGGCCGATCCAATCGGCTTCAAGCTCTGCATGATCTCCTGGGTCATCGTTTTCGCCGCCTCTGCCTATGGCGTCCTCAAAGCGCCCTCGAGGTACGCACTCGCCGGATCGGAGGACGAGGACGAGGCGCGGTGGAATGGGAGGTTGCGGAAGGTGGCCGGGGCGAATGTGCTGGGGAAGCGCGAATGAGCCCCAGCTTCCGCCGGATCGGCCCGTTCATCCTCGTCACCTTGGTTTATTGGCCGATCGCTCTGATATTTCTCGGGCTCGCCACCATGGGCGACTGCTTTGATGCCGCATGCGAGGCCGGTCGTGCGCCTGCCCTCTGGCGGTTGCTTGCCGGTGAAGCCGCGCTCTATGGGATCATTATCTTCGTTATGATTAGGCGCCGCACCGCGCTCTAGCGTGTTTGCAAAGTATACAGATGCCTCGGCTTTTCTGAAACTCGCAGCGCAGCGTTTATTCGCGGGTTCGACTTGAGGTGGAGTCGATGGCGGCTGGACTGGTCATGCAGCGTCGGGTGCATAGCGGACGTTCGCGACGACATCATCGCACAGCTTCGCAGCTAGCGCCGAATCCGCAGATGATTTTATCAACCCTGGCGCACAGGACGAGGATCAGGACCGCTGCCGCTCCATAAGCTATGGCGCCGACGTTGTTCATCGCCATGCGACTCTCCGGCTCAGCGCTCATACCGCCAGTCTGCCGCTGGCTTCGTATGTCCGCAATGGGTAGAAAGCAGACGTTCGACTGGGCCTCCTCTTCATTACGCGCACCTTCCGAGCTATCGCCTTGGGCGTCTAAAGGGCAGCGGCGGAGCCTCCCTTTTGTCGTTCCTGAATTTTGCGCGCGAAGAGCGTGGCCAGTTCAACGTGCCGGGACGTGGTGACTGGCGGCCTCGCGTCGGCTGCGGCCGACAGCTCGTCGGCGAGCCGCCGCCGGAGATAGCGAAGAGACTGGGGATGGTCACCCGCACCGTCCGTGCCGGCGTTCTGCACCTCTGGTGCCGCGTGGCGCGGTGCGACTGCGATCCCCAGGATGGCCTCCGCGCGCATCCCCGCGATCTCGATGGCGGCCGGTGGGGCATGGTGGTTCAGGGACAATGAAGGAGGCACGACCGCGTTGCATAGAGGGACGTCTCGGATAAAAGGTGCACGGTCGCATCCTGCGCGAACGATGATCACCTCCAGCGCGCGCAGCATCCGGTCGGATGGATTGAGACTTCCCTGCGCGAGCATTCCTAAAGAACGAGGCCTCACGCTACAGGAGCGGAAGCCATCAAGATCCGCAATTGCGATCCTCAGGCTGCGGCTCCCCGCCGCAAGGGACAGAGTTGCGACTCCGCTCGCCGTGGAGGCGCCCGCCACGAAGAGGTCGACGTGCTGGACGATCGTCGGGCCGCCCGGCGGCGTGCTAGCGACGTCGACGAGGGGAGACAGGACCAGCGCCCTCAGCGGCGGTCCGGGCGGTGTTCGGGCGCCATGACCCATTATCCGCTCCTGTCGCGCCATTGCTTCCCAGCTACGCGCTGAGCCCGCGACCGGATGCACCGCCTCTCACGGCGGTGAGCGGCCTCCCTGGGACGGTCTGCCTTGCCTATGCCGCCTGAATCGTCTTTGCCGCCATGCTATGGCACCGAAGCTTCTCAGCCTGCTGCTCCTCCTTGTGGTCGGCTTCTTCGCCGCGGTGGCCTGCTCGCCGCTGAAAACCTTCAACCTCCTCGTGCCGAAGGACGCCGGCGGTGCGCGCGTGGCCGCGGGGCTCCCCTATGGCGAGGGACCCCGTCGGCGCCTCGATGTGTACGCGCCGCGAGTGGCAGGACAGGGGCGGCCGGTCGTCATATTCTTCTACGGCGGCGCGTGGAACAGCGGCACGCGCGAGGGCTACGGGTTCGTCGGCCAAGCGCTCGCGGCGCGCGGGTTCGTGGTCGTCATCCCCGATTACCGGCTGGTGCCGGAGGTGCGATATCCCGCCTTCATCGAGGACGGGGCTGCGGCGGTCCGGTGGGCGGCGGCCCATGCAGCGGAGTTCGGCGGCGATCCGAGACGCATCGTTCTCGCGGGGCATTCCGCGGGCGCCTACATCGCGGCGATGCTCTCGGTCGACGGGCGCTGGCTTGGCAGCGATCGCGCCCTGGTTCGGGGTTTCGCCGGCCTCGCCGGCCCATACGACTTTGCCCCGTTCGACGTTGCGGCCAGCCGGGAGGCGTTCGGCCGTTGGCCGAAGGCCGAGGAGACGCAGCCCGTCACTTGGGCCGGCGCCGGAGACCCACCGGCGCTGCTGCTCGTCGGAGACGCTGATCGAACGGTGCTTCCAAGGAACAGCGAGGCGCTGTCTGCCAAGCTCCGCGCGGCCGGAGTTCCGGCCCGCATAGTGCGATATTCCGGCCTCGGCCACGTCGGTGTCCTGACGGCGATCGCCCGCCCGCTGCGTGGACGGGCACCCGTCCTCGATGACGTCGCTCGCTTTGTAGACGAGGTGACGCGCGGCAAACCCACGCCTTAATTTGGAAGTGCTGATGCCGCGCTACCCGCGCCCGGCGTGGACGCACAACTGGCCTCTCTCGGCGAACCGCCAATGCCCGGCACTAGCTTTCGTTTTGGGGCTCAACGCGTCGGGTGCTGAAGGGCCGCGATTGGAGAGCGAGGTTCAGCTCCACTTTACCGGGTCCGGCAGCAACCAAGGCCGCAATCGCACGTTTGCACGCTCACCAATAGGAGAGTGAGATGAACCGGATCATTGCCGCTGCCGCAGGCATCGCCTTTGTCGCAGCGGGCGCTGCCGCGCCCGCGTCTGCAAAAGGCTGCATGAAGGGTGCGGCCGCCGGCGCCGTTGCTGGCCACCTCATGGGCCATCACGGCAAAGCCGGCGCGGCGGCCGGATGCGTTGCTGGTCATCACCACGCGAAGAAGAAGGCGAGGAAGCACTAGGCTCCTCTCCCGCTTCTTGCGTAGATCACCCAGGTTCCCTCGCCTGAGCTTGTCACTCGGCATGCGGGAACGAGGGCGCTGCCTCGTTTTTCGGAGGCCGGGATGAATTCCGAGGCGGGTGAGATGTCGGAATCCGGTCCGAGGCGGCGCATAGCGAAGACCTGCCTCGTCACCGCGCTGCTTTTGCTTGGCTTGTGGATCGAGCGGCATCTGCTCGCGGCACTCGTGTGGGCGGTGATCCTCGCCATCGCGACGGGACCGTTTTACGAGCGGCTCGCGCAGCGCCATCCACGGCTGCGTCGGGGCCTGCTGCTGCCAGCCTTGTTCACCGGCCTTTTTGCCCTGGCGCTGCTGGTGCCGCTTGCCGCCGCGGTGGCCGAAGGGGTCCGCGAGCAGGCAGACTTGATGCACTGGATCGCGTCGGCACGTTCCACCGGCGTCCCTGTGCCTGCCTGGGTGCCGCGGCTGCCGATCGGAGGCGCGTGGGCGGCGCACTGGTGGCAGGTGAACCTGGCGACTCCCGACGCCGCCGCGCGCGAGCTGGCGCACGTCCATGCAACCGCCATTCACCACAGCCGCGTCTGGAGCGGTGAGATTCTACACCGGACAATCGTCTTCGCCCTCACCCTCCTCAGCTACTTCTTCCTGCTGAAGGAGCAGGAGGCCATCCTTGCTCAGCTGCGGGTCACCGGCGCCCGGCTCCTGGGGCCAACGGGTGAGCGCGTTGCGCAGCAGGTGGTGCTATCGGTCCGAGGGACGATCAACGGTCTCGTCTTCGTCGGGCTGGGAGAGGGCGCCGTCATGACAGTCTTCTATCTCCTCGCCGGAGTTCCCCATCCGGTCCTTCTGGGCTTCGCGACCGCAATAGCGGCCATGATCCCGTTCGGCGCCATACTCATGTTCGGCCTCGCCGCCTTGCTCCTCCTCGCACAGGGATCGGTAATCTGGGCCGCAGCGATCGTGGCCGTGGGCCTGGTAGTGGTCGGCGTCGCCGACCATTTCGTGCGGCCCGCCCTCATTGGCGGCGCGACCCGCCTGCCCTTCCTGCTCGTGCTCTTCGGCATCCTCGGCGGCGTGGAGACGCTCGGCTTGCTCGGGCTCTTCATCGGCCCGGCGACAATGGCCGTCCTGATGCTCCTTTGGCGCGACTGTATGCGAGTGCCGACTGGCGGGCCGGAGCGAACGTTTGACGGGGCGCAGGCAGCGGAGCCTTCCCAGCCTCTGCCTTGAGCGCGCCTCCCCCTTTTGAGCGGCGAACTCTCTGCGAGGCCGCTTGGCTGTCGCACGCACGGCATCCTGTTAGTCGTTATCCGTGCGGCGACAAGAGGTGTCGCAGCACGTCCCCCGGCGGGGCAAGGGTGCCGCCGAAGATCACGAGGAGAAGTCCGCCTACCAGGCCAAAATTCTTTAGGAACTGCCAGAAATGCTCCCTCGCGACGCTGTCGTCGCGTGGAGACCAGAAATCACGATACCGCCAGAACGGGTGGTAGAGGAAAGCGGTGACGACGCAGAAGCCGGCGAGCAGGGACGCGGCGAGCGGATCGTACCAACCTGCAACGATGAAGACCGGCGTCGCCGCCTCGACGATTATCGCCAGGACGAGCATCACCCTCCCTCCCGGCAGTCCCGCGCTGCCGGTCTGGGCGAGCGAATTTCGCCAGTGGATGACCTTATCGAGCGCGCTGAACGGAAACATTGCCACGAGGCAGATGCGTGCGCCGTACCAGACGAGTGTGGGCAACCATGTCATGACGCTGGATCGCTCACCTTTGCCTTGCGTTCAAGCTGTGCGAGAGGGCCCTTCGTCTCGCCTCCAACCCAAGGAACGCACGACTTTGGAAGATGTCACCTATGACGTGATCATCGTCGGCTCGGGTGCGGGCGGCGGCACCGTCGCGCTCCAGCTCGCCGCGACCGGTAAGCGCGTCCTCCTCCTTGAGCGGGGAGACTATCTGCCGCGCGAGCGGCAGAACTGGGACGCCGACGCGGTGTTCGTCCAGGGGCGCTATCAGGCGAAGGAGACCTGGTATGGGCGCGACAGCGAGGCATTCCATCCGGGCCTCCATTATTTCGTCGGCGGCAACACGAAGGTCTACGGAGGCGCGCTCTTCCGGCTGCGGAAGGAGGATTTCGGGGCTCTGGTTCTGAACGACGGCATCTCGCCCGCCTGGCCCGTAAGCTACGATGAGTTCGAGCCCTATTATACGCGCGCCGAGCACCTCTTCGAGGTGCACGGCCAGCACGGCGTCGATCCCACGGAGCCGTGGGCGAGCGCACCATACAAGCACCCGCCCGTTTCTCATGAGCCCCGGATCGCGCAACTGTGCGAGGCCCTCCAGCGGGAGGGGCTTCATCCCTTCCCGCAACCGCTTGCCATGCTGCTGGACGAGGAGGGTGGAAAGCCCAAGCCACACAGCGCCTGCATCCGCTGCGACGCCTATGACGGGTTTCCGTGTCTCACCAACGGCAAGGCGGACGCACAGATCATCTGCGTCGACCCGGCGCTGACGCACGCCAACGTCACGCTTCTCACCGGCGCCTATGTCGAGCGGCTCGAGACGGATCCCGGCGGCCGGGCTGTCACGGCCGTGCATGTGTTGGGAGAGAAGGGGCCCCATGTCTTCCGGGGCGACATCGTCGTCGTCGCCTGCGGCGCACTCTCCTCCGCGCTGCTGATGTTCCGGTCGGCCAGCGATGCGCATCCGGAAGGCCTGGCGAACGGTTCCGGACAGGTCGGCCGCAACTACATGCGCCACAACAATTCGGCCCTGATGGCGGTCTCGCTCGAGCGGAACGACACGGTCTTCCAGAAAACGATGGCCCTCAACGATTTCTATTTTGGCGCCGACGATTGGGAATATCCGCTCGGCGGCATCCAGACGCTGGGGAAAAGCCACGGTCCTTCCGTCGAGGCTGAAGCGCTGCCAAAAATCCTGCAATGGTTCCCGGACAGGCCGTTCGCAGAGCTCGCCCGGCACGCCATCGACTTCTGGCTCATGAGCGAGGATCTTCCCAAATCCGAGAACCGGATCACGCTTGCCAAGGACGGGCGCGTGACGCTCGACGTGCAGCCGACGGGCGGGGAGGCTCACCGCCGGCTCCGGCACAAGCTCCAGGGCCTGCTCGGCAAGCTCGACGCACACCCCCACCTCATCGAGCGCTCGCTCTACCTCGGAAAGGACATCCCGATCGGGGGGACCGCGCACCAGGCGGGGACGATGCGCTTCGGGACGGATCCGGCCAGCTCGGTTCTCGATCTCGACTGCCGGGCGCATGAGGTGGACAACCTCTACGTCGTCGATGCCGGATTCTTCCCGTCGATCGGAGCGGTCAATCCGACGCTGACGATCATCGCCAACGCGCTGCGGGTCAGCGAGCACCTGAAGGCGCGGCTCGGGGCTTAGCCGCCGCAGAGCCGGGCATAGACACCAGGACCAGAAGCAGACCGCCGAGCGACAGCAGCGCCCCGGCCACGGCCACGGAGGGGTAGCCGAGGCCAAAGCGGATAACGGCGCCGCCCAAGGCCGCGCCGATTGCATTCCCGAGGTTAAACGCGCCGATGTTGATGGAGGAAGCGAGGTTCGGCGCTTCGGCCGAGACCTGCATCACCCGTGCCTGAAGCGGAGGGACGAGCGCGAAGGTGGCGACGCCCCAGGCGAAGATGGTCGGCGCAGCGCTCGTCTCGCTCCGCATCGTGAACGCAAACAGGAGGAGGAGCAGCGTCAGGCTCGAGAGGACCACCAGCAACGTTCCCTTGAGGGCCCGGTCCGCGAAGCGCCCGCCGAGGTAATTTCCGGCGGTGAGGCCGATGCCGTAGAGAACCAGCATTGCCGTAATGAAGGTCTGGGAGGCGCCGGCCTCCTTCTGCAGGATCGGCGCGATGTAGGTGAACACGGTGAACATTGCGCCGGAGCCCAGCGCCGTCGTGGCGAGGGCCAGCAGCACCGCGGGTCGGCCTAGCACCTTCACTTCGCGGCGGACATCGATTGCGCCGGCGCCCTTGTCTTTCGGGAGTGCCAGCAGGAGGCTCAGCATTGCGACTATGCCTAGAGCGCCGATGCCACCGAAGGCCGCCCGCCAGCCGATCCTCTGGCCCACCCAGGTCGCCAGCGGAACGCCGCCTATATTGGCGATGGTGAGCCCCATGAACATCGCCGCCACGGCGCTGGCGCGCCGCTCCGGCGCCACGAGCTTGCCGGCAACGACTGAACCGACGCCGAAGAAGGCGCCGTGGCAGAAAGAGGTGACGAGCCGCGCGCCGAGAAGGCTCAGATATCCCGGCGCGAGCGCCGACAGGAGGTTGCCGATCGTGAATAGCCCCATCAGCGCCACGAGGAGGGCCTTGCGCGGCAGGCGCCCGGTGGGCAGCGTCAGGAGGGGTGCTCCGAGAAGGACGCCCAGCGCATAAGCGGTAACGAGGAGACCGGCGGTGGGGATAGAAACACCGAGATCGGTCGCTATGACGGGCAGCAGCCCCATCGGCGCGAACTCGGTCGTGCCGATACCGAAGGCCCCGGCGGCGAGCGCGAGCAACGGGAGGTTGAGCTTCAAGTGATGGACACCTTGTTGTGCGGCACTGCGACAACCCCGAGTGGCACCGAGCGTTGCGATGGTTAGCCAGAAAGGTCGCATACTGCGCATCGCGCGGATCGGACTGACGGTCCCGCACCTCGACGCCAGCTGTGCTTTCTATTGTGAGGCGCTGGGGTTCGAGGAAGTCAGGCGTGAGCGACGGTCCGGCTCAGCCTTCGCCGCGCTGGCCGGCCTCGCCGGAGCGCGAGCCGAAGCTTCGATCCTGCGGCTCGGTGCGCAGGAGATCGAGCTTGTCGCCTACGAGGTCACAGGAAGACCTTATCCAACGCCGCGCGGAGCGGCGGATCCCTGGTTCCAGCACTTTGCCATCGTCACGAGCGAAATGGACGCCGCCTACCAATCGCTGCAGTCGCGGACGGGGTGGACACCGATCTCCTCCAATGGGCCGCAGCAGCTCCCGCCGGACAAAGGATCCATCGTCGCCTTCAAGTTCCGCGACCCCGACGGGCACCCTCTCGAGCTGTCGTGGTTTCCGCCGGAAAAGGCCGGCGCCTGGGGCAAGGCCGATGCATCCCGCCTGTTCCTCGGGATCGACCACAGCGCCCTGGCAGTACGGGATATGGCGAAGAGCCAGGAATTCTATCGCAACGGCCTTGGCCTCTTGCCGGCAGGGAGCCAGCTGAATGCCGGGCCTACGCAGGCGGGGCTGGATGGCTTGCCGGGAGCGGAGGTCGAGATCTCCAGCCTCAATACGGAGGAGGACGGGCCGCATCTTGAGTTGCTCCACTACCGGGGAGGCCATGGCCAGCCGTTTGATCGGTTTGCCGCGAATGATGTCGCAGCCACACGGATCATCTCGGCCGCGCGCAACAGCGAGGCTCTAGCCGCAGCATCGACGACTCGCGGCGGCCGACGGGTCTCGGCTCCGGGGGCGCGGCCCGGACGGGAGCTGCTTTCCGACCCCGATGGCCACCTCATCGAGCTCTTCGACGAGCCCCAGGCGAACGCGGGGTAAACGGAAGGCGGCTGGGGCGTTGCGAGCGAGCAACCGTCCAACAGGGCCACGCAACGTGGGCGCTGATGTGAGGACCGGGGCGTGAAAATTGGACGTGCTGGCAGCAAAAAGGCTCCGGAACGTCACCCATGATGTCCCGGAGCCTTCCTGCGCGGCCGCAGAGAAATTCCCGTCACCGCGAAGGGCCGACCCGCAACCGACTTGCAAAGGGAGACAGCGGGGCAGCTTCGCACTGCCTCTGTGCTCGGAAGGCCCTAGGATCCAATGAAATTTGGGTCATGTCGGTAGCTCCATCAACCGTGCCTTCGGTCCCCCATGTCTCGAGGCTGGATTGAGCTGCAGCGTGGCTTCGCCACGCGTGTAACGAAAATCAGAGTTTCGCCAGGCGTCCGCCGTCCACCGCAAGCGTGGTGCCGGTGATGAATTTCGCGTCGTCGCTGGCGAGGAACGCGACGGCTGCCGCGATATCCTCCGGAGTGCCGACGTCGGCCTTGTCGATGGTTTCCGCGCCCGACTTGAGATTGGGGTTGTCCCAGAGCATCGGCGTATCGATCGCACCGGGGAGCACCGCGTTGGCGCGGATGTTTCGCGCTCGGCCTTCGATGGACGTCGTGCGTGTAAGCGATAGCAGCGCCGCCTTCGCCGCCGAATAGGGGGCGGCGTTGGCCGATGTCTCGAGAGCGTGAACGCTGGCGATGTTGACGATCGCGCCTCCTGAGGCGGCCATGTGCAGGAAGGCCTGCTTCGTGAAGAACGCCGCTCCAAGCAGATCGACGCGAAGCACCTTGTACCAATCCTCGCTGACCCACTCGGACAGCGGCTTGAAAGTCATGAGACCGGCATTGTTGACGATGATGTCGAGCCTGGAGAATTTCGTCAGGATTGTCTCGACGCAGGCCTCGACTTGGCCCTCGTCCCCGACGTCGCAGGCCAGCCCGATGGCGGGCCGACCGTGGGCAGCTCCGATTGCCTTCGCTTTCGCGTCCGCAGCCGCAGGATCGAGGTCGGCAATCACCACGGTGGCGCCTTCCCGGGCGAGCCGGTCGGCGATCGCCGCCCCGATGCCGCCGGCCGCTCCGGTGACGATCGCGACTTTTCCGGAGAAGCGTTCATCCATGCTCGTTCCCTTTCGATGGCCGCAGGCTGGCGGCATAGTCGTTCAGCTCGCGGGCACGAGCGAGTTGGTCCTTCGCATGTTGCCCTTCGGCCCTGACCGGCATCACCACCGGCACCGTGAGGCATACGCTCTGCGTCGGGAGGACGTGCCGCCACTCCGCAATCAGCTGCTTGTACGCCTCGCCGACCGGACGGATCTTGCGATCGAGGTCGAAGAGGCCAACCGCGTTGACATTGTTGTTGCGCTCTCGAAGGGCGGTGTCCCAGTCAGTCTGGTCGGTCAGCGAGAACCAGGTGAAACCAACGATGGGAACGCCGTCGTTCCGAACGCGAAGGACGTTCGACCACTCTTTCCAAAGCCACTCCACCGCCTCGGTGCCGCGCGGCCCCTGCGCGATGTTCGTTTCGGTGTGCATTACCGGCAGGTGGTAACGGTGGTGATATTGGCGGGTGATGCCGTCGTACCCGAACACTTCTCCCGCCGGGCCGGTCGATCCATCGGCGGCGACCCGATGCTCGTTAGTGACGTAATAGTCGTTCCCCATGATGCAGTGCTGCTTGAGATGGTTGTCAGGGAAGAAGTTGTATTCCTCCCTGGTCATCCCGTTATCCAGCAGGAACTCGTACATCGCCGAGTCGACCCGGCGGCCGTAGTTGAGGTCGAGCGATAGGAAGCGCATTGCGTTGAGATGCTCGGCCGCCTCGATGGCGGCCGGATTTTCGGCGTGAAAATACTCGCTCGATTCGCTCTGGACAAAGATTGCGTCCGGCCGCACCTCGAGGATGCAGCGCATCGCGAGCACGTTGGCCCGGACGATATGCTTGAGGGCCGTCACGAACGCTAAGTCGCTCGTCATCTGCTCGTTCCACCAGCCATAGCGAGCCGAGAACATGGCGCAAATATACATCTCGTTGACCGGCGTGTAGAGCTGGCACCAGGAATAGCGCTCGGCGAACGCGCGGGCATATTTGGCGAACTCTGCCGGAAAGTCGGGGTTCTGGAAGTTGCCGAGCCAATCGGGAAGGCCGAAATGACACAGGTCGACGATCGGCACGATGTTGCGGCGTTTCAACTCGGCGAAGGTGAGGTCCGCAAAGGTCCAGTCGTATCGCTCCGATCCGATGAACGTCTTATGGATCGGTGGTCCGTAGCGCAGGAACTGGATGCCGAGCTCGGAGACGAGGCTGAAATCCTCCTGCCAGCGCTCATAGTGGCCGCAGCTCTCCATCTCATCGATGCGGACGCGGCCCCCGGCGATCGTCGGAACGCTGTTCTCGATCCCGGTGCAGAACATGAAGTTGGCGATCGCAGAAATCCTTTCGGCTACGCCGGCTTCGAGAGCGACCCCTCCTCATATTAGGGTCGTACCGGGAAAGCTACGCGTGGCGCCAAGGTCCGAACGGGGGTGTACCGTTTATCAGATGAAAGGATCCGCGCGACCGGCCTACAGGAGCTGGAGGTCGACAGTTCTCGTTGAGGGTCGCCGGCGCCAGTAACCTGCGCTCCCGCGATGCGACCGCCGTTCGGGCCGGCGCCCAAGGCCCAGTAGATGCTGACGTGCCCGTGACCGGTCCCTCTGTCATCCTTCTCGCGGAAATTCGGCCCCAACTCGGAGAGAACGGCCACCTTTCTGGTCGGCATGCCTCTGATGTGCCTGCTGCGCCAGCGTCTTCCGGTCCGGATCGTCGAGTTGCGTTGGCGGCACGGCGGCCGGCATCTTCCTCAATGACGAGGGCGGCCAAGGGCCCTCGGCTGATCCGTAGCCTCGGACGGCGTGGCGGCGAAGGCCGAGCCGGTGACGAGAAAGACGGCGCAGGTCGGCCCTGCCAAGCGACGCCAGCGCACGAGCGACTCCCTGAATCGGTGACCGGCACCTAAAAGGCTTTTCTCTGGACGGAGGATGAGAAGCGGAGGCCGGTCGGCTCGCCATCAGTGGAACCACGTCCTAGTCGGCGCAGCGAATATGGCCTGGGATCCGACGAACCCTGGCAGCCGTTCCTCCAAGCGCCTTCGCCGGAACGGAAGGGGAGTCGCGAATGTCGGGCCTGTGGAAGACGATTGTGCTGTTTGCACTGACCACCGCTGTGCTCTGGTGGGCAAACGATGTGGATGTCCGCAATGAATATACGGCGATCGACGCACTGCTTTGGCTCTGCCTGCCGACGACCTTGTGTCTGCTCGTTCGCGCTGTAGTGGAGACTAAGCGCGGGAGCGGCAGAGGCGGCGACTCCCGCGCCGCCGGGGGGTAGGAGACGGGACCTTGGTGGCCGCTCCGTCGCGGCTGAGGCGGCACTGCAGGCGCTCCGTCCCGTGCCAGACATCGAGAGGCCCAGGAGGATTCTCGTTGAGATAAATAAAGGTTCATTGGCGACGTCGCCCAGGAGAGTGCACTCCTCCCCTCTGCGGAGCCTGCGTTTCGCGGGAGCTATCTTGCGGGGTGGAGATCAACAAAGGTCATGGGAACGGATGCTCCCGCAAAACCCGCTGCGACGGCAGCCGGCGGCCAAGTGCGCCCGGTGCGCGAGACGGTCCAAAATCGCGGTCGTGTCCTCCGAAACCCGTTGGCGACCGACATCTTCGCGGACGCGGTGACGCAACTCGAGCACATCAACGGAACGTTGCGAATCGAGTTTGCAATCCTAAAGCCTGGTGAGCCATCTTCGGCGCCACGCCAGCTCGTGCAGGCAGCAAGGGTCGTACTCCCGGAAATCGTAGCTCAGCGGCTGTGTCTCGCCCTCTACGACTATCTGAAAAAGGAGGGCCTGGACCCGACCAATCTCGTGTCGAGGGGTATCACTGCCCAGTAGCTGCCGCCTCAACTGCCCCAGAATGCGAACATGGCGACAGCCGCCGCTGCTATGATGGCTGTCGCGCACCAGCCAAGGCTCACCAGAAGCTTCTGGCCGGTGAAGCGGCCCATCGTCTGCTGCCGGGAGATGACGAGCATCATCGCGGCCATGATAGGCACGGCGACTACGCCGTTGATGACCGCGCTCCAGAAGAGGGCCTTGATCGGATCGATCGGCGACAGTCGATTGCGATGCCAATGGCCATCGAGACGGTGATCACAGAGTAGAAGCCCTTCGCCTCCCACGGCTGGCTCCACTGCCACTCGCGATAGCGATCAATCCTCGGCGAAAAGTCCTGGGGTTACCGTCCTGAACGCCGACCGAACGACCGGCCTGCGTGTCAAACCAGGAATGCCAGGGCTGCGAATGCTGCTCCCAGAACTGCTCCCACACCGGCGCCGGCGAGCAGCCAAGTGCGCCGGGTTAAGGCCGCGATCGATGCCAGGGCGATAGCGATCTGGATGAAGGTCATCGCCATCGCGAGCTTGTTGTGCGGCGAGAGAGCCCGCTCCGCCTCCTTGTTTGCATCTTCCGACCCGGCGTCGAGCTTCTCGGCCCGCCGCTGAAGGTCCGCCTTCTTCGCTGCGTATTTGCCGACCTGCCCCTGGAAGTCCTTCTTGCGCGCGGCCGGCACGAGTTCGGCTGCGAGCGCCGCCAGGTGCTGTTTGCCGCTCTCCGCTTGGTAGTAAGCCCAGGTATCGGATGCCTTCGCCTTCAGGAGAACGGCTTCGTTCTTGTGGTACAGCGCTTCGTTCTGAGTGTGGCCGGCGAGGAAGCTGATCACCGCGCCGAAGGTTGCAAGAACAGCGGAAAAGACGGCCACTTTCTGCGCCAGTGGCACGCCATGCTCAGAGGCGTGCTCGAGCGCGTGCTCGTGACGCCCCTTTACCTCGAACTCTTCCTCCACGGCTAACTCTCCGAAACATCCTTGCGCCGCCGCGGCTATGCCGTGAAGGTTCCGGCCGGGCGAGCGGAAAGGCCGGACATGAGCAAAGAATTGCGGGCGATCCACACGCATGCGCTGGACTTCTGGCTCGCGCGAACCTCGGTCGTCCTCATCATCGGGCTCCAGCTGCTTCTGGTGAACCGGCTGACTATCGGGCCGCGCTGGTTCGCGCCGGCCCTTGAGGCGGCGTTGCTGCTGCCCCTCTCGGTCGCGACTGCGTGGGCACAGGACAAGGTGGTGCGTGCCTCTACCGACGAGCATTGGCATGTTATCGCCTCGAGGCGGCGGATGATCCGCCGCCTCGCAGTGCTGCTTACCGCCATCATCTCTCTCATGAACTTCGTCTCGCTCGCAATGCTGGTCTCGGCGCTCCTCTCGGGACACGCGGCGAGCGCGGGCAAGCCCCTGCTTCTCGACGCGCTCGACATCTGGGCAATTAACGTCCTCGCCTTCGCCCTCTGGTTCTGGAACCTCGACAGCGGCGGACCGGCTGCACGCAGCGTCACGCGGCGCTCGGACCCCGACTTCCTGTTCCCGCAAACCGCGACGAAAGCTGAGGGCGAGGAGTGGTCTCCCGGCTTCGTCGACTACGTGTTCCTCGCCTACACGAACGCCACGGCATTTTCTCCAACCGACACGATGCCGATGACGCAACGCGCCAAGGCCTTGATGATGGTGGAGTCGGCGATCTCCCTGCTAACAATCGCGCTGGTGGCGGCAAGGGCCGTGAATATCCTCTCCTAATTCTCAGCATCGGTCTGACGCTTCTATTTCAGAAGGTCGGCCAGGCCATGAGAGCGCTAGCGGACGAGCCTCCCGGCTGGTCCCTGCCTCTTGGACGGCGCGGTAACTCGGCACCGAAGAATGGAATTGGGGATCTGCTTATTCCATTGGACTTCGGAGTCCGCGGAAGCATTGGTGCTCCTGTGAATCGCAGCCGCTGATCTGACGCGGCTGCCGCCCGGCCGGATATCCGGCGGGGCTGTGGGTGGTGGGAGGCGGCAATTCCGCGGCCTCTCGCAAGAGGACGCCCACCATGGCCAAGAAACCCAAACTTACCGACATGCAGCTCGTGCTGCTGAGCACCGCCAGCCAGCGCGAGGACGGCAATCTCTTCCCCGTCGCTGAGTCGCTGAAGGGCGGCGCAAGCCGCATCCGCAAGGGCATCGAAGGTCTGATCGAGCGCGGCTATGTCGCCGAGGGTGAGGTCGCAGCGCAGGTGCCGAGCTGGCGCGAGGAGGGCGACCGCCGCCTCGGCGCAGCGATCACCGCAGCGGGTCGCGGCGCCCTCGACGGTGGCGAAGGCCTAGAGGACGAGGCGACGAATGGGACGCCGACCTTTCCGTCCCTGCCTACTCGCGGCGATACTGCGCGCAAGGCGGGCGAAATCAGGCCCGGCACGAAGGTGGCGCTGCTGGTGGAGATGCTGGAACGGGACGAAGGCGCGTCGATACAACAGATTGTCGAAGCCACCGGGTGGCTCCCCCACACGACGCGGGCGGCGCTTACGGGTCTGAAGAAGCGCGGGTTCGAGTTCAGCCGCGAGAAGGTTGAGGGCGTCGGCCGCTACCACGCGGAGCGGCCGGCATGATGGCGATCACGCTAGAGGAGGAACTGGCTGCGCTGGCGACGATGTCGCCGGCGCAGCTGCGCGATAAGTGGCAGCGGGTTTATCGGGGAGCACCTCCGCCGTTCGCGCCGGACCTCCTTGCCCGCGGCATCGCCTACCGCCTGCAGGAGCGCGTCTACGGGAAGCTGCCCACCGCCACCCGCCGCGAGATTGAACGCCTCCAGCGCCAGTTCGAGAGAACGGGAGAGGTGCTGACAGAGGCATGCGCAACCACGAAGCCGGGAACGGTGCTTGTGCGCGAATGGAAGCAGGAGCAGCACCACGTGCTGATCCTCGACGAGGGCTACCGCTACCGGGACCGCCGCTACGGATCGCTGAGCGAGATCGCAAATGAGATCACCGGAGCCCGCTGGTCCGGTCCTCGGTTCTTCGGGCTTCGGCAGGGACAGAATGGCGCTCGCAAGGCCCCGGAGCTGGCGGATGGCTAGAGACGAAAAGCCGCGCCACTCCGGCGCCACCCGCTGTGCAATCTACACGCGCAAGTCTACTGAGGAGGGGCTCGATCAGGAGTTCAACAGCCTCGACGCGCAGCGCGAGGCCTGCGCCGCCTATGTGCTGAGCCAGAGGCACGAAGGCTGGACCCTGCTTCCCGATTATTATGACGATGGCGGCTTCTCGGGCGGCAATATGGATCGGCCGGGCCTCCAGCGGCTGCTGGCTGATGTGAAGTCCGGCAAGGTCAATGTGATCGTCGTCTATAAGGTCGATCGCCTGACGCGGGCGCTGTCCGATTTCTCGAAGATCGTGGACATCCTCGACGCCGCCGGCGCCAGCTTCGTCAGCATCACCCAGTCGTTCAATACCACCACCAGCATGGGCCGGCTTACCCTCAATGTGTTGCTGAGCTTCGCCCAGTTCGAACGAGAGGTGATCAGTGAACGGGTGCGGGACAAGGTCGCCGCCTCCCGCCGAAAGGGCATGTGGATGGGTGGGACGGTGCCGCTCGGATACGACGTTGTCGATCGAAAGCTCGTCGTCAACGAAGCGGAAGCCGAGACCGTCCGGCATATCTTCCGCCGCTATCTGGAACTTCGCTCCGTGCGGGAGCTGATGACCGCTCTGAACGCCGAGGGCGTTCGCACTAAGGTTCAGACGATGCGGGACGGCACCAAGAGGGGAGGGGGCCCATTCGTCCGCGGCCCTCTCTACTGCCTTCTGAAAAACCCGGTCTACGCTGGAAAGGTACGGCATCATAAGGCCGTCTATCCCGGCCAGCACGAGCAGCTGATGCCCGAGGCGAGGTGGGAGGAGGTGCAGGCGCTACTCGCCGAGAACGGCGCGAAGCGGCGCCTTGGCACCAATGCGGCGGAGCCCAGCCTTCTTGCTGGTCGTATCCGCGATGGTGATGGCAGGCCGATGGTCGCATCGCACTCGACGAAGGGGGCCAGGCGATATCGGTACTACATCTCGGCACCGGGAACCGGTGAAGCAAAGGGGCTGCGATTGCCCGCCGGTGAGGTGGAGACACTGATCCGGCAAGCCGTGGCCGAACTGCTCAACGACGCCGGCAAGCTGGGGCACGATCTCGAGACGGCGGGGGTCGACGCGGAAATCTTCCCGGCGACGGTGCGATGCGCGCGGTTGGAGAGCGCGTGCCGGTCATGGAGTTCTCTGAGCTTCGCAGTCTGCTCGAGGAAATCGATGTGGAGGTGGCGATCGAGGCTGATCGCCTCGTTGGCACTTACGTCCCCGCGAGGCTGATCGGCTCGGAATGTCCCACGGGGCAGCAGCAGCGGTATGCATTCACTGTGCCAGGGGTCCTGACCCAGCGCGGTCACGAGGCGCGGCTCGTGCTTGTCCCGGATCAGTCCACCCGGCGGAGGCCGAATTCGAAGCTGATCTCTCTCGTGGTACGCGGCTTTGCCGCCCGCCGCGCGCTGATTGAGGAGCCGCCGCCGTTGGATCGGACGGAAGCAAATGCCCGCAAGTCTTACCTCTCGAAGGCAGCCCGGATCACCTACCTCGCGCCCGATATCGTGCAGGCAGTTCTGGAGGGGACGCAGCCCGCGTCGCTCGGTGCTCGACAGATTATCAGGACGGGCGAACTGCCGATTTCCTGGGCGGAGCAGCGGCGCCTATTTGGTTTTCAAGCTGCGGTCAGCTAGGTCCGCCTTGCGCCAAGAGCAGACGCTCGAGCGTGTCGGCGAGCCTCCTGGGAGCGGACATTCCGCCTCCAGGGATCTGCGAACGTTGGGAGCATCCCGGAGCAGTCTGTTCGAAGCACTAAACACTTGTTTTCGTTTGCAGTTTGCGCCCGATAAGATACGCTTGCCGCATAGCGGGGGCGCGATGACACGAATTGAACAAATGAGCGCGGCGGTAGGTCCCCGCGGCCAAATGCCGCTCTGCGACGCCTGTGTCGCTGACCGGCTGGCGCTCAGCAGGGCGCAGGTATCCGCCGTTGGGCGAGTGGGGGCGCGCCATCACGGCTTTCAGCGGTTCGTGGGCCGCTGTTCCGGCTGCTGCACGAACAGGACGGTCACGACCCTGCCTTGAGGCTGGCCGGCTGATCAGGGGTTATTCGGCCGCTCGCCCTTGTGGATCTCAGTGCGCCTCGATCGGACGCGCGGTCTGCTTCGGGGGACGGCAGAGCGGCACCAAGATCAGCGCGGCGAGGAACAGCCAGGCCATCAGCCGGAAAACGTCGTTGAAGGCAAGGGTCAATGCCTCGCGCACCAGCACGTTACCCATCACTGCCCGGCTCATTGCAAGTGCATGGTCCGGATCGGGCGTCACCGCCTCGAATCGCCGCGCGAGACCGGCGATCGCTTCACGCGCCGCGAGCGGCGATGCGCCCATCGCCTCATCGAGCCGCAGCATATGCAGCCGCGTCAGATCGCCCAGCCAGGTGTTCACCAGCGCGATGCCGATCGCTCCGCCCAAATTGCGCATCAGGTTGAACAGCCCCGACGCATAACGCAGCTCCGGCCCGGCCCACCCGTTGAGTGCCAGTCCGACGCTCGGCACGATGCACAGCATGATCGCAAAGCTGCGCACCGCTTGCGGCCAGAACAACGCGGCGAAGCCCCATTCCGGCGTCATGAATGAAAACAGCCAGAGCCCGGCCGCAAACAGGCTCAGCCCCGCGGTGACCATGATCCGCGGATCGATCCGCTGAGACAATCCCGCCGCGATCGGCACCCCCAGGAACTGCACCACCCCGGCGATGAACACCGTTGTTCCGATCTCGGCCGCGTTATAGCCGCGCACGCGCCCCAGATAGAGCGGCACCAGATAGGTGCCGGCATAGATGCCGAACCCGATCACCAGGTTGAACACGCACGCAAAGGCGAAGGTCGGGCTTCGAAACGGAGTCAGTTTCACGATTGGCCTGCTTGAGCGGAACGATCGCTCGATAAACAACCCGAACGCTACCAGCGCCACCCATGCCGCGCCCGCAATCCAAAGATCGTCGAACCAGCCGTTCTTCGGTCCTTCCTCCAGCACATATTCGAGCCCCGCGAGGAAGATCGCCATCGACGCCAGGTGCACCCAGTCGATGCGCCCAAGCATCTTCAAATCGCCGCGATCGACGCGGATCACCGTAAGCGCCAGCACCGTGACCACCGCGCCCGGCACCACATTGACGAAGAACACCCACCGCCACCCCGCGCCTTCGGTGATCCAGCCACCCACCGTGGGGCCCAAAGTCGGCGCCAGCACCGATACCATGCCGAGAATCGCCGGGATCATCGCCCGCTGCTTGCCGGAGAACATCGCGAACCCCGTTGCGAACACCGTCGGGACCATCGCCCCGCCGACGAAGCCCTGAACGGCGCGGAACACGATCATCGATTCGATGCTCCACGCCATTCCGCACAAGGTGCTGGCAAGCGTGAACAGCCCCGCCGACAGCGCGAAAAGCCAGCGTGTCGAAAGGGCCTGCGCCAGAAACGCGGCAAACGGGATCATCACCAGCTCGGCCATCAGATACGATGTCTGCACCCACGATATCTCGTCGGGTCCGGCCGACAGCCCCGCCTGAACCTCGTTAAGCGAAGCGGCGACGATCTGGATGTCGATGAGCGCCATGAACTGGCCGAACGCCATCACGCCGAAGATCAGGAATTTGGTCCGGTCGGGCAGCGCCATCGGATCGATCGGCGCCGCTCTGTGTGGCCGCACATCATCCATCGTTGCGCCCGCCATCGCCGTCTTGCCTCTCATCGGTCTTTATATTACATGCATCATATGAAGGGAGCCGGCAAGGCCATGCGTTATTCAAGCGATCACAAGTCCGAGACGCGGCAGCGGGTGTTGCAGGAGGCCGCGAGCGAGATTCGCGCGAAGGGCCCGGCCAGTATCGCCGTCGCCGGGATCATGGCCCGAGCCGGGCTCACGCATGGCGGCTTTTATGCCCATTTCGCTTCAAAGGACGAACTGATCGCCGAGGCGATCTCGGCCATGTTTGACGATGCCCACGGCCGCTTCGATCGCAGCCTCGCCAAAACCGATCCGCGTGCGGGCCTTTTGGCCTATGTCGATTTCTATCTGTCAGCGCGGCACCGCGATGCGCGCGAGCGGGGCTGCCCGCTTGCGGCATTGTCGTCCGATCTCCCGCGCCTGGCCGAAGAGCCGCGCGCCCGCTTCGGACGGGGTGTAGCGACGCTGACCGGATGGATCGCCGAAGCGCTGATCGGCCTCGGCATCGCCGAACCCGACCGCGAAGCCGCATCGATGCTGGCCGAGCTGGTGGGGGCGCTTTCGCTCTCCCGCGCTGTCTCGGACGGTGTCGAGTCAGACTCGATTCTCGAGCGCAGCAAGGCGGCGATCAAGCTGCGCTACGGACTGATTGCATGATCAGCACCAATGGCCGCCGACCCGCCTCCGCACCCTTCACGCTGCGGGTGATCATGCCATGAATGCCGCGAATTCACCAGAAACGTTTACGCCGGCAGCCGGCTCCTCGCGGCGGCGCCTCACGATCAGCCGCAAGCCATTGATCGTGGCCGCCATTGCCCTGGCCGTGGCACTCGCCGGTATTCTCTACATGCTGTCGCCGCGCACCAGCGAGTCGACCGACAACGCCTATCTCCGTGCGGACAGCACTAACGTTGCGCCGCGCGTCGGTGGGGTCGTGACGGCAATACCGGTCCGCGACAATCAAGCGGTGCACGCCGGCGATCCGCTGATCCGTATCGACAGCCGCGAATATGATGCGCGGCTCGATGCGGCCAACGCAGCCGTCGCCGATGCGGCGGCGGGCGTGGCCGCGGCGCGTGCTGCTTTATCGGGGATCAGCGCCGACGAGCGCCTGGCCGCCGCGCAGATCGAGGCCGCGCAAACCGGCATCCAGGGCTCCGAAGCGGAATATGCCCGCGCCGCCGCCGATCGCACCCGCTTCGAAACGCTCGCCGCGCAGGGCTTCGCGACGCGCCGCGACACCGAACGCGTCCGCTCCGTCGCGATCGGCGCCGCGTCGGCACGAGACCGTTCACGGGCCGACCGGGACGTCAGCAGCGAGCAGGCGGCCGTCACCCACGCCCGGCGCCCCGTGCTGCTCGCGGCGCTCGACCGCGCACTAGCCGCCGAAGCCCGTGCGCATGCCGCGCTTGATCTTGCGCAACAGGATCGCGGACACACCCTCATCCGCGCCCCGATCGACGGTATCGTCGGCAACCGCCAGGCGCAGGTCGGCGACTATGTCCAGCCGGGCTCCCGTCTGCTGACACTCGTGCCGACCACCGGGCTCTACGTAGTTGCCAACTTCAAGGAGACCCAGACCCGCCGGATGCTGGTTGGCGCCGCGGCGACGATCTCGGTCGATGCGCTTGGCGGCAAGCCGCTACGGGGCCACGTCGAAAGCTTCGCTCCAGCCTCGGGCTCCGAGTTCGCGCTGCTGCCCTTCGAACCCGGCTCGGGCAATTTCACGAAAATCGTCCAGCGCGTGGCGGTTCGCATCCGGATCGACGCGGGCCAGTCCGAGCTTCGGACACTTCGCTCCGGCCTTTCCGTCGACGTGTCCATATCGCTCAGCAAGTAGGACCGGCAGAGCCAGTACGCCTCCAGCGGCTGCTGCTACGTCGACTGTCCGAAAAGCGGATCGTCCGCTCTCGGCCAGGAGCGGATGCTTCGAAGTTCGTGAAAACCGGTTTGGGGACACTTATTCGGCGCCGGAGAATCGGGCCGCGAAGGCGCCGTTCTCGTGCGGACAAATCGTCTCTCAGTCACAAGCCGCGTGGACGGCCCCTGCAAGCGACGGAAAGGTGGCCGGTATTCCGGCCCTGTCGGAGAGACCATGAATCTGGCTAAGTCATTGAAATGGCTGGCGCCCCAGATGATGATTCGAACTCGCGACCCCAACTCAAATTGGGCGAAAAATACGGTCGACAATTCAAAAGCTTGTGCTGGGTCCTATCTCGCGGAGCGCCGCTCGGAGGCGAGTTCGCACATGACTGGGCGGACCTCGGTCATTCGCGTGCGGGTCACTGCTACGGGGATGATAAGTCACGCCGTCCAGGCTCATATGGTGACCGGACCTTGAGCGAGTTCTCGCCATCGACCAAGACGACCAGTCCCGCGACCTCTGGTAAGCCAAATTCCCTTGGGGACACGCCCTCGGCGAGCGCCGAGCGCGCGTTCCGCGCCCGCGACACCAGCGGACTTGTCCCATTGAGAAAGCCCAAGGTATCGGCGACGCGCTCCTCCGGATCGATTTTGACACGTCGGCGCCGCAGGCCGAGCTGATCGCGAAGTGCTCTGAGAACCGCCGCCGGAGAGCCGCCGGACCCGCGCGTCGATTTACCTCGGCTGCAAAGAGGCAATGAAATGGGATAGAATCGGATCGGTGTTGGTCGAAGGTTTTGTCAGGGAGCTTCGCCTTTACAGCCTCCGCCGCCGCAATGCTGATCCCGAATGCGTGCACATGCTCAGGCGCGCCTTGGGGGAGCGAACCGCACGTGCGCGGCACCCGCGCTGGATCGCCGACATGGTTATAGAAAGCGTAGAGCGCAGGAATGTTGTGGGCTTCCGCCGTAGCGATTAGCTGATCGATCTGCTGCACGGGCGGCTGCCGCTTGCCGATCAGTCGGTCGATGTCAGGGTATTCGATCTCGCGATTGTCCAAACGCTTGGCCTGCACTAGCATCGTGGCTGACACGCTCTCATCCACATTCATGAAGGAGAGCAGCCAATCGGCGCCGCTCTCTCCTTCCAGCGGCTTGCTGAAAGGAATCACATCGATGCTGCCCGGATAGCTCAGCCGGATATTCCGGATCAAAATGTCGGTGATGGTCTCTTCCTGCCATGGCACCCCAGCCGCTTTGGCCATCGCTCGGTCCGTCCAGACCTGGCGCGCCTGCTCCAGAAGAAAGATCTGCTCTTGAGTAAGACCTTGCACACAATGCCCCATCGTCCGTGACAGAGGACGTTTTCTGAAACGCTCCCCCGAGCGCTCTTTGCCTTCCAAGCTTGCTGCAATCCAAGCATGGCAGGTGGCTGCGCCCGATAGTCAATCTCTGCTTTCGAGCCATTGCGGCCGGGAGTGGTGGCGTCTATCCCATCGACGTACATGATCGCTAGTGCAGAAACCGAGCCAACTTTGCTAGCGGACCGCCTAGATCCGGCTCCTTCCGGGCAGCTGTGAACAGACCAAGTGTTGCTGCTTTGCATTTTCTGCCCGCAGCCATCGTCCGGATCATGTACGATGTGAATTCAGTGATGGTGGCATGGGGCGCCATGGAATAATATCTTTCTGACCCATCGATAGGGTAAGGAGGGCACGTGGAGCAATCGTCACCCAGTGCGGCATTGTCATTCGGGCTCTCCAAGTCCCGAATTGCCGCCTACGAGCGGTGTCCCCGGCGACTTTGGCTGCTCGTCCATCGTCCTGATCGTGCCGAAGCCGATGGCGCAGCGGACGTGCGTCTTGCAGAGAGCCGTTATGCCGGGATTATCGCCCGCACACTGCTCGAGGGCAAGCTTGTGGTGACTGAAACCGGTCTGGCCACTGCCGAAGCTCAGACCCGCGAACTAATAGCTGCTAAGACGGCTGCGATCTTCGAGGCGACGATTAGCCACGATGGAGTTCTCATTCAGGCTGACATTCTTGAGCATCAGCCGGACGATTCGTGGCGACTGATCGAGGTGAAGAGCTCGACGTCGGCAAAAGATGAGCACATCGCTGACGTTGCCACACAGCTCTGGGTGCTCCGGCAGTCGGGCTTCGAAATCTCGGGGGCAATTGTGCGACACGTCAACAATGCCTTCGTCCTCGCTGAGGGCGGTGCTCACGAAGGTTTATTCGCAGACGTCGATGTGATGGCTCGGGCGGCGCCGATTTCGGACGCTCGCGGCCAGGTCATCAAGTTTGCGCGGGAAACGCTGGGTGGATCTGAGCCAACGACCGCGATGGGAAAGCATTGCGATCAGCCCGCGACCTGCGAGTTCCATTCGCATTGCACCGCACAAGCGCCTCCGGGGCCTGAATGGTCGGTGAGCGTTCTCCCTCGCGGCGGCGGGAATGCATGGCTGAAGAAAGGCATCTTGGATCTGCTCAAAGTACCCGGCGATGGATTGACCAACCCCGTCCATGTGATCGTCCATCGAGCGACAGTGACCGGTGAACCCCATCATGATGTCCAGGGGGCCTGCGGCGCCGTTGCTGCATGGGCGTACCCGCGTGCCTGGCTCGATTTCGAAACAATCGCGTTTGCAGTGCCGCGGTGGGTGGGTACTCGACCGTACGAACAGATCCCTTTCCAGTTTTCGTGTCATTTAGAGCAGGAGGATGGCTCCTTGGCGCATGTGGACTTCCTTAGCCTTGACGGGAGCGATCCACGACGTCCCTGCGCTGAAGCGCTGATACGGCTCGTGCCGGCGAGTGGCGCGGTCGTCGCCTACAACGCTCCGTTCGAGCGTAGCTGCATCATTCGGCTGGCGGAGGCCTTCCCGGATTTACGCGGCGCTCTCGAAGATTTGGCGTCCCGAGTCGTCGACCTGCTGCCGGTGACTCGAGATGCCTGGTATCACCGTGACCAGCGCGGAAGCTGGTCTATCAAAGCTGTTCTCCCGACTATCGCTGCGGATCTTTGCTATGATGATCTAGCTGTCGGCGACGGTAATGCTGCCCAGGCCGCTTATGTTGAAGCAATCTCGCCGGATACACTGCCCGAGCGGCGAGAAGGAATTGCAACTGCCTTACGTGAATACTGTGCTCGTGACACGCTGGCGATGATCGTGGTCTGCCGCCACCTGTGCGGGCAACCCCGTCCTTAAAGGGAAGGACACGCCTCCTTGATGGACAAGGCGCCTGCGGCCGCGCCTAGGCTCGCGTGATGGTGCAAGGCGGGTTTGGGGACATTAATTTGCCCACGGAGAATTCCGGTCCAAAACTGCCAGCCGCCTCCGGACGAATCGTCTCTCGGCCACGAATGGCCAGAAGCGGGTCCGCAAGCCTCGGGAATGAGGCGACAATTCTGCACTTCCTGCAGAGACTCAAATTCCTGCTAAGTCATTGAAATCTGTCCGGTCGCAAATTGGCTGCACCGCTGCGTAAGAGGGCAGCGGCATAAATGCATCGAGGAGCAGGCACAAGCTTGCTCCGATTGGCTAGCTGTTTTGCAGACCCTTGCTCTTGTCTGGTGTTGGTGGAAGCCAGACTGGCTGCTTTGGAGCGACGCAGCCTTGTCGTCGTCCCAGTCAAGGCGGTCTACAAAAGGGGACATCCGACCGCCGATATCGTGACGGCTGCATTGGCGAACGGGGGATAGTACAATCGGCGCGGGGCTGCCGGGTGCCTTCCTGCTCAAACCTGACGACGCGATTCTTGACGGCCGGCGCGTGTCGCCGGCGCAGCGGTAGTGGGATCAGACGGCGATGGTAGGCCTGTTGGTCTAAGCGTCGGCTCGGCTTCCTGAGGATTACGGGCAGCAGGGCGTTGACCGGGCAGCACCAGCATCGAAGCCACTTCGGCTCTAACCCAAAGCAGCGATCCCATCCCGCGCCCGCGCTCAGGCCGCACGGCTTGAAGAAGAGAATTCCGGAGCGCTGAACGTGGCGGCCACACTCGGTGTGCCGGGAGTGCGGTTGAGCCTGACCAGATCGGCGAAGCCGTCGAGCCGCTCGATTTCGTCGACGCCGTAGGCCGTGAAGCAGTCCACGCCATAGACGTAGTTGGCGAGCAGCGGATTAGTCAGTGCCTGGCTTAAGGCGTCGGACGCCACCATCCTGCGGAGTAGATCGGGTAGCACCTGGTCGCGGCCGCGCGCCTCCACCAGCAGACCAACGGGAAGCTCCACCCGCTCAATGGCAGGCACAGCTGGACTGTCCGGGGTCGCGGGCAGGTCCTCATACAGCGCCTTCAGCTCCGCGATCAGGACGTCGTCCCCTTTCGCGAGCTGATCTATGCTCTCGTATGACGGCAGCTGCCATCGCCTACGATACGCGTTGAACCCAGCCAGCCGGAATTGGCGCGCGAAAGCGATGGAGCGAACCTCCGGCTGCTGCAGGAAACCCGGGGTGTTCCCGAGTTGGAGTCGCCCGGCGGCCTGACTCGCGGCCGCGTCGATGACGGCCTCCACTCCGACCTCTTCCAGCAGCGCGTTGTTGAACCGGAACTCCCGGTCAGTGAGCGTCCTGCCGTCCAGCTTGAAGCTGTCGGGCACCATCGCGTGCCACCGGTACAACAGGTTGAACTCAAGCGAGATCCGGTTCGCGCGGTACCACCGGCAGCGGTCGGCGAAGCCCTGCTCTAGGCGGAGCTTGAACGGCGAGCCCGCCAAATGGTTGATATAGTCCTCGACGATGATCTTGAGGAGCTGGACGATATTGATGTTGCGCGCCGTCTCGAACAGCCAGTCGTCGCCGTCGTCCTGCGACGCGCGATCCTCGTATTCCGCGGCCAGCCCATCGGCGAGCCGGTTGTGGTTGCGCAGGAAGACGGTACTCACCGCAGAGTAGAGCAGCGTGGAGTTCGCCCTCTCGAGGCCAGCTGCGTAGTGCCGAATCCAGCGGTCGTCGGTCTGGGTCCAGTCGCCGATATCCTTCAAGATCTTCCGCAAGTTGGCGGCGCAGCCATGCGGCGGGTCTCGACGGTCGAAGCTGGTCGCCTGGATGGGATCGAAGGCGATATCCGCGAACTCCTTCTTCACCTCCAGGGTCTCGGGGTCGACCAGGCGCTGCGGGTAGATGGGATGGGACCCATCCGGCACGAGCGGCTCGCCGCGACGAGACTTCAGGTGCCCGGCATGCAGCGACCTCAGCATGCGCGTCGACTCCTGGCCGAGACCGTAGATCTGGCAGAGGTCTATGTCGTGGTTGGAGGTATTCTTTCGCGCGTCGTCCGGACTGGTGCGCAGGAAGCTGTCTGTGAACCACTGGGCGAAGAAGCAGAACAGCACCGTCGTCTTACCGCTCGGCGTGAAGGCCCGGCGCTCGAAGAGCCTGCTGACGCCGTCGATCGGCGGCAGCGCCTCAACGTGGGCCGCGGAGATCGGCGGCAGGTGCCGGCCGGTGAAGGACCGGTCGACGAGGCTCGGCCACGCGGTGAAGGTAGAATGGGTCGGCACCCTTCCGTCGGCGCGTGGGATGGCACGCTTTCCTGGGGTCCACAGCGAGAAAGGATGGGGCCGCGGCGGGGGAGCCGAGGTCACCCCGTTGATGATCAGGCGGTTGATCGCGCGCTGGATCAGCGGGATCCGTTCGATCACGCGGGCGATGACCGGCCACCGCTGAACGAGCGAGATCAGCGGATCGCTCAGGTAGCTCAGCAGCTTCCGGCGCGGCTCCGGGGGCACCCGGGCGTCGTTCGGATCCGGCGGAGCGCTCCAGCTCATCAACCCGTAGAACGGCACGAACACGGCGGCGTAAGCGACGTGCGGCAGCACGTGGTGATACCAGATGTCCTGCAGGAAGAAGATGAACACGATGCCGACCGAGAAGTCGAAGAACGCGAACATCCAGAACCCGACCTTCCGGCGGCGATACATTAGGAAGATGGAGATCACTCCGCCGAAGAAGATCAGCCCGAGCAGCGTCCGCCACGGGTTGTCTTTGAACAGGAAGAAGTCGATGATACCGCGATAAAGCATAATGGTGCCGATGATGAGGCAGATTGCGTTCAGGAGGCGGCTTTCCGCCTGCTCGCTCAACTCAAGCCTCATAGTGTTCCGCTCCCAGCACGCTCAGGGTGGATCGCTCACGCTTCACGGTCAGAGGCTTTCCAGGTAGGCGATTAACGCCCGCTTCTGGTCGGGCGGGAGGTCGGTCCCGTATGCGTGCCCGGCGTTGCCGTTACCGGTCAGCCGCGTGTCGAAAAGGAAGCCGCTGCTGCAGGCGTAGCCCACCCGCACGAAGTCGTAAGTCCGGCAGCCGCGGTAGAAGTGCGCCGGACGCTCGGCCGGGCGGACCAGGAGCGCCATCAGGTTCGGCACCGACCCGTTGTGGAGATACGGCGAGCGAGCCCAGACGCCGTCCAGCGGCATGTTGGCGTAGCCGTGGGTCGAACGGTAATGGCTGAAGCGCCAGGTGTAAGCCTTGCCGACGTCGCGGAACCGGCGGACCATGTTGTCGTCGAACAGGGCGGCGCGCTGGGGATCAGTGCCGACGAGCTCGATGTCGGTCACCTGACCCGTGCGGCCGACGCCGGGCTGGTGGCACGCGGCGCATCCGCTCCGCGCGAACACCTCCCGACCAGCGGAGACCGCCTCCGCGTCGAGCGCCCTCGGGAAACGCGGCGGCTTCAGGTCGAGAAGCCACGCGGATACCTTGCCGATCTTGCGACGGTCGAGCAGCCATTCCGTGGCGCCTCCAGCCAGCGCGGCCGAGTAGTTGCGTTCGTCCAGCGAGTTGTTGTCGCCGTCCCAGTGGAACCACCCTTGGAGACGGGCGCGCTGGTTCCAAACGGAGGGGAAGTCGACAGTTCCGACCCTAGCGTCGCCACCCGGACGCAGGCCCCACCGCTCCCGCCACGCGTTGCCGGCGTCCGTCCGTCCTGGGCCATGCGTCGCCTTGACGTCCATCCATGCGAGGCTCGCCGCCAGACCCGGCGACGCCTCTCTGAGCCGTGGCATGATCACCAGCCGCAGCGCCTGCCGCTCGACCCAGCCAAGCGGTCGCCCATTCCTGGCGGCGCTGTTGATCACTGTGTCCGCCGTGAGTCTCGGATCCCGGCTCGCGCGTGCTAGGAAGCGGAGATACGCCTGGATGTCGAGCTGGGCCGCCGGCGCGCCGAGCACCAGTCTCTCCTTGCCGTCCACTTCGATCGCCGCGGCGTGGCAGGTCGCGCAGTTGAAGCCGACGCGGTCGACCGCGGTCCTCCGCACGCTGATGCCGATCGGAAGATCGTGCCCCTGCTCGTAGAGGAAGCCGAAGTGGCGCCAGCCGCCGGGCATTTCGGCGCGGAAGATCGTCGGCAGTTCGCGCCACACCACGTAGGGATAGCCGTTGGTTTCGGCACCGATGGAGCCGTACTTGAAGTCCTCGGCGGGCCCCGCGAAGGTGCGTGGCGGAAACGGTTTGATCGTCAGGCGCTGAAATTCGAGCCACACACACGTCGCGAGGATGGCCAGCGTGATGCCGAGCACCGGCAACGGCATCCCGCGCGATCGCCTCGCGAGCGGTGCCGTCGGATCGCGCGCCGCGCCGTCGGTCCGCTCGGGCGTCACCATGGCTGCCAGCTCCTCAGTTCGTCCAGCATGTCGGAGATGCCGAAGGAGCCGCACCACCTGATCGTCTTCTGCCACCAGGGCGTGATCAGCCAATTGTACTCGTTGGCGGCGATGAACACGAACAGGAGGGCGAGCAGGGTGAGCCCCGTCCATCCGACCCCCCGGCGCGGGGCCGGCAAGGGCGCCGCCTGCTCCGTCACGCCGTGCGCGCTCCCGGCGACCCTGGCAGGGGCAATGAGAAGGTATCCGGCGCGCCAGCGCTGTCTAGGGGCGTCACGCCGTTAGCGGCGTGCCTTGCCTCCCCCAGGGTGCGGTACACCGGCAGGCGCGCGCGATTGATGTAGCCGAGCGGCTTGTGCTCCGGTAGGCAGTGCCAGGGCGAGAACTGGAGGTTTTCGGCGAGCGGCGCCGTCGGGTCCACCCGCTGTCGTGACAGCGTCAGCTCCGCGACCGGCACCCGCTCCGCCCCGGATCTCGACCAGCTCACGCTGGGATCGTCGACGGGTTGGCGCTTATCGTCGGTCTGGATGTCGATCAAGAAGTCGAACGTGACTTCACCCCGCGCCAACCGTGAGCGCAAAGCCTCCGCCAAGCCGTCGATGCCGCTGAGCGCCGGCGCCTCACCAACTTCGCGCGGTAGGACGGCATACTTCACTACGGCCGCGCCGAGCCTGAAGGGCACGGTGCTGTAATAGGCTTGCTCGAGCGGAGACCTCGGCTGGCTTGATACGAAGCGGCGCAGCCTGAGCAACAGCCAAGGCCTGACGACGAGTCCCGCCCATGCGCATATCCGGGACCACCCGGTCCCCAGAATCGCGTGGTTCACACGGGCATAGTCTTTCGGTTCGCCGGTAAAGAAGGTCTCGCTATCCACCAGGACGAAGTCTTGGACCCGCGGGACCTGATGACCTCCAATCTCGCCTCGACCTGTCACGCCTAGAAGCTTGATCGCCATGCCGTGGGCGTCGGCGACCCGATCGTCGAATGCGCGGCCGTTGGAGAACCGCACCAGCGCGTCGAAGCTGCGGGGCTCGGCGAACACGCCGGTCCGAAGCTGAGGTGGAAGACCGTCGCGAACCCGGAAGACTGCCGATACACATCCATGATGCTTGGGATGCTGGCAACGGCGAACAGGCAAGGGCTGACGGGGAAGAGACGCGAGGTTGATCTCGACAAGTTCGGCGATCTGCCTTTCGTCGCCGTCCAACATCACACCTCCCCTGGCGACTCGACTGCGATCGGATTATGCACTTACATGGCAGATTTGAAAACCTCGAACCATCTTTCTCAAGTCCCGTCATCCACGTCTTTGAGAGCGGGCGCTGATATAGCTGCAACGACCGTGAACGAACGTCCGTTTCCAGGAAGCACTTAGACCGGCCCAAGCGTCGGCGTTGAGTCTCAGCCGGCTCGGCTGCCCGCTGAAGGAACGTCCGCATCGCGATCAACTTCCCAGAAGCGCCCAGTCTGCAGCCGGCCAGCTCCGGTCTCCGCAGGCTGGGATTCATTGTTGCTCACCGTTGCAGAGTGCGCCCGGTCAGTAAGGTTAGTCCTCACACCGATTGATTTCTGTCGCATAAGTTGGTCCGAAACGGCTCCATCCGGACTCTTGATATTTTCCGCCGGGGTCTAAGTAATCGGGACGAGTTCCCGGCGGCCCGAACGTTGCCCCGATCCCGCAGTGGCGTTGCGTTGTAGCGTGCCCAGCACAGGGGGATTGATGATGGCAAGGCACGACTGGCATTGGACGTTCGGAAACGGCGCGCACATCAGCTTCCCTGGTGGCGGAGAGCCAGTCACTACGGCCCCGCCTCATGCATTCAATTCGAGTGAGGGGTGCGCGACCTGGTCGGACTCCAGCGGAAATCTTGTCTTCTACACCGATGGGACAAGGCTGTACGACGCTGCGAACACGGTCATCAATCCGGGCCCCGGACTCGGCGGAACGAGCTCCTCGGCGCACTCGGCGATTATCGTGCCTCCGGCGGGTACCGGGACTCTCTTCCACATCCTGACAACGAGGGACTGGGATAGCACGCCCCCCAATCCCGGTCCCCTGACGCATACCACTGTGGCGGTTGCCGGGGGCGTCTCAATTGCCTCCGGGCCGACCAGCCTCACGACGTTCGGGCCCCAGCGCGCCGCCGAGAAGCTCGCCGCGACATCGCACAAGGATTGTAACAAATACTGGGTCGTATCCCTGAACATCGGCCAGACGCCGACGGGCGGATTGACGGGCCCTGGCACCTTCTACTCCATGCTCATTGATTCGGACGCGGGGCCGCTTCCCGACCCAGGTCACACCATTGCCTCGACCTTCTCCTACACCGCGTGGCACGGCTACTGCATCAAGTTCTCACCGGACGGTACACTGTTGGCGGTCACCTCGTACCCAAAGAGCATCGACCTGTTCAACTTCGACCGGGCGACGGGCGCCATAAGCGTGCATTCGAAGGTCGACACGTTCCCGGTAGGCAACGGGCCGTACGGCATCGAATTCTCGCCCAATGGCAAGTATATCTATTTCAGCAGTTTCGACGCGGGCTACGTGCGGCGGCACACGATCCCGGCCAGCGGCGCCCCAGCGACCGCGTTTTCAAGCACGACTCCAATTGGGTCCTGGACGCCGACGTCGCCGACCCCGAGCAATTATCGCGTCGGGGCGCTGCAGCTGGCGCCGAACGGACGGATCTACGGCACCAAGATGGCGCAGAACGGGCTGCTCGTCATCGGTGACCCCAACAACGCTACCGCGGTCCAGTTCAATGCCATCGCTCAGACGACGAGCGGTCCTCTCATCCTCAACGGCACCGGCTTCCTCGGGCTCCCCACCTTCACCCGCATCGCAGCGGATTGCGGCGACACGTGCCGCGAGTTGGCCGCGGCGGTCGACGCGCAACTGGCCGGAACCCCAAAACTCAACGCGCTGCGGCCTTGCAATCAGACCCAGCCGATCGACCAGCCACCCTGCCGGGCCGTCGATCTGCCGCACGTTGCGCCCTGGACCTCAATACGCTGGGGCGACAGCGAGTGCGATTGCATCGAAGGCGACGACACCGAGGTGCTGAGCCTCGTCGTCTGCAATCCTTACCGCAACCTCACGCTTTCGAAGCTCGTCGTCCACCAGCTGGTGGTGGTCCAGGCGAACGGAGCGCCGGTGCCGAACCTGCCGGACGGCAGCCCCTCGATCGCGCTCACGCCGATGGGGCCCTACTGCTTCGACGATCTCGCGCCCTGCACCTGTACGACGCGCCAGTTCGTGCTGCGGCTGCGCGGGGCGCCGGGCGGCCCCTATCGGATACTCGTGCGCGGCATCTGCTTCGATGCCTGCTTCCACGGCAATGAGGATGATTGTTTCCTCTTCAACGTCTGCAAGGATTGAGCAGCACAGACGCGGGGCCCGCGCCGACGGCGGCAACAGGTCGAACCACGCTTCATCCCACCACGCGAGCGCGGCGCTTTGGTCGAACTCATCGGGCGGGACAAGGCGTGCTTAAGCCATGATCTCCACATGCGCACACGGATATCGTGTGGCCGAACAGACCGCTACGGCCGGCTGTAGATCGATGCTGGCGGAGGCCCGCAGCGACCTTCGGGATATTCGAGCTCCAGCTGAAGCTTCGGCTTGGAATGCACCCCTCACGGGTGGCTCTCAATATAGGCGATCACGCGCTCCACCGTCGCATTTCGCGGCTCCCTCCCCTCTCGCAACTGAAAGACGAACTGAGGATCGCCGACGGCTTCAGTTCCAAAGCGGCTTGGAGCCATTCGTTTGGCACGCATGTGGCGTTCGATGATCTCAATCAGCATAGTGACCTGCGAATCGTATTTTTCCTAATCTCGCAGAGGTTTTCCTATTTGTCTAGGATAACAGACGTGCTATTGGACCCCATGGCTGAGGTCGACCAGAGGGCAGCGCTTGATCGCCTGATCACAGAACGGAGGGAGGACTACGCCGGCCTCTCCCGGCTGATTGGTCGCAACCCGGCCTACATACAGCAGTTCATCAAGCGCGGTTCGCCCAAGCGCCTTAGCGAGAAGGATCGTCGGATCCTTGCCCGCTATTTCGGGGTGGACGAACGAACCTTCGGCGCCGATCCCGACCATTCGGACGAGCCGTCTCCCGATATGTGTCGTATTGCGCGGCTTGACCTTAGCGCCTCTGCAGGGCCCGGATCCGTCGGTGATGGTGAGCGGCTGATCTCCTCCGTCTCCTTTGATCGGCGATGGCTACGGCGTCTTTGTGGAGCGAGGCCTGAAGATCTGTCGATCATTGAAGTTGAGGGCGACTCGATGTCGCCCACTCTCTTCGATGGCGACGAAATTATGGTCAACATCTCGGACAGCGCGGGCCGCTTGCGCGACGGGATCTACGTCCTGCGCAACGACGATGCACTCGTCGTCAAACGCCTGGCGATCAACCCGGCTACTCGCCGCGCTACCGTGAAGAGCGATAACCCGGCTTATCCGCTCTGGCCCGACTGCGACCTTTCCGAACTTGCAATCGTCGGACGGGTGGTGTGGACCGCTCGAAAGGTCTCGTAGCTCTAGGAAATATCCTATAAAATAACGTGCGAGGTCGTTTTATAGGATTTCCGAGGCGCTCGTGGCTGTAGTTCTCTTTGTGTTCCCCGAATCAACGGGCAGCAACCAAGGAGTGACCATCATGGCCGACATCAAACTGAACTTTATCAACCGCTCCAACGAGCGTGACAACACGAAGATCGTGCTGTTCCAGAAGGCTGAGTCCACCGGCTATAGCGAGCTTCCGCTGGCGTGGCTGGTGATCGAGCGGTGCGGGATGAACGCGCGCCACCCTTTCACCTATCCGATGACCATGCAGGTCACGACCCGCGATAGCTGGGGCAATTACCAGGAGCCCTTGAACGCGCAGCCGGGGCAGGCCTTCTCCCTCAGCACCACGGCGTCAGGTGATACGCTCGAACTGTCCGGCAAGGCTGGATACCCGGACGAGGTGGATGTCTGCAACAACCTCTCGGCGGGATCTATCGATGCAGTGATCTTCAAGGCCGGCAAGCCGCTGGCCCAGAAGAGCAGCATCGTCCCTGCGGACAAGGCTTCGTTCAAGTTTCTTCCGAAACTCTGGATCGGTGCGGTGTCCCAGATCGTAGAGGGCGAAGTGATGGACTCGGCCGTCGTTGACCAGTTGAACACCAAGTTCGACCTCACGGGGATCGCGAGCGCAGACATCGTAATGACCGGTGGTGGTGCTGGCCCGAACGCGTCCCCCTACGTATTCCAGCTGGAGAACGTGGTCACGCTCTGAAGAGGCAAACTCCGCTCCGCCTCATGCGGAGCGGAGTTTCCTGCACTAACTCGCGCTGCCGCAGTGCGGAGATCGTCATAACCGGTGTTTCTGCCAGCTCCGACGCGTGCCACTACGCGTTGCAGCTGGAGAATTTTGTAATGCTATTAGCCAGGGATGTCGGTGGCGACGTGTCTGCACGGTGAAACGGGCAGGCCGTCACCAGACCAAGTGACACTCGTCCGCCCGGCGCTGTATCCCGAAAGCCATCGTTCGTTCGGGCCGCGTCGATCGGCACGATGGGTCTAGAACGGACTGTCGGTTCTTCGGCGCTGACGGAACGTTCGCGGACGTTTGTCCACAATCCTTGGTTGGCAGTCCAGGCGCTACCGGCAGACACGAGTTGCCGCGCTCGGACACGGATAGTGGTTCGCATAAAAAACACGTTGGTCAAGAGCGCCGCCAACAAATCCAACATCCGTACGGGGCGTCCGGCCGCGCGGTCGTCCGCTAGTCGCACGCGCTGTGGCGGCGCTTCTCCGGGCGGCTTAGAAGAACGGCTGAGGGAGGCCGGGCATATCTGCGCTGCACCGGCTGCGATTCCACCGGGTTTGCGCTGGAGCCCATGATTAACCCCGGGACGGGGACGACCTGCCAATGCCGTCATATGGCCAGTGGGCGCGCGCGGGTGAACCGCTTCAGGAACTGGCGCCGGCCCTTTGGTCCGACAGCGATATCTTTGGGCCGAAAAAGGTCGATTTGGTTTCCACTCTAATATTGGATGTCCCGTGCAGCGATGGCTATCTGGATGCGAATGGCCCTGTAGCTGGCGGAAACCGGACGTCGAACCTATAACGTAACACATAACGCGGTTCTCGCCCTAAGATCGGTCGCGTCCCGATCGAACGGGTCAAAACGCAGGAAATTCGACGGGGTACAGAGACTAAAATGCGGATACTCCATCTCTCGGACATCCACTTCAACGCGCCGCAGTGCCTCGATCCGGACAGCGACAGCGACCGGCCTTATCGGACGCGGCTCGAGCGAGACTTGGTCAAGCGCGTCGCGGCGCTCGGCCCCATCGACGCCATCATGGTCGGCGGCGACATCGCCTACAAGGGAGATCCGCGGGAGTTCGAGGTGGCCCGGGAATGGCTGCTGGATCTGGCCACGAGCTGCCGCTGCGACAGCGCCAGCATCTGGGTGGTGCCCGGCAATCACGACGTCAACCGCAAGGCGTGCGAGGAAGCGCCGACGATGAATGCGCACGCCATGGTGTTCCAAGCGCCGGATGACGAGCGTCTGTGGATGCTCCAGAAGCAGCTCGGCCATAACGACACCGCCCAGGCGCTCTTCCACGGCCATGCCGCCTACAACGAGTTCGCCAAGCACATGAACTGCCAGGTCTATCCCGGGCATCTCTACTGGAAGCAGGAGCGCGAACTCGGCGCGGGGGTGATGGTCCGCATCCATGGCCTGACGTCGACGCTGCTCTCGGGCCGCAACGGCAACAACGATCCCCGGGGCAAGCTTTACCTCAGCCCCCTTCAGACCACGCTCGATCCGGTGCCGAACGTGGTCAACCTCACGATCTGCCACCATCCATTCGACTGGCTGATGGACGGTGACGACGTCGAGGACATGCTCAACGCGCGCGCGATGTTCCAAGTGTTCGGCCACAAGCACCGCCAGCGGATCTTGGAAGGCAAGACCTACGTCCGCTGGGGAGCCGGCGCCGTGAACCCGTCCCAATCCGAGCGGCAGTTCGAACCGGGCTACAACATCATCGAGATCGAAGTAGCAGGCGTAGGCGCGCAGCGACGGATCGAAGTCCGGAGCCACCTCTACAAGTTCCAGCCGCAGCCCGAAGGCTTTCAACCGATCAAGACAGACGACGAAAAGGATTTCTTCGCGCACTCGATCCCGTTCCCCGCCGAGGCGGATCATGTCGGCGGGGGAGCGGGCGGCAGGGTCGTGGAGGCAGTCGTGACGGAATCAATGGCGATCGGTGACACGGCTACCGAAAGCACGGCCGCGGCCGACACAGACGCGGAGGCATCGATGGGCGACCGGAGGACCAGGCATCTTGTCGACCGCTTCTGGGATCTTGATGGAAGCGATCGCCGCGAGATCGCGCTCGAGCTCGGTCTGATCGACAAGGACGAGATCAGGGATTTGCCGGAGCCGCAGCGCTACGGCATCGCGCTCATCCGCGCTAAGGAACGCGATCTCCTCGACCGGCTGGAGCAGCTGGTCGAGGAGCGCGAATGAGAATCAGGAAGCGAGAGTGACCATGCATCCGGACTTTCCGAAACTGTACGCCGAGATCTCGACTGACGGCGCGGAGCGCGAACTTCGCTGGGCTGGGATTGAGGCGTTCGCGGAGGGCAGTTCCAAGCACAAAGTCGAGGTGCTCGCACGTCTCGCCTTCAGGACGAAGCCGCCCGCCGGAGGGCATCAGGACGCCGAACTCGGGCGCGCGCTGACCGCCTTCCATACCGCCCTGTCGGATGCCGACCCGTCCATCGAGCACGGCGCGCGGCAGGACGAAATCCTCGCCGCCGGAGCGCTGCTGAAGTTCATGGAAGTGCGCTCGTTGCCCGCGCTGGCCGTGACGACCACAGCGTGCGGCGGAGCGCGCAATGCGCCGCTCCCGATTGATCTTGTCACCTCAGCAGAGAACACGCTGTCGCGTCTAGCGGCGGCGCGGCGGATGCGGGCCGACCTCAGCAAGATCAAAATCGAGGCGCCGGAGTTCACCTTCGAGCCGGACTTCGCGGAAGCCGCCGCAAACCAGCCAACCAGCTTCAGCGGTGTGTTCGAGCAGTTCCGTGAGATCGTTGACGAGGCGCTGGCGCAATTGGCCGGCAGCTTCAACGATTCGGTCGAGAAGCTCTTGGACGCCAACAAGAAGGCCGACGAGGAGCTGGATCTGCTCGCCTGGGTGTTCGGCGGCCACACTCTCGGATCGAAGGAGGCGTTCGAGAACGTTTCGGCGGAGCGCAAACCGCTCGAGTTCGCCCGTGACCTGGCGTCGCTGACCACAATCTACCCCGGCCCGAATTCGATACCGGCCCTGCTGGCCCGCGCGGGCGTTGAGGCCGGTGGCGATCTCGGCATCGCCGACGCGGTGAACGCCGTCACGGACGACTGGACCGCCGCCACCCTGAAGGACCGCACCCCCTCGCCGGCCACCTCTCCGATCCACTACGCGCTCTCCCGCAGGCAGGAGACCGGAGCCGGTGACGGCTGGCAGGCCGGCTGGGCTGCGGTCAGCGGCCTGGGGGTCGCGACCGCGCTACCGCCGCGCACCCTCGCGGAGCTCTTCTACCGCGAAACCCTCTGGCTTCGCTGATCCGAGATGGCCGATACCGAGCTGACCTGCGCAAACCGGCAATGCCGCGTGGTCGAGGACGGCAAGTGCGTCGAGGGCTACGACGAGCTGAACCAGTGTCCCTTCTACGGTCGCGAGCCAGACGCGGAGGAAGAGCAGGACCACGACGCCCAGGACAGCCAGCCGGCCTTCGATGGGATCGAGCTTCTCGACGCGCTCGCGCTGAGGAGCGGCCGCGCCAACCGGGTGCTGGCCGCCCTGCCGTCGCGGATGATCGGCATCGTCGGCGTCTACAATTCCGGGAAGACCAGCATCATCTCCGGCCTGTTCGACCTGTTCCAGATGGGGCCGGTCGCCGACGTGAAGTTCGCGGGATCGTCCACGCTTCACGGCCTCGAGATGATCTGCCACGACGTGCGTGTCGCGTCGCAGCGGGACGAGGCGCATTCGGAGAGGACGAAGCGCGGCGAGGTCAGGTTCTACCATCTCGACGTTCGCGACCGGAGCGGCTTGCAGACCCTCCTCATCGCGGACCGCTCCGGCGAGGAGTACGAGGAGGTCGCAGACCTAACGGCGAACGCCTCCGCGATGTTCGAGCTCCGACGCGCCGACGTCATCACCGTCCTCGTGGACGGACGCCGTCTATCGCTGCCTGCCGAGCGCGCCGACGCGATCGGAGCGATACCGCTGATTATCCAGGGCATGGTCGAGAACGAGGCGTTCGCGCGCAGACCCAACCTGGCAATCGTTCTTACCAAGAACGACTGGGTTCAGGCCTCCCCACGCAAGGATCGCGTCCAGCAGGACTTCGAGGCGGTCGTCCAGCGCATCCGGACCGAGTTCGCAGATAGGTTCGGCGAGATGAAACCGTTCGTCACCTCGGCGTCACCCAAAGACATGAACGTCGCGCGCGGAGCGGGACTGGCCGAGCTGCTGGAGTTCTGGCTCAAGCCGAATGCCGCTCCGAAGGGGGACCGGGTCGAATTTAGCAGCCGACGCGTCATCGACCGTTTCGTGATCCGGGAGACCGACATTGACTGACGACTCCCGACTGGACGTGTCGATCTCCATCATCGGGCTGCCAGGGTCGGGCAAGACAACATTCCTGGCGGCCTTGTGGGAACTCGTGAACGAGGCCCGCGTCGCGAAGGCGCTGCGGTTCCATTCGATCGGCAGCAATGACCAGACATACCTGCGCAAGATCCTCAAGGTTTGGCGTCGCGCGACGGAGCAAAGGCGGACCCGGACGACGGGGATCACCGCCGTCAGGATGAACCTCCAGAACGACGCCGGCGCGGTCGTTCAGATCGAGATGCCCGACGCGCCGGGCGAGGACTTCCGGTCCATGTGGGAGGATCGGGCGCTCGGTCGCGTTCTAGGCGAGAGCCTCGCGAGCGGGAACATCGTGCTGCTCCTCAACGGTGACCAGGTGAAGGCGCCGGACTGGGTCACGGAGCGGTCGGCGCAGCGGCGCGCCACGGGCCGCCAGAAGGCCGATCTGCTACCGCGGGACTGGGAGCCGCGGTTTGCGCCCACGCAAGTACAACTGGTGGACCTCCTCCAGATGATATCCCATGCGCCGGTCGGCGGCGCGGGCCGCAAGATCGCCGTCATGATCAGCGCCTGGGACAAGGCCGAGGGCGAAGGCCTAACGCCCCACGCCTTCCTGATCTCGAAGCTGCCGCTGCTCGCCCAATATCTCGAGGCGGGCCGGGACGGTTGGACGAGCCGCGTGTACGGTGTCAGCGCGCAGGGCGGCGAATACGACGGTAACGAGGAGAACGCCGAGAGGCGCGACGACGAGGAAGCAGAAGCCAAGCCCAAGGCCAAACTCAAGAAGGGCCGGGATGCGGATAGGCTGCGGGACGTGGACGTGCCCGCCGACCGGATCCGCCTCGTGTTCGGCAACCAGGAATCCAAGGACCTCACAGAGCCACTGCTATGGCTGATGGATTGACCCGCGACCGCATCAAGGTCGAGCAGACGCTTCATGGTTACAGCGAAGGCCATCGCATCATCGAAGGGTCGGTCAAGCTGCCGCAGGCCGACGCCCGCACGATGCTTGTCCTCAGCGACGCCTCTGGGAGCGGCGGCGGAATTCCCACGGAGGGGTATCTAACGGGATATCCCCTGTCGGAAACCGGAAAATACGTGATCGCACGCACGTGGGCCGCGCCGGAGATGAGCCGTCCAGGCTGCGTCTGGACACATTCCCTGCTGGTGGACTTCTCCGACCTTGCGCGGCTCACCTCCGGGAGCGAGTTCGCGGAGCGCTTCGTGCGCCCGGCGAGCAGGTCTCCGTCCGAGTTCGGCCGCACGATTGAGATCGATGTCGCGCGGACTCCGGCCGCCGTGACGGGCCGGGATCTGCAACGCGTCGGTCAATGGATTGGCGCCCTCTACGGAAGGCCCAAGAGCAGGATCATCGCCGAACGGGAAGGTCGCGCGGACGACGAGCTGGTGCTCGCGATCTGGATGCAACAGTGGCCGCGGCTCCGGCGCGCCTTCCGCTACTGCACCTTCTCGGCGGACGACCGCTCAACGTCCGCGGACGTATTCGACCTCCAGTTGGTCGATGGCGGACGATCGAGCCGGTCGAGGATTCCGGACGGCATACTCGCATCGTCCGTCGAGGGTGGCGAGTGGATGGACATCCTACTCCGCGATCTGGCCCAGCCTGCCGGATCGGGGCTCCGCAAATTCCTGCGGGACGTCGGCGCCGACGTCAGCAACGGCCGAACCGCCATGGCGCCGCTGACACAGCTGTTCGCCGCAGTCGAACCGTCGGCGAGCCCGATGCGCATCGCGGAGGCGATCCACGAGTTGGAGCGGCTCGGGCCTAGTCAGGGCAGGATGGGACGTGCGGCGGCGGCGAGGACGGTCCTCTCGCGACCGGACCTCGGAGACAGCAGTCTCTTCGAATTCGCGCTCGACCAGATTCAGTCCAACAGGGACCTCCTCGGCGTGGATCCCGCGCTCGTCGGTGGGGCGCTGCTCCGCTGGCGGCCGGACCTCCTCGGCGTCGCGATTGCCGACAACGATCCTCTCCTACGCGCCGTGGACGCCGCGCTTCCGCTCGCGGAAGCAGGCGAACTGGAAACGGTCGTCGGGAACGTTCCCGAAGCGGCGGCTAGGTTGCTGTCGGCACGGCCCGACATCCTCGCGCGAGCCTCCTTCTGGGGCATCCCATCGATCGACGCGCCGCGACTGATTGGTTCGCTGAATCTCAAAGCGGATCAGGTGATCCCGATCGTGGCCGCTCTCGTTGAAGCCGGCCGCAACGATTGCTCGACCCTCGCCGTCGATCGGTTCGGCGTCGAACCCGTGGTGACGGCGTTTTCGGGGCTGGACGCCGCTGGGATCCGCATGAAGCTGCCCTGGCTGCGCAGCATCGCTTGGAAGACCGACGGCCTGGCCGAGTGCATGGTCTCCGGAGCCCTGTCGCATCGGCCGTTGCTCATCGCGCTGGCGGCGATAGTCGATCCTGACGGAGTGCCGAACAACGCCGCCAGGGATCCGTGGGTGATCGCCGTCGAGCAGACTCGGACATCCGGGGACGTGCATGGAGAGGACCTGCTCGCGGCCTTCCTGTTCAACCGTGCCAGGGGGCGCCAATCGAAATCGCCGGGCCGCCTGTTCTTCCTCTCCGTGCAGCGCCTGCATGAGGCGATGGCCGCCTCGCGCCTCTCCAGCGACGCATGGGCGATCGCCAGCCGGCGCCTTCCGTGGGGCTCGCTGTTTCGCGAGTGGGACCCGTGCGAGAAGCTCAGGCACGCGGTGGTCAACGACTTCATCGACCGTGACCTTCCGCCGATCGAGTTCGGCACGGTAGTCGATGACGGCAACCTTTGGTGGACGTTCGTTAAGCTCGCCGCCGACACTTCGAGGGGTAAGAGGTATCTCGGCCGAGTCCGCAAGGCGCTGCGCGACGGCGACGAGTCTTGGTGGCGTGAGCGGTCGAAACTAATCGAGAGCAAGATCGGGTAGGTCGTCCATCCGATGACCGGCTACGGGCACTCCGCTCTTTTAGCATTGATCCCTCGAATAGCTGCGGCGAACAACGATGAACGAAGGTCCTGTATTGGGATGTGCAAGGGTCCGCCTTAACGCCGTCTTTTGGGATTTAGCGGCTCACCACCCTCCTAAACGAACTTCCGCTTCGCATGCCAGGCCGCCCGGAACCTACCGGTCCGCAATCGGCCGATGCCGTTGGAAAAGTCGGCTTCTAAGAGGAGCGGAGGGTTGGCTCAGCTGGGGCACGGCGCGGTGCCGGTCAGGCTGCTTCAGGAACGCTAAGTCTGAACAAAAGATCTTCTTCTCCGCGTCGCTCCTGCAGAGCCCACCCGGTCCGAGGTTGAGCACCTTCTTAGCCTTGGCCTCGCGCCAAGCTGAGTGGGGTGGGATGCCGCGGCGCATGCCGATCTCCGCTGCCGAGATGTGGGTCTTGGCGAGATCCAGCACGTACGGGACGGGCACGAGCTTCTCGCGAGTTCCGGCCCTAGTCGTAATGGCACCGAGAAGCGCCGTAGACTGGTGGCTTCCTACGTTGAGGACCTCGGCTGCATCGCATTTCGACATGGTGTCTGCGTAGACGATCTGCTTGTGGGCGGGGTCGGCAGGGTCGAAGGTCAATGCTCGGAGCTGCTCGATATCAGTCCTAGCAATGAGAACGCGCCGTGAGAGCGGCGCGACACCTGGAGCGAGGACAAAGTCGAGCCGCTCGTCCAGGTGCAGTGAGTTATCAATAAGCGCACGGAAGGCGGGCCCCCAAGGCTTGAGGCGGCCACCGACGGCCTTCATCGCAGAATGGAGCGGGAGGTTGCAAACCTTGGGGTCGCCGCATGCTTCCGCCGCTAAACGAGCGACGAGGTCGTCCAGGGACGAGGCGACGATCTGCATGGCTGCATATCGCGCCGTGATGTAAGGATGTTCCTCTCGCTCGAGCAGCCGCATGGCAACAAGTTGCTCGATACCGTTGCACGAGACGCCAACCGCCAAGCGGGCACGGTCGATTGGCATTCGGACGGCGAGAAGCTCTGAGATGATTTCGAACGCCTCGACGGGGAAGCGGGGTTCGGGTCTGCCCTTGTGGATCACGAACACCGACGGCAGCGCCTTGCGGCGGCGGAGGTCCGAGACTTCCGCCGTGCCGAGCCCCGTGACGTTGCAAGCGGCGGTGATACAGCGGGTCCGCTCGAGGATGGCGGGACCGTTGGGTCCATCAATATCAACCTCGGTTCTCCATTCGGCGATGAGCTCGTCCAGTTCAGGTGAGGTGCCGGCGTTCCGTCGGGGGGTGAGGAAGCGGATCGTTCGCCCTACGTTGCCGTCGCTATGCTTGGCGGTGCGCGTCGCAACGTGATCGGAAGCAAATGTTGTCAGGGAGCCCGGCCAACCAACCATCATCTGCCACGCACCGGCGACAGCGTGGCAGATTTGCATGGGCCGCGTCTTGAAGAAGAGGATCGCGGGATCGGTCGGGAGTGCAGTGTCTATCACAGGCAGCAAGTTAACGAGTACGTCGAGCGCGAGAGCTGGGCCCATGCGGGAGATGCGTTCTGGCAGAAGGGCTAGAGAGGCGGCGCGACGCTCAGGGAGGTGGTCCAAAAGGCCAACGGCTGCAGTAAGTGACGAACGGAGTTCCTCTGGTATGATGTCTCCCCGCGCGGTCTTAAGGTCCGTCATGCAGTGTTCGCAGCGGTCGATGCCGAGCGTGTGCCGCCAACCCGGGTGCTTCTCGCAGTATGGACATCTGTCGAGGAGCGTCTCCCACGTCTCACTGCAATAGGGGAAGACGCGGATGTGCCAAGCAGCGCGGTCATAGGCGCGGCCGATGTCCGGATCAGCGAGCGAGTTGGAGAGGCCGCAGGGTGAATAGCGGCGCACGCGCTTCTCGATGAGGAAGGTTGGAACTGCGACGCCGTTGAACATATGGCGATCATACCGGCTGATAGGGTCCGGAGCCGTCCGAGGCATGGCGCGCGCATGAAGTTCGCGCGCGTCCACGCCCATCGCAAGCGCAAGCGCCTCGATTTGCTCGGGTGACGCTGAGGGGGCGTCCTGGCGGTGATTGTAGACCACGCCGGCGTGCGACGTGATCTCGATCATTCTCTCCACATCGCCTACTTCGTCGGCCCAGCGGGCAACGGCGCCGTTGAAGGACTCACCGGAAATGAAAGTGAAGTCAGCCATGGGACGCCTCCCCATCAACCTCAGCGTTGTCGCTGTCGCTGTCGGGATCATGGTCGTCCTGGGCCTGCTCCTCGACCGGACGGTTCTCATGGTTCGGGTCTGAGCCCTCGAACGGGTTGTAGCCCATACGCTCGTTGCCGATCGCCCAATCCTGCACCGCGTCGGAGAGATCCTGGCGTGTGATGCTGTCATGGCCTGCCCGGGTGATGTTGATGATAGCCGTCTCGATGATGCGGCTGAACTGACCGATCAGCCCGTTTGCGGACTCGAGGAGCAGCTGGGCGATAATCGGATCACCGAGACCGGCCTTAGAGCTGATTACTCCGGCGTCCACGAGTGCCTGGTCGAACGCGTCCGCGAACTCCATGAAGTCGTTGCTGTGCGTGATCCACCGCAGGCGTCCGATGCTGACGGGCGTGTCGAGGCGGTTACCAAGGTCCTCGGTGGTCTTGAAGATCGCCTTAGCCTTGAGTTTGCCGATGAACGCGATGGCACAGTCGCAGTCGTCCAGGATATCGAGGATCTTCATCGCGATGATGGGGTGAATGGTGACGCGGCGGCCGGCGCGCTGGAACTCGTCGAAGATCAGGAGGTCAACCTTGTGGGCCTTAAGGCACCGTCGGGCGCGCGCCCAGCGCTTGTCGGGCGTGAGGCTTTCGGGCCGCGGCTCGCCGAGTGCGCGTAGTACGTCGGCGGCTATCGAGCCCACCGACCCCTCGCTATCAAGCTTCACGTACACGACCGAGGTGCTCGTCTCTCCGAGCTTCGCCTTCGTGCGCCGCACAAAGTCTCGGGCGCCGACGCTCTTGCCGGAGTAGCTTGGTGCGAGGATGCGCACACAGGGCTGCGGCATCCGCGCCATCCGCAGAAGTGGAGCTGCGACGCGCATCTCCTCGAAGGTTTCGTCCATCTCCTCCTGGGGAGCGTAGGGACTGCGGATACTCCGCACCACCAGCCGACGGTAAGCCACGAGCAGGTGTCCAGTCAGTTGTTTCGGGTCAAATGGCTTCCCGGTGAGGGTGGATACGACTTCCTGGAGCGACTCCAGGTCAAAGTCCGGATCGTCGAGCAGGTCAGGTTCTTGGTAAGGCATGGGAAATCTCCGTGGAGGAGCCCCGCCCGCACCGCGGGCGGGGCGTGCGATGTCAGGCGGCTTCGGTGTTACCGCGGGTGCTACGGCTGCGACGGTTCGGCCGTAGGAACTCCTCCTCTTCGACGTGCGAAACGCTGGCAGGTTGAGCGGCTCTCCCCTTGCCAGCGTCGCGAGAGTCCATGCGCCCCTCGCGGTCCAGACGGCCCGGTCGCGGTTTGCGGCGTGCCTCCGACCGCGGCGCCAGGATCTCGTTATCCAAAGCAGTCATCGATGCGCTATCGTGCGAGATGAAATCGTCGATCGAGACGGACTTCGCATAGTCCGTGTCGAGGTGGACGATGTTCCCCACGATTTGCCGCAGGCGCGGGATCTCGTAGAGACTGGCCAGCAGCTTGCGTTCGCGGTGCTTTGCCCCCGGTGCTATATTGCGGACGGCCGCGATGCGGCGCGCGCGGGCTTCGAGCCGCTCGGCCTCGGTGTTGAAGCCCTTGGGCGCGATCTCGTCTTGGTCGATTTCCGACAGGCGCCGCAACTCGGGCGGCGGGATTTCGCCATCCGCCGCCTGAGCCAGCCGCTTGCGGCGTGGCCTGGACGTCGCCTCAGGCTCAGCGGTGGCCTCCCTGCTGGCGAGCTTGACCAGCGCACGGTGGAACCAAAGCGGCATGCCGTCGGCATACGTTTCGTCCTGGCACTTTAGTTCGACATAGGACCTGGTTGTTTTGTCCCAAGCATGCACGACGGCGATGTTCTCAGGGTCGAACTTGATTTTGGTGACGACGCAAGCGTCATCCTTCGCCTGACGGCGCGGCTCGAACCGGAGGTTGTTGTTGATCAGCCGGGGAACGCCGCTGTGGCAGAAGTAGCGCAGACCGTTGAACATACGGGCCCCGCTTTTGGTGATCCGGACGTTCTGCTGGACATCGAGTGTGTCGAGGCGGAAGCGGCGGACGTCCCCCATTACGTCGATGCCATGTTTGTTGGCAGACCTTTGCCACTTGAGGGCCGGCTGACAGCCAATGCTTTCGTTGATCTCGGTGTGAAGCTCGGCGATGCCCTTATTAGCCAAGGCTTCGGTCTCATTGATCGTTACGGACGCGTATTCCTGACCATCGTGGCCGGAGCGCCGATTGTCCTCGATCGTGCTGGTGGCTCCGGGCAGGTGCTCGAGCATCTTGCGCTCGACGGTTCCGTTCACGCGTTCCCCGATCGCACGATAGCGGGGGGCTTTTATTGGGCAGAAGCGGACTGAGAAGCCGGCCGACTTGGCGGCGTCCTCTAGGCCGTGGCCGGTGAACTCGGACGCATTGTCGAGTATGATCTCGGTCGGCTTGCCGCAGATCCGCTTGAGAACTGGGTAGCGCTCGGCGTCTACTGGTGGTGGCCGTTTCGGAAGGTTCATCCGCCGCAGCACCTCGCACACGGTCGAGTAGCTGGGCGGACGGAACGTGATCACCCATGCCACGATCGCGCGGCTGTGCACGTCGATTGCGAAGGTGAGCCATGGTTTGCCGCAGACAATGTCGCGCTCAATGTCGATAACGAGAAAGGCGGACAGTGGCGTGTGGTCGATGATGACCTTCTCAAGAATGCGGCTCGCGATGAGCGGCTGCCCGCCGCCACGCATCTTGCTGTCCATCATCTCCTTGCCGTCTTTGGCGGCGACGGTGTCTGAGCTGCGGACGTTAATGCACGCGCGCCGGAAGGTGTCGTAGGAGAAGATCGGGTAGGGATCGTCAGGCTTCGGGTAGAGCGTGCTCATCCCCAGGTTGACCTCGCGCAGCTCGGTGGCGGCGAGGGCGTAACCCGCGGTCATCGGTCGCTTTGTATTCTCGGTGTCGAGGGCATGCTTCTGCTTGATCTCCTCCGCGACGTCGTCGAGGTAGGGGGCGCGAGGCACCTTGCCGGAGAGGCGGACCATCAGCTTGGGCAGGCGTGCGCCGGGTTTGCCGCGCTCGGAACGCCAGCGTTTGATTGTATGTGCGTTGTCGGGCTCCCCGAACTGCGCGCGCAGCTCCTCGGTCCAATGTTTTTCCAGCCCCTCGTTGATCGCCTTCACGCCGTTTTTCACGCCGTTGTTGTCGAGCACGTCGACTTGGGCCAGCGTCTTGCGGAGGCCAGGATCGATCTCCTCAAGGTCTGAAATGTCGAACTCGGCCGTGGCGGCGAGGAGGCGTGAGGCGACGACGTTCTCAGGGAACGCTATTTCGATGCGATCCTCGATGATGAGGCCGTCGAAGTCATCGTCCGTCGGCATAGCGGTGCCGCCCTTACCGTCGGGGATGAGAAAGGGCTGGCCGGTGTGGCAGTCCATAAGCATCATGCGACCAGGGATGGGGTATGTGGGCGCCTTGTGCGGGCGCCCATCGATCCGGATGATCGTGCCCACCGGATAATTGTACTTGGGTTGGGTCTGGTTGTTCACGCTACTTCTCCATGTGCGGAGAGCGTGCGTCGGCGTTCCGCCGACCGCAGGCACGGTCTCGGTTGAACCGAGCCTGCAAACCCGGACGGGGTCGCCGGAGTGGCGGCCCGATTTCGGTGTTTGGCGCCGCCCGTCGCGGCGGCCGCGATCGCTAGCTCATGTGCCAGCCCAGGATGGCGCGGCTGCGTTTATCCACGACGACTGTCAGGATGGGGCGGCGCGTGACTGCTCCGTGTTCGTCAATCATCACTTCAGAAAAGCCTTCGAGGGGCCATGTCTGGACAATGGTTTCTATTGGCGTGACGCAAGCACCCGGGATTGGTTTGAAGTGGTAGGGATTATACGGGCGACGAGCCAAGGGCGGCTCGTTGCGGCCGCTAAATCGCCGAAGAGGGGCTTTTACCTCGTTGCGAGAGCGGGTGCGACGGGCGTGTTTCATTTGACGGCTCCCATCAGTGGATGCGCAGTGGGGTGCAGTTGGTGAGCAGTTTGCGCAGGTCGATCTCGACTCGCCGGCGGACCGTGAGGCCCTGGACCACGGCGGCGCCGCGGGCGGGACAGCGGGGATCGATGACGTTGGCGAGTTCCCCATAGGTCGTCTCAGTGCCGCGATTTACCGCAAAGCCCTCGAAGCGGCGGATCTGCTCGGGCGTCATCGTGACGAAGCGCCGTCCGGCGAAAGTTTCAAGATTGTCGCGGTGGTGGCGGTTTTCGACGATCTCCTCCGCCATGACGAGACGGAAGCGCATGCCGATGCGGCGGCAGATTTCGTCGGCGCAGGCCAGTTTAAGTCGGTACGTCGAATCTTCGAGCTGCCGCTCGTCCTTCTTAATTTCCCAGAGCTCGTCTGGACCATCCACGCGATTGACGAGGAGGTCCGCATACCATTCATACCATTGATCCCCGATGGGGAAGCGAAGCAGGCAAGGCTCACTCTGCGCCCAAGCAACGGCGAAGTCGCATTCTGCGGCGAGGAGGGCAGAGCGTTGAGTCGTGCCCTCCCAGTGCTGGAGGCGCTGCCGCTTCCAACCCGGCCACCAGCCGTTCTCGTGAGCAAGTTTGCCACTGAAAGTGCGTAGTGAGCCGCCGTCCGCTTCCATAATCATCTCGCCCATGCTGGTCAGGCGCTCGTCGGCGACGGGCAACTCCTCGCCACGGGGCACGAGCCGGGTGCGGTCGGGCCTGAAGCTCGGATCACGCAGCTGACTGTGCAGGTCGATTCCGGCGACGAGCTTTTGCGAGAGGGGGACGCGGACCGCTCCTTCCTTCAGCTTTCTCGGGGGGACCCTCACGCGACATCTCCAATTCGCGCGACTTTCCAGCGCCGTTGAGGCGGCAGAGGAGGCGCGCCTGAGACGCCTTGGGCGACCGATATCAGGTTGCCGGTTTGCCCGTGGCGGTGATCGGTTGCGACGCGCTCGCTACGCTTGCTCCTGGTCACGATTGTACCTTCGGCAGGTCCACCACAGGTAGCGCGCGCAGCCGCCACGGTGACGTTCGACTGGAACTCCGCCGCCTCCAGGTCGTCGGGAAAGGTGGCGGTTTCAGATCGCCTTCGCTTGCTGAGTTGTTTTCATCATCCACGTGCGAGTCTCCAGATAACTTTCGAGCTGGATATGGGGCGGATCCGCCGGGTGTCAATCGAAATTTGTCTGGAGATCGAAAATAGTTTGGAGATTGCTGCATCCCGAGGTATGCGAGCGGCATGGCGAAGGAGCGCAAGGACAAAGGGCTGGCGGCGCATCTGGGCGATCCCGTCCCGGAGCGTGAAGCAATCATGTGGGCGGAGCTGAGCGTCGCGCAGCGTGCGAAGGCCATGCAGCGCATGACGGCATTGCAGCGCTGGATAGATTCCGATGGCGCTATCGACGCGAAGCAGGCCGCCGCTGACGCGGGCGTTAGCGTTACGCGTATGTACGAGATGGCCAAGGCATGGCGTGAGAAGAGATCATTGGCATCGCTCGGCACGTTCGCCGGTGCCCCCAAGACCCGGGTTGGAAAGCACGACGCGGCCTTAAGGAGGGCGTTGCCGTCGGTGGTCGCGGCAGATCCGAAGAGCAGCGTGCGCAAGCTTGCTCTCGACCTCGAGGGCGCGTGCGGCATTCCGGCAGGCGACATGCCGAGCCACAACACACTTCGTCGATACGTCGAGGAGGAGTTGCGCCGGCTTGATCAGAAGACGATGGCGGGCGACGACGTTATGTTGGATTGCGCCGCATGCACTTTGACCCCCACCGACACAGTGCTGCTGACGCTATTCGCGATCCTTGATCGATGGACTCAAGTCGTGCTCGGTGCCGGCTTTGGGGATCCAGCGGACAGCCGCGGAGGATATGCGCTCGCTGCGCGTGATGCGTTGAGGCGCCTTGATGCCGGCCAACTCTCTGACTTGCCGTGGGTTGAGAGGATGTCGCGAGCGGAAATTGTCGTGGGTCTGGATGAGGATCGGTGGGGCGACGTGCGCAAGAGATTCGCTGACGATGGAATAGCGGCCCCCGTGGAGCCGTCGACGCGCGAGAAGCGCTTTGGACGTTACCTCCGTTCGGTGACGGGGCTGCGGATCGGAAGTGTCGTCATTCTGCCTCGCCATACCGAAGCCAGCCTGGCGGGTGACCTCGTGCGAACGGTCTCTCCCACGTCGGATCAAGTTGCCCGATTGAGGGTCGAAGTCGACCGTCATAATTCCGGTCGGACTGGGGCCTTCTCGGATCCTGTGAGGAGCACGCCGCCGGCCGATTTGCACCGCATGCTCGCGCTGCTCGCCAGAGGCTAACCTTCCCAGTTCACGATCGGTGGCGGCGCTCCACGGGCGGCGTTGTGCGTGGTGAGTTGCTCCAGGATCACCTGACGTGCGTCTCGTGGGCTGAGCGCTTTGTCCTTCCGCGATCGGAGCAGCCGTTTCGGATCGATTGCACGACTGATCTGGTAGGTGACGTCGACCGATCCGAACCCCCGACCAAGAGCGCGAGCAGTAGCCGTGCGGGCGGCGCTTGGTCGAACAGCCACGTGCGCGGGAAGCTTGCCACCACTCAACTCCTTCGCGATGTCCTGATCCACGATGATCCGCCGAGCGATCGATAGCTGCGTTAGAGGTGGCACGATTGAGTCGAAGCTTGCGCCGTCCTGATTCATGGCTGCCGCAATAATGGCGCCGTTTTGGCCGTCCACCACGAGCATGATCAACGGAAAGACGACTTCGTCTTCGTGTTCCATCGGCAGTTTCACGTGGCAGCGCGAGATCACGACGTCATCGCTCCCGTGCTTTTGGCCAAGGTCACGGCGCGAGCTCATGACGATATTCCAGATTGTGCTCCTTGATGGTGCCTTCACGCCCAAGGAGACACATCGCGCCTTGACGGCACGGACGGCCTCAACATGAGGAACATCAGGTCCGAGCGCTGTCACGACCTCTCGAGCAGCATCCTTTGAGACCGTGGGTAACGTTCGGGGGGTGGGGGAACGAGGCGCTCCACGTGCGGTGCCTGCGCCCGCGATGGCGGTAGCCTGACCATGTTCCTTCCACGCTCGAACGAGCGCCAAGAACTGATTGACGCTTAGCCCTAGTGTGCGCGCGTGGCGGCGGCGATCGCTATCCATCGGTTGAGGAATTTGGACGTAAGATTTTACAGCGGCGACACGTCTCCTGACTTCCTCGATCCGCAACGGATCGACCCCCGTCATATCGACATCATCAAGGCTGCTCGCCGGGAAGATGGGCGCCGAGCCGGCTGTGGCACGGTAAGTCCGCGCGCCAACGGGACGTCGCGCTCGTAGCGGGCGCAGAGGGTCAATGCCCGAAATTTCGGGTTCTTGCATCTTCACTTCCTTTGTTGTTGTGATGGTCGCAGGAGGTCTTGCTTCTTGAGCGTACCGCTTTGCGAAGGCGATGCGCCGGGTGGTATGCGCGCAGCTCTGGCTAAATCGGGAGGCCGCGACGACGGGCTCAGCAAGTGAGCGCCAGATCTACTGGCCGAGTTGGGGTCTGCGTTGCCTCAGCCGAGACCTTCGCTCGTGCTCACGTCCATGGACGGCCATGGCCGCTCAGCCTTCTTGTGACCTTCCATGAGCGGCTCGCCGTCCGATCAGCACCGGTGTGCCCTCCAGAACCGGTCCCACCGGGCGACGGTGCCGCTTGCCATCATTGCGCAGGAGATGTCGACGCCGTCCGGCCGGTAGCACCAGGCGGCGATACGATTATAGGAAGTTCCGTTGGCGCTGCACCTCAATGTTCGCCCCTGAACCAGGCGGCGTAGAGCGGAAGTAGCGGCGCCGGCGGACGCTCGGGTGCAGGGATGCCCCGGTGCGCATGACCCGTCTGTCTCTCGCGCATCAATGCCAGCAACGCGGATTCGAGCACCATTGGTGCATCGGAAAGTGTCCCCGTCGTGCACGTAGCCGACCGTGCAATAGAACGCTCCAGGCGGTGGTGAGGCAAGGTGTGTTCGGGCGCTCACCTCCGGAGTTCCGGTGAGTGCCCAAGCCAGCGTGAACATCGCTGCAGAGTAAGGCACCCACGGCCTCCTTCGCGCCGCCCCGATCTGATCGACTTCGGAAGGCTCCGCGAGGCGCGCCTGAGGACGCGGAGCCGCGTTGGACCGTCGTCGCGGCTCGCGCCGCGGTCGCTGATCCAGCCGCGCCAGGCCTTTAGCCTTTCTTCGCAGTGCCGCCGCGGCCGCGCCGCGGCGGTGCCTCTCCGCCTCCCGCGGCGGCTCCTTTGGCGGCGCGTCCTTTTTGACCAAGGCCGATCTTGTGAGCCATTGCTCTGCGAGCAGCCGAATAGCTTTCAGAGACCATCGGGTAATCGGCACGAAGATTGTAGCGCTGGCGGTATTCCGCCGGCGTAAGGCCGTGGCGGGACAGGTGCCGCTTCAGCGTCTTGTACGGCTTTCCGTCGACCATCGAGATGATGTGATCCTTGGAGGCAAGCGACTTCCGGACAGAAACGGCCGGCGTAAACTCTTGCGTTGGCGGCGCCTCATCGACGGTCGCTTCCGGGATCGAAGATCCGCCAGCGAGCTCCGTCACCGTGGCATGCATCGTGCGCAAGAACTGGGGCACATCCTCAGCTTGTGCGCGATTGTTCTGATTTCCCAACCAGGCAATCGTCAACTCGGTCGCGAGCTCCACGGCATCCAGGTTTCGTTCGTCGGCCATTTGCTACTCCTGAGGCATTTCCCGCGCCGCATGCGCGACCCCGATGACTACGTCAATGGTAACAGCAGTATTCGAGCAGCAGAATTGGCACTGGTCATCGGCCATTCCCGGAGCAGCAGCCCGGCGCACGGCGCCAGCGCGGGAGCCACTCCGGGAACGGTAGGAGGTCTCCTAAGAGATTGTTCCTGGCGACGCCTTCCGCCTGCAAGCTCTGCTCCTACCGCCGAACGGAGATCCAAGTAATCGTCGAAATAGCCAACCCCGTTCAAAGATAGCGCATGCGTAATCAGCGACCGGCTACGTCTGCCGGTCCCAGAAGTCCCTCCAAGAATGTCGCCACTCTCTGATCGACCGGGAGGGTCAGATCGGGTCCAACGGCTTGCGAGGGAGGCGGCCCCCACCCGCGAACGAACCGTGCCCACCCGAAGAGGGTGAATCCGATAGCCGGCCGCCACCCTGGCGCCTTTTCCCACTCGTCGACCATCGCGCTGAGCAACGGCTCGTCCAGAATCCCGCCAATCTCATTCCTGCATTCCGAGGCGACCCTCTCCCATCCCAAGGTCGCGAACTTCGCGGCGAAGCATTCTGCGGCCGCGAAATTGATCGCGGCATGGCGCCGAAGTTGCACGATGCCGTCATCCTGAGCACGGGCTACGTGTGGCCAGAGGCTCGCGAGCAACTTGCATGCCGCTGTGAGCCGGGAGGCGCCAAATTCCAGGTCGAAACCGGCTGGCTGCCGTGCATCGGTGGCCCCATTGGCTCCGGCAAGCGCCCACGCGCAGGAAAACAGCTGAAGCGAGCTCAGTTCGGCAGCCGCCCGCAAGGTAGTGAAGCTTGCAAGGCCGCTCTCCACTTCCGTCTTGAGTATCTGCTCAACTTTGAGAAACTCCCGAGCTGTGACGTCGGACTGGCCGGCGTCGCGGATCGGCCCCGCGCCGAGGCGAAAGCGAATCGAAAGAGCGAGCAGATAATCTAGTTCGTCATGCTCGGATTTGGATGCGGTGCGCGCGCGTCGCCGAGCGTTGACTGCGCAACGGTAGGCGGTGTCCCACTTCTCTAAGTACAGCGCGATACAGGAATAGAGCGCAAAAAGGCGGTAGCCGCCTGAGTGAATGGCCCAGTCTCTTTCTTGTTCGAACGTCGGGGTCTTCGCCTCGTGCGCGGCACCGGATCCAGCCACGTTGATCCGCTCGAGAGCCTCGATAGCAAGGTTGACGCGCACACCGTCTCTTTCAAAAAACAGCTGCAACAGGAGCGGGACCCGCCTGCGAGCGGCGCGCCGCTGCTTTTCCGCCACACTTTCCAGCTCTGCAGTTATGTCGAAGAATCTTACGCGCACTGTGAGACTGGCATCGTCGAATTCCTCCACCATATCAGCCACGAACCGTGCCAAGGCCGATTCGTCGCCGGCGGCAACCTTGCGCTGAAGCTCCTGAATCGGCCGCAGGGAGTTTAGGCGAGCTGAGAGCCATGGCGAACCAAAGCCGATTGCAGCACGTTCAATAGCTCGGCCAAGCTCAGATATTTCCTCGAGCTCACGGTCGATTGCCGCGAGGTTCGGGGATGGATCTGTAAAGATGCTGAGGTTTACCACCTCGCTCAGGAGCTCCTCCCGAGACATAACGGGACCGCCCGCCTCTCCCGTTGCCTCTCGCTCAAGACGCGCGAGTACCTGCCGCAAGCGCAACGAGAAATGCTCGCGAGTGCGCCTGACGGTGTCGCCCTGAACGTGTGGTGGCGTCCCGCTTCGCTTGTTCAGCTGGCGGTTCCCTTCAGACGCCGCAGACAGATTCAGCTTCAGCAGCAATGGCTCGATCGCATCGCGAAGGCGCTTGAAAATATCTTCCTTGAGTGCAGCTTCCGAGCTGCCGTCCCCTTCTGCCATGTCGTGGATGTTCAGCAACGGAGCGTATTGCCGAGTGCTGCGGACAACAAAGTGCTCCCCATCGAGTGCAGCTGTGCAGTGCCACTCGCGGTAGGCCTCGATCAAAACAACATCAGACGTCACGAAGACGAACCGCCGGTCCTTGGAGTAAGACGCAGCGTTCGCGAATGCCTGCACAAGGGCTAAGGTCTGGGCATCGTTCCTAAGTGCCGCATCGGACCTTTTGTGGTTACGCTCCTGCGCCAGGGTCCGTATGCTCTTCAGCCAGAAAGCGGGCGTTTCCGACCGTCGAACATTGCTGTCCCCTTCAGGCTCATCCAGTTCCGCAGCGGTGTGCAAAAACTCCAATCGAGGAGACAGCTCGGAGTGGATTCGCTTCAGCTGACCAAACGGCTGCGTGACCCTGAGCTTCGCGAGCTCGTCGGCAAGGCGGCGGCTGAAGGCATAGCTCCAGAAGTCCCGCCCCGGCGCTTCGTATGAACCCGCAGACGGGGTTCGAACCTGTGACAACGCTCTTCGCAATTTCTCGAGGTCTTCTCTCAACACGGGAGGCTGTGATCGAAGATATGTGTCGACATCCTCGGTGGTCACGGGGGCCTCAGGAGCAGTGAGCGCCTTGAACGCCATGTCTTCGTCCAGTGCCAGGATTCTTTCTAGTTCCTCTGGACACCCGCCGCGCTGAAGTATCAGCGAACGGTAATATTCTACCAAGTAATCCCACCGCCTGTCCAATTCAGACAGGTGCTGACGGGACATATAGATTCGACCATCTTTCATCCCGGGAAGCGGGCTGCTGATGAGGTACTCTCCGGTGAGAATCATCGACTGCCGATTTATGAGAGCTCGCGTGTCCTCTTCGACTCGTGAAATTTGTTTTTTCCGCCAAAGACGGGTGTTGAACACTCCGACAGACTGCCGCCTGTCGCGGTAAATTTGTACCCTGTCCGCTCCTGTGCCCTGGTACTCATTCCACCCGCTGACAAAGAGTTCGAACACGTCCTCGTCGAAAACGTACACAATTTCCCCGCCAGAGGCGGCAAAGGCCCCGTCAGCTTCGTTCCGTTCCATGTCGAGGCAAAGGTCCAGCGCTGCCAGAGTCCAGGCGAGCTGCCGCTGCAGGAGATCGCGTTCGATGTCAGCCACAGGCCATCGCAGCCTCGAGTCCGGCGGGTTCGATTTCAGTCGAAAGACCACGCTTCCGACTCAAGGTAAGCGGTAACCGGCCCTCCGCCCTCTGGAGGTGCCCTCGCAGCCCCATGCGCCGATCTCCGGTCGGATAGCAATGCTCCAGGCGCATCGCGGGAACGAGTGCGTCCACTCCCTCGGCTGACAAGCCGGGCCGGTTTGAGACGATGCGCCTCAACTCTGCAGCGACGCGCTCTTTCCCGAAATGGCGGTTCAACTCATCAGCGATGGCCTCCCATATGTCGGGCGTGCTGAACGCCGTGTCCGCTCTCCAGAGACGCTCAAACGTCGCCAGTGCGGAACGGACGTCCTCTCGCGAAACGGCAATGCCATAGATCAGTGGGGCATCGTGACCTGTTTGTTGTGCGAGCACAGACTCGAAGTGAAGCCGCACGTCTTCGAGAAGGGTGATATCCACAAACTCGAGAATGGCATACGTCAGGGCTGGAACGAGTTCGTCGTCAGCCTCCGGGTCGAGCCACTGTTTTCCTAGAGCCGCGAGAATCGAGTGTACGATCTGCTCCGATGACCGGCACGGCAGCACTGAGAAAATGCGAAGTGCGAGCATTGGGACTTCAGCGGATTCCATAAAATGACGATCATTGAGCAGTCGTAGTATTCCTCGTTCCAGCGCCCTCTGAGTGGCGATCGCTTCTGCTGCGTTCCGCGTAGTTGGCTCATCGTAGAAACGGCCGAGTTCGTCCGGCAGTCTTTCCTCTGGCAGATCCCGCTCCACATCCAGCAGGATCGGTGCGAATGCCTCTCGCCGATCTGCCGGCCGAAAGTCAGAGTGCCAGATCCGCACGCCATCGGCCCACCATTCGGCCCAGCCAGCTTCAGACCAAGATGCCATGGCGGAGAGGGGCAGCGAACGGCGGGCGCTCCACTCAGGGAATTCAGGTGATGACTCCGTCACGAGATCGTCGCGTCCAACTCGCGGATGATGGTGCGCCATGACCTCCCGGCTCGGGTCGTGTCGGCGTAGTTCACGTGAGCGGTGACGTTCGCCGAGCGAGATTTCGGGATGGGAGCCGGGATTCCGCAGGCTATCGTATCAAGAACCTGATCCATGGCCACTCCCACAGCGACCAGTTCGCAGGAACCTGGGTAGCGTCGAGCGAGAGTGCAGTCCAGGTTGTATGTCAGTCCTGCCATGGGAGCCGCCGCCATGCGCCGACGCGGACGGTGGCGAAAGCGCTCATAGCCTCTCGCAGTGATGACATTCGGCGCATAGAGCGGAGTGTGTTCGCACCGGAATAACGCCAACGGCCGCGCGACTCGGCCGTTCTCGGCCCACAGCCCGAGAAGGTCCCTCAGCTGTTTAGTGGCCGACGGGGGAAGGCGAGCGCCGGATTGCGCATCGACGAGCGCCGCGACACGCTCCAGTTCGGGAGCCAACCACACGATGTGATCCCTCGCGCCTTTCAGGAACGCGCGTCGTGCTTCCGGTAGTTTCAGCCCTTCATTCAGGCTGAGCGCGCATCTCTCAAGGAAGGGCAAGTCAGCTCGGCGGTTCAGGATCTTCGTTTGGGAGACGAACCGCAAACTCGGATCAACAATCAAGGCGCCTGCGCGGATGAGGTCGATGTGGTAATGAAGCGGCCCCAGCGTCACGAAGATCGAGTCTTCGTAAACTGCGGTGGGTGTCCGCGTGTCTGAGAGCTTGTGCGCCCGCCCAGTAGCCGCATTTATGACGTCTCCCGCCGTGATGATCGCTGCACCAAGGGCTGCCCATGCGTCTCGTGGCGTGAACGGGCTGCCGGTCGCTATGGTTGACGCATCTAAAAAACCGCGGCCTTGGAGTTCGCTCTCTAGACAATCTCGGACTGCACTCGCCGCTTCGGCATCCACGTGCCCTAGTTGGACCGCGTCGAGCAGCGAGGCGAGGTGCGCTTGGACCAGGCAGAAAGCCATTGTGTTGTCAGCGCGATCCCACGCTGAAGAGGCCGCGGTGGTTATTCTCAAGAAATGCGAGAAGGTCGATGATCTCCCCACTGCAAAGTCCCCCGGCAAAACCCTGTGAGCCGCAGTCTGCCCAGGAAAGCAGCAACTGGCAATCGGCTTCGGGGCAATTCTTAGAAGCCGTTTGCTGAGGCTCACGAAAGAGTCGCGCGGGACCTTCTGGCACTAATTGGCGATCGATGCCTGGCCCGCTGGCGAGCTTCAGCCAACAACGCTGCTGCCGTGTAGCTCATGATATTCCGCTTCGCCCCGTTCATATCCCTCCAGGCAGCACTTCCGCCCATGCCCTCGACGATCAACTGCGCGATGTGCGGGACCATCTGTTGGAGCTCGGGCGAGAGTGTGCGCCATTTCTCAAGAATGCGCGACGCGTACGGGTCCAATGCGACGTTCGAACCAGCAAGAGCCTCGATGGGGGGAAATTCGCCACTCTCAGCCATGTCTAGGTTCGAACTCCTTTGTCGGTCGGATAGCGGGCTCGTGCCGCCAGACCCTTAGTGAACGAGCATCGACGAGGAAGCTGCGATCAACCTTCTGAGCTCCACGTCGAAAGCGCCAATTTCGCCGCCGCCGGTCCCGAAACGGGCGCGGGGACAGTCCGCCGGGGATGACCGAGTTTCGCCTGTTGAGCCCGTTTGCCCGCCTCGCAGCAAAACCGCTGGAAAGTCGCGTGGTTGTCCTTAGACTTGCCCGCAGGGGATGAACGTAGGGGGCACGCTTGGGTCTGCGCGCGAGGACACTGGTGGATCTGTGTGGGGAGGTGCTGGGCCCGAGGGAGGGGCCCTTGGAACTCTTGGCGGATGATCCCCGAACCGAATATGTCACTGGCGTCCTGCGCCCGGAGCCGATCGGAGGCACCTCTCATTCAGACGTGGATGGGGAAGCTCCAGAGCTGCTAGGCGATGCGGCCGGTGGCGAAGAGGATTCGAATGAGGAGTCGTTCGTTGGGACGGCGCCGCCGTCGCCGTCGATTGACCCAAGTCAGCCACCGAGATCCTTGGGGCTCTCCTTCGTCGTCGATGGTCCCTCTCCGCGGGTACGGGTGTGTGCGACCTGGGCACGCTACGCGGCGGAGGACGGTGGCTGGCGTCGTAGACCGGATGCCCTCGTAACGGACTGGCTCGACCTGGCCGTGCTCCAGAGGTCGTTTGAGCGGGACGGTGCCGAGCTGAGGGTTGAAACCAGCCTCCTTCGCAGCGGCGATCGGCGCGTGAGCGTCTGGTTGCTGAACATCAGGCGCGAGACGGAGCGGGGGCGTCAGGGTCCGACGGAGCACGTATTTCAGCCTCAAATCCGCGTCCTGTTGAGCGATGGTTCATCCCTGCTGCCGATGCGCAGTGCGACCGCTCGCGGCACGCGGGAGGAGGAGGATCTTGACCTGCTTTACGCCGGCCGGGAGGCTTTCGCGCGGGGCCACATGTGCGGTGCTACCTGGCGCGCCATCGATCCGGAGCGCCATGCACAAAACCTGGAGGCGGAGCGACCTAGTCAGGCTCCTTTTGCCTTTACCGACGCGCACGTCCTCCCACCGGATGAAGCGGCGGCTTTCTCGCCGCCCGATTTGCGAACCGAATATCTGCCTCTCCACTCCGTGCAAGCTCCGGAGACTGCATGGTTGGGCCGTCGAGGTGCTCCAGTGCTTGATGCGGGCACGCTCGCCGTCACTTGGGAGCCGCAAGCTGTTGAAGCAGCCCTCTCGCCCCTAGCGACGGGGTACCGCGAGTGGGTGGACGAACTCGGTCGGCGGGCTGATGCGCTGCCGGATCACTTGCGCGAAGCGGGCCGTGCGAACGCTCGTCTTTGCCAGACACTGGCAGATCGCCTGCAGGACGCGATCACATTGCTCCTGAACGATGAGGATGTCCGTCTGGCATTTTGTTTCGCGAACCGCGCGATGGCGATGCAGGGGCAATGGTCCCGTCACGAGCCTCTCGTGTGGAGACCTTTTCAGCTCGCGTTCCTTTTGATCACCCTACGCTCCACGGCGAATGCGGATGATGCGGGTCGTGAAGTCTGTGACCTCCTTTGGTTTCCGACGGGCGGTGGAAAGACGGAGGCCTATCTCGCGCTTGCGGCATTCACGCTGGCACATCGGCGTCTCCGCTCGACATCAGGCGGTGGAACGGGTGTGATCTCGCGCTACACGCTGCGCCTCCTTACGATTCAGCAGTTTCGGCGGGCGCTCGCGACTGTGACCGCGTGCGAGATGCTGCGCGTGGACGGCCTCGCCGATCCAGGCGGCGTAGTCGGCTGGCGTCCCCAAGGTTGTCCTCGCGTAGAGACCTTCCTTTGGGGAGGAAGTCGATTTTCAGCGGGTCTGTGGGTGGGCGGCAACGTCACGCCAAATCGTATGGATACGATCGCAGCACGCATCGACAACAGGATCCACATTTACCTCGGCGCGATCGACGTTCTTCGGGGTGCCAGACCAGGGTATCAGGGGCCGGACCAGTCGATAGTTCGCCAGCTGCAGGGTGGCCGGGTTCATCTCGGCGGCGAGCCGGCACAGGTAGTAAACTGCCCTTGCTGTCGGACCATCCTGGCAGTTCCGCAGGCGACCGGCGCCGGCGGTGGTCTCCGGGAAGGCGAGCACCGCCTTCATATTCCTCATGCTCTTGCGGGCCGAGCCGTGGACGCCTCGCGGCTTGTCGCCCCCGGCCAGGGGGTTGAGCTCGTCGGGGTCGAGACGACGGAACTGGGCGACGCCTTTGCAACCGCCCTTACCCTTCGTGTTTCTGAGGGCGCTGCCATCACTGCGGAGCGATTTGACGAATGGTGGGAAGCCGTGATCGTACCGTCACTGGTTCCGGGGGACCTCTTGTGCGCCCGGCCGGCTCGACCGGGCTATGCGCTGGTAAGAAGAGACGGCATTGCTTCTGCGGTGACGGGCTTCGAAGTGCTTTGTCCCCACCCCGGATGTGAGCTGAACCAGTGCGCGTGGGCCGAGAATGTGCCAGTGTTGCGCTCCGCCACCCGAGCAGCTGCGGCCTCGGATCGGTCATTCCGGTCAGCCGAGCACGCGATGCTACCTACGCTCTCCGGCTGGTGGCAGGACCCGCCGCTTCCTCTCGGGCGCATTTCCACCAGGGTTTTCGGCCGCATCCCGATCCCTGCGTGCACCGTGGACGAGCAGGTATATGCTCAATGTCCAGGGCTGGTGGTTGCAACGGCTGACAAGTTCGCGCGCCTCGCCTTCGAACCGCGCGCAGCGGGCATTTTCGGCAATGTTGAACGCTATCATTCGATTGAGGGCTATTATCGACCTGGCGGCTGGCAGCCGAACCAGCAGCAGAGTTTCCGGCCCGATCCCCCAGGAGGCCCAGGTGGCCACGCTGCGTTGTACGTCAACGTTCCGGGGTTCGATCCGCCCGACTTGATAATCCAAGACGAGCTCCACCTTATCGAAGGCCCGCTGGGGAGCATGGTGGGCCTCTACGAGGCTGCAATCGAGTCGCTGTGCAGCAGAACTGACGGAAGGGGGCCCAAGTACGTCGCATCTACCGCGACCGTTCGCCAGGCTGCGCCGCAGGTCCGCGCCTTGTTCGATCGGGAAGTGGCCCAGTTCCCCGCACCCGGTCTCTCCGCAGACGACTCTTTCTTCGCGCGGACATCGGAGCCGCACCCGCTGGACGAGGCCGGAGCGGGTCGCCTCTACGTCGGAGTCGCCTCTCCTGGAAAGGGCGCACAAACTCCGATCGTGCGGATCTGGTCGAGCCTTCTTCAGTCGGCGGTCACGACGAGCCAAGCCCCGCCCGAGGAGGACCCAGATCGGCTCTGGACGCTTGCTGGTTATTTCAACGCGGTCCGCGAACTCGCTGGCGCGGCGACTCTGTACCGTCAGGACATTCCCGACCGCATGCGCCGCCGCTACGGCGCCTCGACCCGAGCCACGGAGCCCAACGGATATATGGAGCTCTCCAGTCGGGTTGATTCCGTTGAGCTGCCTGGAATGCTCGATGCGCTGGAGATCCCGTTCGGCGTCGACGTCGTCTGCGCTACATCCATGTTCGGCACCGGTGTCGATATTGATCGCCTCGGGCTGATGGTTGTTCACGGGCAGCCGAAAACCACCTCAAGCTACATCCAGGCGACGGGCCGCGTTGGCCGACGCTCAGGCGCGCTGGTGGTAACTTTCTTGCGTGCCTCGCGTCCACGTGACCTCGATCATTATGAGTTTTTCTGCGGCTATCACCGGGCGCTGTATCGGCACGTGGAGGCGATCACAGTGTCGCCGTTCGCACCTAAAGCGCGTGATCGCTGCCTCGGACCGCTCGCGGTCGCGCTGCTGCGCCAGGCGGCCACCCTTGACGATCAGCCGGTGCATCCGAACTGGCGGGTCGAGCAGCGGCTTTCCGGCCAGCGGTACCACAGCGAGGCGATCAGGATGGCAGCGCATCGACGCGATGCTGATGTCAGGGCCATTGCCGCGATTCTAGAGCGGCGATCCCAGACGCAGCCGAACGACGTAAGGCCCGTTCCGGGTATCACCGCAATCGAGACTGAAGCCGAGTTGGATCGATGGCAGATGCTCGCGCGACGGGCGAACGGCCGCGATCAGCTGGTTTATTGGGAATCCGCGATGGTCAGGACTCCAGTCCGCGAGGTGGTGTTGGGGGATCCGCAGCATGCCGGAGCGGCGCTGGCTCAGGCATTCGAGAGCGCGCCGCAGAGTCTGCGCGCGATCGAGGAAACCACCACGTTCAAGATTTAGGTGCAGAGTTGGCCGGCCAATCAATTCGACGTTCGCAATTCATCACCACCTACGGTCCCGGAGCGATTCTGGAGAGCGTCGAGGGCCCACGGATCATTCTCGGCCTGGAATGGTCGGGTATCTTCGACGACGTAAGCCCGGACGATCACGAGATCGTCGAGCGCCGCCTTTCAGACGGCCTCTTGGACGGAGCCAAGATCGTGGCCGTGCCCTCCAACGCGGAACTCGGCGTGGAGGACAGCCGCGGCGTTTACCGCACCTCGCCTTTCCCGAAGTGGTCGCTGTGTGTTCGGCACTCTGTTCTCTATCGCAAGACCACTGGCGACGCTCGGACGTGCCCACAGTGCCGTGCAAGCGCTAATCAATTTGACGCCTGGCGTAAGGCCGGAGCGGAGAAGACGCGCTTCATTCAGGTCTGCCCATCAGGGCACATGCAGGATGTGGACTGGAACTTTGTGGTGTCGTCGATGGGTGGGCGGTGCAATGGGAGTTGCAGGCCGGATTATTTCGAATGGGAGGGCGGAGGCGGCGCACTCGGCTCAGTGCTCATCCGATGCCCGAACTGCCGGCAGGCCGCCAATCTTGGTCTGGCTTATGCCAGGGAATGGCGCTGTTCCGGTGACTTTCCCGAAGAATCGGGTGCGGCGCGTCCACCTTGTCAATCCCGAGGGCGAATCGTGCAGCGGGGGGCTTCGAACGTCTTCATCCCGGAGACGGTGACTGCGCTTACAATTCCGCCAGCGGCGCTGGAGCTTCACCGCCTGCTGGACAAGCGGCCTCTGCGGCTGCTCTTTTCGGTGATGCGGCCTTCATCCTTTGAAGCGCTTCGCGATTTGCTCGAGCAGGCGTCGCAAACGGGAAACCTCAGCCGGCATACGGTCGACGCCATCCTTGCACACCCGCCGGGTGAGGTGATGCGCGCTCTTGAGGAAGTCATGCGGCCCAACGATGCCCGCACAGAAGCAGAGATGCGGCTCGACGAGTATCATCGACTTCGTGATGCCGCGGCCGAGGGCTACCCGTTGCGTCCAGGTTCGGCGACGGCGCAGTTCGAGGTGGTCCGGGACGACGTCAGGATTTTCGATATCACAGATGTAGCGCGGTTCCGGGTGACGCCCGTGAGCCGCCTCCGAGTAGTCATGGCCCAGACGGGGTATCGGCGTCTCGACGGCGCGGCGGTCGATCGCCGCGCCTGGTTCGATCGTGACGCCTGGTATCCTGGCGCCGAACTTTTTGGTGAGGGGATTTTCATCGATCTCGTCGACGCCTCCGGCGTCCCGGCGCCGGTGCCGACAAGCGGGGATGCGGCCGCCGCCTGGTCCGCGGCGCCAGCCGCAGGTTGGGCGGCCGATCCTCTTCAGCTCGATCCGGCGTTCGTGTGGTTGCACACGCTCTCGCACCGGCTGATCGGCTCGCTTTCCCTGAGTTGCGGTTATTCGTCCGCAGCCCTTCGCGAGCGGGTATTTCTCGAACGAGCCCCTGGAATGCGGCCTCTTGGCGGCGTTCTCCTCTACACGGTTCAGCCGGGCGGCGACGGTACTCTCGGTGGGCTGGTGTCGCTTGTACCTGCCTTCCGCGCGATACTCGAAGGGGCGCTGAGCAATCTCGACTCCTGCTCGAACGATCCACTCTGCGGGCGCGAGCGGTTCGGGCGCGATCGGGTAAACGGCGCGGCCTGCTACGCATGCCTTTTTCAATCCGAAACCTCGTGTGAGCACCGGAACATGTCGCTGGACCGCAACGTGCTGCTTGCACGATGACGGCTGCGCTCTTCGCCTCTGGTTCGGAGTGGGTGGGCGCCGGTGTTCGCTCGATCGAAACGGGTTTGCACGACCTGTTCGCCGGCGCGGAGCGGCGCATTGTGGCCTCCGCGTACGCACTCGGAGGCGCCGCCTTCGATCTGCCGGAGGCGTGGGTGGCCGATGCGCTCTCAAGAGAGGTCAGCGTGCTCCTCGTGGCAAACCGCTGGGACGAGCAACCGCGCGCTGCTACGGGCCCCATCGAGCGCCTCGCTCGCTCTGATGCCCGTCTGGAGATATGGAGCTGGGACGGCCCTGAGTGGCACGAACTCCACGCCAAGGTGGTGGTGGCAGACGAGCGAAGGGCACTTATCGGCTCTCCAAACTGGTCGGGTAATGGCCTGCTGCGTAACCACGAGCTAGCGGTTCTCGTTGAGGGCGAGGCAGCGCGAGCGGCATCGCGCCTCGTCACAGTGCTGACCGGCTCGACATGGGCACATCGGCGGCCATAGGCTCATTTCCATGGCTGAGGACCTGACGGACGATCTGCGTCGGCTGCACGACGCGCTTGGAGAAGGCGCTGATGCGCCGACTGGCGATCGGTTGGCCGAGCGTTTCACGCGTCTCGTCGTCGATCATCTGATCGAGATTGGCAGGATTGACGACGGTCAGGTCGCGCTCTGGGAAGGACCAGCAGGCCGTGGACTTGGGCGGGTCACGGGCTATGGAATTGGAGGCGAGCGCGACACGTTGGACCTGATCGCGACGGAGCTAGGCTCGGCCGACGACCTCCGCACGCTCCGGGCAGAGGATCTCGATCGATTGGCAGGACAGGCCGGTCGGTTCGCGTAATTGGCTCTTAAGTCAGATGTCAGCGGCGATGCCAGCGGCGAAGCAGCGGCGATGCTGGCGGCGATCTACGCAGTTCGAGGCAGGCTCCGCCGGGTCCGCATCTTCATCGCAACGGATGCGGTCTCTGCTGCTAGGAGGATGCCGCGACGCACCGTCGCCGAACTTCCCGCGGAGATTGAGGTGTGGGATCTGCCCCGCCTCACCCGAAGCCTGTCGGTCGAAGGCCACGGAGAGCCGATCGACGTTGACTTCGAGAACTCTTCATTCGGCAGTCAGCCGTTTCTGCGCCTCGACGCCGGTACGGAACACTCCACGCTGCTCATGATGATGCCCGGCCAAATTCTGGCGGATCTGTATGAGGAGCACGGGGCGGGGCTGCTTGAGTTCAACGTGCGCTCCTTCCTGTCGGTCAGAGGCAAGGTAAACAAGGGCATCAGGGAAACGGCCCTCAGCGAACCTGATCGCTTCCTCGCCTACAACAACGGGATCGTGATCACTGCGGAATCGATTTACGAGCAGTTCGTGCCCGGTGTGGGCAAGGCAATCGCCAAGCTCGTCAACGTGCAGATTGTGAACGGCGGTCAAACGACAGCGACGATACACGATGCCGCTCGTCGCCTGGGTGCTGATATTTCCCGCCTCGCCGTGGCAGCGAAGGTGGTCATAGTCGGCTCCGGTGTGCGCGAGGAGATGGTCAAGCGCATCTCGCGCTTCGCAAACACGCAGAACCCGATGCAGCAAGCAGACCTCTCTGCCAACGAGCCGTTCCACATAGCTGTCGAGCGCTTGTCGCGCTCTACTTGGTGCCCGGGCGGTGATCGCCGCTGGTTCTACGAGCGGGCGCGAGGCCAGTATGAGGTCGAACTCAATCGTGAGGGCGACACGCCAGCCCGGCGGGCCAGGTTTCAAAGGCAGACCCCGAAGGAACTTCGATTCTCGAAGGTCGACGTGGCCAGATTCCTGAACGCCTGGGGCAGGAGGCCCCATCATGTCAGCCTTGGGGGGCAGAAAAATTTCACTCACCTGATGGAGGACCTTCGGCGGCGCAACGGCCTTGCCTGGGAGCCCGATCAGCAGTGGTATCAGGACGTGGTCGCGGTCGCCATTTTATGGCAGGCCGCGGAAAGAGTGGTTCGCTGGGAGGGGATTCCGGCCTTCCGCGCCAACGTCGTAGCGTATCTGGTCTCTTTGCTGTCTGCGCGATCATCGGGCCGTCTGGACCTGAAACGGGTCTGGAATGCTCAGGCTGTGTCGCCCGAGCTGGAGGCGATGATGAGAGGCTGGGCAGTTCCGGTTCGCGATGCGCTTACCCGCGGCGCGGACTCACGGCAGCGAAATCCCACGGAGTGGTTCAAGCGGGAGGAGTGCTGGACCGAGATGTCGGGAATAGAGTTGACGATGCCCATGCCGTTGCCGGCCGAGTTCGGTGCGGGCGCTCGAGCCGTGGACCTGATGCCGGATGCCGCCGGCGCGGCACCTTCGGCGGATCTCCTCGGGGCGATTCGTGTGAAGACTCTCGACGCCGGCCGGTGGACGTCGATCGCCGAATGGGGTTCACGCACTGGGCTGCTGCACTGGCGACAGTCAGGCATCGCGACGACGCTTTCCGGGATGGCAGCCCAGCAGTGGCGCAAGGAGCCCTCCGCGAAGCAGGTCGAGGCGGCCATCAGTATTCTGAACTTGGTCGAGCAGCATGCGCCGGAGTTGGTGCGTCGTCCGTAGTCCGGAGTAAGAGGAACCGCAGCCGCACTGAGAGTGGCCAAGACGGATCGGAAAGAACCCGGCGACGTTAGAGAGTGAAGTCGGATTGCAGGAGGCCTGCAATCTCTACTCCCGTCTCATGACCATGCATGTGACGCGAACGTTTTCTTATGGTAGAATACCCTTGCGTCGCAGATCTCGAGGAGGAACCAGATGTCCGGTCTGGAGAGCTTCGCGAAAAAATACATTCTACCGCTGATCGAGCGGATCGCGCCTCATTGGGCGGAGGGGCTAAAGGTCAATTTCGCCGTCAGCGCAGAGAAAGAGCGAAGGCCGCATCCTTTCAGCCTCTTCACCGGTATCGGCATGGGACCCCCCGATCCAGGTGCCACGGCACCAGTGGCGAAGCCCTTGGGACCCAATGCACCGGCCGCTGCGCCCTCGCTCCGGACCGCATCGAGAATACCGTTCGCTCCGTCGGGGTATGTGAGTTGGCCCGGCCTTGCCGACCGTCGGTATACGGGGCGGCACCTTCCACCTGCCCAACCCGGCTACGTGTCGAGCCTCCCGCGCGCCAAAGAGGTCGTGCGCACCGTCCTATTGCGGCGCCCAGGGACTTTCACGCCTTGCAGGAGCACGTCGGCGCTATTCTGCTTTTTTGCGCAGTGGTTCACCGACAGCTTTCTACGTACAGATCCGAATGACCGACGGAGGACTACGTCCAACCACGAGATCGATTACTGTCAAATCTATGGGCTGGACGAACGCACGACCTTGGCCCTCCGGAAGCGAAAAGGCGGCCGCTTGCGGCTGGAGAGGAACATGCTTCCTCGGCTTACGGACGAAGATGGAGTTGTGCGCAGCGACTTCCTCGACCTTAGTTATCTGCGCGATGAGGGAGGCGGGACTGGAGGGCCAGATCGCGGGGAGCGCCTCCGTCAGGCCCTGCAGGGTAGCTTGCCGGTGGCGGGTACGCCTGAGCGCTGGCGGTTCATGTACGCCTCGGGCCTTGAACGCGGAAACTCCACGATCCTTTACACGGCGCTGTCGACGATGTGCGTCCGCGAGCATAACCGCGTGGCAGGCGAACTGGCGCGGCTGCACCCTCAGTGGGATGATGATCGGCTATTCGAGACGGCCCGCGTCGTCATGATACGAAATGTCCTGCAGATTGTCGTCGAGGATTACATAAATCACCTCGCCAGAGGCTTCGACTTCAAGCTTGATCAGCACTTCGCGGAGCGGCAGTCGTGGTATCGCAGCAACCGCATCTCTCTTGAGTTCAATCTGCTGTACAGGTGGCACAGCCTCGTTCCCGAGAAGCTCGACTTGGATGGGCGGAGCTACTCACACGAGGAGTATCGATTCAACAACGCGCTGCTGGAAGCCCACGGTGTCGAACGGTGCATCAACGCGGCATCTACCCAGCACGCTGGCCGTATTCAGCTCTACAACACCCCTGAGTGGCTGTGGAAAGCGGAGATGGCGTCTCTCGATATGGCGAGGACTTTCGAGCTGCAGCCGTTTGTCGCCTACTGCGAGCATTTCAGCCGAAAGCCACCGGAGAGCATAGCGGAGTTGGTCGGCGGGGATGAACGAGCCACCGCCGACCTGACAAGGCTCTATGGCAGCATCGAACGCATCGAACTCCCTGTCGGCCTCATCGCCCAGGCGCGAGACCGCGGCGACGAGGATTCAGTTCTTCCTCCCCTAGTGCGCACGATGGTCGCCGTTGACGCGTTCACTCATATTTTCACCAATCCCCTGCTGGCGGAGCATGTCTATGATGCCGCCTTCGGAGGCGCAGCGGCAGATGTCGGAAAGCTCACGGAGGGAACCCGTGGAGTTGCCGGGCTGATGGCGCGCGCTGCGGCTCCGGACAAAACAGTGATCCCGTCTTTTGATGTCCGTGCGCCGCTTCCCACAGACTGAAAACGGCAGCCTCCGCCGCGAATTTTGGGATGCGGCGTAGCAAATTTGGTGCTTTAACTTCGGACGGCCTTCAGGACGGACGCGCGTCTCCTCTCCCTCCCGTGTAAAGGGCGAAGCAGACGACGAGCAGGATCACGCCGCCGATGATCTCGAAGGTCGAGAGCAACTGCGGCAGCCAGTGCGTCAACGTGAAGCCTCCACTACCGCTGGTGGTGATCGTAGAGGCGCTGATCCAGAGCACTTCAGTGACCTTGGTAGGCGCGTCCTTCCACATGTGGCCCGGAAGCAAAGCGTAGAGCAGCGCGTAATCGATGATCAGCTCCAAGTAGCTGTTCAGGGCCAACCACACGCGCCACGAGGCCGTCAGATCGCTGGCCGCGGGCTTTCCGGTCAGTCGATCCATCGCGTCTCGATAGAAGGCGATGAGCACTTCGGCACACCGCGACCAGAGGTACCATGCCCAGAGCAAAAGAGGACTCCAAGCGTGCACTTTCACGGCGCACAAGCTGTTCCCCAGGTAAATAAGCACAGCCACCGTGGATAATGAAATGATCAAGAACAATAGATTCAGTGCGACTAGAATAATAGAACGCCATTCCTTGTCGATGGGTTTCACGCGGTGCGCAATGAGGAAGGTTGGCGACACTAAGATCAGCAGCACGAGCAGTAACGCTCTTCCAATGCGGAGCGTGTGCGGATAGCGGGCCGCGACGTCCTTGATCAGCCTGTCGAGTTTAGATGTTTCCTGCGGCATCTCCCTCTCATTGCCACGGTCGGAAGCGCGACACGAGTGCGTTGCCCGCCATGCCCGCTTTCACGATGGACAAGGCGATACGTGTAGGCGCGGCCGGAGGGAGCCGGCCTCGGACCGACCGGGAGTGATTCACGGACGAGGGATGCCTTGAATTCACAAGCGGCCGCGCACTTCCAAATGTGCTTCCTCGCCCGCCAGCCAGCTCCCCAGCTCGTACAAGAGTTCGGCGGCTGACCATTGCCCACGCCCGACAATCGCGCATTCCCACACCGTCCCGACGCGCCATCCGCCATCGAGGAGGAGGCGAGCCTGCTCATGATCCCGGGACCGAGTCGCGCTGAGCTTACGAGTCCAGAACTCCCTCCGCGTGGCGGGGAGCACTCCATTCGGACAGTCGTGCGCGTGCCAAAAGCAACCATGGACGAACAAGACCGCCCGCCATCGCGGCAACACGAGATCTGGTCTGCCAGGCAGCGTCCGCTGGTGCAGCCGATAGCGAAATCCAGCACGGTGCAATAATCGCCGCACCAGCAGTTCTGGCTTTGTGTCCCGGCCGCGAATCCGGGACATGTTGCGGCTTCGCGCCTCACGGGTGAGCCGATCCGGTTCGGTAGCCCTGCGTAGGGCAGGGAGGCTTCGCATGCTCACTCTGGGAGCTTCACCACGCCCGGCCTGGTCTGGTACTCGCCCGCGTGCGCGATAATTGTCGTGAGTAGCTGCTCGCGGACGCGGAACAGCGGCGTGAACTTGGCGGGTGGCGACACGAGCGAGATTTGGAACCGCGCGTTGACCAAGAGTCGAACGGGGCCATCGGCCTCCTTGAGCAGGAGCAACGGCGAGGCGATCTCCGACTTTAGCTGCACGATGTCCTTGTGGGCGATGTCTGCAGGGACGATCAGCCCAAGGAGGTAAGGGAGGGGGCCGGGCTTCCTCTGCGCGAAATCGCAGACGGCGCCGACACGCACCAGCACGGGTGTGCATCGCACCCTGTCCGCCTTCTGGACGCGGAACACCTGACTCAACAACTCAGGGTACTTCATACCGAAGCGCTCGAGCATCGGACCGTCTGCACGTTCGTCGCCTGGCAGAAGGAGCGCCGCGCCCCAGTCGGTCGAGGAAACTGGTTCGGCCGGCGGAATGGCTACGTGGAGCATGCGGTTCATTCGACCGGCCTGAACGTCGTCAATCGCCGGGAGGGCCTGGTGTTTGGTTATTGCCGCGCCCCAAATTCCCGCCAACTCGGGTCTCGCCGGCGCATTCGCGATACGATCGGCGAGAATAGGGACCAAGGCCCCGTTAATGGCGCCGCGCCGATCCGGCTCCACGTTCGGCCTGCCGGCATACGCGACCGCCAGACGAGACAGCACGCCATCGAGCAGAGCGGAAAATCCATCCACGTCACGCTGCTCAGCCGGGATCAGGTCCGTAACGGCGGCCAGCGTCGCGCCTGCGGCCGCGAGCACATCTGCTTCCCACGCCACCAGCGCCCGAACCTGGGGCGAGGAATTCACGCGTTCGTGGACCGCCGCTGCAAGGCCGGGCTGCCCATCCAGGAAGTCGTTCTTGTCCAGGGTCAGGACCGCTAAAGGACGGAGGGCGGGATCGAGCCTCTCACGCAGATAATCTCGCAGCCCCTCGACCTTCTCGTCATGGGTTGTCCAGATGATGAGGAGGTACGGGCCTCCCGTCGCCGGATCGACATTCGCCCGCAGCATGCCCTCCAAAGCGGCATACTGGAGCATCGGCTGCGTGACGCCCTGGAGCAGGAAGAGGTCTGAGAACAGCACCCGTACGCCTGCGAACGCCGCACGGTCGAGGGGTTTGCCGGTATAATGAACACCGACGCACGGCGCCCCGATTGCGTGGAGGGAATCGACCAGCAGTCGCAGCTGGTCCCGTTCGTCGTCGACAATGACGTAGCGTCCCGAGGTGAACATCAGCCGACGCCTTTGAACACCAGGGCGGCAGCCGCCCCGTCGAACCCCTCTGGAGCGTCGATCTCGCTGGCGGGCAGCAGATCCAGACGGCCGTCGTTTATCTGCATGACCATGTTGGCGTAGTATAGCCCCAGGCCCATCCCGTCGGGTCTGCGGCTGAAGAATGGCTGCACGACCTCCTCGGGAGAGTCTCGAAAGCCGGTGCCGTTATCGGCGATTACAATCGCCGGCTGGCCGTCCCAGTCGGCGACTACATCCAGATAAATGGATCGACGCTCTTCGCCGCTCTCCTCCGGATGGGCGACCTTCAGCCAGTGGATGGCATTGTCGATCAGGTTTGTGAGAGCGCCTAGTGCCAGGTTGAAGGCGAAGACGCCCTTCACCTCATTGCTCTCGTCATGCAGCACCGGGCAGTCCAACCGGATCCGGTGATGGCGGAACCGCGGCAACAGGAGATCGCGCGCGCCGACCACTAGGTCGCGCAGCTTGTGAACGTCTCGCTCGTTCTTCCGGAGCAGGCGGGTGGACTGCTCGAGGACGGCCTGCAGCTGGCCCGACTGGGACCTCACCTGCTCCACTGAGCCGCCCGACGTGATCGTGCGGTGGAGCACTGCCACTCCTCGCTCCACCTCGTGGAAGACTACTGCGAGGCCGACATTGGACATGCCCGCGCGTAAGAAGCTGTCGCGAAGCTCGTCGTAATCGCGCTCGATGCGCCGGATGGACGGCTCGAGCTGATCGGCAACGCCGTGTTTCCGCGCCTGGCGGCGGAGCTGCTCGATCGGCTTCGTGATTCCCTTAGGACCGGTCGGCGCAGCGCCGATGCGTTGGCGCATTTTGACTTTGTCCTTCTGGCGCTCAGTCTCCGCTATCGCGACGGCGCCGAGCACCACCTGCTTGAGGCGCTGGTACGCGTCGTTCAGGACGAAACCCTCGCGGTTGGTCTTCTCGCGCAGCTCCGTGCTCTGCGAGAGCTGCAGGTCTACGGCTCCTACCACGATGTTACGGCTGATGTTCCGCGTCGGCACGTTGACGCGTCGTATGTCGAGGCCGAGCCAGTCGTCGTCCTCCTCGCCGTAGTTATAGACCCGGATGTCGTCCCGGTAGACGCGTACTCCGCCGTTCTGGTCGAGAAAGCGTTCGATCAGCCTCGTGTTCGGGTACTGCGACATCGTGGCTTTGTCCCGATCCCAGATATGGAACGTGCCCGACACGGGGCCGATACCGCTGAGTGTCGACTGGTCGGCGACAACCTTCGTCAACCGACGTCTGGGGCGTATGTCCGCTGGATCGAGGTCATCGGGCTGAGCTGGCGCGAGCACCTGAAGATGCTCGTTGCCGCAGGCTGTGCGCGCTTCGATCGCTGATCCCGCCAAGCCTCGGAACTCGTAGTTCCAGTCAACCCTGTTGCCGTCGAAGCTGAACGTGAATCGCCAGGGCGCCTGCTTCATCAGAGCGCGGGCGTCGGGCAGGTCTTCCAGCCAGTCCCGCCGGTCCGGCGCCTTTAATTTGATTTCGAAGACGTCATCGCGATCCCGGAACGGCGATGTGATCGACGTAAGCTGTCGCCACAGTTCTCGCAGGTCCCGGCGCGTCCACTCTGGCTCCCGCAGATCCTTGATTCGGATCCGCGTCCCTGTCCGGTCCCCCGTAAACACTTCCGGGTCGCGCTCGGTTACGGTGACCAGAGCGTCTTCGAGGAGTCGGTTCCGCATCAGTTCGCGCCAGTCGATTCTGACGACGCACTCCTTCTGGCCGGCGGCGCGCGTGACGAGTTCGATCCATTCGCCGAGTTTATGCACCGCGAAGCGGCCGACTCCCTTTTCGCCCAGAGGCAGCCGATGATATTTCGGGGAGCGACGGCCCTCGGCCCTTTGCCGCTCCCTGTGATCATCGGCTGGTACCAGCCAGATGTCACGAATGGTCTCGAAGGACATGCCTGAGCCGTCGTCTTTGACCTCGATCCGCGTGCTGCCAGCTTCCAGATCCAGGATGCGCACAGTGACCTTGCTGGCATCCGCATCGTAGGCATTCTTTACGAGCTCGAAGACGGCGAGGCGCGGTGAGCCGATGAGTTGGTCGCCGAGGATCTGAAGCAGGCGCGCGCGCGGTCGGAACGCTTCCGTCGCCGACCGTGGTTCTTGATCCGACAAATCCATACCCCTAGCGCGCCGCGATCGCGCAGTTCCTATTTCGCGGTCGCGAGGGTCGGGTGCAAGGGGCGCGCAATGTCTTTGCCGGCGAATGCCTGCGCACGGACCGCCGTGAACGCGGTCTCACGCCCGTATCGGTCGAACGGTTGCGCTTGCCTCGCGTCTGCGCAGCGTATGTGCAACTCGGCTCGCAATCAGCCGACTGAGCATGGGCGGCACCGCGTTGCCGATCATTTTGTATGCTTCGGTGAGTGCCGCGTCTCCGAACGCGAACCAGTCCGGGAACGCCTGAATGCGTGCCGCCTCGCGAACGGAGATCGTGCGGGCAGCCCAGGGGTGCACGTAGGCGTAGGTGTCCTTGCCCATATGGCTGACCATCGTTTTTGCCGGACGAGTGGGATCCATCCTGGCGACCCAATCCCCATGGTTCCCGTCGCGTTTTGCGAGATAGTTCGGGCCAAGGAGATGGTGAGGGGCACCGAGCCGCGTACCAATTTGCTCGAGCAGGAGCCTGAGTGGAAGCGCGCCATCGAGCCGCGCGTACAGCATAAGGAGGTCGCGCCGGGCGGGCAGATCAGCTCCATCGGCCCGAATGCGTTCGAGTAGCTCATCCGGAATTTCCAGCAGGGCCTCCAGCGTGCCGCGGAGCGCGCCCAGTGTGTCAGACTCGTCGGCCCGATAGTCCATCCAGCGCCGTCCTGGGCCCATCAGCGCGAACAAGGCGGCATCGTCGCGCCGCGGCACCCTGCACGCGTGACCGTCGACGGTAGTGGGTGGATGCGTGCTTCCCGGCTGGATCTGCCTGATCCAGGCGACGTAAGGATGTCTTGCCTCAACATCCGCTTCAAGAACGTGGGGCGAGCTCATCGCCGTCTTGGCGTTCAACTCGCCGCCCACCACAGAAGGGGAGGGTAATGCGGCTAGTGCCAACGACAGCGGCGCTTCCAGCGCCCGCGGTAGCTGCAGACATGTGGCAGCGTCCCCTTGTAAAGAATCGCCGCCGTCGCGCCGTCGGACACCGGCCATGAAATAGCGTTGCCGGTTTTGGGGGACCCCGTGCCGTGATGCGTCGATCACCTTCGTGGACACGTCATAGCTCACTGCGCCGTTTGAGATGCCGCTGATGGCGTCGACCAAGAGATCAGTCGCAAGGAAAGCTTCGTCGCCCACTTTTACTACAGACTTGAAGTGGGCGACGTTCTCAAACAGGAACACCTCCGGGTGAAGCGCGCCGAGCACCATCACGTACTGTTCGAACAACCTATTACGCGCGTCGCCAGCGGCGTCGTCGGAATGAGCATGGACGCGGGCATCGCGAAGGCTCCGAATTTTGCCGCGGCCGATGCGGCTGAAGCCCTGGCACGGGGGGCCGCCGACCAGAACAGAGACAGGTGCTGAGCCGGCGTAGAGGCAGTTAAGATCCTCCGCGAACCGCTCGTCGCCGAACAACTCCGTCCTCGCTTCCAGGCGATGAGCTCTCCAGCAGATCCACGCCTCTCGCACGTCACCCATAACCGGGAGTTCAAGAAACGCTGCGAATGAAGCCAGCCGACGAGACGAGGACGAGAGTTGGCCCCGGGCAGGGACATGCTCGCGGCCCAGTATTGCCTCGGCCTGCGCGTCCCACTCCGCTGCGGCGAGTGCAGTCCACTCGGATGGTTCCGAAGTCTTCTGTCTTGGTGTTGCCGCGCGCTCCGCCGCCGGCTCACTCCATATTACGCGCAACAGCGATGCCAGGGTAGAAGATGGGCGCGGCAGTCGCAGCCTGTCGTGAAAGGCGAGCACTGACGTCTGGTTCATCGCGCGCCGGTCCAGGCGTTCCACTGCCCCGGTCCACTCGGGTTGAGACCGGATTCGGTTCAACTGATCCAAGAACTGTCGGTCGATCGCCTGGACCGCATCGAGAAACAGCGGGAACCTGCCTCCCCGCAACCCGTGCAGCTCCTTACGAAGCTTACGATTGTCCATCGTGTCGGCAACGTGCTGAAGGTAAAAGGCGAGGAACTCTGGTCCGTTCAGAAACTCGGTCAGATCGGTGACGCGCCCCACACGCCCATCTCCGTGCCGGAGCAGCGCGGCGTTCCGATTGAGGGTGGCGATCGGCGCCGGCTGGTTGTCCAACGCGAGGATGGTGCGAAACTGCCGCCCGTTGTCCAAGAGGTCAAACCCCAAGCTCAGGCCGCCGCATCCGGAGAAAATATCGACGACGAGGCGAGGCATGGCCGGAGGAGGGGGAAGCGCTTCCTCATCAACGTCGACCGCGGTCTGCCGCTCCGCGGTCGGCAAGGCAAACACGTTGGAGGAGTAGGTTCGTCCGGCAAGCCAGTCCACGTACTTGCGTGCGGAATCGCTGCGGACGTGTTCACCTTTCAGGTGGTCCTGAAGCGTGGCGGCTCCGATCCCAATGAGCGTTGCTGCCGCCTTGGCGGACAGGCCGAGGGTCGCCATTCGCTCCCGGACTCGCGCCATGAGCTCGTTCTGCTCGGCGGCTGTGGCCTTAGCCATCAGTTGCTCGACCAGAGACCGGTGCGCGAGACCGCCATGAGTTTCCTCCCCTTCGTCTCGAGTCATAGCGGATGGACCTCTTCTCTGGAACCGGCAGCGTGCAAGCTGCTGACGTTCTTGCTGATGTGGATCGGACGCCGGAGGTTGCGCACGCCCACAGCTGTCCGGGCGGAGCGGGACTCCGAGTCCCTGGAGGATGTGGCCTATCTGCTCTACCTTGGGGGAGCGGAGCCGCCGTGGCGCGTAGTGAAGGAGAGCTGAAGGTGGGAGGAGGCGGTGGTCGGGGGCCGGGGATGCGGAGGAGAAAGGCCGGAACTGGCGATCGTCAGCTGCGCGAGCGAGCCTCTGGAATGCAAGCGCAGGACGGGCTGCCGCTTGTCCACGCCACGGCTGTCTTCACTGCGGGCGAGATTCTGAAGGCTGGTAAGCTGGAGACGAGCAGGTGCGACACTTTCGCACGCCAGATGCTGTATTTTTTCGCCCTACTGCCGCTCTACCGAAGCCCGCGCGGCGCGGACAAGTCGCACCAGCTCAATCGGTTTCCTGCGGTTTTCGTTCTGCGCCCCGAGGCGGCAGACCCACCATTTCACGTGTACCCGTTTGACACCGGCGCTGCCGCCAGAGGGTTCTTCGCGGATCAGGCCGACCCCCTTGTTCCGCTGGAGGACTACGAGCTTGAGCCGACGCTCTCCGCTGCCTCGCGGCACGTCGAGTGGGCCTTTGGCACACGCGAGGCATATTTCGACGGCCGGCTGCGCGGTGACATCCTCAAAGATGTGCCGCTGCACGAGGGCGTCACCCGAGGCTACGTCGACGTCGCGCGCATGGGTCGCGCTGGGAGCAACCAGCACGACAAGCGTGCTTCGGCCGTAGAGGTGGCCGTCGATCACGATATTGACCTGCAGGGCAACGTGCTCCTCGCAATTCTCCCGAAGCAGTTTCTCGAGGATCAGGCTGGTCCGAACGGCCGGGTGATGAGGCGACTGGCAGATCTCGGGATTCCCTTCGAAACGTACGATTGGCAGCCGAATACGACTCCTGATCAGTTCCAAGATGTCATCGCGACGATCGCTCGGGAGTGGTTCCGGGGAAGGGGCTGGCTGTAATGGCGGACGACTCGCTCGAAGAGTTGCTCGTCGCCGGCTACGTGCCGCTTTGTCGGTCGGGGTTCGCTCTACCATGCTACATGGTCCGCCCGCGGGCGAACACGTGGCACGTTGCCAGATGCTCCATCGAGGGCGATCACACGGGTAGCGTCTCGGGGTTCGAGCAGTATGACGCTCCTGGTGTCCTGTCGCTCCCGGAGGCGCTGCAGCAGTGGGTTCGCATCGGCGATCCGTGGTTGGATGTATTTATCTGGGGGGGTAAACCTTGGGTCGGCACGCCGTCTGAGCTGTGGGAAGAACTGCGCCCGAGCCTCAGTCACCTCGTGGACGCTATACCATTGTCCGTCCTCGACCTTGCACTCTCGGCCAATGAGGACGGGGTGCCCGAACTCGCCGAGGCGGCTCGTCGGCACGTTGAAGGTGTGCACGGCCCGGACGTCGCCCGCAGGTGGCGTCGGGATTTTCTTGTGTCCCAGTCGCGACTGGCGGTGCGGCGTCAGCTCGCATCAACCCTCGTCACACCAGCATTGGCGATGGAAGCTCACAACGTAGACGTCGTTCAGACACCCGAGCGCCTCAGCGTGTCACTCCCGGCGACCCTTCGCAGTTCCCTTGCTCCGGAGGAAATCGATCTGTTGCGGGAGCAGATCCGCCGGCTGGGCCGCCGCCTCGCGATGCCGATGGATCTCGCCGTCACGCAGATCGAAGCGGGAGCGTCGCCGCAGGAGCGGGATATCAGCTCGTCTACCGGCGATGGCGTTAGGCCGAAGGGTGAGGGAAGCGCGCCTGAACTCAAACTCTTGATCATTTCCTCGGGCCCTCGAGCTCGGGCGATCGCGCGTCATATCTCCCGGCCTGACTGGGCACCAGTCATCGGGCCGGGGATGGTTGCGCGGAAGTGGATTGTGCGGAGTGGGGGCGGACTTCTGTCAGATGCGCCGCACGGAGCATCAGTGATCGACGTGATGAGTGACGACCAGCTGGACGTCTCAGCTGCCGGCTATGGAGCCGTCGTCTGGCTCTTGGATGACGAAGTCGTTATGCAGGGGCGCCTCGAGGCTTTCGCGGCAGAGGTGATACATCACAAGGGGGCTGACGCGGCGGTCCATCTGCTTGCTCCGGCGCTGCCCACGCTCGAGCCTTCACGAGTTCTGGCTGACTTGGCGGCTGTGGCCCCAGTATCCTTCCCATGTCATGCCGTTATAGACACCTCGCTTGCTCGTTCGCCGTTTTGGACCGGGAACCCTTGGCGCGCGATCGATCGCCGGATTGCAGACACGATCGTCGGTTCGGCTCTGCTTTGCGCTACTCACTCGCGGCTCAGAGCGAAGCTTCTCCAGCTCAAGCCCGGCGGCGATTTGCAGGTAATTTCGCACGCGCTGGGGAAGGGGGACCTCAAAGGACGTGACCCGGAGCTGGGGCTCGTCTCCGAAGTTTCCCGGTTTGGGCTGGCCGCCCAAGGTTTCGACGCGTTGACGATGCAGTTTAACCTGGAGCCGCTCGCAAAAGCCCAGGACGGAGTATCCCGCGGGTACGCAGCTTTGCGGCCGTTCGACAGCTATTTCGCCAGCTTCGCAGAGGCGGTCGTGTCCAATATCGGATTGGCCGGGAATTCGGTACCGGCCGCCAGGCCGATTCGGCGATCCGACGTTCGGCTGGGCCCGGCTTCTCGGGCACGAGCTCCCTACCCGGAGAGGGTTGCACGCTCACTCCGGGCGCGGACCTTGGCGGCTCGTCTTAACGTGGGTGGCAGGGACAGCCTTATCATAACGGCCGAGGCGCCATCGCTGAAGGGGGTGCGGGCTGCTCTAGAGGAAGATTACACGATCGTGCGCTACACTGACCGGGAGACGATTTCCGAATTCATATCCGGAAAGGCATTCGGGCTGCCCCGTGAGCTACGGCTGCCGCGTCTGAAGCGACTGCCTGCCAATCGTGGCCTTGCAGTTCGCGGGGTAGATCCTCGCGATGTCGTTCGCTTCCCGGCAGAGGAAGTGGATGCGCTGCATTCCCTTTATGATACATCACAGTTATCAGGCTTGGTCCGCGGATATCGGCCCCGGATCGACGGCGGCCAGATCGCGGAAGTTGCGTTCCCGAGGGTCGCGGTTTCGTCGGAGATCGACTCAGCTGGTCCATGGGCTGCGAGGATCGCTTTTCTGCTTGAGGAGGCAGGAGAACGATTGGCCGTCGGCGGTCAGAAACGCCCGTCCGACCTTCGGATCGCGTGGACGGAACCGGGTCCGGGTGTGAGGCGATTCGTTCTTGAGGATGGGCGGCTGCCTACGCAGCTTGCAGAGCTTGAGCCCGGCACGGTTCCTGCGCAGCGGATGTTCATTCTTGACGGAGACGCAGCCGTCCCCATTCTCTTCGGTTCGCGACTTTTCACAATTTGGGCGCGCGCGACCATGTCTCGTTCCACGAGTTGGCTGTCGCGATTCTCGGTCAGCGGCACGTTCGAGACCATGCCGCTCCCAGATGCATTCCAGATCCATCGTGACGACGCCACCGGGTTGGCTCAACTCAGGCTGAGCAATCGGAACACCGAGCTGGAGCGCCTTGCGGAGCGGCATTCGAACCTCGATCTGATGCGGCGGGGTGGAGATCCCCAGAGGCCGATCGAAGAACGTCGGTCCATCCGTCAGGACTTCGACAGGGCTTTGTTCAAGGCAATTGACCTTCCAGCCGACGCCCGCGACGTGGACATCTTGGATCGCATGCTCACCCTGAACAGGAACCAGTCTGACTCGATCGCCTGATCTGCAGCGTCGAGAGAAGTGAACCCACGCCCCTAACCCCAAATCAAAGAAGGTCGTCGCAGAGTAGGAAGGATATGTGGACGCCAGGACCAGGGCCGGATCACTGCTTTGTTGCTGCCAATTATCCGTCGCGGAAGCCGTGGCAGATTACGCACGTGAATTGCTCAATCTTCAAAGCGATTTAATCTCGGCTTTGTTGCTCGGCACGAGAAGACTTGAGGAGGGCTGCGTTCATTGTGGCTCCGGCCCAGAACTCGCGCGCTGTTTGCGGTGAGGGCATTCCAGTCCAGACATCGAATACAAGGTCATCGATCGCGCGGCCTCTCAGGTACAGGGCGTTGATGCCAAGCTCGCGCCAGTCGAGGATCATAGCTTCGTATTCACCCTCCGGGTGGCTTGTCGCTTCCGCCGCGCAGCTGGCGCGAGCCAAAGCTGAAGCGGGTTCCCCCGTGGCAAACCGCATGACCAGCCAATGGTCACCATCCTCGTGGACGTCGGCTACTCCCATGAGTTCGCCGCTTCGGACCAAGTAGCGCCAGCCGTAGACTGACAGGCGGTCCGGGAGCTCCCCTCGCGATTCTGTCGCCGCCTCGAGCGGGACCGTGCACAGGGGAAGCGGCTTGTAGGCGTACCATGTGTCGGCGACGGAACCAGGAGCCGTCTGGAGGAACGCCGTCAGCGTCGCATCAGCAGACGATGGCGGAGAAGACATCGAAATCGACATTAAGAGTTCCTGATCGCCCAAGCATGAGTGTTGCGGCCGACGGAAGTGCCGGAATGATACTGCGCGATAAACTGGTCGTGGGCCACCCACTCCGCGCTTACGCTGTGTCCAGCTCGAGCAGACCAGGGGTCATACACGAGAACGTAGCGGGTGCCGTTCGGCGCCGCCCAGGCGCCCGCTAGACAAACGAAGTGACCGACGCCGCCGAAAGACATGCGGCAGATCACCGGGCGAGCTGCCGCAACTTCAGGCCGGACACTGTCGAAGGAGACGCCCGCGTTATTGGAGAGCAGCGACGTTCGAGTACCGCGTTCGGCAAGAACCACGGTCACGTCATGAGTGTTGTTGCATTCGGCTGAGCAATTGCCGGGCCCGATGCAGTGGCCACCTCCCGTGCGCCTCCTGTCAGGCGGAGCACAAGTAGCTCCGGGCCGGCTGGTGGCCACGTGTTCGGTCGCGATGGTCTCTTGCTCCGGTCGCCTCCCGTGCAGATGCGCTTCGATAGCCTGCGTCGTAGCCGACCAGCACCAGTTCGTTTCCTCCTGTCCCGCCATATCGAGCGCGAAAGCGTCCGGGTCAGCCTGAGCCGGTGCCATCCCTACCAGACTGAGAAAGTACCGGACCCTTGATCGTGGCGCTACGGTAGTAGCGGGGCCCAGGAAATGTGCGACCTCTTCCGGCAAGGCATGATCTCCGAATTTTAGAGGTACTCGACCTCAGCTATTCAAGCACCGAGGGGGTGCAAATGTCTGCCTCGCGGCGCGCCTGCCGCCGCACGCGCGCGTTCTGAATATCGCGCATGTTGGTGAGGGCGGTCCGGCAGACAAGAGTGCCGCTCTGAAGGAGGTCACCGCCCCGCGGATCGGTTAGGGTATAGCTTATGATCAGTGCGCCAGTTATGCCGACTGCGGGTGCTCCAAGGGCGGTCCATATGTTGGACCGTTTCAGAATACTCCCACCACCCTTCTCCACGGCCACGCGGAGAACCCATGGATTCCCTTGCAGGAGCGCGTCGGCGCGCACCGCTTCCGCGAGAGGTGTCTGACCTTTGTCGTCCCGTTTGAGCAACTTGGCTTCGAGAGCGTCTCCGGCAGCGAGAGCGGCGTCAAAGGCGGCTAATTTCTTGGTCAGCCATGGTGTCTTCTTTTCCTTTGCGAACCGCTCGCGGCATGCCTTTGCGGACGTGCGCGCGGACACCAGATCCGCCCAAGCCTCGGCAAGCGGGCTTCGCTGGGGTGTTGCAATGGATGCCGCAGGGAGAATGACGTTGTAGCCGGCGTCGACAAGGCGGCGCCCCGTCGATGCGACGAGCATGCGATGAGCGACAGGGATATCGACGCCGCTGATCTCCGTATCCGTCTTCAGGAGGCTGACCGCTGCACCGATTGCTGCGAGGGGGATAGCGCCGCCGCTGGTCCCGGTGTCTCCTGTACGTCCGGTGGAGCAGTATTGCGGCTGCGCCTTATCGATCAGTTTCTTGGTATCGGCGATCTGCAGAGCGATGTCGTCGGAGACATCAAGAGCCAGCACTTCATCCACCGGCACCAACAGAATTGGGTGGCGGTTAGAGCCGTAGGATGACGTCGAATGTCCTGCTGGAAGGGACGGCGGAGGCGGCGGAAGATTCGGGTCTCTCGGTGCGGGGTGTGTGCCTTGCGGGGAGGAGCGGGAATTTCCCTGCACCTTCGTGAGGTCCTCCGCAATCCACTGCGCCGCGGAGTCGAGCGTGGAGCTTGAGAGCATCCAGGCTTCGACAACGCCTGCATTCGTTCCGAGACTGGTCTTTCCTTCCGCGGTCGGCAAACCAAGCGCATCGGCCTGCGCCTTGAGGCGGGCTGTAGCCGCAGTGGTCGCCGCCGCCGCCGCGGTGTCCCGCGCCGCTTGAGCGTTGAGCTTCGCTGTTTCCTGCGCGAGCTGATCCGCGGCTGATGTCGATCCTGCGTCCTGGGCGGCGACGGAAGAGCCGCCGAGCAGCAGCGCTGCAAACACCAAACTTTTCATTCTGCGCCTCCCCCGATGGATCGCCGATCTCGTCGCCCAGGCCCTAATACGCGCGTTTGCCAGCGCGCTTACGACTCGCGACTGCCAACTGAAGATGCATCAAAACCAAGTTATCCGGAAGTCAGCATTTACACATCTTCGAAGGAGTGAAGCGTCTTTTGAACTAAAACGAGACGGTGGTGTCCCTCTTGCAGGCCGAACCATACCTCGGTCTGCTGGAACTGGCGGTGTCGACGACTGGGCCACATCTGCTCCATCGACTCCAGCCGAGTGCGGCCTGGTTCTGCCCCTTGTCTTGGTAAATGAGCAGCGTGTAACGACTCGCTTGTCCGAACCTGGGACCTCCGCTCACAAGAATCAGATCCCCGAGGCTACTCTTGGGCTGCGTCGGCCACGTCGTTAAGGAGAAGGTGGATTGCGCCGATCGGTTCGGCATGGCGGATCGTAGCAACGAGGAGCCGACGCTAGTGGCTCAGAGGTGCTCGTGCTGCGAATCGCATCCTACGGCTGGAGCTCTGTCCACGATTTTTCGGGCCTAAGTGGTGTCCTCGGCTACCTAAGTGCGCCAATGGCGCGTTCCTAAGCGGTGCGATCAACCAGAACGCACAGTGTCAGGTAGACCACCGCCACGGCGATGAGGCGCAAAAAGATTGGTTGGGCAAGGCTACTCAGCACGGCAAGCAGTGATTTCCCTGCTATCCGGATAGCAAAGGTCAGGCAACGAAGAGCCAGAGGCCAACCGCAATTTCCCGAGGCGTGAAGTGCATAAGGCCCACCTAAGCCGCTTTTGGCCGGAGTGAACAACCGACCTCGGCGCGCCGGCAAGTCGCAGACGTTCGGGTCTTAGCTAGCTGGCCGTATCCAATCCGAGGGGGAGTGCACGGCATCGGTTCGGCTTTCGAGGGCACCTTGCACGAACTCGGTGAAACCCGCGTTCGCCCGATTGCTCATTACCATCTCCACGGTCGTCGGAGCGAGCTTTCAGGAAATGCTTGAAAGCCGCCGGCAAACTTTCCGATACGGATGAATGCGCTACCTCCGTCTCGCCCCAGAGGAGGAGAGAACTGAGAGCAACTCAGCATTTTCCAGCGCCCGTCGCAAGCCATCGTCACCCGCATATGCATAGATGGCCGTGGTGGCGATATTCTCATGCCCGAGCAGCCGCTGCAGGAACCGCAGATCGACACCTTCCTCAAGCAACAGCGTTGCGCAGGTATGCCGCAGCATGTGCGGAGTCACGCGTGATGCGACGCCTGCTTCGAACGCGAAGGTGCGCAAGCTGCGCCGCACCGCCTGCGTCGACCAGACATCCCCGGGCGGCCCGAGCAGCGAGCCGGTCTCCTGGCGAGTAGCGAAGCGATCGAGGAGGGCGCGAAGCCGAGCATCGACCACGAAGACCCGCCGCTCTTTGCGGCCCTTGCCATGCACCAGCAGTGCGCCACTCTCCGCATCGAAATCACAGCGCCGCAAGCGGACGAGCTCGCCGACGCGGATGCCCGTCGCCATCACGAGCAAGACGGCAGCCGCAAACCGTTTGGTCTCTACTTCGACATATCGGCCGGAACAGGCGGTCCAAGCGGCTCGGGCCAAGCGCGATGCATCCGCTCGAGTGAGCGCCCGGGGCAGCGACTTCGCCCGTGGCAGTTGGAGCTCAAGCCGTGCAAAGGGTGACCGCCTCATCGCGCCCGTGCGCACGAGATCCTTATAGAAGCCGCGCAGGCAAGCCATACGGCGGCGTATCGTTCGCGGCGCGGCCGCCCGCTCGGTGCGCATAAAATCTGCGTAGGCGAGGACGGTCGCCTCCCGCTTCGGACACAGGCGTCGCGCGCTGAGAAAACGAGAATAGCTCCGCAAATCGCACTCATAGGCACGGAGCGTATGCTCAGAGGGGTCGCGCGTGGCCTTGAGCCGGCCCACATAGGCCACCGCTGCATCCTGGACGATCAATCTTGCTTCCTCGCCACGAGCATCATTGCCGTGCCCAACGGCGGGACTTCGCTCCGTAATGGAGGATGTTTGATAAACGCTTGACGGCTTTGCGCCGTGCGAAAGCTAGGGTACTCAGCTAACCGGTACGGACGGATAACTCCTGATTATGAGCACGACCCGAGCGGTGTCCCGTGCATTCTACAGGCACCCTGCATTTCTTCCACACCGCTTCCTGAAATCGGCGGGGATTCGCCGTTTTGGGAGCGCGAATGCGCTCCTCGTTCTGCTTACAGCGGCATGCCTCACTCTTTGCTCCGCTGCCGATCACTCGCTCACTTTGCCAAACGGCGGCTACGGGCTTCTCGAGCATCCGGGCATCTTCGGGTGGCTTCTAATCCAAGCGACGCTTCCAGTTACGATCTATCGGACTGTAAGGAAGGCGATGCGAACCCGCGGCAATTATCGGCGGCTATCTCGGGTTTCAGGTGATCTCGGTTTCCAAAAAGATTTGCTTGAGCCGCTCATAAGTTTCATCGCGATCGAGACGGAGCGCAGCAGAGTACTGTATTCTACCTTATTTACGTTTGGTTTCGCAGCTTTTGCCTGGACCATGTTCCAGAATCTTTGGCCCGGTAAACTCGCCCCACACGACTTCTGGGACTCAATCCATTACACTCGGGGATATACAGGGGCATGCGTCTACAAGTTTTATATGCATACGCTGCTCATCCCGAGTGTGCTACATATCTTTTTTGGAGTTGTATGGTTTCACGCATCCTTCCTAAAAGGTCTGGTGAGACGACGTTGCATTCGCATTCTCCCCTTCGCCACAGACCGATGCGGGGGCATCGCATTCCTTTCAGAGCTTATCTTGTCCCCTGCTATCACGGCCCTAGGTTTATCAGGCCTGGCATTCTTCGGAGTCGTCTATACACACCGGCAGGTAGATGCTTCGACGCTGATAGGCGTTCTAGCGCAATCAGCCGTCCTAATCCTATTTTATGCCATTCCCACGGTTCTGCTGCGCGGAGCCATAACGCGACTCAAATCCGACGAAATAGCTGAGATTAAGGAGCGGCAACGGTCGTATTACGCGGAGATCTGCGCCGGAAAACTCCGCGGTGCTGCGCTAAGGGACGCGCATGCTTACACCACTTACTTTGATGATGTGGTAAAAAAGGTCGAGAAAATCCCACGCTGGCCGCACCTTTACCGAATATTTGGCACTTTTGGTGCGACACTCACTCCAGCATTGGTGTTGTCGAGCCTCAACCTACTGACTCAAGCTTATAAGCTTATTGAAGGTCATCCTTTACCGAAACCATGATAGTGCCCCGTGATCGTAAAATAGTCCATGGTAAATACACCAGATAAAAAGATGCGATCACAGCGAATGGAACCTGGTCCAGAGTACTCACTGCCGTATAAGGTCGGCAGAGTAGGTTGATCGTCCCGCCACCTAGTATCAAATGAACTACCCCTCCCACCTTCGGATTGGACATCATCACACCACGGCCGTTGACCAGCACCATACGCATTGCGACTGAATAAAGCTCCCTCAGGAGAATGATCCCAAGGACTGGCAGGGCGACACCTCGGACCCCTGCATAGAGAAGGGAGAGCACTGTGATGTAGCGATCGCCGAAGACGTCCATCGCGCCACCAAAGCGGGACGCAACCTTATGCGCGCGCGCCAGGCGGCCATCGATAAAATCCGTTGCCCATGCGGCTGTATAGGCTCCTGCTACCAGATACCTAAGATCGGGAAATGGGCTGAGGGACACGAACAGAAAGGCCAGCACGACCCGCGCGGCCGTAAGGCCCTGTACTGTCCAGAACCAAGTTAGTCGACGCCATGCCATAATCAGGAGTTATGCATCGTATGGCAGAGGGTCCTCGGCGCGCCTCCTGGGAAGGCGCCGCAGAAGGCGCTATCGGATGCGACGAGGGCAGCATGCTGCGCCTGACGCGTCCGACGCTAATTGCTCTTATGGGTTACCCGGGAGCGGGAAAATCCACGCTCGCACGATGGCTGGCCGGTCGGTCTGCGGGGCTTCAAATAGTCTCCCGCGACACGATCCGAGCGGCGATGTTCGACCCATGCTCCTATTCGGACGCTGAGGAGCAAGCAGCCTTTGAGGCGACAGCCTTGGCCGTGTCGGCAGTGATCCAGCGCGGCCAGTCGGCGATCGCTGACGGGATGTGCTTCTACGACGTCGGCACTCTTGAAGTTCTAAGGGGAATCGCCGCTGCCAACAGAGTCCTGTTTTGGCCAGTCTACTGCTCAATTCGACTCGAGACGGCGATCACGAGGGTCGAAGAAGACCATCGGATGCGCCGACACCCTGTGGCGCACCGGAATGGCGAACTGGTGCGAAAGATCGCCGCAGAGTTCCGGACACTGCCGCCAGACGGGATGTTAATCGACATGGAGGAAGGCGCAGAAAAGGCGGGCAATCAATTGGTTTCCCTCCTGAAGGAGAGGATGGAAGCTCGCTAGTGGGCTGCGATGTCTATCGCGGCACCGTGTCTGCGGTCACGGAGTTGCGAGTCTTGGAAGTCGTTGGCCAGCTCACCTAGCCGGAGGCGACAACAAGCTCGCGGACGCGGTCGAGTTTTGGCCAATCCAGGCTAGTGACCGTGCATATGACCGAGCCGACAGAGGCGATCTCGAGCGAGGCGCACAGCGGCCTGCCCGTTTCATTGATCATCGGTTTCGGTGCGTCCACGGCTCTTCTCGACTCTGACCATGGAAAGGAAATATCAGTGCCTGTCTAGGACCTCACACGACAAGGCCGACGATGATGCTGCCGCCCGCCGGATTATTTTCTAGATCGTTAGTGCGCTTTATCAGGCTTGTCCGGGCACTGAACTCGGAGACAAGGCTGATGCTCATCGTGGCGCTGAGTGGGACAGCTTTCGTTGTGGTGAGCACCACAACCTCCTTCTTAGGAAGTAAGGAATTTGCAGAGGAGCAGCAGTCCCACAATGCCGGCTACGCAACTGGCGCAGCCGATACCTCTAGTGCGGCGAGTCTTCCCGCCAGTCGCAATCAGGCCGCCGCAATAGATAAGAATCGGGGGGCCAACGCTGATGATGCAGGTAATCGCGTAGGCGAGAAGCTTCGTAACCGCGTCAGCAATGCTCTCTTTGACAAGGGCGGCCTTCTGGCCGCCAGCGCCTTCTTCTTCCTGGCGCTGGGTACAGCTTTGGCAGTCTCCAGCGCGAACCGCGGGCGGCAGTCGTCCAGATGCCATTTGCTCGCCCAGTGCACCGCTGGTGCCTCTGGCAAGTTGAAATTCGCCGTTCGCAATCTCGGGCCCACTCTCGCGTTCCTGCGGGGTTACCGAGTGCTGACCGTAGAGGACGGGTTTGACCCGCGTAAGTTCGGGCGGTGCGCCGCAGTGGAACTCACGGCGCTCAGCCGCACGGTGGAGGTCGGGACAGAGGTAGAGCTCGAAGTCCCTTCCACCGCCTCCTCCGAGCAGAAGCCCTGGTTGCTGGTGGAGATTTCGTTCGAGGACGTTTTTCATACCTCCCGCCGCAGCTGGCGCCTCTTTTTCAAGGAGGGAGCAAGTTACGAGGAGGGAGACGACGGCGAGCTGCCGACGTGGTGGTCGGATTAGGTTCATTTTTGTTCTCCAAGAGGAATGTCGGCCGGGCGAGCGAGCCGAGCATCCTTGTGACGCGGCTATGCGTGTCGGAGCGGAGCGGCTCGCTCTAAGAATGGACTGGCCGAGTTCGTGATCTCAGCTGCCGGCAGCCATCATGGGTCAGCCGTGTCTCTGGCACGTGTGGGGAAAGTGCCGGCGATGGCTACTGTCAGCCTGGGGGTGGGAAGGACCCAGGAGGTTTGAGGGTATGCGCCGAGAAACGCGCTTCGATCGCCGGCACTGCCTCATCCTTGACGACGTCCAATCTCGTCCAACGGCGTTGACAAAATCCGCCTTTGGACTCGATGAAGGCACGGGGTTCGATTGAAAGTGGGGGAACGCGGTGCTTGCACGTTTCGGTTTGGCTGCAACCGCAGTGGGTATGATCTTGATGACCCTCCCGGCGTCCTCTCTCGCGCAGGACAAGGACGCTTTTCGAACAGAGGCTTCCGCGGCTGCGGCAAAGCTGCGCGCCTTGGGCGAACCGAAGGACCGCTGCTCGCTCGGAGCGGTTGTTGGTGAGGGCGCTGTAGTGACGCGTACGTTCGCTCCAACACCCCTTGTTCCCGGGGACCGGCTGACGTCGCTAAACGGCACAGAGCTGGCTGGAAAAAGCGTCGATGAGATCGTCACTGTGCTACGCGCGATTGGCCCGGCGGCGGTCATCCCAGCGCGTATCGACCGAGGCGGCAAAATCCTCGATGCCCAAGTCACATGCTCGAACTCGCGGTCGATGATGACTGCTCTGGTCGAGGGGCTGGACGACGCCGCCACCGGGAAGTTCGACGACTGCGTCAGCGTGTTTGCACAACGACCGGATCTCGGCACCTACGGCGCTGGCGTTAGGGCGAGATGCGCATCTTTGTCCAAGGACCGTAAGCGGTATAACCTCCCGCAGCTCGCCTACGATGCGATGCGGATGATGCTGGAGGACGCTCAGTGGGTGCCCAAGCCGCGGGCGGATCTTATAGGGCGCCTCCATTCGATAGAGGGTTTCATCACCCAAGGCCTCGGATCGTCGCGATACACGGAGCTGGTCGAGATCACTAAGCGCTGGCCGGGTGGAGAGGGAGTCTATGAGGCAGGCGCGCCTGACTGGCGATTGTTTCGGCGCAACGCCGAGGCGGCGCTGAGGGGGAAGCTCATCGATCCGGATTCTGCCAGGATCGAATGGCCGCACGGCTTTTTGTACGGAACGTGGAAGCCTCTCCTGAGCAAGCGCATCGACGGCTACTGGTCGTGCGGTTTGATCAACGCTCGAAACCGCATGGGTGGCTACACCGGTAGCACCTCCTTCGTAGTCGTGCTCGACCGTAGCGGCTGGGTGCAGTTCACCGACATCGGCACAGGCCGCGATTTCGACATCCTGTCCGCTCAATGCGCTAAGTCGGGTAATATGCTGCCCAGTCCGCCGCCGGAGTTGGCGGGCGCCGCGACAGCGGCGGCAACGACACCCTTGTCGATCGCCGATGAGTTGAAAAAGCTCGCCGAGTTGCGGGCGAGCGGCGCGATCACCGAGGCGGAGTTTCAGGCTGCAAAGCAAAAGCTGCTCGGGACACCGCGCCAGCCTTAACCGTTGGTGAGCGTTGAGGGCCACCAACCGAATCGCTACCTGGACGCCCTGCATGGCCGGTTGTGACCGCCGGGTCCGCATCAACCTTTTTTGCTGCCGACCCTGCCTGCGGCCGCCGACCTACTTTCGAAGGATCGAGTAAATGAAGATCATCCTTGCGTGCGACGAATCCGGCGCAAAGGGGTATGCGGACCAAGACGAGCAATTCCCCGGCCAAGTGGGCGTCTTCGCCGGCGTTTTCGTGCCCGAAGAACGGCTTGCGGCCGCCGAAGAGCGGCTCGAGGACGCTATCTCACCGTATCGAGGCAACGACGGCAAGCTCCACATCACGGACCTGCCTTCGGCACAGCAGGGCGGATTGCGGGCCGACCTGTTTGCCGCGATCCTCGATCTGAACCTCCCATGCTTCTGGTACGCAATCCATGTCGCCGGCTTTCACGATTTCCACCGAGCGAGCCAGGACGTCATCTCCCAAGCGCGGAATGACGTGGCGGCATTGGATTCCAATCCCAGGGTGAAGAGGGGCAGCCCGCGGGAGAAGCCGGAGTCGCTTCACGCCATGTTGTTCACTGGCCTCTACGCCCACGTCGTCGCCTATCTCGAGGAGCGGCGGCCTGGTCCGGTTGAGATCGAGGTGCGAACAGACAATGTCGATGCGCCGATAGCGATGCTCTTCCGGGAAAAGGCCGCGGGCCTCCTCAATACGGGCCCCCAGACGACCACCACCACCGGTTTCGACGTGCTCACAAAGACGGTGGTGCGGGGTGAGATTCGCTCGGAGGCGGGGATACCGCCCAGCTTACAGGTCGCAACCTCTGTCGACAGTCTGACCGTCACGCCGGTTGGCGATGAAGATCCCATCGTCGTTGCGGCCGACGTGCTGGCTAACAGCCTGTGCCACCTGTTTCACAATCGCTCCCCCGAGGAGCTCTACGGGGATCTTAACCGACCGTTGGCGGTCGAAAGCCATCCGCTCCGACAGGTGCTTGCCACGTTCCTGAACTGGGGTGGCCCCGACATCAGCGACCGGTTATTTCGCCATCCCGCGGCGCCACCACTCGAGGCCGACGAAGCGTAGGTCCGATGGCCAGGAAGATCGCCAACGGCCCCCGCCGCGGATCGCTGCATCGCCATTCGCTTGTATGTTCCCCGGCGACCAAGCGGGCGAGTGTTCGAGAGGAGACGATTTGGTCTGTCTTGGTGGGGTGTTGAGGCCGTTTATGCACGACGAAAAGAAAAGCCAAGCACTCGGATCACCTGGCCCTCCAGCCCGACGCCACTTCGCGTTAACCCTTGCTAGATGGATGCCACCCTGCCGACTCAATAAGTGCAGTCCGGCGGCCGTGATATGCTCCCTCAGGTTACGCAGCCTCTTGGTGCTGTGATCGCCGTCAGATCGACTGCCGCTGCGGCGGCTGGATCGGACGCACATAACCCGTTCGGCGTTCGAGGCTTAGAAAGCCTACGCTTGCGCAGCTTTAGCGCTGCATGTTTTCTCCAGAAATGCACAGAGGTCGGCGATCGCACCCGGACAAGCCGAATAGGTCACGACACGGCCCTGCTTCGAGGAAGTGAGAAGGCCAGCTCTCGAGAGGATGGCAAGGTGCGCAGACATCGTGTTTGGCGGTGTCCTTGTTCGCTCGGCTATCTCGCCTGCGGCGAGGCCCTCGGGCTGCTCGCCTGCTAGGATGGTAAAGACGCTCAGACGGGTCGGTTGCGCGAGTGCGCTCATCATCTGCATGGCTGCCGTCTTTTCCACGCCTCTAGAATAATAGAATTGTAGCGAGGATCAAGAAGCCTCTGCAAAATCTATTTTGTGCCAAATCCGGACACATATATTCCATACTTCGAGAACTGTTGAAATGGCTGTGGGGAGTGCATATCTGGATCGCCGCCGCGCTGCTCCCGTCGCCAGCGCGCGGACTCAATCAACAGGCGACAATGGAGTTCGCTATGGATGCGATGACCATTTGTCCTACTCAAGCCAGGGCGTCTGCCCGGCTAGCCAAGCATAGCCTCGTCGACCCGCTGGACCCCGACACCCCCTTTGACGAGGTGGTGATCACGACGACCCGGTCCTTGTGTCGGCTGGTGCTCGTCGCGGCTGAAACCGGAGGCCGATTCCAGCGAGAGGGCCAGGCGCACGACCCAATGGCCTGGCTCCTGGCACCACGCCGGATGTTCGGCGGCTCGCCAGCTTTCGAGGCTTGCCTCCAACGCGAGCATTTCATGCGCGCCCTTCTGTTACATGGATTGTCGCTCGGGCTGGATGCCGATCCTGACGAGATCGACACCCTCTTGGAGGATCCGACAGAAGTCCGGACTGGCGGTGGACGTAGCCGCGGCCGCGTCAGGTCCCGATCGGCAGCCCGCTTGAGCCTATACACGGCGAGCGTGCTTAGCTCGAACTCTGGAAGCATGTTTCAGGCGTTCCACGCCTCCGTCGCGCAGTCCTCAGAGGAGTTCCGCGCCAGGCTTAGACGAGAATTTGGTGCCCCCGCCGCGGAGCGTGCGGAGATCCGCGTCGGCTTTGATGCTGCAGCTCCGATGGCGATTGCCCTAGTGCCCGCGCCTGTTGCGGAAGTGCTTCGGAAGGTGGAGCGGAATGGCGCCTCGGGCGAGCATCGACGCTTCGCCGTGACCATCGAGCACCGCCTCGACGCCTGAATCCATCAGCTGACCAGAAGAGAAGCCCGGTGTTCCCGATGGGAGCGCCGGGGCGAGGGAGCTTGCGACATGAGCAACGGAAAAACGAACGGGCATATCCCGCCGTCCCTTACGCAGGACTGCCGGCTCCTAAGGCGGGTCGAGGTGCGCGACGGGTTCACAGGCGAGGGTAACCACGACGACGCCCCGTTTGTCGGCGTCGCTGTCGACGTTGAGACCACCGGATTGGACCATTCTGCCGATCGCATCATCGAGCTCGCGTTGAGGCGGTTTCGCTACGACCGTCAGGGCGTCATCCTGAACATTGACCGCCCCTACAGCTGGCTCGAAGACCCCGGGAGAGACATCCCGCCGGAAATATCTCGGCTCACAGGGCTCACCGACTCTGATCTCAAGGGGCGCGCAATTGACGATGAGGAGGCCGTACGCCTTCTGAGTGCGGGGACGCTCATCGTCGCCCACCATGCTCGGTTTGACCGGCGCTGGGTTGAGGCCCGGCTTCCCGGTGCGGCGGGTCTCGCCTGGGCTTGCACAATGGAGGGGATCGACTGGCGTGCCAAGGGCCTTGAGGGAGGCAAGCTCGGCTTCCTCCTGATGCAAGCAGGGTGGTTCCACGATGGCCATCGTGCCGGTGCGGACGTGGACGCCCTAATTCAGCTCCTGCGGCATCGTTTCGATGATGGGCGGACAGCCCTGGCCGTGTTGACTGAGAAGGCTGCCGAGCCAAGCTGGGTCGTCCGAGCCGTCGGCGCAGACTTTAGCGTCAAGGACCTGCTTCGCGGCCGTGGCTACCGCTGGGACGCGGCTCGGAAGGTGTGGTGGCGAGAGGTGGCGGACCAGCATCGCACGCCGGAGGAGTTCTGGCTGGCGGCGAACGTTTACTCTCCGCACGCGAATCCGAAGGCGCTGGGGCCGAGTTTCGAAGAGGTATCTGCGTTCACGAGGTTTCAATGACCCTCATGACCTTAACCGGACGGCGCTTGCCGGTAGCCTTCCCAGCCTCGAGCGTTGGTGCCCCTGCGGCACTTGTGGACGTAACGTGCTGTACGGGGAGTGCTTCGTCATGAAGCACCCTTTGCGTCTGATCATCCACGTGCCGCTCCGCGAAAAGCGGGACTACAGGCAGACGCTTGTTGGGTTCAAACCCGCGCTCTGCGTGACTCAAATCGGCCGAGTGATGGCTTACGACCTTCTGCCATCGTTCAAACCGCGGAAGGGGCAGGAGCATCGCCTTGTTCTCCATCTAGCTGAGCAGCTGAAGCAAGGTTGGACCCTAGCCGTGTGGGACGTGGAGAGGCTCTGGCGAGAGCTGGCGCTCGTCGTCGAGGACGTCAGCATCAACCGCCGGACGTTGAAGGCTGCTATCGATGAAGCCTGGCTCCTGATCTCGAAAACCGACGAAGACCAGATCGTTGATCTGAAGGTCATTGAAAAACTGCCGGGTGGCCATTTCGTGGCGATGGTCGCGTTCCGGAAAAACGTTGATTTCGACGCATACCCACCTCGGCGCCGCCGGCGGTTGATAGCTTACAGCAGGCCGAGTCGGCCAGTTTGCGAGGACTTCTGGGGAGTCCTGCTTTCGTTCCTGATGAGCAAGTCCGACGCGGAGCGTGCATGGGGAGCGTATCAGCGGTGGGTCAGGAACAATCGGCCCCGCCCCCCTCGTGCCGATGCAGGGCACCTACCGTCACGAAGTCCGAGCGAATAGCGGATGCTGCCGGTACCCACCAAACGAAGTGCAGGAGCGCGCTGGAGCGAGGACGTCCCATTCGCAGCAGGGGAGTAGCGGGCAATGGTCTGATGATGGACCACGAACATCGAGCACGCACCTAACTTGCGCGGCCTTGCGAACTCACGTCCGCCATACCCTACCAAGCACGCCGGCAACCCCGCCTCTCCCTGTATCGCGATGCATGATCAGAGTGATCCTCGCCAGCGTGGCAGCGCTGGCGCTTTCGACCTCAGCAACGGCTGCACCGAAAGCCGCTCCAAAACCTTCGGCAAAGCCGGCTGCGACGAAGGCAGCTGCGGCGGGCCCCGCGATGCCGGGAGAAGGGGAAGTTTGTGAAGTGCCCGGCTGCGACGGCTGCGGCGGCTACAGGCGGCGTGACGAAGGACAAAAAACGGCAGATGCCATCGCAAGCGACCCAAGAAAGGCCAGTTCACCAAGTGCCCCTAGAGTGATCGAGGCGGGGTAGTGCGAGCCCCGCTCATTCCGTGATCCTATCCGCCGCACAGCTTCTGAGAGGCTGTGGGCTCCTGCGGCTGCGCCGGCCAGGGCGCCGGCCAGAAATAAAGACGAAAGAAGGCGTCCCACACCTGGTCGGCGGTGAGGTCCCTTCCGATCCGCTCCACATCGTATAGCCCGGCACGACTGCCGCGGCTGACCGTGAAGCCATTGCGGGTAAGAAAGTCCGGAGCGTTCTCCATGTGTAGGTCTCGACTTTGTTAAGATTGAAGAGCAGTCTTACCTAAGGCCGCGAGAGTCGGCCGCAAACAGGGAGTGGGATATGTTCAAGAAATTAGTGGTCGGGCTCGCTGCAGTGTCTTTCGCCTTCTCGCCGACCTTAGCTCGCGGAGGTCATCACGGTGGCGGCGGCCGGCATCACTATTCCGGGTCGCACCACACGAGCAGCCACGGCGGACATTACGCTGGCGGGCATGGTTCCTCCCACAAGGGCGGGCACTACAGAAACGCCCGTACCGGCAATCATTACGGCTGTCATAAGTGCTGATGCTTCCGCGGGGGATTTGGATCCCCCGCATCGTTGCCTACTGGTCCCTCGCCTGCCAGACTGTTTGGCATGTGCAACCGTTATCGCATGAGTGAGAAGGAGCGGGAGGTCGCGTCGCACTTCGGCATACTGGTGCCGCCGGATCTCTCATGGCCGCAGCCGGAGCTCTTCCCCAAATGCGAGGGGCTAGTCGTGCGCCGCTCTGACGGCGGCGAACTGATGCTTGATCGGATGGTGTGGGGCTTCCCCCCGCCCGCCGCCGGTCGAGCCCCCGTGACGAACGTCCGCAACCTCTCGAGCCCGTTTTGGCGGGGGGCTCTTTCGCGGCCGGACCGCCGCTGTCTCGTGCCGGCGACGGACTTCTGCGAATGGAGCGGCGAGAAAGGGGCAAAACGCGAGCATTGGTTCAGCGTACATGAGGCGCCGATCTTTGCATTCGCTGGCGTTTGGCGCGCGATCGAGGATGGCCGCCGCGCCTATGCTTTCCTCACCTGCGAACCCAATCCGTTGGTAGCGCCCATCCACCCGAAGGCCATGCCGGTGATGTTGCAGCCGGAGGATTACGAGCGGTGGCTGGACGGGGAGGTAGTCGACGCTTGCTCCCTGGCGCAGCCGTTTCCGTCGCAGCTGATGAAGGTGGCCTAACACCGCCATTCCTCTCAGAGTCCTTGAGGTGTCCACATGACGAAGATCGAGCAAATCGCCCTGGCCATCTACGACAAGCTCATCAGCGCCGGCGGCGAAAGCCGTTGGGAGGATCTGACGGAGGAGGAGCGGCAGGATGCGCTGGAATGGGCACGCTCCGCGATGATCGCAGCACGGGAGCGCAGCGCCGAACTGGTGATCGCGTGCGCTGACCTCTTCGGAAGTCAGACAGAGATTTGGGAGACGTCCATCGACGCGATCCTCGGCAATGTGCCGCCCGGCCGTATCGTTCATTAGCCGCGGAATTCGCCGCCCCCCACGGACGCGACGCAGAGGGTAGCGATCTCAGCTCCCGCGAGTGACGCCTCCTCGCTTAGAAGCTCGGTTTTTTCCCGCCATGCTCTTGAAGAAGGCGCTTCTGCTCGTCACGAAGGCGGGCGTTCTCCGTGTGCATCGACACACCATTTGGGCTTTCGTTCACCGACATGAAGGATTGTTTGAGGCAATCCTGCGGAGATCGCGCGCCAGCGGAGCACCATTGCGCCCAATGTCCTGCCGGTTTCGTAAACGAGCTTTTGCCGTACCTCTTCGTCATCTCGTTGACGGCGTCGCTGAAGGAAACGACGGCTGGACCAGCCGAATAGTGCACGCTCCAGGCGAGATACCCCTGCGGCATCGCCAAGTAGCTAACGCTGATGCTTTCGCCCCCTTTCGTGAATTCCTGCCCGGCGATGCCTTTCAGCGCTTCCCCGAAGTGTGGGCCCGGTCCGCTCATTGCATTCTTGAGCTGCAGTGCCCAGTCCAGGCCGGCAGTCTCACTGGACAGGCGGTAGCCCGCCTTAAACGCGGCGGACTTCACCTGTTCGGCCGTCATCCCAAGCTCGACGCCAGCGATCGAATAGGGCCTGTTGGTGCTCGCGGCTGCCTCGTTCGGGTCTCTGGCGGTGGCACCCGATGCTCCACAGGCGGAGAGAAGCGCAGAACTGAGAAGGAGCTGACCGAGCCATCTGTGGCTGCGCCGATCTGCTCGCCCGAGTGGCCTCCTGGAAGGGGCGGTGTTTTTGGTGATAATAGTCACGCAGTCGTTCTCCTGACAGGCCGACGGCAGACAGCCGGCGGCATCTCCCCGTTTCCGAGGCGATGCCGGTCCGTTAGGAACCGGATGTTGGAAACCTGCTATTAGACAGGCGCGGACGCCTTTAGCCGGATGGCCTGGACATACGCGTCCGCCACCCGGTCGACCTAAGGTCAATGACCGGCTCTAATAGCGAGGTTTCCACGCCTCGACCCACATGCGAGTGGGCGGACGCAGGCTAAGCGGCTCACCCGGAAAAGGGAAGGGCCTAGTTCCGACCGCGGCTCGCAGCGCCCATTCCCGATCTGCGCCGGTTTGGCGAGGTACCCAGCGCAGTCGTTGCCTCAGTCATACCGCACGAGAAGGCAATTCTGTCGCAAAGCCACACTCACTCTCCGCCAGTACGCAGTTCGTGGAGAGGATTCGTGAAGAACCGGCCGTCACGCGGGTCTGCGTTGGCCTCCCTCCGCCGGTGGGTCGGCTGAGCACGGGTTCGCTAAGCCGGGCGCACATTTCACCCGCGCCCGGTGCTGATTCCCGGGTCGGCCCTGCGTCTGCGATTGCGTAGGAACGTCCTTTACTTCGTGATAGCCGAGCGAACGGCTTCCCAGATCGATGTGGGCGGTACGATGGGCGCCGTCGAATGGAGGGTGGCCACCGACACATGCGGCCAGCTCAGGGGGCCGAAGTTCAGCAGGACCACCTGTGAATATTGGATCTGCGTCGAGTGGACGGTGATCGTGATCGGCTTCGGGATCGGGAATGGCGGGTGGATCAGGAAACTCTGAGCAGGGATGCCAAGCTTGGGGTCGGGGGCCGTTGGAACGACCAGCGGGGGCTGCCCCTCGCGGAAGATCGGGATCGTGATCTTGTGCTCGACCGTCTCGATCCAGAAGGTAGACTTTGCACCCGCGAACATCTTGGGAGGCGCTCCCGCCTGGTGGGCGGGGATATTGGCATTCGCCGTCAGGAAGGCGATGTTTGCATTGCCGCCGCCCTGCGACGGGATGGACAGCACGGGCGGGACCTCCGGTGCGCTCGCCACCTCGATCGTGACGGTGTGGACGATATTTTGGTGAGCGATGGCGTTTCGCAGGAAGCTGTTCGGGTCGTCCAGCAGTGCCTGCGTGATTTGCCCGCCGGCAATGAACGGTCCGAGATCCTGCGGAATTCGAAAAGTGTGAGGGTCGCTTGCAGTCTGGCTTGGGAAGCGGAATGGCGCGCCGCCGGCCGTGGAAAAAGGCGTGGGATCAACCGGCGGGATGTTCGGCGGTCCGGCGGTGCTGGTGCTGCTGCCCTGGAGGTTGATGGTGGTCCCGTGCGGAATCGAAGCCATCCTGACGACCGTTACGCCCACCGGGGGAATGGTACTCGCCGGCACCTGGAGCCAGACCCCGGGCTCGAAATGGATGCCGACGGGCGTTCCCTGAGTGACGTCATTGACCGCCTGCACGTAAGGGACGCCGTTAAGAAACAGATCCGATTGATGGCCGAAACCCCGGTTCGGAATATTGCCGAGCGTACCTTGCGTGAAGGAAAGCGTCTCCTCAGTGAGGTTTATCTCGAGAACATTGTCGTTTGGTCCATGGGGCGGACTCGGGAAAGTTGTCGGGGTTGCCGTGCTGTTGGGTCTGAAGATGAGGTTGAAGCCGCGGCCGGAGAACGTGCCCCGGAACGAATCGAGCGGTCCCACCGGCGCCGGGAAATGGAACGGCGCCAGAAGCCGCTCTTTGGGATTGGACCGAACTTCGTCCCAGTGAAACCCTGGCGAAAGCTCAATCTGGGCGCCGCGCTGCAAGGCGATGGTGGGGCGTAGGAGCTCCTGAATACGCGGGTTGTTTAGCAGCCTCTCTTGGTCGTCGTCGCGATGATCGGTCATCTCGGTTTTCCTCCCCACTCGCTACTGCCGGCGAGATTGTAACAAGCATGCGTAGGGCTGCGGTACGGCCCCTCCGCTGCCGACGAGGCAAGAGTCTTGGAAAACGCGTACATCTGGTCATCATTTCGCATCACCGCGAAACCACGTGATTGCCCCGACGACTCGATTTACCACGTTACGTAGCTCTGTTCAATTGCTGCTCGTCCCAAAGACACTGCTGGCGCAATGGCTGACAAGGATTGAGCACAAAAAGTGTCTTAAGACCTGCTGAACTGTTGTTTATTATCAAGGTGCAGAAGCCTTCCTTTTGGGCTTCTCTTCGAGACTGCGATGGCTTGGCTGCCGTAAGTCGACCGGCTCTCCACTGGCACTAGAGCCTAGGTCAGGTTTACAAAAGAGGGCGGCGGGAGCCCCTCCCTCCGTGGAGACGAGGGGAATCACAGGGTGATGCGTCCAATCTGGTTGAGGCCAAGTTCGCTGAACCAGATATTGCCGTCGGGGCCCAGGGTGATCCGGTGCATGACCGTACGTTGGGAGGGAGCTCTGAAATAGCTGATGTCGATACCAGAGAGGTCACCTGGAGCAGCGTCATTTATCGCCTTGTCGAACCGAATTATGTAGTCGTCGCCCGTCGAACCGAACTCGGGCGGACTAATATACTGCTGGACCCAGAGATTCCCGGCCCGATCGAATGTGTGGCCGGCAAGGATGGCATCCCGTCGGGTCAGGGGCACCGGGAACTCGATGATGTTATGGGGGGCGGCCCTGTCGATGCGGCCCAGCTTGCCGCCCGCCTCCTGAGTAAACCACATTGAGTTACCGTCCGGGCCGGCCTTGATCGTTATCGGGCGGCTATTCGGGGTCGGGATAGGGTGTTCGCTCACCGACCCGTCCGCGCCGACTCTCGCGATCCTCGATCCGCCAAGCTCGGTGCACCAGATGGCGCCTTCGGCGTCGGGTGCGACATAGATTGGAACCGCGCCGATGGTAGGAAGTAGAAAATGCTCTACCTGCCCGTCCGGACTGACACGCCCTACGGTATTAGTGAGTTTTCCTGTGAACCACAGCGCACCGTCTGAGGCAACAGTCAGCCCGTGGGGGCGGGTATTGAAACGCTCGCGCCTCATTTTCGATTTAATCGCAACATCCACGGTGTCGACTATGTTTCCGTCACGGTCGATGCAGGCCAGTTGCCCGAGCCCTTCGAACGTGACCCACAGCCGCCCTTGATGATCGAATACTGATCCGTGCGGCAGGCTACCGGGCGGCATCGCGAAGAAGGTGGGCACGCCTTCCAAGGTGACGCGCGCGATGTGATCGTAGTTTTGACCGGAAACCCAGAATTCAGTGCCTCCGTTTGGATCGAAGACAAGCTCGTGCGTTGATCCACCGCCCGGCAGGCAGCATGCGAAGGGATCCTCCGGCTCGCTGGGCATCGGCATCATCACCGCGGCTGCGCCCGGCCATGCCAGCTTGTATTCATCGATCGGCTTCTCGGTCCGGAGCCCAGCATCCGTCATACGGTCGCGCATCCTAACTCTCCCTCGTTGCTGCCGAGCACTCGGGGACCGGCGGCGCCCACGAGCGGGTGACTAGCACCGGAACACGCGGGCTTGCAAAAGGTCGAAAACAGGCTGTCTTAACAACGATCGCGTTCCTAGTAGGGACGCCGAGTTTTCATTTGACAACGGGACCAATATCGCGTGCACTGCAAACGGGCACTTTTGTACTGGTGGGTAAACGAAAACTAGTTCTGTCATTAGTCGCGACCGGGAAGGTCCGCGCGAGCGTACGGCTGCGGGGTGAAGCATGACGCTTTCAGGTGGGGACACAGACTTGGCGCGCATTGCTGCCGACCTGCAGCGCGCCTTAAGTGGTTATGTGCTTCCACCCGGTGATCCGCGGTATGTCGAGCAGACGCAGATCGACAATGGACGGATCCAGCTTCTGCCAGCCCTCATCGTCATGGTCGACTCGGTCGCCGATGTAGTCAAGACGATGAAGTTCGCACGCCAGCACCGTCTGAAGATCACAGCTAAAGCTGGCGGACACAGCGCCACGGGCTACTGTCTCAACAGTGGCGGCTTAGTCATCGACTTTTCCCTGATGAAGGCGATTCGGCTTGAAGGCGACACTCTGAGGGTTCAGGCCGGCACCCGCTGGATCGATATCTACAACTATCTAGGTGACAAGGGGAACGGCCTGATCCCGGTCGGCGGGGGCTGCGCGCCGGTCGGCGTGTCCGGGTTCGTGCTCGGCGGCGGCTATAGCTTCGCTTCGCGCAGCTACGGCCTTAGCATCGATAACCTCATAGCGCTGACGATCGTGGATGCTGACGGCAACGTACGGGTCATTTCGGAGGACAGCAGCGACCGCACCGACATCGATCTGTTCTGGGCTTGCCGCGGCGGCGGCGGCGGGAATTTCGGGATCGTCGTCGACCTGCACCTGCAACTGCGCAAACCTCGCAGTGAAACCATGCTGGTATCGCAGATCCGATATCGCTCCGACCACGCGCAAGATGTGATTGGCTTCTACAACGACTGGGTTGAAACGCTTCCGAACGAACTCGCCTGCTACGGCATATGGGGTCCGTATACAGACCCGGCGTCCAGCAAGATCATATCAGCCTTCGGCTTTACGTGTGTCTACAACGGTGACGCCGCGGAGGGCATGGACTTGCTCAACCCGCTGTTCAAGCGGGACCCATTTTTCGCGCAGATCAACAACATGACTCTGCCGCAGTTCGAGACGATGGTCGGGCGCAACACCTTGGTCGGCGGCCGTTACGCCTACATCCGCTCGGGCGAAGTGCCGCCCAGGGGCCTCACCATGGATTTCATAGCCACGCTCGACAGGTTCATGTCGAGCGCCCCGAGCCTCGATACCTTCATGGTATGGACCCACGCGGGCGGCGCGATCGACGAGGTGACGAAGGACGCTACGGCCTTCGCGCACCGCGGGGCGCGTTTCATGCCGGAGGTCAAGGCGGTGTGGCCGCGCAACGATGTCGGGCAGACACGCGCCAACGTCGAATGGGCCCACGACTTTTTCGAGCAACTACGGCCTCATTTCAGCGGGGCCTATGTCAATTATATCGACGCCCTCCAGAGCGACTGGAAGCGGATGTATTACGGCGACAATTACGCGCGCCTCCGATCGATCAAGGAGCAGGTGGATCCCGACGGAATCTTCACCTTCCAGCAGGGCATCGCCTCCGATTTCGAGCCCGACATGACGAAGCCGCTCGACCTGGCACCGCTCAATCGCACTTTCGTGGAGTAGCCCATGCTGCCGATCATCGCCCGCTGGAGTATCGCCAAAGGCCACCGCGCGGAGGCGCTGCGCGCGCTCGACGAATTGGTCGCACTGGTGGAGGAGAACGAGCCTTTCGTGCCGATGTACACGGTGAACGTGCCGAACATGTCGCCCGAGCTTACCTCTTTCCCCACTCCGTCTGAGCACGAGGTCGTCTTCCTGTCGGTGTTCGACGATGCGGCCGCGTTCAAGCGGCACATGGACGGCGTGTTCAAGCAGTGGCTGGACGCCAACAAGCAGCATTTCCTGCTCAACAACGGCAACCTGTTTGTCGTGTCCGAATGGCTGGAGCGCCATGCCGGCTTCATCCGCCAGGCGATGGTAACGACCGGCTCGGAGGCCTCCTCATGAAAATCGCTTCGAGCGTCCTCGCCCTGACGGTTGCAGTTCTGCCCCTGGCAGCGGTTGCTGTGTCCGCGAATGATGGCCGCGAGGCCTTGTCCCCGCGGATGATGCCGACAGCCGCAGGTTCGCCCTCGTCGCTTTCGACGGGATCGGCTGCGGCCGGAGCGTGCAACCAGATTCTTCCGCCCAATGCGCCGGGTGTCGTCACCCCCGCGATCGCGAGGAGCGGCTTGCCGTGCGCGATCGCCTTCGACAGCCGACTGCCGTTCAACCTCGTCAATGCCCAGCAAGCCTTCGACTTCAATTCCTGGCTGACTTTCGTTGCGCTGAGCGCGCCGCCGGGCGGCTCCGGCGGGGACGCCCCGGGCGCGTGGGAGGGGTGGCAGGACCTTTCGAGCCTTATGCTGCCCGGAGGGGCTGTGCCGCCTCCCTTCGGCACGTCCGTAGCTCCGCCTGCGATTTGCTCGGGCGCCGGGCGGGGAGCGCCGGTCTTGCGCATGATCAGCAAGACTCCAGTGACCCCGACGGTAAGCGTCGCCGGCCAGCCGCTCAACACCGGTCCGCTGATCGACCAGAACGGCAATTATGCGCGCTACCAGATCCTGGTGAACAAGCCGATGTACGACTACGTCGTCGCCAACCGGCTCTACAGCCGAGCCGGCCAAAGCGCGTTCAAGGGACCAATCCAGTTTCCGGGTGGAAACGATGGCACGGGCTCCGTCGGTGCGATCGTCGTCAAGGCCGCGTGGAAGATCATGGGTCAAAACGACAACCAGGCCCGGTTTCATGTCGTCCGCGGCTATGTGTACACGCCCGCATCTCAGGGCATACGCGCGAACTGCAACATCCGGTCGCTCGGCTTGGTGGGACTCCACATCGTCCACAAAACCACGAACGAGCCGCAATGGAATTGGGCAACCTTTGAGCAGGTCGACAACGTGCCGAGTTCGCCCGGACCTTCGGGCCATTTCAACTTCTACAATCCCGGGTGCACGGCCGCTTGTCGGGTCAATCTGCAGCCGCCGCAGCCTTGGAATCCCGCCGTCCAGCCCTTTCCCGGAGGGTTTCGCAGTCAGATCGCGCGCACGACGCGCTATCCGACGGAGGCCTTGCGCAGCGTCGCGCGCTGGAACCCGCAGTTCCGAGCGGCGCTGAGAGGCAGCGTCCTAGCGAACTATCAGCTGATCACCACCCAGTGGCCGACGGCACCGACCAGCAAGACGGACCCCAACGGCGCTCCTTTCCCCCTATTCGCCGCCAATACCACGATGGAGACCTACGTTCAGGGCAACGTGCCGCAGGCATCTTCCAGCTGCATGGCGTGCCACGGCAACGCGACCGCCGCCAGCGGCCGGACATCGGACTTCAGCTTCATCCTTGAAAAAGCGCAGTAGGAGCAGCCGACGATGATTAGCACGGCCTCGGTCGATCCGCTTGATGATTTCGTCGCGCTGTCGGCGATCCTGACCGGGATCGACGCGAAGCAGCTCCATCCCGACCTCGACACGCACGGCACGGCTGAGGCCTATCTGACCTATGCCTTGCGAAAGGCGGGCGCGTCCCCGGCGGCGCCTTTCTCCAAGCTGATGGCTCTCTACGCGCAGATTAGGCAACGCCCCCCCGCAGAGGTGGCGCAGACAATCCTTTCGAGCGCGGATCGCGACATCGCATACGTCGCGAAGACCGTTATGCTGATGTGGTATCTCGGCGCCTGGTATGAGCCGGCCGCGCTCGACGCCTACATCAGGGCGGTCGGGAACCTCCGGCCGACCGATCCGCCGCCGTTCCTGCCCGCTGCCGTGATCATCTCGAGCGACGCCTACACCCAGGGATGGGCATGGCGGATCGGACAGACTCACCCGATGGGCTACAGCGACTTGCGCTTCGGCTATTGGAACGCGGCGCCGCTGCCGCTCAGCGACTTCGTGGGAGCCCCCTGATGGCCTTGAACGCGCATTATGACGTGGTGATCGTCGGCGCCGGCATTTCCGGGGCGCTTATCGCGAAACGGCTCGGCGCCGCGGGTAAGACGGTGTTGATCCTCGAAGCGGGGCTGGACGGGCAGGGCTCCTATGCCGACTACCTCGAGCGCTTCTATCTCGCCCAGGCCAAGGTTCCCGAGTCGCCCTACGATCCGCCGATCGCGGTTGCCAACAAAGACGGCATCCAGGCTCCGAGCGATCCTTCTGGAATGGCGGTCGGGCGTCCCACCACCTTGATGCTGGGGAGCAATTGGAAGGATCCGACGCAAGCGTACCTGGACCAGCAGGGGCCGCTGGCGTTCGCGAGCACGTATGAGCGGGGCGGCGGCGGTACGATGCGGCACTGGCTCGGTACCAGCCTCCGCTTCGTGCCCAACGATTTCAAGGTTAAGTCGACCTACGGAGTCGAAGAAGACTGGCCGATCCGCTACGAGGACCTGGAGCCTTGGTATTGCCAGGCGGAAGCCGAGATCGGCGTCGCCGCCGCTGTGGACGACCAAGGCTATCACGGGATTCACTTCACGCCGGGTTACCAATATCCGATGCCGCCGATCCCCAACTCGCTGGTCGACCAGGCCGTGACCGTCGGCCTCGCAGGCCTACCGCCGATCGAAGGCATCAAACTCGAAGTCAGCAACACGCCGGCGGGCCGCAATTCCATACCTTATCAGAACCGCCGCCAATGCGCGGGCAACACAAACTGCATTCCCATTTGCCCGATTCAGGCCAAGTACGACCCGACAGTTACGTTGGCCGACGCGCTCCAATTTCCCACCGTCACGATCCAGTACCAGACGGTCGCCAGCGAAATCCTCGTCGGGAGCGGTGACCAGGTGAGCGCGATCAACTTCCTTACCTATGTCGATCCTGACGGACCGGCGACGGGTCGGGGCAGCGTCAGCGCCACGCGCTATGTGATTGCGGCCCACGCGATCGAGACGCCGCGCCTGTTGCTGATGTCGACGAACCAGGGGCGCACTCCGAACGGCGTTGCCAACAGCAGCGGCCATGTCGGCCAGCATCTGATGGACCACCCGATCTATCTTTCATGGGCGCGAACCAAGGAGCCGGTGTTCGGATACCGCGGGCCGCTTTCGACTGCCGGGATCGAGAGCATGCGTGACGGAGCGTTCCGCAGCAAACACGCCGCGTTTCGGATCGAGATCGGCAATGAAGGGTGGAACTTCCCGATCGGCGATCCCTACACAACGACCATCGACATGGTTCTCGGGACCAATGTCAGCCGGCTCAATCCGGACGGGAAGCCGTTGTTCGGTGCGGACCTTGTCAACGATCTTAACGGTGCGCTCACGCGTCAGTTCAGGCTCGGATTCCTGATGGAGCAAACGCCCGATGATGACTGCGACGTGACGCTCTCGCCGAGGTTCAAAGATCGCCTCGGCCTGCCCCGGCCGCGCATCTCCTACAACTTCTCTGATTACACGAAGATGGGATTCGTCGCAGCGCGGCGTGTGGCGACCCAGATTTACGCCGCCATGGGGGCCGAGGAATTCACCCAGGCCGCCGACAAGAGCTGGCTTGGCGAAATCCCGACGTCCTTCTCCGTCACATATGATGCCAATGACGTGCCGGTACCCTCAGGTACGGCGCCACCCAACGGCTCGACGACCGAATATTTCCAATATTTCGGCGCGGGTCACGTCGTTGGCACATACAGGATGGGGACGGACAAAACCTCTTCGGTCGTCAACGCTGAACAGCGATCCTGGGATCATGCCAACCTGTTCTTGGTCGGCAGCGGCGTTTTTCCAACCGTCGCCACTGGCAATCCCACGCTCACGCTGGCGGCGCTGGCACTCTGGGCATCCAAAACAATTCTTGCTGAACTGAAGTAGAGGATCGCCTCGTCGGAACTTTAGGATTCTACTAGTAAAAATCCCCCGCGCCGCAGGCGCCGAGTTCACGAATTGGCGCCAAACGCTCGATCGGAGCACGGAACTAAGCAGAAGCATTCCCTCGAGCCAAGTGGTGAAAGGAGCCGTCATGACGAAGAGAACGTTCTTGGCGCTGACTAAGCGACGGCACGGGCTCCCGCTCGCGTTTGCGATGATTTCGCTGGTAGCCCCGACGCATCTTTCCAGCGCCCAGACCGCCGCCCCTGTCCACGCGCCGACGGCGCCGGCCAGCGTCGGCTTTCTCATCACGCCTCTCGACGTCACAATCTGGCTCCCCGCTGCACCAGCGGTCGGATCTTACCGCGACAACGAAGACACGATGCTCTTCCTCGAGACCCGTGGCCAAGTTGATTTGCCGCGGGGCGCCGAGGCTGCCGCAGACGATGTGTATGTGCCGGCGCAAGTCGCGCCTCGGTTTGCGGCGGCGCTCGGGGTGACACTTACCTAAGCCGACACGCCCCAGACGCTCGAGCTGATTGCGAGGACGGTCACCGACGCCGAGCACCTTGTTGCGCCCGTCAAGCAATCCCTGCCACCCGCCGGTACCGGGCGCGTTCGCCCTTTCGTTGCCCATCCAGCGGAGAAGCATTGCCCGCTGACACTAGAGGACGTGTCGCATCACCTGCCTGACACGGGATCTTATCCGTCAACTCACGCGGTGCTTGGCTGGATCTGGGCATCGATTCTTAGTGATCTCGCCCCCGACCGTTCAGATGCGCTGATCGCCCGTGGGATTGCATTCGGTGAGAGCCGCGCCATCTGCGGTTTCCATTATGAGTCTGATGTTACCGCAGGACGTCTCGCCGCCGCAGCGTTGATGGCGCGGGAGGAAGCAGATCCTGGCTTCCGGCTAGCGCTCGACAATGCGAGGGCCGAATTTAGGACATTCATCGCCCGACACCCGGTCCCCGCCTCGGTCCCGTCGGGGCAGCGCAACCGCTGAAGCGGGCCCCAGCCAACGAATACTGCGCGCTCTCTCAATCTTGGTGGTTGCCGGGCTGAAGATTGATGAGGCGAGCCTCACGCCGAGGTTGGCCGCCGTAAAGTTGCGACTCGATTTGAACATCGACTGCGCGGCCGCTCGGACTTGAATTTTGGAATAGGGGCAGACAATAAGGCCTCCGAGTGGCGATCCTTCACATAGTACCGCCTTCCTTGGGGGGACTCGACGCACGCACGACATTCCCCTCCCTCTGGAGGGCACCGACTTCATCGTCTGACGACCGATCCTCCACCTCTCGAACCTTCATCGACAGGAAGGACGAGGCACTTTTCTCTCTCGGCCTGCTTCGCTCCGGCTTAAGCTCAAATCGGTCCTCTTAGCCTGAGCACGAGGCACTTCCGATGATGCACGACGAAAGCTGTTGTCAAACATAGCAATTCCGTGGATTGTGTCGCTGGATTCTATTTGGACGCAGTGGGACAGCGGCATGGGGAAATGGGCTTTGTGCACGGGTATGTGCATCGCGGTATTGATGGCGTCGGGGGCTGCGGAGGGTAAGCCGGCGGCTCGCGTTCTCGACCTGAAACCCGGATACGCCGTCGAGTTACGGGGAGAGAACGGCACTGACATCAGCGGCCAGACCGCTGCTACGCCGGAAGATTACGAGACAGCCAGCGTGGATCATCTGTTAGGCCGCGATGGCCGTTACTTCGTGGGATCCGTTGCGGTCGCGCCTGGCGCAACCCGCCGAACGCCGCCGCCGAAGCCGGGCGTCGTACGTTTTAAAGCCATCGAATATCCGCAAGGACAAACAGCGCTTGTTGTCGAAAACGGCTATTCATCAGCGCTGACGTACCACCTTGAGATTCTGGCAGGCGGCAAGAAACACAAGGCGACCGTATGTCTCGTGAAGCCGCATAGCCGCACAATTGAACATTGGCCGGGCAAGGTCAGTGTCCTGGACGTCCACGAGCCAAAGCTCATCCCATGGGATAAGGACAGCCGAGTCGTCTGCGGCTAGCGCCGATAGCGTGCTGTTTCCTGACTTTTGCGGTGCCACCTGAAATGCTAGCGCTTCCACCCAGTCCCCCCTCACGATCCGAGGGAGGGGGCGACCCAGCAAAAGACCTCTTCCGCAGCGAGGTTTTCGACGCTCGCCGCGGGCGACTCGCCGGTGAGATACTTCTCCACCAGGAGGGGTTTTCGCGGCTCCTGACCGCGCTCTTTGTCATGATATTTGCCGCCGCCGGTGCTTGGGTGGCGCTCGGCTCTTATCACCGGACAATCGAGGCGAAGGGTCTTCTGATCACAGCCACGAGCTCGGCAAAGATCCTTGCCAGTCGCACTGGTGTCGTAACGCAGCTTTTTGTGAAGGATGGTGATGTCGTAAGAGAGGGCCAAACCATCGCGACGGTGCGGGTGGAACAGGCGAGTGACGTCGGTGCCGGGCTTTCGGAGGCGGGGCAACGCGCCCTCGAGGAGGAGCAGAAACTGGCTCTAGCTCGTGCGTCTCTTGCCCGCCGGAAAATCTCGCTCCAGGACGCAGCCGTGACCGGGATCGTTTCAAGTCTCCGCTCGCAGCGTGCAAAGGTGTCGAAGGAGGCGAAGTGGCAAGGTGAGGTCGTTCGCTCTGAAGAGAAGAGCTTCAGAGCACTCGACAGCGTCGTTTCGCGTGGATGGGTCAGCAAGATTGAATATGAGCGCCGACGCGAAAGCTATCTTCAAGCAGTCGAGCAGCAAGCGCAGCTCGAAACTCAGGCTGAAGCTTTGAATGCTGAGGTTGTTAAAGTCGAGCAAGAAGGCACAGCTGGCCGGATGTCAAGCCAAGACGAGATACTAAGCTCTCTTTCGACCGCCCAAGGCTTACAGGAGCAGCGACTACAATTACAGGCTCAGCATGGTTACACCATCTCTGCACCTGTCGCCGGCCGGGTCACAGCCCTCCAGACGGGCTTAGGTCGCGCCGTCGGCGGGCCGGTTCCGCTCATGTCAATCGTCCCGCTTAACGCTGAGATCGAGGCGGAGATCTATCTTCCCTCACGGGCGATTGGCTTCGTCCGTGTAGGCGAGCGGGCGAAGCTCGAGTATGATGCGTTCCCGTATCAGCGCTACGGGAGTTTTGACGGGGGCATCATCTCCGTTTCCAGGGTTGCGCTGTCGCAAAATGAAGCCGATGTACCTTTCAAGGTAGAGGAGCCAGTCTACAAAGCAGTTGCGAGGATTGATCATCAAGACGTTTTGGCCTACGGGAAGCGATACTCGCTGAAGCCGGGCATGACCCTCACAGCATCCATTGTGTTGGACCAGCAGCCTTTCTGGGATTGGCTAATGAGCCCTTTCCGCGCCGCAAGCCGGGGCTGACGCATTGCAGCTTGAAACGCACCTCTTTCGACGCGGAACGCCGCTCTACTTTCAAACCGAAGCCAGTGAGTGTGGACTCGCCTGCCTGGCGATGACGGTCAGTGCGCACGGTCTAGTCGTTGATGTAAGTTCACTGCGGCGAAGATTTAGCATCTCGCTCAAAGGCGCTACCCTTCCAGCCTTGGTTCAAATGGCAGAAGCCCTCGGCTTCGCCGCCCGCGCGGTCCGGCTCGAGCCAACCGACTTTCGGTACTTGCGCCTGCCGGTGGTGCTCCACTGGAACCTCAATCATTTTGTTGTACTGGTGAGTATTTCGCGGCAGCGTGGAAGTCCTCGTTACCATATAAATGACCCCGCTGTCGGACGGGTTACGATGAACGCCCAAGACTTCTCAGACCACTTTACCGGAGTGGCGCTGGAGCTGTCGCCGACCCTTGGCTTCCGGCCGGCGAAGCAGGTCGAAAGATTGAAGATAAGTCAGCTCTGGAGTCGTATCGTTGGCCTCTGGCCCAGCCTCGCGCAGCTTTTGGCGCTGTCTATTCTGCTTCAGCTGGCCGCACTGGCTGCTCCATTCTACATGCAGTCTGCCATAGACTCGGCATATCCTGCAGGTGACCTCGACCTACTTCTCCTTCTCGCTCTCGGGTTTGGGGGGTTGGCGTTCATCACCATTTGCGTGACATGGCTACGGTCTCTCGTTTTGATAAATGTCAACAATTCGTTGTCATTTCAAATGTCGAGTAACCTGCTACAACATTTGGTTAAGCTTCCGCTTAGCTGGTTTGAGAAGCGCCAGGTGGGAGATATTATATCTCGTTTTACTTCGACCCAGCCTATTACCACGCTGTTGAGCGACGGGCTGATTTCCGGAATTATAGACGGCATCCTGGCGTCCACGACGCTGGCGCTGGTGTTCTTATACTCCCCTATGCTCGCGTCTATAAGTTTGGGCGCGACCGTCCTCTACGTGGTACTCAGACTCTCGTTTGTTCCCGCCTTACGATCATTGAACGTCGGGACGATCCGCGCAATTGCGGCAGAGAGTTCCACCTTCATTGAAACAATGAGGGGAATTTTTACAATTAAAGCCTCTGGCAATGAACAAACCCGACAGCGAGTCTGGTTCAGAAAAAAGTCTGACGTCGTTAATGCGCAGACTCGGCTGGCCCGATTGAATGCAGCGTTCGCTGCAGGTCAAGGACTGGTACTCAGTGCCGAGCGAGTCTTGTTTATATATCTAGGTATTCGCCTCGCGATGAAAGGAGAGATCACGCTCGGCTCAATTTTTGCCCTTCAGGCTTACAAGCAGCAATTTATGGATGCTACAGCTAGGCTTGTTGATCAGTCGGTGAACCTTACCCTCGTGAAAGTGCACCTCTCTCGCATCTCCGACATCGCTCTCAGTCAGGTGGAGCCGGCCCCCGAGGCGATGTCCGCGCCGCTATCTGGGCCGCCCGTAATAGAATTGAAAAACGTGTGGTACAAGTATGGGACGAACGAGCCCGACGTTCTTCGCGGCGTGTCAATTCGTATCGAGCCTGGTCAGTTCGTGGCTATAGTAGGACCTTCTGGGGGCGGGAAGACCACCCTGCTGAAGATCATGATGGGACTCCTTCCGCCTACCTATGGCGAGGTTCTGGTGAACGGAATCAGGCTCTCAAACTTCGGGCCCCAAAACTGGAGAAGTCAATGTGGTTTCGTTGGACAGGAGGACCTTCTCTTCGCAGGCTCCATCGCGGATAACATCGCTTTTTTCGATCCAGATTTGGACATGAGCAGGGTTCAGGCGTCTGCTGTTGAGGCGTGTGTGGCCGCCGAAATTGAGGCGATGCCGCTGAAGTACGAAAGTGCCGTTGGTGACATGGGATCGGTACTTTCCAGTGGGCAGAAGCAGCGGATCCTGCTCGCGCGAGCTTTCTACCGTCGCCCCGTCGCCATCTTCCTCGATGAGGTGACAGCCCACTTAGACGCCATGTCGGAAGGGTCCGTGCTCGCTGCGCTTGCAAAGTGCGACGCGACCCGGGTGGCAATTGCCCACAGGCCTCGTGCCCTGGAGATTGCGACGCGGCTTCTGGTTGTCCAGGATGGCACTGTCCGAGAATTTGCGAAGTCCGACTCAACAGTAGCTTCTGCGTCTGATAAGCAGTGATTCGCGGCGCGTCTCTGTGCCCAACTGCCATCGACCAAAGGAGCTTGGCGAATGTCCAACGTAGCGTCTTCCCCGGTTCGTGATCTTACCAATGCCGAGATGGCGCTCGTCGCCGGCGCGAGCTCGAGCGATGACCGTGATGACCCGGTCATTTGGCCGGTAGACCCGGGTGCCGATGTAGATGTGTATCTGGCTTTCGGTGGGTACGACGAATCTGCGGACAACGAATATGACACCAACTCGGACGATGTTCCCGCAGAAGGTGATCCTATCATCGTCACCGGACACCGGCTGAGCGACAACGATGACGGTTCATCATGGCAGGCGCCGGACTGGTGGTCGAATCCCTATCTCGCTCCAGGTGTCGAGACATGGGGCGGTAGCGGCGATGTACCAGAGGCCTCGCACGACCCTCTGACGCCGCATCAGATAGAGGTGGCGAGTAAGATTATTCAGGCGCGTGCCGCGGCGCTTAGAACGATAGTTGAGGAACATCCCGGTATTCAGGTCAACATGCCGGACCATACTCTATCAGACGCCGCGCACATGCTCGGTAACCTTGATAAAGCGCTTACTGCAATACAGGCTGGCACCCTAGGCTACGAGATCGCGGTCGGCGATAAGGACTTTCACGATGCGATTGCGTTCGCGTTCGGCCTAACGGCCGCTGCCATGGCTGCCGAGGCAGAGGCTCCGGCGGTCTTCGAGTTTCTGATTGGTGAGGGGGCCGAGTACGCCGCAAACCACATGGTCGATTGGATCGATGCCACGAAGGTTTGGATTAACGACGAAGCCCATTCCGCCAGTCAAGAGGTGCAGCATTGGGTGGAGACGCATCAGGACCAGACCGGAGACAACAGAAACCCAATCCAGGTCTATCAAGGAATGTTTGGGATTCCCATTAGCCCGCAGCTGTAGGATGGTTCAGATGGGGAGTCTGCCGTGCCGGCGGGCTCCCCCCGGATGGAGAGGCTCCAGCTTGAATAGTTCGCTTGCCGCAGCAGCCGCCGTCTTCGCGGTTGCTGCGTGCGCGGCAACGCCTGCACCACCGCGGAAGGGCCTACCAACCGCGGTTATTTACCTCCCTGGAGCCGATCCGGATGTCACGTCCCTGCGATTGATAGTTCGGTCCGGCACACTGAACGAGCAGGCGAGCACATGTGGGGCGATCCATCTCCTGGAGCATGTATGGGGAGGCCACTTGTTTGCGCGACTTCGGCCGGGCGCGGGTTTCCAAGTGCGGATCAACGGAGCGACGGGACCCGACCGAATGGTGATGTCTCTCGACACTACCGGAGGGACCGAGGGCTTCGAGGCAGCGTTAGATGCGTTCGGAGAGCTCTTCCAGAACCCGCCTGACCCGGAAGAGATTTCCCGCGAATTACCTTTAGTTCGAGCTGAACGCGACATCCGCAAGGCGCTCGGTCCGGCGGCGGAGGTTATCGTCGCAATGCAGCCGGCGGCACGTGAGAAAGCATCGGGCACCTGTCTCGTCGGCGCACCCAGCAGCGCCGTTGATGATCTCTGGCGCGGCTTGAGGTCGATCCCGATTCAACTCGTGATCGTTTCGGGAAGATCCGAGGATGCGACGCAGTCCGTTCTGCAGCGGTCATCGCTCATGCGCTACCTTCGCGGAGGCTCCGGCAACCGGCCGACTGTAGATTTTGACGTGCCGAAAGTGCCTCTGGCATCCCAACCGGGCAAACGGGTGTGGTTTGCTGCCGCCGATTCTGATCTGCTGACGTCCGCGTCCTACTGGATCTTGGTTGGCTCTCGATTGGGGCCAAGCGAGCCCCGACTAGAGCCGCTCGGGGATCTTGGCTACGAGGTCAGTTTCAAGACGCCTATCGCGGCTTCAGCCGACGAAGCCGTTGCGGCCGTACGGCGCGACATCATCGATGACCGATTAACCGATCGACAGGCCGAAGAAGCGTTGGAGCGCGCACGTGCTTTGATTTGCCGGTCCGTAAATGGGAGGACGCGTGAATCGATCGCAGCGGCTGATCTCATCGCTTTTGATCCTTGGTCGGGAATCCTGCCTCTCCAGCCTAGTTTTTGCTCAAGGAACAGCGGTACTCCGCGGCAGATTTTGAAGCACTGGGTAGAGGCACGATCTGGAGGTATGCGTCAACTGACAATCCCGTTTGAGTGGATAGCTCCGCAGGCCCCAAAGCCGACCCTCGCCGTCAAGATCTGTAGTCCGCCGAGTTCTACCCGTCTCGACGGCGGTGCAGCTTCCACAGAGCAGCTGACCCTGCGAGAGCTTCTAATCCGCCGGCTCCGACTCCGTGACCGTTTAGCCCTTAACGTTGCTCCAGCGCGATCTGCTGCTGAAGGCAGCCGGGAGTGCTGGGGGTTCGGTCTAATAGGAGTAGTGGCCTCCCCCGCGGACCTAGTCGCTTCCGTGCGTCGGGGGACGGGGAGTTTCCCGGTCGAAGCTTTGCAAGCTCGCACGGTCGCCTGTATGGAGTGGGCATCAACGGGAGCTCCCGGAACAGCGAGATCCGGGTGCGTGAGGCGTGGGAGTGGGGACGACGCGCGATTGGAGGCTGAGCTTTCAGATGCCACGGTGTTCAATCTTTAGTGAACGTCTCATGTTTGGCGTGGACGTGAAAACGGAACTTGCATGACCCGGTGGTCTTTGTTCGTCAGTCTCGTCGCGGTCTCGGCAGTTATTATTGCTTGTTGGATCAAGGGTGCGCTGACTGCGCGCTTATTTTTCATTTTGCCTATCATTCCGTTTTACCTTTACGTGACTGACATTCGAATTGCCGCCTGGACAAGGCGAGTTAAGACTCGCGATAATTAATCACCTTCGCTTGCCGCGGAGGGCGGCATCTGGTGGCATCTACTGGGCGCGTTGATCAATCCACGCGCCTCGTCCTGTGGGCCGCGAAGCCTCGGCCCAGGCACTCGGTTCCTCCTCTCAGTGGCCCCGCCCTTGAATTTGCATGCCCCCTGCGTGCCCGGGGAAATGGATAAGTGCGTCGCTAGCTTTTGAGGGACAATTCCTAGGTCACTCGCGCTGACTCGGCAGGTGGGTCGAGCGAAACGCGTTAGTCCGAACCGCCCCACGTCAAACACCGCCTATTGGGACAGTCTCGTCTGAAGGCGCCGGCATAATATCACCGACTGCGCCAGATACCGCATCATGTGCTCCCAATCGCCTTGTTGCTGAGCACGCCGAAGCGCCAACAGCCATGCCCCTCCGGTGACGAGTCCAATCTCATAGAGCGGGAGGTACGAGCGCGTCAGGCCGGATTCCTGGAGCATTTGATTGAACAGGATGCGGCTCATTCTCCCGTTCCCGTTCATGAAAGGGTGAATGGCGGCGGCCACGGTCATTGCGGCGGCGGCGGCGAAGGCTGGAGCCTCAACCCAAAGGGGCCGCAGCGATTCGGCTAGTCGTTCGATGAACTTTGAGATCGTCAGCGGATCCACGAAAGCCGACCGCCGTCCGAGGGCGTCTGCATGCGACTCAATCGGTTTAGTGCGGAAAGCAGCTTCGGCCTGGAGGGAGGCAGACTGCAGCGCGAGCATTTGGCGGCCGAGCGCTTCGCCGGACGCTAGTGCGCCACCATCAAAGCGAGATGCCCTCCCGAGTGCGGCCGTTTCTAATGCAACCCGGTTCAGCAGACCGGGACACCGTACCGAGCGGTCGAGGTGCGGGGTCAGGGGGTCGGTGAATTCCGTGAGTAGGTCAGGCTCCGTTGCTACGAATTTGTGGAGCAGCAAATGAAGTTTCGATAGATCCTCAGACGTCCAAGGTGCGAGGCCCCGAAGCTCACGGACGAAATCAGCTGTCGTGGTCGGAGGCACCACCGGTACGTCAGGGACTGGGAGGGGAAAAAGCATGGCCCTCCCGACCTCGCTGCTGGCTGTGTGGCTTTCTTACGACAATTTTATCTACATCGGCAAAAGTTGCAACATGACGCAGGTTGGGGGCGGCCGTCACCTCGTTGCAGGCAGCGTGCAGCTGGTGCGGCCACCGCGATTTCAGGAAGATCGAGGGTCCCGACTCGATCGTTTGAAGGGGCCGAGGACGAGGCCGTTCGCGATGGGTTGGTGCCGCCAGAAGCCTCGCCTTTGCCAGGTGCCGGCGCGTCGGCGCAGCGGCGCCGCGGGATCGTTGTCGCAAGCAGCTGAGAAATTTGAAAAGCGGCGAGGATGATGCGCGCTCCTGCGGAGAATTCAACGGACCGGCCGTCGCGTAGAGGCAACGGTAGGCGGGCGGCGGTCTGAAGAGCGATGCTCCAGATGGCTCGCGCTCTATGGGAGAGGTCGTCGAAGGCGGGCTCCTCGCGGAGCCAATCGGCGGCGGCAGGCGTCAGTCTATCGAGCATCGGATCATCTCGGTGCAGGAAACCCCCTGCATCATCTCATCGGCGATCGGGAGGAGCATCAGGTTGCTGTCGAATGGGCAACGCCTGCAATGACCGCCGCCCGCAACGGCAGCGCGGAACTGGTGATCGCATGCGCAGGCCTGTTTGACAGCCGAAACTGAAGTCCGGGAGACCTCCATTGATGCCATCCTAGGTGTCGTACCGCGCGACCGGATCATCCCGTAAGTGTCGGCACTTCGGGCTGGCGTCTTCCTGCTGGTAGCACGCTGTCCGCGCGCCTCCCCCGTTCGCTCGGCTCAGCTCGTCGCCGGGCGCCGGCCTATCTGGAAACCAGGAGCAATCGCGACTCGATCAGCGATTGAGATTAAGGCGAGTACGAAAGAGCCGGTGATGCGCTAAAGCAGGTAATTTGCGCTTAACGAACAAAATGAATGCGAATTGTGTGGTTATGCATCATCGCCTTGATCGGAGAGTGGTTTCTGGCGCCTTTTTGGGTGAATTCGTCAATGAGGGATTAATCTCTGCTTTGCGATTGTTTAAGGCCGCGCATGCAACTCTGAGTGCGAATCGCCTCTGCAGGCGGTTCCGCGGTTTGGCTTGAGAGAGTGTGATATATTGCCCACTGTAGCCGATAAATCACACGCCACCGAAACAAACTGCGGCTGCGAATCAGCGGGTTTGTCACCTAACCGCTTGAGAGTGAACGTCACTCCACGGTTTCTGCAGTGATGGCTGATGCGGCGGCGTGGGGGCTGTCAAGCTAGTTTTTTCGGAACCGGGCTATTAATGTTGCGTTGGGAGACCGAGGTATGCGGATCGAAGCAGTGGCAAGAAAAGCTTCGCCTGCAAGCGAGCCACGGTGGCCCAAAACAAGTGGACGGGGGCGCAAGCGTGGATAGGGCAGAAATGAGCGACCGAAAAGCACCTGTGGATTTTGGCTTCCTATTGGAAGCCGATGTCCAATTTGAGAACAGGGTTAGCCCGGCCGACGAGGCCAAGAAACGCTTTGTGATGAGCGACCAAAATCACCGCAACGTTTCCGGTGAGGATGTGTGGCGGGTATTCTGGAGCGAGGAGTTTCAGGCGAACAGGCCCTCCACCGTCACAGAGCCAGCGACAGACAAATAAGGGTCCCATTCGGGCCATTTTCCGCATGTGCGGCGGTGCGCCGTCGGCACACGCGGTAGTTCGCGTTTCGGGCTCGGCCAATCCTCCACCGTGAAGTTTGCGTTAACCGGTTGAGATGGTAGAGGTCGAGCATCCACGGGGATCGATCCTCTGGATGCCGTGGTGGGCACATAGGCGCGTTAGGGGAGACGCCGGGTGGGTGATGGTCACGAGAGCAGCCTATTTTATAGCGACGAAAGTGGGGTGGAGCGGCTGAAGGAGACGGTGGAGCGTTTCGCCAAGGATGTGTGCAGAGCTCAAGCAGTTCCGATAAAGATCGACGAATTCATCTGCGCAGAAGTCCACGCCCGCGCGAAAGAGACGCTCGGCTTTCACAAAATCAAAGAGTACTCCGTCTACAAGGAGGTCGCTCACGTCGGATTTTGGATCAACCGCCTTAAACCGCTTCGTATCGATTCCCCGATGAATGTCTTTCGCGTATTAGAAATGGCGAGAGGCGCCCTCGACGAGTGGACCAAGGGTCGGTGGACGACGATTGAGCAGAAAGCTCGATCCGCTGAGGAGACCCTGAGCCGAAAGCTTGATTTCCCAGTGAACGAGCACGTGGTTGTTTCTCTCGTGATGGATCTCGTGGAGGCGGCGCAGCTTGCTCACGCTGAAAAGCTAGGTGGCGTCACCGGCACGGATTTTCTAACCGCCATCGAGGATAACAAGAAACGCGCCCCGTGGCTTCGCAACAGGCTTGAGAGCTCGCTACGTGACCACAACCACTCCGCTCGCGGGTTCGCTACCTTGGTGGAAGCCACATTCAGAACTCGCTGTGAGCACGACTAAAACTCGTTTGTGGCTTCTGGCCGCTTGCTGCGTGCCATATCTTCTCCTGGTTCCTGCAGCAACGAGGACACTCATCTTCGGACACAGGGGGTGGGCGGCGGTTGCAACTGCTTGCCTGCTCCTTCTCGTCGGTTTGATGAGATACCGCGACAGCAGCGATGAAGATCGGGGCGATCAAGGGTTTGGTCTAGTGCGCTCTTTGTTGCGGGACGTCCTGACCCACGACAAAGACGCTTCCACGTTTGCCGGGCCCGTGGTTGGGGTATTCATGGGTATCGTGACGTTCGGATCCACGCCGGATACTCGTGCACCACAGATTTCACCCGCTAAAGCACAATCGACGAGCCCCGCGTCATCCCCGGCGGCCCCCCCGGTGCAAACTGTGAAGGTTGGTGCGCACGTCGCAGGAGCCGGAAACCAAGCGCCTGGAGATGCGGTCACCGCGTCTCCGACTCCTCGGGTCGCCATACCTGCCGACTCGGGATTGGCGGTGGGCCAGAAGAAGCATCAGGCGAAGTGAGGAACGCGGCTGCGCAGCCGGGGCTGGTCATACATACACTTCAGGTGCAGTGCTGTGCGCGACCGGCGCACTAATATTGCGACCGGACAAAATCGCTGGCGCGCCCGGCAGGATTCGAACCTGCGACCCCAAGCTTAGAAGGCTCGTGCTCTGTCCAACTGAGCTACGGGCGCCCGTGCGGTCCTGTAGCGCGGAATGTCGGGGGCTGCCATGGTGGCGCGATGCACGATCGGATCGTCGGACAGTATGAGGACAATGCCGCCGCGTGGGACCAGCAGCGGGGGCGTGACCTGTTCGAGAAGGCGTGGCTCGACCGCTTCCTGGCGCTGCTGCCGCCGGCGCCGCGGGTGCTCGACATCGGCTGCGGCATGGGGGAGCCGATCGCCGCCTACCTGATCGAACGCGGCGCAAAGGTCACGGGGGTGGATTCGTCCCCATCGCTGATCGCGCTTTGCCGGGAGCGGTTTCCGGAGCAGAGATGGGTGGTCGAAGACATGCGCGCGCTCCGGCTCGGCGAGCGCTTCGACGGCCTGCTCGCTTGGCACAGCTTCTTTCACCTGTCGCCCGAGGACCAGGCGCCGATGTTTCCCCGCTTCGCCACCCATGCCGCGCCAGGCGCCGCCTTGATGTTCACGAGCGGCTGGGGCCGCGGCGAGGCGATCGGCCGCTGGCAAGGCGAGCCGCTCTATCATGGCAGCCTCGACAGCGACGAATATGCGGCGCTGCTCACTGCGAACGGCTTTGCCGTCCTCGATCATCGCCTTCGCGACCCGGAGTGCGGCGAGGCCACGATCTGGCTCGCCCAGGCCTGATCTTACTCGCCGAGGTCCGCCCGCCGCTGCGATATTACCTCCTGCAAAAGGAACATCGCACGGAACACGGAGGCGAAGGCGATGAAGAAGGCGATCAGCGAAATGGGCAGGAGGAATTTCTCCTCCAGCGGCATGTCCGAGAAGGTGAACGAGGCGACGCGCCGGCCGTGCTCCTCATGCCCATAGCGCTCGACCATGTACCTGGCGTTGGCGATGAAGATGAGCAGGCAGGCGAGGCCGAGATAGCATTTGCCCGCGCGCACCTCCTGGTCGTCGTCCATCCAGTAGCGCCAGGTCAGGAGGTAGCCCTCCCGGCTCCTGCGGCGGCCGTGGACCAGCCTGCAGAGGGCGCGGGCGGGCCGCTCGAGCATGTCAGATGAGGCCGGCTAAGGGGCTCGACGGATCCGCGTAGCGGCGCTTGCCCATGCGGCCGGCGCGGTAGGCGAGGCGGCCGCTCTCGACTGCGAGGCGCATGGCGCGCGCCATCAGCACCGGATCCTTTGCCTCGGCGATGGCGGTGTTCATGAGGACGCCGGTGCAGCCGAGCTCCATCGCCACCGCGGCGTCGGACGCGGTGCCGACGCCAGCGTCGACCAGCACCGGCACCTTCGCCTGCTCGACGATGATGCGGATCATCACCTCGTTCTGGAGACCGAGGCCGGAGCCGATCGGGGCGCCCAGCGGCATGATGGCGACTGCGCCGGCGTCCTCGAGCTTCTTCGCGGCGATGGGGTCGTCGGTGCAATAGACCATCGGCTCGAACCCCTCCCTGGCCAGGATCTCGGTGGCGCGCAGGGTCTCGGCCATGTCCGGGTAGAGCGTCTTCGCCTCGCCCAGCACCTCGAGCTTGACCAAGGTCCAGCCGCCGGCCTCGCGCGCCAGCCGCAGCGTCCGCACGGCTTCGTCGGCGGTGAAGCAGCCGGCGGTGTTGGGGAGGTAGGTGACCTTCTTCGGGTCTATGAAGTCCATCAGCACCGGCTGCTTGGGGTCCGAGATGTTCACCCGCCGCACCGCCACGGTGACGATCTCTGCGCCGGCGGCCTCCACGGCCGCGGCATTCTGGGCGAAGTCCCTATACTTGCCGGTGCCGACGATGAGCCGCGAGGTGAAGCTGCGCCCGGCGACGGTCCATAGGTCGCCGGCATCGTCGACCCGCATTGGCCTTGGCGTCTCTGCGCTCACGTCTTCAGGTCCGTTCGTTGTAATTGGAACCTCCGCCGATAGAGGGCCATTGCGATCCGCGAAAGCCGTCCTATGCGCAATCTCCGGTGACCGGTGGAAGGGCGGCGATGGGACAGTTCCGCTTACGCTTCATATCTGCGGCAGCGCTGGCGCTCATGCCCCTCCCGTGGCCGTCGGCGGCTGCGGCGCAGGTAGACATCATCGTGCTGGGCGACTCCAGGAAGGTGGAGATCGAGCGGATCCTCGATGCGGACAATGTCGACACGGCGCGGCTCCCTGCGCGCGAGGTCGCAGACGTGATGGCGCGCATCGTCCGGGGACGCGCGCCGGAGGATTTCTGGCTCGCATATCGTGCCCATGTGACGGCGTGGCAGCGGCTTGCCCAGGCGGAATCGGGGCGGCGGCAGATCTCCGCCGGCGTCGACGGCGAGGAAGCCGTTATCAGGGCGGAGCAGGCGGTCGAGCGGAGCTTCGACGAGGTGGAGCGCCTCGCCCGCCGCTACGGGGCGCGCGTTCCGGCGCCCGCCTCGAAGCGGCCGGCGGCGGCCGCGGACTCAGCCTCCGCCGACGAAGGTGACGATCTCGAAATCGTCGCCGTCCTCGACCTTCACCTCGGCGAGGGTGGAGCGGGGGACGATTTCGAGGTTGCGCTCCACCGCCACGCGAGTCGGCTCGAGGCCGAGATCGAGGGCCAGCTCGGCGACGCTGATGCCCTTCGGCACGCGGCGGTGTTCGCCGTTGACGGTGATCGAAAAGGTGTCGTCGTAAACCACGAGCCGCCCTATAGCGTCTCGCCATGGCGACGCTACCCACCGTCTATGTGCTGAACGGCCCGAACCTGAACCTGCTCGGCACCCGCGAGCCCGAAGTCTATGGCGACGAGACCCTCGACGACATTGCCGGGCAGCTCGAGGACCGGGCGCGGGAGCTCGGCCTCGCCATCGAGATGCGCCAGTCGAACCATGAGGGCCACCTGATCGACTGGCTGCACGAGGCGCAGGCGGAAGGTGCGAGGGCGGTGATCCTCAATCCCGGCGGCTTCACCCATACGTCGGTAGCGCTCCACGACGCGGTGAAGGCGATCGTCACGCCGGTGATCGAAGTCCACCTCTCCAACCCGCAGGCGCGTGAAAGCTTCCGACGGCGGAGCTTCGTCGCGCCGGCGGCGAAGGGGACGATCGCCGGCTTTGGCGCGCTGGGATACCTTCTGGCGCTGGACGCGGCGGTCCGCTTTTGAGTAAGGCGCCCGCTTCAAAGGGGAAAAGAATGACCGACGAAAGCGACGCGGCCGAATCCGGCGGCATGCGCATCGAAGCCGATCTCGTCCGCCAGCTCGCCGAGCTGCTGAACCAGAACGCACTTACCGAGATCGAAGTCGTGGACGGCGGGCGCCGCATCGTCGTCAAGCGCGAGGTGCAGGTCACCCATGCCGCGCCGCCCGTCCAGGCGGCTGCGCCCGCGCCGGCTCCTGCCGCAGCGGCGCCGGCGCCCGCGCCTGCCCCGGCGGCGGATGTGCCGCCGTCCGCGCACCCGGGAGCGGTCAAATCGCCGATGGTGGGCACCGTCTATCTCTCCGCCGAACCCGGCTCGAAGCCCTTCGTCACGGTCGGCGAGAGCATCAAGGCGGGCGACACAATTCTCATTGTCGAGGCGATGAAGGTGATGAACCCGATCGTCGCCCCGCGCGCCGGCATTGTCCGCCAGATCCTCGTCGTCGACGCGCAGCCGGTCGAATTCGACCAGCCGCTCGTGATCGTCGAGTAAGGCAGTGCCGATCCAGAAGGTCCTCATCGCCAATCGCGGCGAGATTGCGCTCCGCATCCACCGCGCCTGCCACGAAATGGGCATCAAGACGGTGGCCGTGCACTCCACTGCCGATGCCGAGGCGATGCACGTCCGGCTCGCCGACGAGGCGATCTGCATCGGCCCGCCGGCGGCGGCCGACTCCTACCTCAACATCCCCAACATCATCTCGGCGGCCGAGATCGCGCACGCCGACGCGATCCATCCCGGCTACGGCTTCCTGTCGGAGAATGCCCGCTTCGCCGAAATCGTCGAATCGCACGGCATCGTCTGGATCGGCCCGAAGCCGGAGCATATCCGTGTGATGGGCGACAAGGTCGAGGCGAAGCGCACGGCGGCCAAGCTCGGCCTGCCGCTGGTGCCTGGCTCGGACGGCCCCATCGAGGGCATCGAGGAGGCGCGGGCGGTGGCGCGGGAAACGGGCTACCCCGTCCTCATCAAGGCGGCGTCCGGCGGCGGCGGGCGCGGCATGAAGGTCGTGCGCTCCGAAGACGAGCTCGAGACGCAGATCAGCCAGGCTCGCTCCGAGGCGAAGAACGCGTTCGGCGACGACACCGTCTACATGGAGAAATATCTCGGCGATCCCCGCCACATCGAGTTTCAGGTGTTCGGCGACGGCGAGGGCAAGGCGGTCCACCTCGGCGAGCGCGACTGCTCCCTCCAGCGCCGCCACCAGAAGGTGCTCGAGGAAGCCGGCTCCCCCGTCATCACGCCGGAGGAGCGCGATCGTGTGGGCGGCATCGTCGCCAAGGCGATGGCCGACATGAGCTATCGCGGCGCCGGGACGATCGAGTTCCTCTACGAGAATGGCGAATTCTACTTCATCGAGATGAACACGCGGCTGCAGGTCGAGCATCCGGTGACCGAGTACATCACCGGCATGGACCTGGTGCGCGAGCAGATTCGCATCGCCTCCGGGGAGGGCCTCTCCTGCACCCAGGAGCAGATCACCTTCCGCGGCCACGCCATCGAGTGCCGGATCAACGCCGAGGATCCGCAGACCTTCGCCCCCTCGCCGGGGCTGGTGAAGAATTACGTCGCGCCCGGCGGCATGCACGTCCGCGTCGATAGCGGTCTCTACGCCGGCTACCGGGTGCCGCCTTATTACGACAGCATGATCGCGAAGCTGATCGTCTACGGATCGAACCGCGAGCGCTGCATCATGCGGCTGCGCCGCGCGCTCGAGGAGTTCGTCGTCGACGGCCTCAAGACCACCATCCCGCTCCACCAGAAGCTGGTCAACGATCCGGAGTTCCTCGCCGGCGACTATACGATCAAGTGGCTCGAGGAGTGGCTCGCGCGCGAGCGATAGCCGCCGCCCGCGCCCATTTACCGCCTTGTCAGTTGCGGCAAAGCGCGGCACTCCTGTCGCACGAGCTGCCCGGGGGGCGGCCGATGGGGAGGGTGTTTTCATGGCGCGTTTTTCGGCGAAGCTCCTGTGCGCGGGGGCGGCTTTTGCGGCTTTGACGATGGGAGCGGCGCCGGCCTCGGCGCAGCGGGTCGGCCGCATCGTCGCGTTCGGCGACAGCTATGCCGATACCGGCAACCTCTTCCGCCTGCTCGGCGTGGCGCCGCCGGCGGTTTATGCCAACGGCCGCTTCTCGAACGGCACCAACTTCGTCGACACGATGTCGCAGATCCTCGGCGTGCGGGACGACAATTTCGCGATCGGCGGCGCCTTCACCAACAACGGCAACATCAACGGACCCGGCATCCCCGGCTTCGTCACCGAATATCAGTCGTTTCTGGCGGGCGGCGGCCCGGCCTCCTTTCCGCGGGTGAGCGGGACGTTCGGGCCCAACGACCTCCTCGTCCTGTCGATCGGCGGCAACGACGCGCGCGCCTATGAAAAGAGCCTCGGCAACACGCCGACGGCGGCGCAGATCACCACCCTCCTCGCCGGCGTCCCGGGGCAGGCGACGCAGAAGGTCGCGGAGACCAAGGTCGGTCTCGACGCCCTGGTCGGCGCCGGTGCGCGCAACATCACCTTCCTCGCCGGCGACACCGGCCGCCTCCCCGAGGTTGTGGGCCAGCCCATCGCCCAAATCGGAACGGCTTACTCCACCGCCTTCAACACCGGGATGCAGCCGGTCCTGGCCGGCTATGCCGGCCGCGGCGTGATCGTGAACTATCTCGATCTGAACAAGATCGGCGATCAGGTCGCGGCCAATCTCAGCGCCTTCGGCCTGCAGAGCGCCGGCGCCTGCCCCGTCGCCTGCGTCACCACCAATCCCGAGCTGCTCGACAAATATCTGTTCTACGTCGACAACCTCCATCTGACCTCGGCGGGCTTCGCCATCGTCGGGAAATATGCGGTGCGCCAGCTCGAGGCGCCGCTCCAGTTCCAGGCGCAAACCGACGCCGGGCTGCAGGCGGCGAACGGCTTCGCGAAGCTGATGGGCGGCAGGCTCGATCTGTCCAAGGCGCGGAGCGGCGCCGAGGCCGCGGACGGCGGCGGCATCCACTTCTTCGTCAGCGGCAGCACCGAGCACCAGCGCCAGCGCTCGACCAACACCAGCCTCGATTATACGCTCGACACGTTCGGCGTCAGCGGCGGCGCGGAATATGACATGGGTCCGGCGGTCATCGGCGGGGCCATCCAGTACAGCCGCCCGCGGGCCGACATGAACACCGGCACCGGCAGCATTCGCGCGACCGCCTGGCATGTCGGCGCCTATGCCGGCTTCGCCTCGGGCGGCGCGTTCCTCCAGGGTTATGCCGGCTATGGCTGGGTCGATTACCGGATTAACCGCCGCGCCGTGATCGACGACATCCATGCCACGCCCAAGGGCCACAACATGCTCGCGGGCGCGAAGGCGGGATATCTGTTCGACACCGGCGGCCTGCGCGTCGGCCCCGTCGCGGCCGTCAATTATGCCCGCACCAAGATCGATGCCTATACGGAGACCGGCGATCCGGTGCTGACGCTCAACGTCCAGCGCCAGCGGCTGAAGGCGCTGACCGGAAGCGCCGGGCTCGAGCTTCGCGGCACGATGGAGATGGGCGGCCTCGCCGTCCGCCCCTACGCCGACGTGCTGGCGGAAAAGGATTTCGAGGGCGACGGCCGCATCATCTCCTATTCGGAGACGGCCGCGCCGGTGATCGTCAACAGCTACGCGCTCGGCAACCGCACCAAGCGGACCTACGGCCGGGTGACGGCAGGCGCCGACTTCGCGCTCGGCGGCGCGGTGTCGCTGCAGGTCCAGGGCAGCGGCTCGTTCGAGCGGCGCGGCGGCAACGACCTCGGGGGCTTCGCGGCGCTGAAGGTCGGCTTCTAGCCCGCGGCGAAGACTCAGCTCCCGGCCGGAGGCGCGACGTCCGCATACAAAGCGGCGACGCTGGCGAGGTCGCCGGGGCTGAGACCGTCCCGCTGTCCCTGGACGACGCCCGGCGGCAACGGCTGTTTCGGGATCAGCACCGGCGTGTCGTCGATGAAGGCGCACGCGGTTTCCGAATAATGCATGATCGATCCGAAATCGTAGTCCCCGACGTCGGTTGTCGGGGTCGGCTCGTCGGCGATCGAGTCGATGGCGAAATTCTGCCAGCTGCCCTGGTCGATGTTGGGGAAATCGACGGTGACGAACGTGTCGCGATCATGGCGGCAATGCTCGTGCCACAGCCCGATCGTATGGCCCAGCTCATGGATGATGGATCCGACAGGGCATCCCTCCCCGAGACAGACCTGCTGCTGCCCTGTCCGTCGGCCGACATCCGAATTCGCGCCGCCCGGCACGCTGGTCACCAGCACATAATCGACCTGGGCCTGGCGGGGCATGAAGCGGATGACGCTCTTCTCGTTCCAATGCTCGATCGCCGCAAGCACAAGATCGGAATCCGGAAAATCGGGGTCGATCACGTAAGCAATTGTTCTATTGGGCCAAAGAAATTGCTGCCCGGTTATCGCGACCCCCATCTCGCCCCTCCCCGCTGAATCGCCGGCTAGTATGCGCACGGTGATCAGTACCGGCAACACCGATTCGCATCATATCGGCCGCGAAAGCGGTTGACTTCGGACGGTAAATAATACCGATTGTGCACTTGGCGCCCGTTCTACTGTCGCTGGTTATCTCGGCGATAAAGGGTGGGCGCAAACGCATGATGCGATTTACGTCGCCGGGGGGCTGCGATGACAAGCGCTGGTAAAGTAAGCACAATATCACTGACTGTGGGCGCGGGGCTGCTTTTCGCCCTGGCCGCCTGCAAAGACGGCAGCCTGAGCAATCAGAGCGGTCCGAAGCCTGCCGCAAGCGTGCAGGGGTGGAACAACGATCAGCGAGTCGCGTGGTACCAGGCGACCCAGGGGTCGCGGCTGTTGCCGTGGGCATGGGCGCAGGTGCTGGAGCAGAAGGACAACGACCAGCTCTTCTTCGACCAGAACAACATGGCGAAGTTCCGCTTCCTTCCTCTCGCCGAGTCGGCGGCAAGTCCAAAGCTCCCGATTGGGTTCGCGATCGATCAGCAGGACGACAGCAAGCTCACCTTCACGAAGCTGCGGTGGTACGCGCAGCAACCGGGCAACGAGAAATGGGTCGGCCTGAACTGCTCGGCCTGCCACACCGGTCAAATGGAGTTCGCCGGTAAGGCGATCACCGTGGACGGTGCGCCAAGCCTCGTCGACTTCCAGTTATTCATCCAGGAGATCGACGCGGCGCTCAGCGCGACGCTCAACGACGCTGCCAAGCTCGATCGCTTCTCCGCCAAGGTGCTGACGGGCAAGGACAGCCCGGCCAACCGCGGACTTCTGAAGGCCGAGCTCACGAAGCTCGTCGCCTGGGAGACGGCGAACGCGCAGCTGAATGCGAACAATGTCAGCCCCGGCTTCGGTCGCCTCGACGCTGTCGGGCATATCTTCAACAAGGTCGCCCAGCTGGCGGCCTACGATCCCGACAAGAGCCTGAAGCTGCCGCCAGCCAAGCCCAATCCGTCCGACGCGCCGGTCAGCTACCCGTTCCTCTGGGACATCTACCGGCAAAGCCAGCTTCAATGGGACGGCATCGTCAAGACGCAACGGCTTAACATCGGTCAGGGCTATCTCGATTACGGCGCGTTGGGGCGCAATGTGGGAGAGGTGGTCGGCGTGTTCGGCGACGTCGATCTCCGCAAGGCGTCCCGGATGGAGAAAACGGGCTACAATTCCAGCATCCAGGCGTCGAACCTCAACAGCCTTGAGGAGGTGCTTCGCAAGCTCGAGCCGCCGAAATGGCCGGGCCAGCTCGATCAGGGCAAGGTCGCGCAGGGCAAGACGCTCTACGAGAGCAAGGGCTGCATCGGCTGCCACACGATGGTGCCCGCCGGCACCGACATCTTCCAGATCCACATGACGCCGCTGACCGGGTCGCCCACCAGTCCGAACCGCAACAACACCGATCCCTGGATGGCGTGCAACGCGCTCACCTATGCCAGCAACGCCGGAAATCTGCAGGGGGTGCCATCCAGCTACATCAAGGGAACCCCGCTGCCGGCCCAGGCGCAGCTCTCGGATATGCTCGCCACGACGGTGATCGGCACGCTCATCGGCAAGTGGCAGCAGCTCGCCGCCACCGCGGTCGACATCTTCTTCGGCGTCCAGCCGCTGCCGCGGGTGATCAAGGCCGGGGATCAGCAGACGCCCCAGATGAAGCGGGATGCCCGTCTCGCCCAATGCTATAATGCCAAGAGCCCGCTCTTCGCCTACAAGGCGCGGCCGCTCGACGGCGTCTGGGCGACCGCGCCGTACCTTCACAACGGCTCCGTGCCGACGCTGTACGACCTGCTGCGCGCACCTGCCGATCGGCCGAAGACGTTCAATGTCGGCACCCGCAATTATGACCCGGCCAAGGGCGGCTACGTCACCGATGCTTCCGCGCCGGGCAACAGCTTCACCTTCAACGCGGTCGGCAACGGCAATTCGAACGAGGGGCATGACTACAACGTCGGGAACCTCACCGAACCCGAGCGGCTGGCGCTTCTCGAATATCTGAAGTCGCTCTGAGGCGGCGGGGATGGGAGCCTATCTCGACCGCATCGACGCCGCGCCCGACGCGGAGAAGTGGCCGCTCGTCCGGCAGCTGATGCTCAAGGAGCGCCAGCCCTTCTTCGCGGAGCTGCGCGCGGAGCGGCCGGTGCTGCGCCTGCCGGACAACATGCTGTTCGTCACCCGTCATGCCGACTGCACGCTGGCGCTGCAGCGGTGGCACGATTTCGGAGTCGACCTCTACAAGCCCAAGCAGGGCGATTATTTCATGGCCCAGGACGACACGCCCGATCATTGGCGTGACAAGTCCGTGATGAAGGCGATCCTCGATTTCGAGGACATCCCCGCGATCCGGGCCTTCGTCGGCCAGGAAGCGGCGCGCATCCTGCGCGACGCCAAGGGTGCGATCGACGCACCCCAAGCCTTGACCCGGATGGTGCCGGCGCGGGTGGTGCAGGAGTTTTTCGGCTTTACCGGCAGCGATGCGGGAAAGCTCATCCAATGGTCCTACTGGAACCAGCAGGATGCGTTTCACAACCAGCCGTTCGACAAGGACGTCATCTCCGATCCGGAGCATGTCGTCTCCGAGCGAAAGATGGCGGGCATCCGCCTCGCGCTCTACCTCGGCCGGGTGCTGCTGACGCGCGGCGTCCAGCTCGCGCTCCATCGCAACCGCACCGATTCGGTCACCCGGCTGCTGCGGCTCAAATGCTCGGGCGGCCTGAAGTGGAGCCTGTCCAAGGTGCTCTTCAATGCCGGCGGCCTGCTCATCGGGACGATCGAGACGACCTCGAACGCCGTCAGCAATGCGCTTGCCGAGCTGCTCAAACGGCCGGACATTCTCGCCAAGGCGGTCGCCGCCGCGGCCGGGGACGACGCCAGGGACTTCGACGGCTATGTCTTCGAGGCGCTGCGCTACAGCCCCGCTTTCCCCTATTTCTTTCGCGTCTGCCACACGCCGACGCTGTTGGCCGGCGGCACGCCCCATCCCGTCACCGTCCAGCCCGGCGAGATCGTCATCTTGTGCACCCACAGCGCCATGTTCGACGACGCTGTCTACGCCGATCCGCTTTCCTTCGATCCCAGCCGGTCGATCTGGCAGACCTTCACGCTGGGCTACGGCCACCACGAATGCCTCGGCCGCGCCATTGCCGCCGAGATGATCCCCGAGATGGTGCGCCAGGTGCTGCGCCTCCCGGGCGTTCACGCCGAAGGGGGGCTTGGCTACGAGCAGGGGGTTCCGGAGCATTTGGCGCTGCGCTGGAACGCGTGAGAGGTCGCGGACCTTGATCCGCTGCGCGCGCGGGGCCACATCGGCGCCATGCTGATCCAGACCGAAACGACTCCCAATCCCTCGACGCTCAAGTTCCTGCCGGGACAGCGGGTGATGGAGGCGGGGACGCGGGACTTCGCGAGTCCCGAGGACGCGCAGGCTTCGCCGCTGGCGGAGGCGATCTTCTCGACTGGGGATGTCGATGGCGTGTTCTTCGGGCGTGACTTCGTGTCGGTGACGGCCGGTCCTGGCGCCGACTGGCGGCAGCTCAAGCCGCAGGTGCTCGGCGTCCTTCTCGACCATTTCGCCAGCGGCGCGCCGTTGTTCAACCCGGGCAGCGCCGGCGGAATTGCCGTCGACGCCGACGACGCCGACCATGGCGACGATCCCGCCGACGCCGAAATCGTCGCGCAGATTCGCGAGCTGATCGAGACGCGGGTGCGGCCGGCGGTGGCGGGCGACGGCGGCGACATCGTCTACCGGGGGTTTCGCGGCGGGAAGGTCTACCTCGCGCTCCAGGGCGCCTGCGCGGGCTGTCCGTCCTCGACGATGACGTTGAAGCACGGCATCGAGAGCCTGCTGAAACACTATGTTCCCGAAGTCGAGGCGGTGGAAGCCGTTTGACTTCGGGCGCGCCGCGGCGAAACCCGGGCCGATGTTCCCCATTTTATTTCGCGGGTGCCGGCCGGTGACGGGTCTGGCCCGTGGCTGAGATGCTCACCCTGGTCATCGAGACGGCGACGCCGGCCTGTTCGGTGGCTCTTGTCCAGGACGGCGCCGTGGTCGCCGAAGCGCATGCGCTGGTCGGCCGCGGCCATGCCGAGCGCCTGCTGCCGATGATCCACGATCTGCTGGCAGGCCGCCGCCCCGCAGCGATCCTGGTCGATTGCGGGCCGGGGAGCTTCACCGGCGTCCGCGTCGGCCTCGCGGCGGCGCAGGGTCTCCGCATCGGCTGGGGCGCCCCTTTGTCCGGCTATTCCTCGATGAGCCTGCTCGCCGCAGCGGCCGTGAGGGAACCCGGCGGCTTCGTCGGAGTCGCGCTCCATGGAGGACATGGACAGATTTTCGTGCAGGATTTCGGCGATGACCCGCTCCGCCCCCTCGGCCCGCTCGCCTCATTGGCGCCAGACGCCGCTGCCGCGGCGCTGGAGGCACCTTTGGTGATCGGCTCGGCGGCCGCTTCGCTGGTTGCGCTGCGGGGCCACGGCGAGGCGAGGGATGCCGTGGCGCGCGCCGCCGACGCACGGCTGCTGCCGCTTGCATTGCGCACGCTGGCGCCGGTGCCGATTTACGGCCGCGCACCCGACGCGAAGCTGCCGGGATGAGCGCCACCACCGTCCTCACCCTCTCGGAGGGCGGCATCGCCGATCTCGACGACGTCATGCAGGTCATGCATGACAGCTTCGACCCGACCTACGGTGAGGCATGGACAGGTCCGCAATGCGCGGGGCTGATGCCGATGCCCGGCGTTTGGCTGACGGTCGCGCGGCTCGGGCCGCAAATTGTCGGATTCGGCCTCGGCCGGACGATTGCCGGCGAAGCGGAACTGCTGCTGCTCGCGGTCGCCCGGGCCGCGCAGCGGCGCGGCGTCGGGCAGGCGATCCTCAAGCGCTTCATGAGCGTCGCTAAGCGCCGGGGCGCGACGCGCCTTCATCTTGAGGTGCGAGACGGAAACCCAGCTCTAGCCTTGTACAGAACCGCCGGATTCGAGGAAGTTGGCCGACGCCGGAATTACTATCATGGCTTCGGAGGCCAGCTTTACGACGCGCTTACGCTCGCTCGCGCATCCTAGACTGAAAAGTTGCGGAAAGCGCAATTTTCACTTGTAAGATACACCGAAATGGACCATTCGAGCCACGGGGGCGATGAAATCAACCTCGTGGTAGGAAGTGCGCAGGCTATAGGTATGGCTGAAAACAACGAATTGAACGAGACCCTAATCACCCTCACCGCGGACATCGTCTCCGCCCATGTCAGCAACAACAGCGTCGCCGTGAACGATCTTCCGAATCTGATCGCGAACGTCCACGGCGCACTCAGCGGTCTTGGCTCGCCGCAGGAGCCGGAGCCGGCGAAGCAGGAGCCGCGGGTGTCCATCCGCTCCTCCGTCAAGCCGGACTTCATCGTCTGCCTGGAAGACGGCAAGAAGCTGAAGATGCTGAAGCGCCACCTGATGACCCACTATCAGATGACGCCGGACCAATATCGCCAGAAGTGGGGCCTGAACGCGGACTACCCGATGGTCGCGCCCAATTATGCCGAGCAGCGCCGGACGCTGGCCAAGAAGATCGGCCTGGGCACGAAGCGCCGCCGCACGGCGCGCGCGAAATAAGCCTTTCGGCGGCCGGGCCGGGGGCGACCGGCCGCCTTTACCCTTCGGTGGATTCGTCTAAATCGGTGCTGGCATGACCCGCCGGATCGATATCGAAGCCTTGTGCGCCGAAAAGGGCCTCCGCATCACCGAGCAACGGCGGGTGATCGCCCGGGTGCTGTCGGAAGCCGAGGATCATCCCGACGTCGAGGCGCTGCACGTCCGCGCCGCGGCGATCGATCCCGGCATCTCCATCGCCACCGTCTACCGCACCGTCCGCCTGTTCGAGGAAGCGGGCATATTGGAGCGGCACGATTTCGGCGACGGCCGCTCCCGCTATGAAGCGGCGGATGCCACGCACCACGACCATCTGATCGACGTCGAGACCGGCCGGGTGATCGAGTTCGTCGACGACGAGCTCGAGGCGCTGCAGCGGCATATCGCCGAGAAGCTCGGGTTCCGGCTCGTCGACCATCGCATGGAATTGTACGGCGTCGCCCTCGACCGGAAGAAGCCTTGATCCGCTTCGCCTGGCGCACGCTGCTGATCGTCCTCGGGCTGCTCGTGTGCGTGCCGCTTCATTATGCCAGCCTCCTCCTCGGCGGCTCCCGCTGGCCGCGCCGCTTCCTCGGCTGGACCGCCTTCGCCGCCGGCATGCGGGTGCGGGTCGAGGGCGAGCCGCTGCGGCGCGACGTCCTATTCGTCGCCAATCATCTGAGCTGGCTCGACATCCTCGTCCTCGCCGGCGCGAGCGGCACCGCCTTCGTGGCCAAGGACGACGTCGCGCGCTGGCCGGTGGTGGGATGGCTGGCCGGCCTCAACAACACCGTGTTCATCGCCCGCACCGCCCGGTCCGCGGTCAAGGACCAGGCGGACGCCCTTCGGACGGCGCTCGCGAGCGGGCTCCCCGTGGCGCTGTTCCCGGAAGGCACGACGGACGGCGGCATGGAGGTCCTGCCGTTTCGCGCGAGCCTCCTCGCCTCGCTCTTCCCGCCGCTGCCGGGCGTGAAGGTACAGCCGGTGGCGCTCGATTACGGCGCCGCCGGGCACGACCTCGCCTGGATCGGGGAGGAGACCGCCCCCGCCAACGCGCGGCGCGTCCTCTCCCGCAAAGGCACCGTCCCGGTGGTCGCCCGCTTCCTCGCGCCGGTCGATCCTGCCGAGGTGGGCGACCGCAAGGTCCTGGTCCAGCAGGCGCGGCGTGAAATTGTGGAGGCGCTGGGCCCCACGCCTTCCGGCCCGGCGCCGGATCGCCTATAGCCGCCGCATGCCCAAACCCCGGACTTTCCAGATCAAATCCTACGGCTGCCAGATGAACGTCTATGATGGCGAGCGGATGGCCGAATTGCTCGAAGCAGAAGGCCTCGCCGCCGCCGGCGCGACGGGGGAGGCGGACCTCGTCGTCCTCAACACCTGCCACATCCGCGAGCGCGCGGCGGAGAAGGTTTACTCGGAGATCGGCCGCCTGCGCCGCGAGGACGGCTCTCGCCCGATGATTGCGGTGGCGGGCTGCGTCGCCCAGGCCGAAGGCGCCGAGATTCCGCGCCGTGCCCCCAGCGTCGACATCGTCGTAGGGCCCCAGGCCTATCACCGCCTGCCGCAGCTGGTCGGCGAGGCGGCGGAGGGGCGCCCCGCGCTGGACACCGACATGCCGCTCCTCTCCAAGTTCGGCGCGCTTCCGAAGCGGCGCCGGCAGGGGCCGAGCGGCTTCCTCACCGTGCAGGAAGGCTGCGACAAATTCTGCACCTATTGCGTCGTTCCCTACACGCGCGGCGCCGAGGTCTCGCGGCCCTGGGCGGCGGTGATGGACGAGGCGCGGGCGCTGGTCGACGCCGGCGCGAAGGAGATCACCCTGCTCGGCCAGAACGTCAACGCCTGGGAGGGCGAGGACGAGAAGGGCGTAGCGCAGGGCCTCGACGGCCTCATCCGCGCGCTCGACCGCCTGCCGGGGCTGGCGCGGATCCGCTATACGACCAGCCACCCGAACGACATGCGCGACGGCCTCATCCGCGCCCATGCCGAGGTCGAGACGCTGATGCCCTTCCTTCACCTTCCGGTGCAGTCGGGCAGCGACCGCGTGTTGAAAGCGATGAACCGCAGCCACTCGGCCGAAAGCTATTTGCGGGTCATCGCGCGCGTCCGCGCGGCGCGGCCCGACATCGCCATCTCCGGCGACTTCATCGTCGGCTTTCCCGGCGAGACGGAGGCGGAGTTCGAGGACACGCTGAAAATCATCGCGGCGGTGAACTACGCCCAGGCTTACTCGTTCAAATATTCCGCGCGCCCCGGCACTCCGGCGGCCGCCATGGAAGGCCAGGTTTCCCCCCAGGTGCAGGACGAGAGATTGCAGCGGCTCCAGGCCCTCCTCAACACGCAGCAGCACGCCTTCAACCGCGCCAGCGTCGGCAGGCGGACGGCTATCCTTCTCGAGCGGGACGGCCGCCGGCCGGGGCAGCGCATCGGCAAGTCGCCGTGGCTCCAGTCCGTACACGTCGAGACGGAGGCGCCGATCGGCAGCCTCGTCGAGGTGGATCTGGTGGATGGTGGGCCGAACAGCCTGCGCGGCGTTCTCGTCGCGGCGATGGAGAGGGCGGCCTGATGGCGCAGAAGAAGACCGCCGCCGAAGCCGCCGCCGCGCCCCGCGCCCGGCTCGAAGTCGAGTTCGAGCAGCCGCACCTGCTCGGGCCGCTGTTCGGCGAGTTCGACCGCAACCTCGTCGCCATTGAGGACCGGCTCGGCGTCTATATCGCCGCGCGGGGCTCGAAGGCGCAGATCGAGGGCGAGCCGGAGGCGGCGGCGCGGGCGCGCGACGTGCTCATCGGCCTCTACAACCGCCTCGACGAGGGCCACGACATCGACGCCGAGACGGTGAACGCGATCATCTCGATGTCGGGCCAGCCGACGCTCGACGGCATCATCACCGCCGAAGTGGCGGAGCCGCCCAAGGTCATGATCCGCACCCGCAAGAAGACGATCGTCCCGCGCTCGAAGATGCAGGCCACCTATATGGAGGCCCTGGCGCGCGACGACATGATCTTCGCCCTCGGCCCCGCCGGCACCGGCAAGACCTATGTCGCCGTCGCCCAGGCGGTGCAGCAGCTGATCGGCGGCTCCGTGGATCGGCTGATCCTCTCTCGCCCTGCCGTTGAGGCGGGCGAGCGGCTCGGCTTCCTCCCCGGCGACATGAAGGAGAAGGTCGATCCCTACCTTCGCCCGCTCTACGACGCGCTCTACGACATGCTACCGGCGGAGCAGGTCGAGCGGCGAATCGCGTCCGGCGAAATCGAGATCGCGCCGATCGCCTTCATGCGCGGCCGCACGTTGAACGACGCCTTCATCATCCTCGACGAGGCGCAGAACACCACGCCGGCGCAGATGAAGATGTTCCTCACCCGCTTCGGCATGCGCAGCCGCATGGTGGTGTGCGGCGATCCGCTGCAGGTCGACCTCCCCAATCCGGGCGCGTCCGGCCTCGCCGACGCGGTCGGCAAGCTCGACGGCATTCCGCGCATCGCGATGGTCCGCTTCGGCGCAGGCGACGTCGTCCGCCATCCGCTCGTCGGCCGCATCGTCGAGGCCTATGAGGGGAAGCAGGCGTGATCCTGGTCGAAGCCGACGTCTCCGAAGAATGGGACAGTAGCACCGGCTGGCCGGCCCTCGCCGAGCGGGCCGTCGGCGCCGCCGTGGCGGCGAGCGCCCACGCGCCGCTGATCGAGTCCGGCCTTGCCGTCGAAGTCTCCGTGAAGTTCACCGGCGATGACGAGGTGCAGGGCCTGAACGCGAGCTATCGCGGTAAGGACAAGCCGACCAACGTCCTCTCCTTCCCGATGTTCGAAGCGGCGCTCCTGCCTTCTCTCGCGCAGACCGATGGCGGCGAGGTGCTGCTGGGCGATCTGGCGCTGGCGCACGGCGTCTGCGCCCGCGAGGCGGCGGAGAAGGGCATCTCCGTCGCCGACCATGCCGCGCATCTTGTGGTCCACGGCACCCTTCATCTGCTAGGCTACGACCATGAGCAGGGGGACGAGGCGGCCGAAGCGATGGAGTCGCTGGAGCGTGCGGCGCTCGCCGGGCTCGGCATTGCCGACCCGTACAGGGTGCACGGCTGATGGCTGAGCATGAGGCGGCCGACGAGCCGCAGCCGAGCTTCTGGAAGGGGCTTCGCACCTTCCTGTTCGGCGAGGACAATGAAGCGACGCTGCGCGACCAGATCGAGGAAGCGATCGAGAGCCACGAGGGCGAGCCGCCCGCGGTCGGCGACCTCTCGCCGATCGAGCGGCAGATGCTGCGCAATCTCCTCCACTTCGGCGAGAGCAACGTCGCCGACATCGCCGTTCCGCGCGCCGACATCATCGCCGTGCCGAGCGACATCAGCTTCGCGGAGCTAGTCCGCGCCTTCGCCGAGGCGGGGCACAGCCGCCTGCCGGTCTACGAGGAGAGCCTCGATAGCGTCGTCGGCATGGTCCATGTGAAGGACGTGTTCGCCGTCCAGGTGGCGGGCGCGCCGCCGCCGGAGGACATTGCCCAGCTGCTCCGCAAGCCGCTCTACGTCCCCGAATCGATGGGCGTCCTCGATCTCCTCGCCCGCATGCGCGCCGAGCGCGTCCATCTCGCCATCGTCGTCGACGAATTCGGCGGAACCGACGGGCTCGTCACCATCGAGGACGTGGTCGAGGAAATCGTCGGCGAGATCGAGGACGAGCATGACGAGGAGGCGCCGGGCCTCCTGATCCTGGTCGACGAGGGCATCTGGGACGCCGACGCCCGCGCCGAGCTCGACGACGTCGCCCAGACCGTCGACGCGCGTCTCGGCGCCGTCGAGGAGGATGTCGATACGCTGGGCGGCCTGGCCACCGTGCTTGCCGGGCACGTCCCGCAGCCGGGAGAGGTGGTCGAGCATCCGTCCGGCTGGCGCCTCGAGATCACCGACAGCGACGCCCGCCGCGTCACCCGCCTCCGCCTCCACGCCCCGGAGGAGGGCGCGCTCACCGAGTGAAGCGGCCGCGTGGCTATTTCGCCGCGGTCTGCGCCGCCGCGGCCGGGACCGGCTCGTTGAGGAGCGGGATGATCAGCTCGACGAAATCGCGCTCGCTGAACGCCGTGGCCTTGGCGTAGCGGACCACGCCCTTGCGATCGATGACGTAAGACGTGGGGACGCCGGTGAGGATCGGGTAATTTCCCGAAAAGTGCCGCACCAGCGGATAGGAGAGGACTTCCGAGAGCCGCTTGAGCTGTCCCGCCGGCACCGAATCCTCGGTCGTGACGCCGAATATCTCGAAGCCCTTGTCCTTGAAGCGGTGGTGGAAGCCGCTCATCATCGGCATCTCCGCCTTGCAGGGGCCGCACCAGGTCGCCCAATGGTTGATGACGACCACCTTCCCCCGGAGATCGTCGAGGCTCAGCTTGTGCTTGTCGTAGGTGAGGAGGGTGAAAGGCGGGGCAGCCTCGCCCACCTTCGCCGGCTTGCCCGCAATCGCCGCTGCAGAGATACTCAGCGCCGCCGCTGCGACGAGCCCACGCACCACGATATTCATTTTCATCCCCTGTTCTGACCCGCGGCGAAGTTGCTGGCGCGGCGCGGCTGTGTCAATCGCGGACGCACGCGGCGCCAGGGGAGAGACGATATGGGCTATGAGCATGTCCGGCTGGAGATCGGCCCCGCCGCCGTCGCCACCTTGACCATTGCGCGCGCCGACAAGCTCAACGCACTCTCCGGCCAGACGGTCGACGAGCTGCGGGCCGCGGTCGAGGAGACGGGGCGCTCCGGCGCACGGTGCCTGCTGCTGGCGGGGGAGGGGCGGGGCTTCTCTTCCGGCGCGGACTTGGCGAGCGGGGGCGGTTTGCCGGAGGACGCCGGTGCGGCGCTGGAGAAGCATTTCAATCCGCTGATCGAGGCTTTGTTCGCGCTGCCCATCCCTGTGGTGGCGGCGGTGCAGGGGCCTTGCGCCGGCGCCGGCTGCTCGCTTGCGCTGGCCGCCGACATCGTCGTCGCCTCGCGCTCGGCCTACTTCCTCCAGGCGTTCGTCAACATCGGCCTGATCCCGGATGCGGGGGCGACGTGGCTTCTCCCGCGCCTCGCCGGGCGCGCGCGGGCGCTGGAGATGATGATGCTGGGTGAGCGCATCTCGGCCGAGCAGGCGCGCGATTGGGGGATGATCTCGCGGGTGGTGGAGGATGAGCATCTCGCCTCCGAATCCGTCGCGCTGGCGACCCAGCTGGCGCAGGGCCCGACGCGGGCGCTCGCCCTCATACGCAAGCTCGCCCGCGCCGCGCAGGACGTGCCGCTCACCGACGCGCTCGCCGCCGAGCGGGCCGCGCAGCGCGAGGCGGGGGCGACAGAGGATTTCCGGGGCGCCGTGGTGGCGTTCCTGCAGAAGCGCCAGCCGCGGTTCGAAGGCCGGTAGCGCCGGGCGGATTGCCTCCCTCCGGCGGCAGTCTTAAAGCACCCGCCATGGCCACGACGATCGAAGAACTCGAAGCCCGCCGCCGCGCCGCCCGCGTCGGCGGCGGTGAAAAGCGCATCGAGGCGCAGCATTCCAAGGGGCGCCTCACCGCCCGCGAGCGCCTGTCGGTGCTGCTCGATGAGGGCAGCTTCGAAGAATATGACATGTTCGTCGAGCATAATTGCGCCGACTTCGGCATGGAGGCGCAGAAGGTGCCGGGCGACGGCGTCGTCACCGGCTCGGGCACGATCAACGGCCGGTTGGTCTACGTCTTCGCGCAGGATTTTACGGTGTTCGGCGGCTCGCTGTCGGAGCGGCATGCGCAGAAGATCTGCAAGGTCATGGACATGGCGATGAAGGTCGGCGCCCCGGTCGTCGGCCTCAACGACAGCGGCGGCGCGCGCATCCAGGAAGGCGTCGCCAGCCTCGCCGGCTATGCCGAGGTGTTCCAGCGCAACGTGCTCGCCTCGGGCGTCATCCCCCAGGTCAGCCTGATCATGGGGCCCTGCGCGGGCGGCGCGGTCTACTCGCCGGCGATGACCGACTTCATCTTCATGGTGAAGGATTCGAGCTACATGTTCGTCACCGGCCCCGACGTCGTGAAAACGGTGACGAACGAGGTGGTGACGCAGGAGGAACTGGGCGGCGCCGTCACCCACACGACCAAGTCGGGCGTCGCCGACGTCGCCTTCGAGAACGACATCGACGCCCTCCTCGCCACCCGGGACTTCTTCGATTTCCTGCCGCTCTCGAACCGCCACGATCTGCCGGAGCGGCCCTGCGACGATCCGTGGGACCGGGTGGAGGACAGCCTCGACACCCTGATCCCCGACAGCTCGAACAAGCCCTATGACATGCACGAGCTGATCCGGAAGGTCGTCGACGAAGGCGACTTCTTCGAGATCCAGCCCGGCCACGCCGCCAACATCATCGTCGGCTTCGGCCGCATCGAGGGCCGCACCGTTGGAATCGTCGCCAACCAGCCGCTGGTGCTGGCCGGCGTCCTGGACATCGCGTCCTCGAAGAAGGCGGCGCGCTTCGTCCGCTTCTGCGACGCCTTCGACATCCCGATCCTGACCTTCGTCGATGTCCCCGGCTTCCTCCCCGGCGTCGCGCAGGAGCATAACGGGATCATCAAGAACGGCGCGAAATTGCTCTTCGCCTACGCCGAGGCGACGGTGCCCAAGATCACCATCATCACCCGCAAGGCCTATGGCGGCGCCTACGACGTCATGGCGTCCAAGCATCTGCGCGGCGATTTGAACTACGCCTGGCCCTCGGCGGAGATCGCCGTCATGGGAGCCAAGGGCGCGGTGGAAATCATCTTCCGGAAGGACATCGGCGCCCCGGACAAGATCGCCGCCCGAACCGCCGACTATGAAGCCCGCTTCGCCAACCCTTTCGTGGCGGCGTCGAAGGGCTTCATCGACGAGGTGATCATGCCCCATTCCACTCGCCGCCGCATCGCGCTGGGCCTCAGGAAGTTGCGCGACAAGCAGCTCGAAAATCCTTGGAAAAAGCACGACAATATCCCGCTGTGAGATGGAGCTCAGGAGACCGCCGATGAAGAGAAGCTGGACCTGTGCCGCGCTTGCGGGAGCCATCCTCATGGCGAGCGTGGGCTGTCAGCAGCAAAGGGAATCGCAGGATGCATCCTCGCGCAACGCAAGCTCCGACGATGAGGCGATCAACGTCGAGATGAAGGCGAAGATCGCCGAGGCGAAAGCGAATTTCGAGAAGCTCAGCCCTGGGGAAAAGAAGAAGCTGGAAGCCCAGTTCGCGAAGGTGCAAAACACTCTGCCGCTTCCGCTTGAGCAGGCTGGGGCTCTCAGCGTCACCCGCCAGGGCAAGCCGTCGAGCACCTTGGCGTCTGTGGCATCTCCAGGCACGCCGACGATCATCGCGGCGTGGGCGAGCTGGTGCGTTCCGTGCAAGCTGGAGGCGCGCGAACTTGCGCGGCTCCGCAAAGAATACCGGCCCGATCAGCTGAACATCGCCTATCTCAACATCGGAGACCCGAAAGCCGAGGCTCAGAAGGGTCCCGAGTTCCTGCGCCAGACGGGAGCGGAGGCGCTGGGGCTCACGATGATCGATCCCAAGGAATTCCTGAAGCTCACTCGAATTGACCAGCTGAGCGTGCCGCGGGTCCTCGTCTACGACCGCGCCGGCAATCCGACGGAGGTGATTGCGGGGGGTTTAGCTGCGGGCGCGGACCCGCGCATCGGACAGGCGATCAGAAAAGTCGTAGGCACCTAATCCGTGAAGGAAGCATGACAATATTCCGCTCTGAGGGGAGAGAATGAGCGACCGCTACGACGCATTGGAGAGGCTGCAGCGGCTGCGCGAGAGCGGGGCGCTGACGGACGAGGAGTTTCAGGCGGAGAAAAGGCGCCTGCTCGGCTACGACAACGGGCCCGCGGTGGAGCGGGTTACCGAGATCGATGTTGACGCCGCCCCGAAGTCGCGGACGCCGCTCTACGTGCTGCTGGGCGCGGGCGGGCTCGCCATCGCGGTGGCGGTGGGCGTGATGCTTGGCCGCACCGCCGGCGCTGATCAGAGCGGCGCCTCCAATGTCATCGACGCGCCGCCGCCGGCGGAGAGCCCGTCCGACATGAACCTCGTCCAGGCGCCGCCGCCGGTGCAGGACGTGCGGTCGCTGCCCAAGCCGGAGCAGCTCGGCCGGGCCTTCGCCGCCGCGTTCGGCGGCGCGCTGGGGCAGGCGAAGGCGCAGGTCGAGGGGCAGACCGTCACCTACCGTCCCGCCGACATCCTCTGGATCGGCGACCGCGCCGTGCTCATCAGCCCGGCGAAGGCGAGCGCCGATTGCCACGCCTGCGCCGGCACGCTCGCCGTCCATTATCTGAAGGCCGCGGGCGACAAGTTCGAAGTGACTGGGTCGTGGCCCGCTTTCCTGCCCGGCGCCGGGTGGGGTGCAGCGCCGAAGTGGAAGCTGACAAGCGCCTTCACCGCCTTTCCCGGCATCTACGCGCAGGGCGGCGGCATGGGGCAGGGCCATGTCTGCACGATCGCGACCCTGACCGAGTTCGCCCCGGGGGGACCGGTGACATCCGGACCGATCCGGCTCCACTACGACAATGAGGGCGCCGTCACCGACGATGCCCCGAAGGTCGTGATCGACGGCCGGATCGTCAATCTGAAGAAGGACGTATCGTTCGACATCTCCTATTCCGGCTCCGAGACCTTCCTCGAAAGCTGGGTGAAGCAGGGCGGCAAGTTCGTGCTGCAGGGAGGCGAGAGCCGGGTGACCCAATGCTGAGTGGAGATGTGCGATGAAGCTCGGCCGCCTCAACCATGTCGGCGTGGCGACGCCGTCGATCGAGCGTTCCATCGCTTTCTACCGTGACGTGATGGGCGCCGAGGTCGTCCGGGAGCCGTTCGATTTGCCGGCGCAGGGGGTGAAGGTCTGCTTCGTCGACACGCCCAATACGCAGATCGAGCTGATCGAGCCGCTGGGGGAGGATTCCCCCATTCACGGCTTCCTCGCCAAGAACCCCGCCGGCGGGCAGCACCATCTCTGCTACGAGGTGCCGGACATCCAGTCGGCGAAGGCCTGGTTCGAGGCGAAGGGCGCCAAGGTGCTCGGCGAACCGCGAATCGGCGCGCACGGCACCCCGATCTTCTTCGTCCATCCCAAGGACATGGGCGGCATCCTCACCGAGATCATGGAAAGCCCGAAGGACCATTGAGGCCGCTTCTGGCGTTCATGCCCTCGGAGGAGTAGAATTGCCCAATGACTGAGCCTTCCATACCCGTCACAATCCAGGTCTCGCCGAGCGACCTTTCCGATCTGGAAGAATGGGCGCGCAACCGTGAGGAGCCGCTCGATGTGCTGCTGCAGGAGGCGCTGCAGCACTATCTGCGGTCCACGCGCGACGACATCGCTGATCTGGGAGAGAGGATGAAGGGGCCCTTCTATCCGCTCGAGGAGGTCAAGGCGCGCCTCGCCGAGCGGCGGCGCCGCTATCGGTCCGAAGCCGCGGAATAGTGCGCCTCTATCTCTCGGCGCGAGCCGAAGCGGATTTCCAACGCATCTACAGGTTCAACCTTGAACGGAGCCTCGACTGGGCCGATCGCGTCGAGCGACGGCTGCTTGCCCGCGTCGACGCGCTCACGACCACGCCTTCGGCTGGGCGGCCCCATCGCCCCGCCGGGGTCCGCCGGGTTTCTGTGGCTGACATACAATACGTGATCGATTACCGGGTGACGCCCGACGCGATTGAAATATTGCGCGTTCAAAGCAGCCGCGAAATCCTATGAGCCACAGACCCACCCGATCCGACTGGCAAGCCGCCGCTTCGAAGGAAGTGAAGGGCAAGGACCTCATTTGGCACACGCCGGAAGGGATCGGGGTGCGCCCGCTCTACACGGCGGAGGACGCCGCCGGAATCCACCCCGGCCTCCCCGGCTTCGCGCCGTTCACCCGCGGCCCCTATGCCTCGATGTATACGGGCCGGCCGTGGACGATCCGGCAATATGCCGGCTTCTCCACCGCCGAGGATTCCAACGCCTTTTACCGCCGCAACCTCGCCGCCGGGCAGAAGGGCCTCTCGGTCGCCTTCGATCTCGCCACCCACCGCGGCTATGACAGCGACCACCCGCGGGTGACCGGCGACGTCGGCAAGGCCGGCGTCGCGATCGACACGATCGACGACATGAAGATCCTGTTCGACGGCATTCCGCTCGACACGATGAGCGTGTCGATGACGATGAACGGCGCGGTGCTGCCGGTCATGGCCTTCTACATCGTCGCCGCCGAGGAGCAGGGGGTGCGACAGGACCAGCTGTCGGGCACGATCCAGAACGACATCCTGAAAGAGTTCGCGGTCCGCAACACCTATATCTACCCGCCCGAGCCTTCGATGCGGATCGTGGCGGACATCATCGCCTACACCCAGGCGAACATGCCGCGCTTCAACTCGATCTCGATCTCCGGCTACCACATGCTCGAAGCGGGGGCGACGGCGGTGCAGGAGCTCGCCTTCACCCTCGCCGACGGCATGGAATATGTCCGCGCCGCGCAGGCCAAGGGGCTCGACGTCGACGCCTTCGCGCCGCGGCTCAGCTTCTTCTTCGGCATCGGCATGAACTTCTTCATGGAGATCGCCAAGCTCCGCGCCGCCCGCACCCTCTGGCACCGGATCATGGACCGCTTCGGCGCCAGCAACCCCAAGTCGCTGATGCTGCGCACCCACTGCCAGACTTCGGGCGTCTCGCTGACCGAGCAGGACCCCTGGAACAACATCGTCCGCACCACGATCGAGGCGATGGCGGGCGTGCTCGGCGGCACCCAGTCGCTCCACACCAACAGCTTCGACGAAGCGATCGCCCTCCCCACCGATTTCTCGGCCCGCATCGCCCGCAACACCCAGCTGATCCTCGCCGAGGAGAGCGGCATCACCAACGTCGCCGATCCTCTGGGCGGCTCCTATTATGTCGAGGCCCTGACGCAGGAGCTCGCCGACAAGGCCTGGGCGCTGATCGAAGAGGTGGAGGGCCTCGGCGGCATGACCGCGGCGGTGCGCGACGGCATGCCCAAGCGCCGCATCGAGGAAGCCTCCGCCGAGCGCGCCGCCCGGGTCGACCGCGGCGAGACGGTGATCGTCGGCGTCAACCGCTACCGGCTGCAGGACGAAGCGCCGCTCGACATCCTCCAAGTCGACAACGACAAGGTTCGCACCGGCCAGATCGCGCGGATCGAAAGGGTGCGCAGCGGCCGTGACGAGGCGGCCTGTCGCGCGGCGCTTGCGGCGCTGACGGAAGCGGCGCGGGGAGGATTGGACACGAACCTCCTCGCCCTCGCCGTCGAGGCCGCGCGCGCCCGCGCCACGCTCGGCGAGATCAGCGCGGCGCTGGAGGAGGCTTGGGGCCGCTACGACACCGTGCCGACGCCCGTGAAGGGCATTTACGGCGGCGCCTATGCGGGCGATCCGCGCTGGGCGCAGGCGGAAGAGGGCGTCGGCGCCGTCGAGCGCCGGCTCGGCCGCCGCCCGCGCATGCTGGTCGCCAAGATGGGGCAGGACGGCCACGACCGCGGCGCCAACCTCGTCGCCTCGGCCTTCGCCGACTTGGGGTTCGACATCGTCTCAGGGCCGCTGTTCCAGACGCCGGAGGAAAGCGCCCGCATGGCGGTCGAAAAGGAGGTCGACGTGGTCGGCGCCTCCAGCCTCGCCGCCGGCCACAAGACCTTGGTCCCCGAACTGATCGGCCGCCTGCGCGATCTCGGCCGGCCCGACATCAAGGTGGTGGTGGGCGGCGTCATCCCCGCCCAGGATTACGACATGCTGCGGGAGGCCGGCGTCCAGGCGATCTTCGGGCCGGGGACGAACCTCGTCGACGCCGCCGGCGAGGTGCTGAAGCTCCTGGGCCACAACCTGCCCCCGATCGAGGAAGCCGCCGAATGATCCTGTTCCTGCTGCTCCTCGCCCAGGCGCAACCGCCGATGACGCGCAGAGACGCATTCGAGCCGCTGAGCGTGCGAGGAACCGACCTGGAACGCATCACCACCGAGTTTCAGGCCGTGTGCCTCGCGAAACCGTTCGACCGCGACGGGTTCGAAGCGGCCGTGAGGGCCTCATCCTGGAAATACGAGTATCGACCCTCACATCGGGCCTACGCCGACGATTGGCGCTCCGCCTACGCGGACGCCTCCTTCAATACCGAACGTGCGGAGCTCAGAGGCTTGGCGGTGCCCCAGTGCAACCTCCTCGCCGCGACCGCGAAGAAAGTGAGTGCCCCGGCCGTCGAGGCCGCTGTCGATGCAATGGTCAGGAAGGGCGCGCCCGCGGCCCGGCTGACCCGCGACGGCGGACATACCCGCTGGACGTGGGACGCAGCCGGAGGCGTCGCACAGCTGCACCTCATGAATCCCGGGCCCAATGGCCAGACCGTTCACCTGTCGCTGCAATTCTGGACTCCCGAGTGGGAGGCCCGGGCCCCCGCCATCCTCGAGGAGGCGAAGCGCCGGGGGCTCGCCTATTCGCTCGACGAGGCGACGAAGGAGTGATGACCGTGATCGACTCTTCGCCGCGGCAGCAGCCTCGCACGGACTGGACGCGCGGCAGCATCGCGCAGCTGTTCGACATGCCGTTCCTGGACCTGGTGCTGGAGGCGCAGACCGTCCACCGCCGCCATCACGCGCCGAACGAAGTCCAGCTCTCCACCCTCCTCTCGATCAAGACCGGCGGCTGCCCGGAGGATTGCGGCTATTGCAGCCAGTCGGCGCACGCAAAGACGGGGCTCAAGGCCGAGAAGCTGATGGAGGTGGCCGCCGTCCTCGCCGCCGCGGCGGAGGCGAAGGCGAGCGGCTCCGGCCGCTTCTGCATGGGCGCGGCGTGGCGGGAGCCCAAGGAGCGCGACATGGATGCGCTCTGCACGATGGTGGCGGGCGTCAAGGCGATGGGGCTCGAGACCTGCATGACGCTCGGCATGCTCACGCAAGAGCAGGCTGACCGGCTCGCCGAGGCGGGGCTCGATTATTACAACCACAATCTCGACACCTCGCCCGAACATTATGGCGCGGTGATCACCACCCGCACCTATCAGGAGCGGCTCGACACGCTCAGCCACGTCCGCGCCTCCGGAATGGCCGTGTGCTGCGGCGGCATCGTCGGCATGGGCGAGAGCCGGGAGGACAGAATCGGCTTCCTCCACGCCCTCGCCACCCTCCCGGCGCATCCTGAGAGCGTGCCGATCAACGCCCTCGTGCCGGTGAAGGGCACCGTGCTCGGTGACATGCTCGCCGGCACCCCGCTCGCGCAGATCGACGACATCGAGTTCGTCCGCACCGTCGCCGTCGCCCGCATCCTGATGCCCCGCTCGATGGTGCGGCTCTCGGCCGGCCGCGAGAGCATGAGCGAGGCCACCCAGGCCCTGTGCTTCCTCGCCGGGGCGAACAGCATCTTCACCGGCGACAAGCTGCTGACGACGGGCAATGCGGGCGCCGGTGCCGACGCGGCGCTGTTTGAGAAGCTCGGGCTTCGGGCGATGGAGAGTGCCGAGCCGGCGCGGGTGGCGGCGGAGTGACGTGGCGGAAGGGGGCAATGGCGACCCTGTGGTCAGCTGCCGTGCTTCTCCTCGCCTATGCCGCGCTCACGGCGATTGGCATTGACGATCGGTGCTTCGACTATTGCCCTGGCGGGCCCGTCCCCAGCGCGCCCCCGATGATGAGGACGGCGACCTTCGTCACCGCCTTCTTCCTCTATTGGGCCCGAATTCTCTTCCTTATTAGGCCGTGGAGGCCCTGATGTTTTCCAAGATCCTGATCGCCAACCGGGGCGAGATTGCCTGCCGGGTCATTCGCACCGCTAGGAAGATGGGCATCAAGACGGTCGCCGTCTATTCCGATGCCGACGCGCGCGCGCCGCATGTGCGGATGGCGGACGAGAGCGTGCGGCTGGGGCCGCCGCCCGCTGCTGAAAGCTACCTCAACGCCGAGCTGATCATCACCGCCTGCAGGGAGACCGGCGCCGAGGCGGTGCATCCCGGCTATGGTTTCCTCTCCGAGCGGGAGAGCTTCGCGCGGGCGCTGGCGGAGGCGGGGATCGCGTTCATCGGGCCGCCGCCGAACGCGATCGCGGCGATGGGCGACAAGATCGAATCGAAAAAGCTGGCGAAGGCGTCGGGGGTCAATGTCGTCCCGGGCTTCCTCGGCGACATCGCCTCCACCGAGGACGCGGTGCGGATCGCCGGCGAGGTCGGCTATCCGGTGATGATGAAGGCCTCCGCCGGCGGCGGCGGCAAGGGCATGCGCCTCGCCTGGGCCGAGCAGGACGTGCGCGAAGGCTTCGAGGCGACCAAGCGCGAGGGCCTCGCCAGCTTCGGCGACGACCGCGTGTTCATCGAAAAGTTCATAGAAAGCCCGCGCCACATCGAGATCCAGCTGATCGGCGACCAGCACGGCAACATCGTCTATCTGGGCGAGCGCGAATGCTCGATCCAGCGCCGCCACCAGAAGGTGGTCGAGGAAGCGCCTTCGCCCTTCGTCACGCCCGAGATGCGCAAGGCGATGGGAGAGCAGGCCGTCGCCCTCGCCCGGGCGGTTGGCTATTACAGCGCCGGCACAGTCGAGCTCATCGTCAGTGGCGCCGACACCAGCGGCAAGAGCTTCTACTTCCTCGAGATGAACACGCGGCTGCAGGTCGAGCACCCGGTGACCGAGGAGGTGACGGGGGTCGACCTCGTCGAGCTGATGATCCGCGTCGCCGCCGGCGAGCCTCTGCCGTTCGGCCAGGAAGACGTGAAGCTCAATGGCTGGGCGATCGAGAACCGGGTCTATGCCGAGGACCCCTATCGCGGCTTCCTGCCGTCGACGGGACGCCTGGTCCGCTACCAGCCGCCGCGCGAGGCCCGCGACGCCGACCATGTCGTCCGCGTGGACGACGGTGTCTTCGAGGGCGGCGAGGTCAGCATCTTCTACGACCCGATGATCGCCAAGCTGGTCACCTGGGCGCCGACCCGCGAGGCGGCGATCGACGCGCAGGTCGACGCGCTCGACAGCTTCGTCGTCGAGGGCATCGGCCACAATGTCGATTTCCTCTCGGCGCTGATGCAGCACCCGCGCTTCCGCTCCGGCGCGATCACCACCGGCTTCATCGCCGAGGAATATCCTGAAGGCTTCCACGGCGCGCCGGCCGACGCCCGATTGATCGAGGACCTGGCGGTCATCGCCGCCTGGCTCGGCGTAGAGACCGAGATGCGCGCCTGCGACGTCTCGGGCCAGCTTGGCGCCCGCATGCTGCCACCGCCGATCCGCTCCGTACGCATCGGCGGCGAGAGCTTCGCCATCCAGTTCGACGCGTTTGAAGGCGGCCTCATGGCTTATGTGAACGAGGGCGAGGGGCGCGAGCTGATCGGCCGTTGGCAGCCCGGCCAGCGGCTCTTGAAGGCCAGCATCGACGGCCGCGTGCGCACCGTCCAGGTCGCCCGCGCCGGCCGCCAATGGCGCCTCACGGCGCACGGCGCGTCGCACAAGGTGGAGGTGCTGCCGCCGCACGTCGCCGAACTGTCGCGGCACATGATCGAGAAGGTGCCGCCGGACCTCTCCAAATTCCTCATCTGCCCGATGCCCGGGCTGCTCACAGCCCTCAATGTGGGTGAGGGCGACAAGGTCGAGGCCGGCCAGCCGCTCGCGGTGGTCGAGGCGATGAAGATGGAGAACATCCTGCGCGCCGAGAAAGCGGGCGTGGTGAAGAAGGTCGACGCCAAGCCCGGCGAGAGCCTGGCGGTCGACGCCGTCATTCTAGAGTTCGAGTAGCCCTTATGCCTCCCTTCCGCGAAGCGGTGGGGAGGGGGACCAGCGAAGCTGGTGGAGGGGTATGGGCCGGGGCAGAAGCGATTCTCGTGATCCACCTCTGGTGACCTTCACTTACCCCTCCACCAGCTACGCTGGTCCCCCTCCCCATCTGGCGATGGGGAGGCAGAGTTCGAACGCCGCCCCTTCCGGCACAGGCACGCTCCTGATCGTCCCGCCGCACGCATCCAGCAGCGAGCGGGCGATGGCCAGGCCGAGGCCGGAGCCGCCCTCCGCGCGTCGGCTGGTGTGGAAGGGCTCGAAGATGCGCTCGTGATCCGCGGCGGGAACGCCCGGGCCATCGTCGCGGAGGGTGAGGCGGACCCGAGCCGCCTCGGCCGCGGCGGTGACACGAACCGCCGTCGCGCCCGCCTGACGGCTATTCTCGACCAAAGTCTCCAGCACCGCTTCGATCAGCTCCTCCGGCGCCGCGACCGCTGGGAGGGGCGCCAGGTCCACGGCGACCGCCAGCGTCTCGCCGCGGTGCGCATCCGCGACCTTGAGAACGGCCGCGGCAAGGTCGCTCGCCGCATCCTCGGGCGCCGCCGCCATGTCGGCCCGGGCGAGGTCGAGGAGGCGGCGGAGCAGGTGGGAAAGGCGGTCGGCGTCGGCGCGGGCGTTGGCGAGGAAGCGGGCGCGCTCCGTCTCGCGCATCTCGGGATGCTCCTCGATCAGCTCCAGCGCGCCCTTGATGCCGGCGATCGGGGTCTTGAGCTCGTGGCTGACCGCCGCGGCGAAGTCGCGCAGGTAGCGCGAGCGCCGCTCGATCCGCTCGGCCATCGCCGCGAAGTTCAGGTAGAGGCTGCGGATCTCGATGGCGGCGGTCGGCGGCGGCTCGGGTACGGTGAGCCGGCCGCGCGCGACATTGTCCGTGGCTTCGGCGAGCGCGTCGATCGGCCGCGAGATGCCGCGCGAGAGAAGGCCGGCGAGCACCACCAAAGTGAGGAAGATCAGCGCGACGCCGAGCGCGATCTTGCCGCGGTCCTGGTAGACGCCGACGAACAGCCCGCGCGGGCTCCGCGACAGCATCAGCACGCCGATCACCTTGCCACCCGCCAATACCGGCCGCGTGTAATGGACGCGGATGCTGGAGGCGCGGCTCAGCCATTCGAGCGCGTAGCGTGGTTCGTAATCGGCGCGGCGGCGGAGCACTGTCGTCGTCTCCCCCGCGAGCGCGCGGCTGACCTCGGGAAGCGCGGCATAGCTGCGGCGGAAGTCATCGCCGCCGAGGACGACGATCCCCTGCGCGTCCAGCACCCGCGTCGCCGCCAGGGTGGTGAGCGAGGCCTCCCGCACCACCGGCGCGAGCTTCACCGCCGCCGCCCGCGCCTCGGCGACGGCGACCAGCGGCGTCGGCACCGCCGCCGGTTGGGCGGGGAGGAGCGGCATGGCATTGAGGTCGATCCGCGGCGGCTGCGGGTCGAGCCGCTCGGAGGGCGGGGGCAGGGGTGCCGGCCAGTCCGCCCGCCAGGCCCCGGCGAGCACCGCGCCTTCGGCGATCAGCTCCGCTTCCGTCTGCTGGACGAGGGTGTTCTCGTAGACCCGCAGGAACACCGCGCCGACGCCTGGCAAGGCGGCGACGAAGAGCAGGCTGAGGAACAGGATGGTGCGCAGCCGCAGCGCCGGCCAGTGCCGCTTCGCAACCTCCTTCAGCGCGCCGATCAAGCGGCGGGCCCGCCCTGGCAGCGGCCAATGCGGTAGCCCACGCCCGGCCGCGTCTCGATCAGATCCGCGCCGCCGAGCGCCGCGAATTTGTGGCGCAGGTTGCGGATGTGGCTGTCGATGGTCCTGTCGGTAATGGCGAAGCCGGGGCCGTGGAGCCGGTCGATGATCGCGTCGCGGGTGAAGACCTTGGACGGCAGGCTCGCCAGGAGCAGCAGCATCTGGAACTCGGTGACGGTCACCGGCACCTCGGCGCCGTCCCACCGCGCCTCCCATGCCTCCGGATCGAGCCGCAGCCGGTTCTGGACGACCGGCCCCTTCGCCCCCGCCTCGCTCAGCGCCCGCCCACCGCGCTTCAAGATCGCGCCGACGCGGGCGACCACCTCGCGGGGGCTGAACGGCTTCACGACATAATCGTCGGCGCCGAGTTCGAGGCCGACGACTCGATCGATCTCGTCGTCGCGGGAGGAGAGGAAGAGGATGGGAAGATCCCCTTCCGCGCGCAACCGGCGGCACACTTCGAGGCCGTCCATCCGCGGCATGTTGATGTCGAGAACGACGAGGTCGGGGCGGGCGCGGCCGACCGCCGCCAGCGCCGCCTCGCCGTCGCCGGCTTCGCTGGTCTCCATCCCCGCCTTGCCGAGCGCGAAGCTCAGCACCTCGCGGATGTGCGGGTCGTCGTCGACGATCAGGATCTTGTGGCCCATCGCGTTCATGTCTCTCACCTCCCGGGCGCGGCTGTCAAAGGCGCAGACGCGCTGCACGGCTGCCGCGCCGCGGTCGTGCGGGGAAGGCGGCCAGCGGCGATGGCCATGTGCGCCTGCAAAAGCCGATAGGCGTCGTGCGCAATCCACTGCCGCCAGTCGCCCTGCCGCGGCTCCATCCGGTCGAGGATGAGGTTCCGGACCCACTGCACCCGTGCCCGCGCCGACGGGGCGAGCGGCCGCCGCTCCATCTCCGTCAATGGCAGCAGCGCGGAGGCGCCGAGGTCGGCCATGTAGCAGATGTCGAGCGCCGCGCCCTTGCCGCCGGCCTCCCGCGCGTGGCGGACGTTCCACGAGGCGGCGACGGCGCCCAAGTCCACGAAGGCGCAGGCGGCGAGCGCCACCGCCGCCGCGGCGCAATTGGCGTTGATCAGCCATGCGCCGCTCCGCCCCTTCCAGATCCGCCAGCAGATCAGCACCAGCCCCACCGCGACCAGCGCCATCCAGAGGAGGGCGGCGATGCGCAGCCGGGTGAGCGAGTACGCTTCGACATAATCGAGCGTCCGCAGCACCGTCGAGGCGACGAGCAGCACGTTCTGCGCGATCCACAGATAGACGAGACGGCGCAGCGCCGGCATCGCTGCGAGCGGTGAGCCGGGGCGCAGCGTCACCAGCACGAACAGCCCGGCGAGGAGCGCCGTCGCGATCAGCGGATAGGCGCCGCGATGGGCGTAATGGGCGAGTGTCATTCCGGCGGGAAGGCCGGCGCCGCTCCACAGGAACGCCAGGTCCATGCCGTTCTGCAGCGCGAAGATCAGGTTGAAGGCGAGAAGCGACAGCATCACCGACGCCGCGCTGACTCCCGGGATGGGCATGGCTTCGGCGGTTTCGCCCCGGGCCTCGAAGCGGAGCACGCGTGGCCGCAGCATCGCCCAGAGCGGCAGGGCGAAGAGCAGCCAGAAGCCGATCCGGTAGAGGCTCAATGACGCGAAGATCAAAGTGACGTCGATGCGCGCGAAGGCGTCTCCCAGTACCGGATTGGCGAGCGCGAACAGGCCGAGGAAGACCGCGCTGCCAAGCGCCGGGAGCACCAGGGCGGGGAGGTGCGCGCGGACACGGCCGCCGGGAACGCGCCGACGCGCGGCGCGCAAGTGCAGCCATTCGGACACCGGGAGGATCAATGTCCGCAGCGCCTGCCACGCCAGGCGGATCGCCCATCGCTCGCCGTCGTCGAACTTCGCCTTCGGCAGCAGCACGGCGAGGCTCGCCGCCGCCCAAAACAGGCAAAGCGCGAGCGCCGACGGATTCCACGCCAGCGCGATCGCGAAGAGCAAAGCGGCGCCTGCAGCGAAGCGGCTCCCACCGAGCCGCGCCGGCGGCGTCAGCGCGAGGACTAGGACCAGCAGAGCGAACGCCCACGCTCCCCAGGTCGAGCCGCCGCCGCCGTCGAAGAACAGCCAGTCGGCGGCCGCGACCAGTACAAGCAGGCTGGCGGCCTTGGCGCGGTAGCTGAACCGGCCGGGCGCGGCGGGCCGGGCGGCCGCGGGGAAGGGGGCGGCGATCTCCATGGGCATCTCCTCGTCGATTGCCTGGGGGGATGCGGCAGAGGCGTGCAGGCGGAGCGGCGGCCGCGAAGGAAAGCGCGCGCCGGAGCTGTGCAGAAACGGTGCAGGGCCGGAACAGCGGAAGCGGCAATCCGTTACCGGGAGCAGGCTGAGAGAGATCAAATTCCTCTTTTAACACAGGAGGTTATCACATGTTATCTTCAAGCAGGCGAGCCTTCGCCGCGGCGGCGTGGGCGGTCGCTCTGACGGTGGCCGCGGGGCCGGCGTCGGCGCAGCAGGTCGGCCGCCGCGATCCCGGCGTCGCCACCGAAACGCAGGAGCGGCAGTCGGAAGGGCAGGACAACAGCTTCGACTGGAACTGGATCGGCCTCGTCGGCCTGCTCGGCCTCGCCGGCCTGCGGCGCCGCCCCGATTATCACCACGCCATCTGACGCGACGGCGAACAGGAGGAAGATCATGAAGACGAACGTGCTGACGGCCGCCGCGGCGGCCAGCCTGCTGATCCTCAGCCCCGCCCTCGCGGCGGCCCAGGGCGGCGGCGGTGCCGGCGGTGCTGGCGGCGGCGCCGGTGCGGCCGGCGGAACCGGCGGCGCAGGCGGAACGGGCGCCGGCGGCAGCACGGCGACTCCGGGCGCGACGGCTCCCGCCGGCGGCGGCACGGGAGCCGGTGGAGGCGGTGCCGGAGCGGGCGCGGGCGGAGCCGGAGCGACCGGTGGTACAGGCGCGGGCGCCGGCGGTGCCGGAGCGACCGGAGCCGCAGGCGGCGCGGGCGGTACGGGTACCGGCGGTGCCGGCGCGGGAACCGGTGGCGCGGGAGCCGGCGGTGCCGGAACCGGGGCCGGCGGCGGCCTCGGCACCCCCGGGAGCGGCATCGGCAACGGAGCGGTCGACACCTCCTACGGCAACCCGCAGGTCCAGCGTCAGCGCGGCTTCCCCTGGGGCATATTGGGCCTCCTCGGCCTCGCCGGCCTGGTGCCGATGCTCCGCGGCAACCGCCGCAGCTGAGGCGGGTTCGCCGTGGCTTGAACACCCTCCTCCGTTCGGGCTGAGCCTGTCGAAACCCTTTCCTGTCTTGCTCCCGGAGAGAAGGAGGACAACTCCTCGACAAGGTCAGGGCGAACGGTTGTGGGCGGTCGACGCACGCGAGACAGCGCTCTGCGTGGGGTCGCCGCGGTGATCGACACTATCGCTCGGCCCTCTCGCCGCCGGCTATCGAGGATCCGCTGGACGGCGCGCGCTTCCTTGCTCGTGCTCTCGAACAGGAACGGGCTGGAGCAAGGTGCCTGCAGTACCGCTAAAGACTTTGGCTCTCGGTTGGGCATGATGGTGGCGCTCGGCCCGCGAAGCGGAGGGATTCCGGAAGCCGGGCGGCGCAACGCGATGAGGAAAGGCCCGGTAGGTATCGTCTCGGGCTCCGGGAAAGTCGAATTGTCCCAGGTCGCGTTAAGGCGCCTGGCTGCGCTGCCGGCGAGCACGCGGTCGACCGTGATGACGAAGCGCGCATAATCCGGGAGGAGAAGGTGCGGGCCATCATAGAATTTCCGCCTGTCCGGCGGGAGCGCCGGAGCGGCCAGCATCTTGCGGCGAGACGCGAGGTCTCGGACGATACGGTAATGGCTGACCCGGCCCACCACGACTAGATCGGCATAACGCACGTCGTTGACGTCGAGCGGGGCGGCGATGCGGCATGCAGACGCCGGCACGCTTGCCGACCCGAGGGTGGTCACAGCGGCTGCGAGGACCCAGTTTCGTTGCATGTCACCTCCCGCTCGACGGCGCGGCTTGTTATGCGCCGCGGGCGTTAACGTCCGACTTCGGGCAGTGCCCTCCTTGTTGACTTCTTAAGGCTTTCCCCCCACATGGCTCTCAGCGAAGCGCCATGCAGCGTGAACAGGCGCAGGTGCGCCCCGGCTCCGCTTCGTAATTCCAAAGGTTTCCCTTTTCACGCGGGTCACCAGGGTTCGCATGAAAGTCGTACTTTCATGGGGGCCCGCTTAACCCGCCGCGTTTCCGCGCGCCATTTGGGCTGCCCGAGGGACGCCGCACATTAGTGAGTCTACACATGTCTTTTCAAAATCTCGGGCTTTCGCAGCCCGTCCTCCAGGCGCTCGCGCTCAAGGAATATAGCGAGGCGACGCCGATTCAGGCGCAGGCTATCCCGACTTTGCTCAAGGGCCGCGACCTGCTCGGCATCGCCCAGACCGGCACCGGCAAGACGGCGGCCTTCATGCTGCCGTCGATCGACCGGCTGACCGCGTCCAAGAAGCGGCCGCAGCCGCGGACCTGCCGGATGCTCGTCCTCGCGCCCACCCGCGAACTCGCCTCGCAGATCGCCGAGAGCGCCCGCGCTTACTCGCACTTCAGCCACATGAGCGTCGCCACCGTGTTCGGCGGCACGTCGATCAACAAGAACCGGCAGGACGTCAGCCGCGGCGTCGACATCCTCGTCGCCACGCCGGGCCGCCTCCTCGACCTCATCGAGCAGGGCTATCTGATGCTTCGCGGCGTCGAGATCCTCGTTCTCGACGAGGCGGACCAGATGCTCGACCTCGGTTTCATCCACGCCCTGAAGGCGATCGTGAAGCTGCTCCCGGCGCAGCGCCAGACCCTGTTCTTCTCGGCGACGATGCCGAAGGCGATCAAGGAGCTGGCCGACCGCTTCCTCACCGATCCGGCGCAGGTCGCGGTGACGCCGTCGGCGACGACCGTGGAGAAGATCGACCAGTATGTCACCTTCGTCCAGCAGGCGGAGAAGCCCGCGCTTCTCACCATCATGCTGCGGGTCGGCTTCGGCGAGAAGGGCAATATGGACCGGGTGCTGATCTTCTCGCGGACCAAGCACGGCGCTGACCGCGTCGTTAAGCAATTGAATGCCTCGGGGATCGCGTCCAACGCGATCCACGGCAACAAGAGCCAGCCGCAGCGCGAGCGGGCGCTGGCCGAGTTCAAGTCGGGCAAGGTCAAGATCCTGATCGCGACCGACATCGCCGCGCGCGGCATCGACGTCTCGGGCGTCAGCCACGTCATCAACTTCGACCTGCCGAACGTGCCCGAGCAATATGTCCACCGCATCGGGCGGACGGCGCGCGCGGGCGCCGCTGGCGTCGCCGTCGCGTTCTGCGCCGAGGATGAGCGCGCGTACCTGAAGGGCATCGAGAAGCTGACCCGCCAGCAGGTCGAGATCGTGCCGCTGCCGCAGGGCTTCACCGCCGAGGCGGCCCGCATCAAGGCGGCGCGTCCGGCCGAGCCGCCCCGCGCGGCCCGCAGCGAGGAGCGCGAGGACCGCAACCGCGTCCGCCGCCCCCGCAGCCGCCGCCCGAGCTTCGGCTCGGCCGGCGCCCCAAAGACCAACCGCGCCAGGCGCCGCGCCTCCGGGCGGTAACACCCAGTCCTCCCCCATCCGCTGCGCGGACGGCGAGGACGGGGATCGCATTAAATTCGCGTCACTCCCTTTCCGGGGAGCGGAGGGCGGGAGTAGGGCGGCGCGGTGACGCGCCCGCTGCTCCTGCCCTTTCTGTTGCTGACCGCGTCGGCGCCCGCCCTCGCGCAGGAGCCGGCCCCGACGTCGGCGCCCGCGCAGCCGGAGCACCAGGTTGCCCAGCCGCCGCCGCAGCCCGAGCAGAATATCGTCGTTACCGGCCATGGCCTCGCTCCGGGGACGGGGGAGGGGGTGCTCGACGTCATCGAGGTGCCGCGCGAGCGGCTCGAGACGGCACAGCGGCTCGAGGACGTGCTGCGCGACGTGCCGGGCTTCCAGCTCTTCCGCCGCTCCGACGCCTCCAGCGCGAACCCCACCAGCCAGGGCGCGACCCTGCGGGCGCTGGGCGGCAACGCGTCGAGCCGCGCGCTCCTCCTCCTCGACGGCGTGCCGCAGAGCGACCCGTTCGGCGGCTGGGTGAGCTGGCCGGCCTACGATCCCTATCGCCTTGGGGCGGTGCGGGTCACTCGCGGCGGCGGCTCCGGCGTCGAGGGGCCGGGCGCGCTCGCCGGCACGATCGAGCTCGACAGCGCCGGTCCCGACACCTTCCGCGGCCTGCGCGCCGGAGCCCTGTACGGCAGCCGCGACAGCCTCGAGGCGCGCGCGGCGCTGGGCGAACAGATCGGCGGCGGGTTCGCCAGCCTTTCCGGCGCCTACGCCCGCGGCTCGGGCTTCATTCCGATCGTCCCCGAGCAGCAGGGCCCCGTCGACCAGCCGTCGCCCTACGAGCAGGCGAGCGTCGCCGCCCGCGCCGTGGTGCCGCTCCCCGGTGGTGTCGAGCTGCAGGCGAGCGGGCTCGGCTTCACCGACTATCGCGAGCGCGGCACGCGGCTCAGCGGCATCTCCACCACCGGCGCCGACGCCTCGCTGCGTCTCGTCGGCCGCCGCTGGAGCGCGCTCGCCTACGTCCAGAGCCGCGACTTCTTCAACAGCTTCGCCAGCGTCAACGCCGCCCGCACCAGCGTCACCCGCGCCTCGGAGCAATATAGCGTTCCCTCGACCGGCCTCGGCGCGCGCGCCGAATGGCGGCCGCGTGTGGGCGAGCACGTCGAGCTGCGCCTCGGCGGCGACTGGCGCGACATGGACGGGGTGAGCCGCGAGCTCTTCTCCTATTCCGGCGACACGCCCACCCGCATCCGCGCCGCCGGCGGCCATGCCCGCACCCTCGGCGGCTTTGCCGAAGGGACGTGGACCTCCGACGCCCTGACCCTCACGGCGAGCGGACGCCTCGACCGGTGGGACTTGTCGAACGGCGCGCTGTACGAGCGGCTGCTGGCGACGAACGCGCTCATCACCAATTCGCCTTATCCGGACCGCGGCGGCTGGCAGCCGACCGGCCGCGCCGGCGTCGCGTGGCGGGCTGTGCGAGGGCTGACCCTCCGCGCAGCCGCTTATGCCGGCTGGCGGCTGCCGACGCTGAACGAGCTCTACCGCCCCTTCCGAGCCGGCACCGACGCCACCGCCGCCAATCCCTTCCTCGCGCCGGAGCGGGTGAAGGGCGCGGAGGCGGGGCTCGACTGGCGACCCGCGCCCCATGCCCGCATCGGCCTCACCGCCTTCGTCAACCGGCTCGAGGACGGCATCGCCAACGTGACGATGGGCAAGGGGCCGGGCACCTTTCCCGGCGTCGGCTTCGTCGCGGCCGGCGGGGTCTATCGCCAGCGGCAGAATATCGACGCGATCCTCTCGCGCGGCGTCGAACTGGACGGCAGCGTCGACCATGGCCCGTGGCGCCTCTCCGCCGGCTGGTCCTTCGCCGATGCGAGCGTCCGCGCCTCCGGCCTCGCCGCGCCGCTCGACGGCCTTCGGCCCGCGCAGACGCCGCGCAGCACCGGCACCGCCACCCTCGCCTGGCGCGGCCCCCGCCACGCCGAAGCCTCGCTCACCGGCCGCTACGTCTCCAGCCAGTTCGAAGACGATTTGAACCGCCAACGCCTGCCCGGCGCCTTCACCCTCGACGCCGCCGCGCGGTTTCCCGTGGGGCGCGGCGTCGCCATCGAGGCGCGCGCCCAGAACCTCGCCGACAAGCGCGTCGATGCCGGCATCAGCGGCGACGGCATCGTCGAGCGGGCGACGCCGCGTACCATATGGATTGGCCTCAGCTTCCAGGGCTTGCCGTGAGGGTCCGTGGCAGATACGTTTTCACATGCAACTAAAGGGGAGGCTGCCATGATCGTCTTCGGCTCGTCGATATCGCCGTTCGTGCGCAAGGTGCTCGCCTTCGGCGCCGAAAAGGGGCTTGAGCTGGAATTGCGGAGCATGGGGCTCGGCTCCGAGGATCCGGATTTCTGCGCGGCGAGCCCGTTCCGCAAGATGCCTGGCTTCAAGGACGGCGACTTCTCGATCTGCGATTCGTCCGCGATCGTCCATTATCTCGAGGCCAAGTTCCCCGAGCCGAACCTCATCCCCGCCGAGCCGCGGGCGCGGGCGCGGACGATCTGGTTCGACGAGTTCGGCGACACGATCGTGATGGGCTGCGGCGGCAAGATGTTCTTCAACCGCGTCGTCGCGCCGCGCTTCCTCGGGCGCGAGGGCGATCTCGCACTCGCCGACCAGGCCGAGAAGGAAGAGCTGCCGCCGATCCTCGATTATCTCGAGACCATCGTGCCGGCGAGCGGCTTCCTCGTCGAGGACCGGCTGACGCTGGCCGACATCGCCGTCGCCAGCCCGTTCGTGAACCTCGGCCACATGGACGTCCAGGTCGATGCGGCACGCTGGCCGAAGGCGCGGGCCTATGTCGACGCGATCCTCGCCCGGCCGAGCTTCGCCGCCTGGATCGAGCGGGAGCGCGCCTTCTTCGCCAAGGCGGCCTGAGATGAGCGCGCATCGCGCGACGGTGGAATGGACCGCCGCGGGCGGTGCCTTCACCGAGAACCGCTACAGCCGGGCGCATAGCCTGCGGTTCGACGGCGGCGCGGTCGTGCCGGGCTCCTCGTCGCCGCAGGTGGTGCCGGAGCCGATGTCGGACCCGGCCGGCGTCGACCCGGAGGAGCTGCTCGTCGCCTCCGCCTCGTCCTGCCATATGCTGTGGTTCCTCGATCTCGCGCGGCAGGCCGGGCTCGACGTGGCGTCGTACCGGGACGATGCGGTGGGCACGCTCGGCCGCGGCAGCGACGGCAGGCTCGCCATCACCCGCATCGTGCTGAAGCCGCGCGTCGAATTCGCCGGCGAGGCGCCCGACGCCGCGGCGCTCGAACGCCTCCACCACGAGGCGCACGAACGCTGCTTCATCGCCTCCTCGCTCAAGGCCGAGATCGTCGTCGAGCAGCGGTATCTCCGTTTCAGACACCGCTTCGGATGATTTACCCTTCGCCACGCCGCGCCCGTTTGGCGACTATCCTCCAGCGCCGATTCGGGGTCCGGCGCTTGGGCGGGGCGAAACATGGGAATTCAGAAGAATAGCCAGACGGGGAATTACTTCGTCACCTACGTACCGTTTGTCGACAGGACGAAGCGGCGTTCGTTCACCAAGGCACCGATGGTGAGGCCGCGATCCGGCATCGTCCAGTTCTTCGTTGACCTGTTCCGCGGCGGGCCCAATCCCTTCCTGGGTTCGCCGATCGCAACCTCCATCGACCGGCGCCTGAAGGTGGAAAAACGCGCCAAGGGCCTCGCCGGAAACGGCGGCTCCGCCGACGCACTCATCGCCGGCATCGACGGGCAGCTCGACAAATATGTCCGCGATGCTGCGAACGAAGCCGATGCGGAACTCGATCCGCTGGACGGTTATCTGGAGCAGGAGGAGAATTGTCTCAGGAAATGCCGGCCCGCCGAAATCGAGGCGCGGCTGGAGGCTGAGCTCGACAAGGTCCTTAACGACGTCAACAGCGAGTTCGGTCCGGCCGCCACGGGATTCGTGCGCAAGCGCGTGGCGCTGGAGAATTTCTGCGAAGACAATCATCTGGAGCGTACGCTCCATTGGGGCAAACCGCTGACCCGGCAGTCGATTTACCTGATCGCAGCGATCACGATCTTCGAATTCCTTCTCAACACGGCCTTCTTTTCAGGCTCGCAGCGCAGCGGCATCATCGGCGGTGCGGCTCTCGCCATTCTGCTTTCCGTCACCACGATCATTCTCGGCGTGGCGTTCGGCCTCTGCTACCAGTTCGCGAACCGCAAAGCGGAAGGCCACGGCTGGTTCGGACGAGTCGGCGCGGTCATTCTCCTGCTCACGACCTTTTACTACCTCCTGCTCCTGACGCTCGCGCGCATGGCAGGAGAGGCCGGCGAGACGCACATGTTCGCCGCGGCCGCACGGGAGGTACAGGTGCATCCCTTTTCCGGGCTGCTCGACCTGCCCGCGCTCGCCTATTTCTTCTTCTCCATCGCCGTCATCGCGGGCGTCTATCGCAAGTTTGTCGATACGATGGGCCACTTCCCCAGGCTGCGCCATCACCGGCTCTCCGCGGATCGCGCCGAAGGGGAGATGGAGGAAGTTCGGATCGGCATGGGGGAAGCGGCTCGTCATTATGCCGACGAGGCCGTCAAGGCGGTCGACGGCGCGCCGGGGCTGATCGAGGCGACAATCATTCCGATCAAGGAACTGGCGATGAACTACGAGAACGTCGTCGATCAGCTTCGCGACAATCTGAAGGACGTCAAGGATGCGGCGCGGCTGCTGATCAGCGTCGTTCGTGAATACGTCCCTGTGGAGCCGACGGTTCTGACGGTCGATTATGCCGCGCCTATGGCAAAGTTCGACCTTCGGCTGGCGGAGTTTCGCGCCCGGGCGCGGGCTTTGGAAGACTGGGACGACATCAAGCAGACGACGATCGACCGCTGCCGAAAAGGAATGTCCGAACGCGGCGTCGCCACGTGCGAGGAACTCGAGCGCCGCTGCACGGAGCTGGTGGAGGCGAAGTATCGGGAGTGGAGCGGCAAGGGCAGGATCGAGCGCGCGGCCGATCAGTCCGGCAACGTCACCTGGCTCACCCAAGGAGCGGCGTGATGGGCAAATATAGCTCCGGCGGCCGGCCCGGCGCTCACCACCGCGGAGGGGGAACGGGCGGTGGCGCATCGACTATGTTATTCGCCGTCCTCGCCCTCGTCATCCTCGGCGCGCTCGGCTTCTTTGGCTATCGCTACGCGCAGAGCCGCAGTGCCCGGGAAGTCGACAAGGACAATTGCCTCACCAACGTCCCGGGGCCGCAGGCTGCCCTGTTCCTGATCGATGAAACCGACCGCCTGACGCACGAGAATGCCGAGCGCATCAAGGCGCGTATCCGGGACGCGGTCAATGCGATGCCGCGTTACAGCCGCGTGACGATCGTCCCGTTCGGGGGTGATGTGGCCACTCCGCTCCAGCCCATTTTCAACAAATGTCTGCCGGGTCGCTCATCGACAGCGTCCCTCGACGAGGGCGCACAGTTGCTGGAGGAGCAATATCAGGGCTTCGAGAAGGCCCTCGACACAGAGGTCAAGAAGCTCGAGGAGGTACCGGATTCGAAGACCTCACCGATTACCGACCAGGTGATCCGCGCAGCCAGCGACCCGGAGCTCCACTGGCAGGGGAAGGCGCGTACGCTGGTGCTCATCACGGATGGGCTCGAATCGAGCATCTACTGGACGAGGAACCTTAGGTTGAAGGATGCGCCGGAGGGCCTCCTTCGCAACGTCCATGCCGAGTTCTTCGAAATCGGCAATGCCCGCGCCACCCGCCTCCAGACACCCGAAATGCGCGGAGAATGGAAACGTTGGCTTGAGAAGGCCGGGGCCGAAGTCCGCGTCACGGCTCCCGGCTACTCCGCTGCCGACTGAGCGACGGGAACGGCACCGCCTGCCTCCCGTTCTTTCGCCAGGAGACTCGAAAGGGCGGATCATGGCGGACGCCACCGATACGACAGGCGGATTGAACGAGGCAGCGCTTGCCGGGCGCGAGAAGGAGGGGCTCGGCAGCACCGGCGGCTCGAGCGGCGGCGGGACCATCGGCGGGAAAGGTGACCCTTCGGGCGGCACGCTCGGCGAACGAGGTTCGGCTGTAGGCGCCGGCGCGGACGACAAAGACGGTGCCGTCGCCGCCGAAGCCGCGACACTGGGCGACGCGACCGGCAGCCTTGCCGATGCGGCGAGGGCGGCGACGCCCGGCTCAGCGCCGGACCCGTCGGCGGCGGGACGGTCGGTGCCGGCCCGAGGGAAATCCCCACTTCCGACCGGATGACGAGGCGCGCGACTGCGCGCGGCGTCCGGCGTCCGCGCCGGCCACCTGCAACCGCTCCCGCCTTCGAGGCTCCCGCGGCGGGCGAGCGCGGGAGCCCCGGCGGGCGGGCTGTTTTCGTGACATCCAACAATGTCAAAGACCCGGTTCTTGCGCCGGCGATTCACATTATGTTCTCACAATCCCCGCCGATTTGCAAGCGGAAAGTTCTCCCCCTGTTCACGCATACAGCACCGCCGCCGCTGGCGCCCGAGCCGGCGCTGCACTAGGTTGAACCCATGTCCTCCGAATCCCCCGACGACTCCCCCGGCTTTGGTGCGCTCGGCCTCGACGAGCCGCCCCAGCCGGCCAAGGCGCAGCCCTATCGCGTCCTCGCCCGCAAATACCGGCCGCAAAGCTTCCAGGAGCTGATCGGCCAAGACGCGATGGTCCAGACGCTCGGCAACGCGATCAAGCGCGACCGCCTCGCCCACGCTTTCCTGCTCACCGGCGTCCGCGGCGTCGGCAAGACCTCGACCGCCCGGCTCATCGCCAAGGCGCTCAACTGCATCGGCCCCGACGGCACCGGCGGCCCGACGATCGAGCCGTGCGGCGTGTGCGAGCCGTGCCGCGCCATCGCCGAAGGGCGCCACATCGACGTCGTCGAAATGGACGCCGCCAGCCACACCGGCGTCGACGACGTGCGCGAGATCATCGAGGCGGTGCGCTACGCCGCGGTCTCGGCGCGCTACAAGGTCTACATCATCGACGAAGTCCACATGCTCTCGAAGAACGCGTTCAACGCGCTTCTCAAGACGCTGGAAGAACCCCCTCCCCACGTTAAGTTTCTGTTCGCCACGACCGAGGTGAACAAGGTCCCCGTCACCGTCCTCTCGCGCTGCCAGCGCTTCGACCTCAGGCGCATTCCGGCTGAGACCCTCGCCGCCCATTTCGCCGCAGTCTCGAAGCTGGAAGGCGTGGAAGTGGAGGAGGGCGCGCTCGCCCTCATCGCCCGCGCCGCCGAAGGCTCGGCCCGCGACGGCCTCTCGATCCTCGACCAGGCGATCGCCCACGGCGCCGGCGGCGTCACCGCCGACCAGGTCCGCGCGATGCTCGGCCTCTCCGACCGCGGCGCCATCCGCCGCCTGCTCGGCCTCCTCCTCGCCGGCGAGGCACAGGAGGCGCTGGCGGCGCTGCGTAACCAGTACGATCTCGGCGTCGAGCCCTCGGCGGTGCTGCGCGGCCTGCTCGAAAGCGTCCACGGCATCACCCGCGCGAAGGTCGGTGGCGCGCAGGATCCCGCCCAGTCGCTTGAGGAGCGGGAGGCGTATGCCGAATGGTCGAGCCGCCTCTCCTACGCCGCCGTCCACCGCCTGTGGCAGCTGCTGCTGAAGGGCCTCGCCGAAGTCCACAACGCGCCAATGCCGCTGGAGGCCGCCGAAATGGCGCTGCTCCGCGTCATCCACGCCTCCGAGCTCCCCGATCCCGCCACCCTGATGGAGCGCCTAGCAAGTGGCGACGCGGTCGCCGCGCGCGCCCCCGCCGCCCCGGCAGCACCCGGGCAGGGCGCGCTGATGCAGGCGCCGCCCTCCTTCCCGGCGCTGGTCGAGCGACTGGAGGCGAGCGGCCGCCGGCAGCTCGCCCAGCAGCTTCACGATTATGCCCGCGTCGTCAGCTACGGCGACCACGCGCTCGTCTTCTCAGCCAACGGCCCGATCAGCCTCCGCGACCTGCCCGCGGCCCTCAAGGAGCTGACCGGCAAGCCCTGGACGCTCGAGAATCGCAACACCGGCGGCGAGCCGACCCTGCTCGAGCAGGAGAAGTTGGCCGAGGCCGCGGTCAAGCAATCGGTGCTCGACGCGCCTTTGGTGCGGGCTGCCTTGGAAGCCTTTCCAGGGGCCGAGCTCGCCGGCTACAGCCTTGACGAACAACGGAGCGCGTAAATGCCTGATTTCGACGACATCATGAAGATGGCCCAGGAGGCCCAGGCCAAGCTGATGCAGGCCAACGACAATCTCGACAAGGTCGAGGTTCAGGGCGCGTCGGGCGGCGGCCTCGTCAAAATCCGCGCCAGCGCCAAGGGCCGGATCATCGCGGTCGAGATCGACGAGAGCCTGCTGCAGCCCTCCGAGAAGCAGATGGTCGAGGACCTCGTCGCCGCCGCCTTGAACGACGCCCGCGCCAAGGCCGACGAAGCCGCCGCGGCCTCGATGCAGGACGTCACCGGCGGGCTGCAACTCCCGCCGGGCTTCAAGATGCCGTTCTGACGCCGAGCGTCGGTCCGGCGGTCGGCATCACCCCAGCGAAGGCCGGGGTCCCAGGGGGTGAAAAGCGTCTGCGCCAGTCCTCGCTGGGATCCCAGCCTGCGCTGGGATGACGGTCAGGCGCCGTTCGTCGTCTCGGCAGGCGGCGCAGGCTCCGGCACCGCCTGCTCCGGAGGCGCTCCCGCCCCCTGCGCCTGCTCCAGCTCCTCGCCCGGCAGCGGCTGCTGCGCCGGCGGCGGGGCATTGCGCCGCACCTTCGGCGCCGCCGGCTCCGGCCGATCCACGGGCGCCGCCGCATTGCGGTAGACGCAGCCATCCAGCCCGCCCCCCGCCACCACCGGAATCCGCGCCGCGATCATGTTGCCGTAGCGCCGCGTGAAGCCCTTGGGCGCCACCGCACCGCGCTTCTTGGGCAAGGGCAAAACCGCCGCGATCCGTGCCGCCTCGGTGCGGTTCAACGCGCTCGCGTCATGCCCGAAATAGCGCTCCGACGCGGCGTTGGCGCCATAGGTTCCGAGGCCGGTCTCGGCGAGGTTCAGATAGACCTCCATGATCCGGCGCTTCCCCCAGACATTCTCAATGAGCAGCGTGAACCACGCCTCGAGCCCTTTGCGGACATAGCCGCCGCCCTGCCACAAGAAGGCATTCTTCGCGGTCTGCTGGCTGATCGTCGAGCCGCCGCGGATGACGTTTCCGCCCCGCGCATTGCGCTTCATCGCCGCCGCGATCGCGTCCTCGTCGAAGCCGCGATGCGAGCAGAACTTGCTATCCTCCGCGGCAATGACGGCGCGCACCATGTCGCGGTCGATCGCCGCGATCGGCATCCATTGCCGTGCCACGTTGCGCCCCTGCAGCCGGTCGGCGAGCATCGTGAACGTGTAGGGCGGGTTCACCCACGCATAGAGCAGCACCCACAGCAGGCTGACGACGACGAAGCCGACGATCAGCCCAGCGATCCAGTTGAGCAGCCTCCGCCCCCATCCGCGGCGGCCCCGCGCGCGTGTCCTCGTCCGTGCCATGGCCGCCCTCTACGGCAAGCCGGCCGAACTGCAACGCCGATCGTCGCGGCGGTTCAGCGGCTCGGCTGGCCTCCCGCGTTCCACTTGGGCTGGAAGTCGCTGGCGGCGAGCCAGCGCACCGGCTCGATCAGCGACTGGATCGCGGCGGTCATGAACGGGAGGTCGAGGTTGGCGATCGTGTCGGTGGGCTGGTGATAGACCGGCGTGGTCGCCCAGCCGGACAGGGTGTGGGCAACGACGCCCTTGAGCGCGAGCTGGTAATTGTCCGACCGCTCGAAGAAATGCTGCTCGGGATAGGGATCGGGCGCCACCAGCGCGCCATGCGCCGCCAGCGTCTCGGCGAGATTCGAGCGCTCATAGCCCGTCACCATCAGCGCCCCGCGCGGCAGCTTCGGGTCCTGCGCCCCGATCATCTCGAACTCGATATTGAGGGCGATCTTGGAGAGCGGCACCGGCGGGTGCGCGCCGAAATAGGCCGAGCCGAAGCCTCCCATCTCCTCCGACCCGTAGCAGACGAACAATATGCCCCGCCGGCTGCGCGGCCCCGCGGCAAGCGCCCGCGCCAGCTCCAGCACCGCCGTCACGCCCGAAGCATCGTCGTCCGCGCCATGCATGATCGTCCCGTCGGGCCGCCGCCCCAGATGGTCGACATGCGCGCTGAGCAGCAGCACGCCGGCCTCGGGATCGGTGCCCGGCAGATAGCCCAACGCGTTGGTGGTGGTGCTCCGCGTCGCCGTCATCCCCGGGAGCGCCAGCGTAACCTCCTGTCCCGGCTTCTGCACGAGGCGGTCGAACTCGGCAGGCGGCAGCGTGGCGAGCGCGATCGACTCCGGCGCATCGCCCTCCAGATAGCCCGGGATGCGCGCGGCGCCGCCCATCTGCTTCAGGATGCCCTTCGTCTCGGCGCTTTCGCGCACGAGCAGCAGCTTGGCCCCATGCCCGCGCGCCGCCATCAGCATGGGAATCAGCGGCAGCTTGGGAGAGGCGAGGGCAATCACGTCCCCCGCCGGAAGGGCCGCGGGATCGTCAGAGGTCGCGATAACGAGCCGCCCGCGCACTTCGCCGGCCGGCGCCATGAGCAGCGTCAAGCCCGCCACGCTCTGGCCGCCGACACCAAGCGCCGGCGCCCCGCCGAGCTTCGGCTGAACGATTGTCGCCGTCTGTAGGTAGCCGCTCATCCCCGGCGCCCGGACCAGCCCGAACTGCTCGAACTGCGACGCGACCCACGCCGCCGCCTTCGCCTCATCCGGCGTGGCACTGCCGCGACCGGCCAGCGCATCGCTGGCCAGATAGGCCTCGTCCGCCTTCACCCATTCCGGCTTCACCACCCACGGCGCCGCCGGCGCCGCCAAGGCAGGTGCGCTCGCAAGCAGCAAAGCGAGAACCGCGCCAGCCCGGCCGAGCGTCGAATCGATCATCGAGAAATCCCTTATTATGCGCAGCTTGCATAACAGGGCCGGTCACCCCGCGTCACTCCGGAGAGACACGGCGCTCGAGCAACCCAGGTCGAAGTACCACTTCGACCTGAACCCATCACATCGCCGGCAGCAACCTCCGCTCGCCGGCGAGGCTCATCAGTGCCTTCTGGAGCTTCTCGAACGCCCTGACCTCGATCTGGCGGATGCGTTCGCGGCTGACGTCGTAGACCTGGCTCAATTCCTCGAGCGTCTTGGGCTCATCGGTCAGCCGCCGCTCGGTCAGGATATGCTTCTCGCGCTCGTTGAGCGACTCCATCGCCTCGACGAGGAGGTCGTGCCGGACCCGCGTCTCCTGCGCCTCGGCAACGCGCTCGTCCTGCAGCGGCTCATTGTCGACCAGCCAATCCTGCCAGGTCCCCTCGCCGTCCTCGCGCAGCGGCACGTTCAGGGAGGTGTCCCCTCCCATCGCCATGCGGCGGTTCATCGAGATGACGTCCTCCTCGGACACGCCGAGGTCGGTGGCGATCTTGGTGACGTCCGCCGGCTTCAGATCGCCGTCCTCGAACGCCTCGATCTGGTTCTTCATCCGCCTGAGGTTGAAGAACAATTTCTTCTGCGCCGCGGTGGTGCCCATCTTCACGAGCGACCAGGAGCGCAGGATGAATTCCTGTATGGAGGCGCGGATCCACCACATCGCATAGGTGGCGAGGCGGAAGCCCCTTTCCGGCTCGAACTTCTTCACGCCCTGCATCAGGCCGATATTGCCCTCGGAGATCAGCTCGCTGACGGGCAGGCCGTAGCCGCGATAGCCCATGGCGATCTTGGCGACGAGGCGCAGGTGGGAATTGACCAGCTTGGCCGCCGCATCGGTGTCCTGATGCTCGGTCCAGCGCTTGGCCAGCATATATTCCTCCTCGGGGGCGAGGATCGGAAATTTCCGGATTTCGGCGAGATAGCGGTTGAGGCCCGCCTCGCCGCCCATGGCGGGAATGGTCGCTACGCTCTTACCGCTTGCCATCGTCTTTGCTCGCTCCCTGGTATCCGGTGATCTTTGCGATCCTTGCCGGTCCGTTCGTGTCTATAGCGCAAGCGCGCTTAACAGTTCCTGCATATCGGACGGAATGTCGCTTTTGAACGACAAGGCCGCCCGTGTCACCGGATGGATGAAACCAAGCTCCGCGGCATGCAGGGCCTGGCGCTCGAAACCCAGTTCTTTCAGTACGTCCCGAAGGCCCTGCCGGATGCGCCCGTAGACCGGATCGCCGAGCAAAGGATGCCCGAGCGAGGTCATGTGGACCCGAACCTGGTGCGTCCGCCCGGTTTCGAGCCGGCATTCGACCAATGTGGCGTCCTTCAGCGGCCGGATCATCTTGTAGTGCGTCACGGCGCGTTTGCCCCGATCCGCCTCGACGATCGCCATCTTCTGCCGGTTGGCCGACGAGCGGGCGAGGGCGGCGTCGACCTTGCCCTCCGCCGGGTTCGGCCGCCCCGCGACGATCGCCCGGTAGCGCCGCTCGATGCTGTGCTTCGCGAACTGCGCCGCCAGCCCCTCGTGCGCCACGTCGGTCTTGGCGACGACGAGCAGCCCCGACGTATCCTTGTCGATCCGGTGCACGATCCCCGGCCGCGCCACCCCGCCGATGCCGCTCAGCCGGCCGGCGCAATGATGGAGGAGGGCGTTGACCAAAGTGCCGTCGAAATTCCCCGCCGCCGGGTGCACCACCATCCCCGCCGGCTTGTCGACGATCAGCAGATGCTCGTCCTCGAAGACGATCTCGAGCGCGATGTCCTGCGCCTCGTTATGCGCCGCCACCGGCGCCGGCACGTCGACCTCATAGGGCCCCGCCAGCGCCTTCGCCGCCGGATCCCGCACCAGCCCTCGCGGGCCCGTCACCCGCCCGCTCGAGATGAGCGCCTTCAGCCGCTCGCGCGACAGGGTCGGAACGGCTGCGGCGAGCGCCCTGTCGAGGCGCCAGCCGGCGGCGTCGTCGGCGATGGTGGCGGTGATGTGAGACTCCCCCCGGGTCATTCCTCACCCGATGTGGAGTGGATGTGATGGATATCAAGCCTCTGCGGGTTGCCAGCCGAATCCCATGCCGCCATTAGGGGCGGACGTCGTCGAACGGGGGCAGCCTTTCGCCATGAAATCCCACGAATTTGCGAGCCTTCTCTGTTCGCGCCTCTGCCATGACCTGCTGTCGCCGGTCGGCGCGCTCAACAACGGCATCGAACTGCTCTCGGACGAGCACGATCCGGAGATGCGCGCCCGCTGCCTGGACCTGCTCGGCGAGAGCGCGCGGGCGTCGGCGAACAAGCTGAAATTCTTCCGCCTGGCTTTCGGCGCCGCCGGCGGCTTCGGCGACGAAGTCGACACGCGCGAGGCCCGCGTCGCCATCGAAGGCCTGTTCGGCGGCGACGGCCGCATCCAACTGGGCTGGATGGTCGACGAGCCGACCATGGGCAAGGCGGCGCTGAAGGTGCTCCTCAACCTCGTCCTCATCGCCGGCGACGCTCTGGTCCGCGGCGGCCGCCTCGACGTCGGCGCCGAGAAGCACGATGCCGGCCTCGACATCGTCGTCCGCGCCGAAGGGCCGCGCATCGTCCTCGATCCCGAGCTCAAGAAGGTCCTCCTCGGCGAGACCGAGGAAGACAGCCTTGCCCCCCGCGCCGCCGCCGCCTGGCTCGCCCACTGCCTCGTCGAAGACAGCCGCGGCGAAATCCAGGTCGCCGACCAGGAGGAGGGCGTCCTCCTGATCGGGGCCAGCGTGCCGTCGGGGGGCTGACGGTTAACGGCGCTCGACCTGGACCTTGATCAGATCGCTACCACAAGAGCCCCTCTCCCCGAGGGGGAGAGGGTAGGGTGAGGGGGTTCGGGCCTCAGCGGATAATCTCATGAGGCAGAACCCCTCACCCCAACCCTCTCCCCTCGGGAGAGGGGGCTAAGGCTGAACACTCCTGGCCTTTCGCCCACTTCCCTTTAACCCCCCCTTTACCACGCCGCCGCCATAGCCTTCCGACAGCGACCGGCGGGGCCATGGACGACCTTCTCAACGAATTCATCGCCGAGACGAGCGAGATGCTGGGCGCATTGGGCGGCGCCATCGTCGCCTGGGAGGGCGCGCCGGACGACCGGCCGCGCCTCGACGAGATTTTCCGCTTCGTCCACACCGTCAAGGGCAATAGCGGCTTCTTCGACCTGCCGCGCATCACCGCGCTCAGCCACGCCGCCGAGGACGCCCTGGCCGCGGTCCGCTCCGGCAAGCGCCAGGCCGACCACCGTCTCGTCAGCGCCGTCCTCGCCGCCATCGATCGCCTCGGCGAGCTGGTCCACGCCATCGAGACCGGCGAAGCGCTCGCCAGCGCCGACGACGAGCCGCTGATCGAGGCGCTCTCCCGCGAGGAGCCGGCGCTGCAGCCGGAGGTCCAGCACGCCGCCGCCGCCGCCGCGCCCCGCGCTGCCGTCCGCACCATCCGCCTCCCCGTCGACTTGCTCGACCGGATGATGAGCGGCATCTCCGATCTCGTCCTCGCCCGCAACGCCCTCGCCAGGCGGCTGCGCGACGGCGCCGCCGAGGCCGAGGTCGCCGCCTGCTTCGAGCGGGTGTCGGGGACCGTCGCGGACCTTCGCGACGCCATCACCCGCACCCGCATGCAGCGGATCGAGAACCTCTTCGCCGCGCTCCCCCGCATGGTCCGCGACCTCGGCACCGAGACCGGCAAGAAGGTCGCGCTCGAGATAGACGGCGGCGACGTCGAACTGGACCGCGAGATGATCGAGATGATCCGCGATCCGCTGACCCATATCGTCAGGAACGCGATCGACCACGGCATCGAGCCCGGCGAGGACCGCCGCCGCGCCGGTAAGTCGGACGGCGGCCGCCTCACCGTCTCCGCCCGCCAGGCCGGCAACCAGATCCTCATTGAAATTTCCGACGACGGCCGCGGCATCGACGGCGACCGCCTCGTCGAGAAAGCTCTCGCCACCGGCACCCTCACCGCCGAAGCCGCCGCGCAGCTCACCCCGGCGCAGAAGACGGCCCTGATCTTCGAGGCCGGCCTCTCCACCGCAGCGGCAGTGACCAATCTCTCCGGCCGCGGCGTCGGCATGGACGTGGTCCGCGCCAACGTCGAGCGGATCGGCGGCATCGTCGAGGTCGACAGCCGGAAGGGAGAGGGCGTCACCTTCACCCTGCGCGTGCCGCTGACCCTCACCATCATCCCGGCGCTGACCGTCCGCGTCGCCGGCCAGGCCTTCGCCATTCCGCGCTCGGCGATCGAGGAGATCGTGCGGGTGAAGGGCGGCGCCGTCCGCGTCGAACGGCTCGGCCGCGCCGCCGTCGCCACCGTCCGGGACCGCCGCCTGCCGCTGGTCGATTTCGCGGAGATCATCGGCCTGCCGCCCGCCACCGAACCCGAAGACCGCATGCTGGTGGTGCTGAAGCCCGCGGGTGGCGGCCTCTACGCCCTCGCCGTCGATGCCGTGCAGGACCATGAGGAGCTGGTGGTGAAGCCCGCCGCGCCCGCCGTCATGGCGGCAGGCCTCTACGCCGGCACTACCCTCGCCGACGACGGCCGCCCCGTCCTCCTCCTAGACCCGCCGGGCATCGCCGCCCGCGCCGGCATCTCGTTCGCCCGCAAGGAAATCGAGGAGACCGAACGCGCCGCACCGGCCCGCGCCGCGACGCCCTTCCTGCTCTTCCGCACCCTCGCCGGCGTGCTGCGCATGGTCGAGGCGAGCGCCGCCCAGCGCATCGAGGAAGTGCCGGCCGAAGCGATCGCCGCCACCGCGGGGCGCCTCCGCGTCGCGATCGGCGAGGCGATCCTGCCGCTCGAAGGCTGCGCGGCAAAGCCCGACAGCCAGATCCGCCTCCTCCGCCTCACCGACGGGGGGACCGAGATCGCCTATGCGGTGCGCGAGATCGTCGACATCATCCCGTTCGCCGGCACTCCGATCCCGGCGTCGGCGCCCGGCGAAATCCGCGGCGTCGCGCTGGTCGAAGGCGAGCAGGTCGAGCTTCTCGACCTCCACTGGCTCTTCGCCCGCCACGCCGGCGCGCCCGCCGATGCGCGCCGCCCGATCTGCCTGCTGCCCACCGAGGACCCGTTCCTCGAGACCATCCTGCGCCCGCTGGTCGAATCGGCGGGCTACGAAGTCCGCACCGGCGGCCCGGACGAGGAGGCCGACCTCGTGATCCACACCGACGCCTCCGCCCCGCCGCCCGCGACCACCGGACGTGTCCTGCGCCTCCGCGCCGCCGCCGAGCCGGCAGGGGAGGGGGATGACAGCATCCACCGCTACGACCGCGACGCCCTGCTCCGTGCTCTGACAGAAGGAAGGAAGCGCGCATGAGCCTCGTCCTCGTCCTCACCCTTGCCGGGCAGCGCGTCGCGCTCCTTGCCGACGCAATGGAGTCGGTCGTGGAGATCGAGGCCATCGCCCCCGTTCCCGGCGCCGCGCCGCACGTCGCCGGTCTCTCGGCGCTGCGCAGCCGCGTCCTCACGGTCATCGACGCCCGCGCCTCCCTGGGCTTCGGCCCGACCGAAAGCCCGCGCGATGCCGTCGTCGCGATCGTCGACGGCCACCCCTACGCATTGCTCGTCGACACGGTCGAAGACGTGGTCGAAGGCGGTGAGCCGCGCCCGCTCGGCGCCTCCGCCGGCCCCGGCTGGAGCCGCGTCGCCCGTGCCGCCGTCGAGGCCGAGGGAAGCCTCATGCTGCTCCTCGATTTGCCGGCTTTGATAGCCGGCCCGGCCGCCGAAGCGGCTTAACCTCTTTAAGTCTGTCCTTACCAATTGCCGTTACCGTGCCTGCCACAGGTTTAGAAAAGCGAGACGATCGATCATGAAGAGCTGCCTCGTCGTCGACGATTCGAAGGTCATCCGGAAGGTGGCGCGCCACATCCTGGAGACGCTCCAGTTCGCGGTCGACGAGGCCGAGGACGGCCGCGAGGCCCTCTCGCGCTGCGAGGCGAAGATGCCCGATGTGGTCCTCCTCGACTGGAACATGCCGGTGATGGGCGGGATGGAGTTCCTCCGCACGCTGCGCGCGCGCGAATTCTCGACCCAGCCCAAGGTCGTCTTCTGCACGACGGAGAACGACACCGCCCATATCCGCGCCGCGATCGAGGCCGGGGCCGACGAATATGTCATGAAGCCGTTCGACCGCGAGACGCTGGAGAGCAAGCTGCAGATCGTCGGGGTGGCGTGAACCGTCCCGCCGCCGCGGCCGTGCCGCCGGCGGGCCCGCCCAAAGCCGCGCCGCCGCCGATTCGCCTCCTCATCGTCGACGATTCCGCCGTGGCTCGCGCCGTCTTGTCGCGGATGGTCACCAGCCAGCGCGGCTTCGAGATCGCCGCCACCGCCGCCAATGCCGCCGAGGCGGTCGAGGCGCTGAAGCGGGTCCGGGTCGACATCGTCCTGCTGGACGTCGAGATGCCCGGCCGCACCGGCCTCGAAGTGCTGCCCGAGATCCTTCGTCTGGGCCGCGGCGCGCGCGTCCTCGTCGTCTCGTCGCAATGCGAAGCCGGCGCCGAAGCGGTGGTGAAGGCCCTCGCCATGGGCGCCGCCGACACCTTGCCGAAGCCGGGCACCGAGAATTTCGCCGGGCGCTTCGCCTCCGTCCTCGCCGAGCGGCTGCGCAAGATCGGCCGCAACGAGGGGGCCGACGCGCCGCTTTTCCGCGCCGCCTCCCCAGCCGAAGCCTCGCTGCCGCCGCTGCGCGAGGTCGAGCCGTATCGCCTCGGCTGCCTCGCCATCGCTGCCTCGACCGGCGGCCTCCACGCCATCGGCGCCTTCCTGGAAAAGCTGCCGCCGCGGGTCGGCGCACCGATCCTCGTCACCCAGCACCTCCCGGCTTTGTTCATGCCCTTCTTCGCCTGCCAGGTCGCCGCCGCTTCCGGCCGCCCGGCGCGGGTCGCGGAGGAGGGGATGGAACTGCGCGCCGATCACATCCTCATCGCCCCGGGCGACGCCCACCTCTCGCTCGAGCAGCAGGGCAGCCGCGTCCGCGTTCGCCTCGACACCGCGCCCGCCGCGAGCGGCTGCCTGCCCAGCGCCGACGTGATGCTCGGCGCCGTCGCCGGCCTCTATGGCCGCAGCGGCCTCGGCGTCGTCCTGACCGGCATGGGCCGCGACGGCCTGGCGGGGGGCCGCAGCCTCGCCGCCCGCGGCGGCGTCCTCCTCGCCCAGGACAAGGGCTCCAGCGCCGTCTGGGGGATGCCGGGCGCCATTGCCGGCGCCGGCCTCGCCTCGCGCATCGCCCCGCCGGCCGAACTTGCCCACTACGTGGCCGAGCGCGCGCGGAGGCCGGCATGGAGCTGAGCGACGCCTCCGCCCGCATCCTCGCCGGCCTGCTCGAAGCGCGGACCGGCCAGCGCCTCGCCGTCAGCCGCCGCTGGCGCATCGAAAGCGCCCTCCAGCCCTTCGTCCGCGATTACGGTTCCCCCGACCGCCTCGTCGCCGCCCTTGCCCGCGAGCCGATGCTCGCCGAGGCGGTGGTCGAGGCGTTGCTCAACAACGAGACCTTTTTCTACCGCGACCGCCCCGCCTTCGACCTGCTGCTCGGCCCGGCGCTCTCCCGCGTCGAGCGCACCCGCGCCCAAGCCAAGCGCCTCCGCATCTGGTGCGCCGGCTGCTCGACGGGGCAGGAAGCCTATTCGATCGCCATGCGCTTTGCCGAGCAGAAGACCCGCTGGGCCGGCTGGACCATCGACATCCTCGGCACCGACGTCTCCCGCGCCGCCGTCGAAAAGGCCCGCAAGGGCGTCTACACCCAGTTCGAGGTGCAGCGCGGCCTCGCCGTCACCCAGATGATGCGCTGGTTCGCCGAGCAGGACGGCCAGACCTGGCAGCTCGCCGACGAGATCCGCCGCATGGTCCGCTTCGAGATAAGGAGCCTGCTCGATCTCGCCCCGCCGCCGCCGGCCAGCTTCGACATGATCCTCTGCCGCAACGTGCTGCTCTATTTCTGCGCGGAGCGGCGGCGCACCGTCTTTTCCCGCCTCGCCGGCGCGGCGGCGCCCGATTCGCTGCTGATGCTGGGGGCGGGGGAGACGGTGATCGGCCAGACCGACGCCTTCGTCACCGATCCCGATTGCCGCGGCCTCTATCTGCGCGCCCCGGAGCCGCACAGGCTCGCCGCAGCCTCTTGACGCGCGGCGGTTTTTGGCGCGGTTTGGCGCCGCCATGAGCGACATCATCGACGCGCCCTCTCCCAATTTCAACGAGCGGGACGCCCCCGTCTCGATGCTCGTCCTCCATTATACCGGCATGCGCGACGCGGCCTCGGCGATCGCCTGGCTGCGCAATCCCGAATCCGGCGTCTCGTCTCATTATGTCGTCGCCGAGGACGGCCAGATCCTCCGTCTCGTCGCGGAGGACAAGCGCGCTTGGCACGCCGGCAAATCCTGGTGGCGCGGCATCCAGGACATCAATTCAGCCAGCATCGGCATCGAGATCGTCAATCCCGGCCACGAATTCGGCTACCGGCCGTTCCCGATCCCGCAGATCGACGCGCTGATCCCGCTGGTCGCCGACATCGTCCGGCGCCACAAGATCCGTCCGCCCTACGTGGTCGGCCATTCCGACATCGCGCCGCGCCGCAAGGAGGATCCGGGGGAGCTCTTCCCCTGGGGCCGCTTCGCCAAACTGGGCCTCGCCATGGCCCGCCCCACCGCCAACCTCATGGACCCGCACTGGACCGACGGCGGCTTCCTGCTCGCGCTCGAGCGGTTCGGCTACGACGTCCACGATGCCAAGAAAGCGGTGACCGCCTTCCAGCGCCGCTACCGCCCCGAAATGGTGGACGGCATCATCGACGGCGAATGCCGCGCGATCCTATTGGGACTCCTCTTGGACCCGAAGAGCGCACCGGCTACATAGTCCCCGCCAGAGGATCGGGCGACCGCGGCCTGCGCAAGCGGGGCGAGGAAAGTCCGGGCTCCAAGTAGCAACGGTGCCGGGTAACGCCCGGCGGGGGCGACCCCAGGGACAGTGCAACAGAAAGCAGGTCGCACAGGCTTCGGTCCTGCGACAGTGAAAGGGTGGGGTAAGAGCCCACCGCGGACCCGGTAACGGGCGCCGGCACGGTAAACCCCACCGGGAGCAAGACCGAATAGGGACGGCGGGCTCGCTGCGGCCGATGTCGTCCGGGTTGGTTGCTGGAGGGGCGGAGCGATCCGTCTCCTAGAGGAATGGTCGCCCATCCGCTTTCGGGCGGTGGACAGAACCCGGCTTACAGATCCTCTGGCACTTTTTCCCTGAATGCAGCGGGTGGCGGCGCGGCCGCTTTGCCCCTATCTGGCCTCAGATGGCGAGATCGACGCGTTCCAACGACTGGGGTTTTCCGCGCTGGCGGGGCTATGGCAGCACCCGCGAGGCCGCCCAGGTTCGCCTGTGCGACCGCGAAGGCTGCACCAATGCCGGCAACCACCCAGCCCCCAAGGCGCCGAACAACCCGGAGCGCTGGCTGTTCTGCGAGGCGCACGCCGCCGAATATAATCGCGGCTGGAACTACTTTCAGGGTTTGAGCGCCGAGGAAGCCGCCGACCGCGAGGCCGACGAACGGCGCGGAAACAACGGCTACCGCCAGTCCGCCCAATATGCATGGGCCGGCCCCGGCGACGGCACCCGCTCGCGCGAGGAGATGCGCGCGCTCGACGTGCTCGAGGTCGAGACCGACGCGAGCTTCGACGAGATCAAGTCCGCCTACCGCCGCCTCGCCAAGGCCAATCATCCCGACGCCGCCCCCGGCGACGACGATGCCGCCAAGCGCTTCCAGGCGGTCCAGGCGGCGTACGAAGTGCTGAAGAAGGCCGAGGAACGGCGGACCGTCACTCCGTCCCGATGAACGTTCCTGTGACGTGGGCAACGGGGTCGTCCGGGTCGCCATCATGGGCGGTGCCGCGGACGAAGGCGATGCTCCGCGTCAGGCCGTAGCATTCGCCGCGGCCGAGGATGCGGCGGCCGGGCGTCGCCGGGCGGAGATAGTCGACCCGCATGTCGAGCGTCGCCTGCGGGCGGAAGCGGCCGAGCCGCACCCAGATCGCCATGCTCGTCGCCATGTCCATCAGGCTGATGATCGGCCCCGAGGCCAAGACGCCGGTCTCCACCACTCCGACCAGCTTCTGATCGTAGTCCAGCCCAAGCTCGACCCAGTCCGCACCGTGGCCGACATAATGGATACCGAGCGCGCCGCCGTGGCCGACCCGGCGGACCATCGACGTGAAGCGCTCAGGGTCGAACCCAGCCGTGAAATCGAAGCGGCTCACCCGGCGAGCCGCTGCGCCGTCGCCCGCACCAGGGCGATCATGTTCGGAATGCCCTGGGTGCGGTTGGAGCTCAGCTGGTTCTTGAGGTCGAACGGGGCCAGCAGCCCCTCGAAATCGGCGGCGAGGATCTCCGCCGGCGTCCGATCCTGCACCGCCGCCAGGACCAGCGCGACGATCCCCTTGGTGATCGCCGCATTGCTGTCGGCGAGGAAGTGTAGCCGGCCGTCGTCGCGGGGGAGGGGATAGAGCCAGACCGACGCCGAGCAGCCGCGCACGAGGCTCGCGTCGGCCTTCAGCGCGTCCGGCATCGGCTCCAGCGCGCGGCCGAGGTCGATCAGCAGCCGGTAGCGGTCGTCCGGCTCCAGCAGTTCGTAATCGCCGTAGATGTCGTCGAGGGGAGGCATGGCGGGCGGCGTAGCAGAGCCGCGCGGCCCCGCAAGCCTCAGCGCTCGACGCCGCTCGCGATCGCCTCCAGCCGGCGCACCCGCTGGCGCAGCGCGGCGACGTCGAGGCCGGCGGGGCTCGGCGCCTGTCCCGCGGCGAGGGCGGCGCGGCGCAGGTCCAGCCAGCCGTGCCAGGCGCGGAGCGCCGCGTAGCTCAGCAGCGCCAGCGCGATGACGCTCGCCAGCGCGAAGACCAAAAGGGGCGCCGCGGCGTCGGTCACCGGTCCCTCAGCTCCTCGATCTCATGCTCCAGGCGGCTGCTCTTGTCGGTGGCGATCCGCTCGAGGACGGCGATGCGGTCCTTCAAGACCTTCACCTCGTCGCGCAGCCGCGCCGCCTCCGGGTCGGGCTGCGGCGCCGGAACCCGCGGGTTGTTCTTCGCGATCGTTTTGATGACGCTGGCGATCATGACGATGGCGATGACGCCGAGGATGAACTCGTAGGGCATGTTCGTTCCTTAATTCACGCGGTCGTCGCGCAGCCGCTCGATTTCGTCCGAGACGACGATTCCCTTGTCGGTGACGATCCGCTCCAGCACCCGCACCCGCTGTTCGAGCCGCTCGGTGTGCGCCGCATATTGCGCCGCCTTTTCCGCCGACTGCGAGCCGACCGCCTGCAACTGCTTTTCCTTGAGCGCCAGGAAGCGGCTCATGGTGCGCGACAGGATCGCGACGATGGGGATCATCAGGGCGACGATCGGGATGAGTATTCCTGCTCCGTGCATGTCCGTTCCCCTCAATTCTTGGGCAGGCGCAGGGCTTCGATTTCCTGCGTGAGCCGGTGGCTGTCGTCGGTGACGATCCGCTCGACGTTGGCGAGCCGGTCCTTCACGGAACCCAGCTCGGCGCGCAGTTGCGCATTCTCCGAGGAGAGCAGCCGGATCCGCTCCATCGCCTCGTCGCTCTTCCTGGGATAGATTGCCTGGCCCCAAGCGCCGTCGAGCGGATAGCCGTGCTTGATCCGCATCCAGGTGGTGATCACCCAGCCGCCGACGCCGATCGCCGTCACGGCGATGATGAACGGGATGATCTCCCGAAAGAATAGAAGCTTTTGCGGGTCCATGTCTCGTTCGTCCCCAGATCCTTGCTCAGCGCAGCGCTTCGATCTCGCGCGCGGTACGCTCCGCGGGATCGGTCGCGATCCGCTCGAGCACCCGCAGGCGGTCCTCCAGCCGTTCCACCTGGCTCCTCAGCGCCGCATTTTCGGCGGCGAGCGCGGGATCCTCGCGGACGGTGACGCCGCCCTTCCGGCTCTCCAATGGATAGCCGTGCTTGGCGCGGATCCAGTTGTTGGCGACCCAGGCGATCGGCCCAATGCTTATGGCCACGATCGGTATCAGCAAAGCCATGTTCATCTCATTCCCCCTTCAAACCCTCGCGTTCAGCGCAGGCTCTCGATCTCGCGGGCGAGGCGCCCGTTGGAGCTGGTGACGTAGGTCTCGACGTCGGCAAGGCGGCGGTCGATCTCACGGAAGCGGGAGCGGACGTCGCGGACGGTGCGCGCCGGTGAGGTGCGCACGCCCTGCCAGAACTTGGCCTGCTCGGGCGTCTCGGCGATCAGCTCGTGCGGCTTGACCGGCGCGATCCAGGCGGCGACCCAATAAGCGATCAGCGTCCAGGGGAAGCCGCCGACGAAGGTCAGGACGACCAGGCCGATGCGGATCAAGGTCGCGTCGAAGCCGGTATAATCGGCGATCCCCGCGCAGACGCCCTTCCATTTCTTGTTCTGCTTATCGAGATAGAATTTGGTGTGACGGGCGCTCATCCCCGGATCCTTCCTGCGGTGCTGCTGCTCCTCGTGGAGCCGCGAAGCGTGTCGAGTTCGCCGGCAACCCGGCTTTCGAGGGCGGCGTCGACCGGATCGCAGCCGACCTGGCGCCAGTTCGGATTCTCGGCCGACATGATCCGCTCGATGGAGCACATCCGGTCGTCGAGGCGGCGGGCGAGGTCGAACAGCTCGTCGAGCAGATTCTCGTCCTCGCGGGTGATCGACGCATTCTTCTTCCACTGGGTGATGTAGTGGAAGATGATCCACGGGAGCCCGATGAACAGGATCGGGATGATGATGACTTCAGAGCCCATCTGATCAGCCCTCCTTGCTCTGGCTCATGCGCGCCTTGAGCGCTTCGAGCTCGGCGTCGACCTTTTCGGAATTGCGAAGCTCGGCGATTTCCTCGTCGAGCGTCTTGGGCGGCGCGCCCAGCGCCAGCGCATCGGCCCGGCCCTCCGCGAGATCGGCGTGGCGCTCCAGTACGTCGAAGCGCGAGAAGGCGTCGTCGACCTTGGGCCCCTGGTACATTTCCCGAAGTCGCGTGCGCTGGTTGGCGCTCTCGAGCCGCGTCTGGATGGCGTTCTGCCGGGTGCGCGCCTCGCGCAGCTTGCCCTGCAGCTTTGCGATGTCGGCCTCGGAGGCGCGGAGCGCGTCGTCGAGCACCTCGATCTCGGTGCGCAGGCTGTCGCCCATGTCGGCAGCCTTCTGCTTCTCGACGAGGGCCGCCTTGGCGAGATCCTCGCGGCCCTTCGACAGAGCCAGCTCGGCTTTCTCGACCCAGCTCTCCTGGAGCTTGTCGAGACGGGTGATCTGGCGGCGCATCTCCTTCTGATCGGCGATCGTGCGGGCCGCCGACGCACGCACCTCGACGAGCGTCTCCTCCATCTCGAGGATGATCATGCGGATCATCTTCGCTGGATCTTCGGCCTTGTCGAGAAGGTCGGCGAAGTTGGCGGCGACGATGTCGCGGGTGCGCGAGAAGATACCCATTCCTTACTCCTATTCACTGGGCCGGCAGAGGCCGGGGGCGCCAAGGGGGTGCGAAGCCCCCGAGCCCCTGCCGCCGGACCAGGCTGTACGCAGCCTGACCCGGTTATTGTTGTCAGGCAAGGCTTACGACGGCCGTCTCGGCTGCGCGCGCCGGACCGACGGCCGCCGTGACGGCGGTGGCGGTGCAGGTGGCGGCGAGCAGGATGGCGACGAAGCCCTGCGCGAATTTCCCCATGTTGAACATTTTCGGTCTCCCTGAAATCTCGTCCCGCTTTTGCGGTGTATTCTCTCCTTAACAAGAGGCGTGCCAAGTGGCGGGAGTGGCGGAAATCCGCCATTTTCATGGCTTCACACTCATTGTTGTCGCGTGCGCACTTGCCAAGCGTCGGGAAAATGCGCCAAATGTTGGCCATGGAGCGCAACACCCAGCTGGTCGGCCAGTCCTCGTCCTTCCTCGACGCCGTTGAGCGTGCCAGCCGAGCCGCGCCGCTCGACCGGCCGGTGCTTGTCATCGGCGAGCGCGGCACCGGCAAGGAGCTTATCGCCGAGCGCCTCCACCATCTCTCAAGCCGCTGGGACGGACCGCTCGTCACCATGAACTGCGCCGCGCTACCCGAGACGTTGATCGAGGCGGAGCTGTTCGGCCACGAAGCCGGTTCGTTCACCGGCGCCACCAAGACCCGCATCGGCCGCTTCGAAGAAGCCGACGGCGGCACCTTGTTCCTCGACGAGCTCGCCACCTTGAGCATGGGCGCGCAGGAGCGGTTGCTGCGCGCCGTCGAATATGGCGAGGTGACCCGGATCGGCGCCTCCAAGCCCCTGCGCGTCGACGTCCGCATCGTCGCGGCGACCAACGAGCATCTGCCGCGGCTCGCCGACGAAGGCCGTTTCCGCGCCGACCTTCTCGACCGCCTTTGCTTCGAGGTGGTGACGTTGCCGCCGCTGCGCCACCGCTCCAGCGACATCCCCGTCCTGGCCGATCATTTCGGCCGCCGCATGGGACTGGAGCTCGAATGGCAGAGCTGGCCGGGCTTCAGCAGCGGCGCGATGAACCGGCTGCTCGAATATAATTGGCCCGGCAACGTCCGCGAGCTGCGCAACGTCGTCGAGCGCGCCGTCTACCGCTGGGGCGATGCGACGAACCCGATCGACGCCGTGCAGTTCGACCCGTTCGAATCGCCCTGGCGGCCATTGAAGGGCCCCGGCGCGAGCGAAGAGGCCGAGTCGCGGCCGACGGTCGAAATCCTCCCGCCGGAAGGGGGGCCCCCGATGCCGTCGCCGCCATGGGACCCGTCGGGCTGCGCCGATTTCCGCCTCGCCGTCGCCGAATATGAAAAGGCGATCCTCGCCGCGGCGCTCGAAAAATGCCGCTGGAATCAACGCCAGGCGGCCTCCGCTTTGCAGCTCACCTACGACCAGCTCCGCCACGCGATGAAGCGCCACCAGCTCATGGCGTGAACCGGCAAATCCTGCTATGCTCGCACGCATTGCAGGAGGACTGGGCTATGACCGGTAAATTCCTCTTCGGGGCCGCTTTGGCGGCCTTTGCGGGCCCCGCGGGCGGCGCCGTGATGGTGATCGGCAACACGTCGGCCCGGATCTGCTACGAGGCCGCCGAAGCGCGTGCCTCGCCCGCCTGGGACAGTATCGGCAATTGCGACCGCGCTCTCGCCGAGGAAGCCCTCGGGGACGCGGACCGGGTCGCCACCTACGTCAACCGCGGTATCTTGAAGCTGCGCACCGGCAGGACCGAGGCCGCCATCGCCGATTTCGATCTCGCCATCGCCCGCGACCCCGCTTTGGGCGACGCCTATCTCAACAAGGGTATCGCGCTCGTCCGCGCCGGCCGCGATTCGAATGGGGCGATCGGCCTGTTCAACGCCGCGATCGAGAAGCGGACGCGGCGGCCCGCGCTGGCTTATTACGGCCGCGCCGTCGCCTATGAGACGACGGGCCGGATCAAGGAAGCTTATCTCGATTATCGCGAGGCCAACCGGATCGAGCCCAAATGGCGCGAGCCGCAGACCGACCTCGCCCGCTTCTCGGTGCAGCGCCCTTAGCGTCACCCTAGTGTGACCTTTGTCGTCGAAGGAAGGGAGCCCTCGCCTCCATCGCGCGTTCGCGGTGCGATTGAGGAGGAGGCCCGATGCCGTTCAGACTGCCCGATTTGCCGTTCGCCGCCGATGCGCTGGCGCCGCACATGTCCGCGGAGACGCTCGAATTTCACCACGGTAAGCACCACAAGGCCTACGTGGAGAAGACCAACGCGCTGGTCGCCGAGAAGGGGCTGGAAGGCGCGCCTCTCAGCGCGGTGATCCGCACCGCCGCCCAGCGCGGCGAGAAGGGCCTGTTCAACAATAGCGGGCAGCTGTGGAATCACAGCTTCTTCTGGCAATGCCTTGCCCCCGCCGGCGGCCCGCGCCCGACTGGCCGGCTCGCGGCCTTGATCGAGGAGGGGTTCGGTTCGACCGACACGATGCTGGAGCAGTTCAAGGCCGAGGCCGTGAACCATTTCGCCAGCGGCTGGGCGTGGCTGATCCTCGACGGCGGCGCGCTCAAGATCATTTCGCTCCACGACGGCGACACGCCCGTCGCCCATGAGGGGATGCAGCCCCTGCTGACGCTCGATGTGTGGGAGCATGCTTATTACATCGACTATCGCAACGCGCGGCCCAGGTTCGTCGACGCCGTCGTCGACAATCTCATCAACTGGGACTTCGTCGCGCAGAATCTCGACGGCAATGGCGTCAGCCGCGCGGACCAGCAGGGCTGAGATTATGCCTCCCCGCGAGCGCAGCTCGTGGGGAGGGGGACCACCGAAGGTGGTGGAGGGGTATTCGCCCCCGCCGCGTGCGCCAAATACCCCTCCACCAGCTACGCTGGTCCCCTCCCCATCTCGGATGGGGAGGCATGATCAGCTCTTCAGCCGATACCCCGTCCGGAAAATCCACGCGATTGCGATGAGGCACACGGCGAGGAACCCCATTGTGGCGCCCAGGCTCACCGCCACCGCCACGTCGCCCTTGCCGTAGAAGGACCAGCGGAAGCCGCTGATCAGGTACACGACGGGGTTGAACAGGGTCAGCGTCCGCCACGGCTGGGCGAGCATGTCGGTCGAGTAGAAGGCGCCGCCGAGGAAGGTGAGGGGCGTGACGATGAGCATCGGAATGAACTGTATCTGCTCGAAATTCTTGCCCCAGATGCCGATGATGAAGCCGAACAGGCTGAAGGCCAGCGCGATCAGCACCAGGAACGCCGCCATCCACACCGGGTGGAGGATGGTGATCGGCACGAACAAGGCGGCGGTGGCGAGGATGATGAGGCCGAGCATCACCGACTTGGTCGCGGCCGCGCCGACATAGCCGGTGACGATCTCGAACGGCGAGACCGGCGCCGACAGAACCTCGTAGATCGTGCCGGTGAACTTCGGGAAGAAGATGCCGAAGCTCGCGTTGAACAGGCTCTGCGTGAACAGCGACAGCATGATGAGGCCCGGCACGATGAAGGCGCCGTAGGGCACCCCGCCGACATCGTGCATGCGCGAGCCGATCGCCCCGCCGAACACGACGAAGTAGAGCGAGGTGGTGATCACCGGCGCGACGATGCTCTGCCAGATGGTGCGCAGCGCCCGCGCCATTTCGAAGCGGTAGATGGCCCAGACGCCGTAACGGTTGAAGGCGCGAACGCTCATGCCCCGTCTCCGGAATGCACTAGGCTTACGAAAATGTCCTCCAGCGAGCTCTGGCTGGTGTGAAGGTCCTTGAAGGCGATGCCCTCGTCGCTCATCCGCCGCAGCAGCGAGGGGACGCCGGTGCGCTCTGCATTGGCGTCGAACTCATATTCCAGCTCGCTGCCTTCCGCCTTCAGCCGCAGCTTCCATTCCGCCAGAGCCGGCGGGATGTCGGCCATCGGCTCCGCGAGGTTCAGCGTCAGCGTCTTGCGGCCGAGCTTGGCCATCAGCGCCTTTTTCTCTTCGACGACGATCAGCCGCCCCTTCGAGATCACGCCGACCCGGTCCGCCATCTCCTCCGCCTCTTCGATGTAGTGCGTGGTGAGGATGATGGTGACGCCGCTCTCCCGCAGCCGGCGGACCAGAGCCCACATGTCGCGGCGCAGCTCGACATCGACGCCGGCGGTCGGCTCGTCGAGGAACAGGATCTCGGGCTCGTGGGAGAGCGCCTTGGCGATCATCACCCGGCGCTTCATGCCCCCCGAAAGCTCCATGATCTTCGACTTGCGCTTGTCCCAGAGCGACAGCTCCTTCAGCACCTTCTCGATATGCGCCGGATTGGGCGCGCAGCCGAACAGGCCGCGGCTGAACGTCACCGTCGCCCACACCGTCTCGAAGGCATCGGTGTGCAGTTCCTGCGGGACCAGGCCGATCATCGATCGTGCCTTGCGATAATCGCGGCCGATGTCGAACCCGCCGGCGGAGACGCTGCCCGCCGTCGCCGTCACGATCCCGCAGACGATCGAAATGAGCGTCGTCTTGCCCGCCCCGTTCGGCCCAAGCAGCGCGAAAATCTCGCCCGGCTGGATGTCGAGGCTGACGTCGCTCAGCGCCTCATGGCCGCCGGCATAGCGCTTGGACAGGTTTCGGATCGAGACGACCGGCTGCATGTTCCCCCCTTCAGCCATTATTGGGAAGGCGGGACGGGCGGCTCGGCTGCCGCCTGCTCCAGCTCCAGCCCGTGCCGCATCAGCATCGGCACGTTGGCGAGCGCGAAGAAGAAGGTGGCGGGGAGGAAGCCCCACAGCTTGCTCCCGACCCAGAAGCTGGTCGTCGTCGAGCGCCACACGACTTCATTCAGCACCGCCATCACCGCGAAGAACACCGCCCAGTTGCGCGCCAGGAGCTGCCAGCCGCGCTCCGACAGCCCCGGATAGGCGCCGCCGAGCAGCACCTTCAGATAGTTGCGGCCGGTGAGCAGGCCGAAGCCGAGGATGCCGGAGACGGTCGCGTAATAGATGGTCGGCTTGACCTTGATGAACGTCTCGTTGTGCAGCCAGATGGTGAGGCCGCCCAGAGCCAGCACCATGACGGCGGAGAACCACAGGATCGGCGACACCCGCCGGTAGCGGAAGGCAGAAAACCCGATCGCCACGACGATCGCCACCATGAAGGCTGCCGTCGCGGTGAAGATGCCGCGCCACGCATTGGCGGCGAAGAAGATGACCAGCGGCCCCAGATCGATGAGGAGGCGCGCGCCGGCGCCGGGTTCCTTGGGCTTCGTGTCGGGCTTGGTGCTCACGCGCCCGCCCTCCCAAGGCCGGCGATGGCCCGGGCCGTCTCGCGGGCGTCGAACGGGCGCAGATCGTCCATCCCCTCGCCGATGCCGATGGCGTGGATCGGCAAGCCGAACTGCTCGGCCGCCGCGACCAGCACACCGCCGCGCGCCGTCCCGTCCAATTTGGTCATGATCAGGCCCGTCACTCCGGCAACCTCCTTGAAGACTTCGATCTGGCTCAACGCGTTCTGGCCGGTCGTGGCGTCGAGCACCAGCACCACGTCGTGCGGCGCCGCCGGATTGAGCCGCCCGAGCACGCGCCGGATCTTGGCGAGCTCGTCCATCAGCCCCTTCTTGTTCTGGAGCCGCCCGGCGGTGTCGACGATCAGCGTGTCGATCCCCTCCGCCGTCGCCCGCTTCACCCCGTCGAAGACGATTGCTGAGCTGTCGCCGCCCTCCGGCCCGGCGATAACGGGCACGCCAATGCGGTCCGCCCAGATCTTGAGCTGCTCGATCGCCGCCGCCCGGAACGTATCGCCCGCGGCGAGGAGGACGCCGTAATCCTGCTCCAGCAGCAGATGCGAAAGCTTGGCGATCGTGGTGGTCTTGCCCGAGCCGTTCACGCCGACGATCAGGATCACCTGCGGGCGCGGAAACGCCTCGATCTCGAGCGGCTTCGCCACGGGTGCGAGGATCTTCTCCACCTCCTGCGCGACGATCTCCCGCACCGCCTCTTCCGAAAGCCCGCGCTCGAACCGCTCGCCCGCCAGCCGTCGCCGGATCTTCGCCGCCGTCGCCGGCCCGAGGTCGGAGGCGATCAGCGCCTCCTCGATCTCGTCGAGCGTCTCGTCGTCGAGCGCGGCGCGGGTGAACAGGCCGGTGAGATTGTCGCCGAGCTTCTCGGAGGTCTTACGAAACCCGGCATTGAGCCGGTCGAACCAGGAGCCTTCGTTCACGCGGCAACTCCGACCAAGCGAGCGCCGTCGACGCCGGTGATGCGCACGGGGACGACCTCGCCCACTGCGCCGAAACCGGCGGGCAATCGCACCGGCGCGAAGTTCTCCGCGTGGCCACCGCCGCCACGCTCCGCGAGCACATGCTGCGTAGTCCCCACCAATCCCTCCAGCCAGATGCGCCGCTGCCGCGCGCACGCTTCGCGCAGGCGCCGCGCCCGTTCCTTGATCGCGGCGGCGCTCACCTGCGGCATCCGCGCCGCCGGCGTCCCCGCCTTGGCCGAATAGGGGAAGACGTGGCCCATGACGATGTCGCACTCCGCCACCAGCGCGACGCTGTTCTCATGCATCGCGTCCGTTTCCGTCGGGAAGCCGGCGATGAGGTCGGCGCCGATCGCCAGCGCCGGCCGTTTCGACTTCAGCCGCCGCACCGTCTCGACCGCCTCGGCGCGCGAATGCCGCCGCTTCATCCGCTTCAGCACCATGTCGTCGCCGGCCTGGAAGCTCATGTGGAGGTGCGGCATGAAGCGCGGGTGGGAAGCGATGATATCCTCCAGCCGCGCGTCGATCTCGATGCAGTCGAGCGAGGAGAGGCGCAGCCGCGGCAGGTCCGGCACGTGCCGCAGGATGCGCTCGATCAGCAGCCCGAGCGACGGCGCTCCCGGCAGGTCCGGCCCGTAGCTGGTCACGTCCACCCCGGTCAGCACCACTTCCTTGAAGCCCTCGCCGACGAGCGACTTGATCCGCTCGACCACCAGCCCCGCCGGCACCGACCGGCTGTCGCCGCGGCCAAAGGGGATGATGCAGAAGGTGCACCGATGGTCGCACCCGTTCTGCACCTCCACGAACGCGCGGGATCGGTCGGTGTAGCTGGCGGGGCCTGACGTCATCCCGGCGAAAGGGACCCCATCAAAGTAGTACTTTGATGGGAGCCCACCCGGGATCTCGTAGAGATTAGCCGCCGCGCCCGTAGCGGCGGGAGATTCCGGCTTCCGCCGGAATGACGGGAGGGCGAACTTCCCGCCATTCCCCACCACCCGGTCCACCTCCGCCATCGCCGCAAACGTCTCCGGCTCCACCTCCGCCGCGCACCCCGTCACCACCACCCGCGCCTCGGGCCGCGCGCGCTTGGCGCGGCGGATCGCCTGGCGGGTCTGGCGCACAGCCTCGTTGGTGACGGCGCAGCTGTTGACGATGATGAGGTCGTCCTCGCCGGCCGCGAGCTGCCGCATCGCCTCGCTCTCGGCGATGTTGAGCCGGCAGCCGAGCGTGATCATCTGCGGCCCGCTCACAGCTCGACCTCCCCCTCGAAGACCAGGGCCGCGGCGCCGGTCATCACGATGTCCCGCCCCGGCGCCCAGTCGATGGTCAGCACCCCGCCGGGCAGCCGCACCGTCACCGGGCTCTGGACCAGCCGCCGCCGGATCGCCGCCACCGCCGTCGCGCACGCCCCGGTGCCGCAAGCCTGGGTCAGCCCCGCGCCCCGCTCCCACACCCGCAGGCGCACCACCCCCTCCTCGATCGACGCGACGTTGACGTTGACCCGCTCCGGAAACAGCGCGTCCGTCTCGATGACCCGCCCCAGCCGGTCGAGCGGCACCGCCCGCGCATCCTCGACGAAGAATATGACGTGCGGATTGCCGACATTGACCGCCGCCGGCCCCTGCAGCTCGTCCCACCCCACCGGCAGCGCGTCCGTGTCCATCGGGTAGGCGAGGGGGATTTCGTTCCAGCCGAAGCGCGGCCGCCCCATCGCCACGCTGGCGCCGTCCCCCTTCGCGGAAGCCCGCAGCGTCCCGCCCGCCGTCTCGATCACCGTCTCGCCGCCGAGCAGCCAGGCGACGCAGCGCGAGGCGTTGCCGCAGGCTTCCACCTCGCCGCCGTCGCCGTTCCAGATCCGCATGCGCACGTCCGCGGTCTCGGAACGCTCCAGCACGATCAGTTGGTCGCAGCCGATACCGGTCCGACGGTCGGCGAGCGCACGGGCGCGATCCGCGTCCATCTCCAGCGGCGCCTCGCGCGCGTCGAAGATGACGAAGTCGTTGCCGAGGCCGTGCATCTTCCGGAACCGCCGCTTCATCGTCCCGCGCATCTAGGTGGGGCCAGGGGGCAAGTCCACCGCCGCTCCCGACACGGCGGCGCAAGCCCCCACGTTAACACCTTGAACCCCCTGCCGTATCAAAGCGGAACAGCCGGATTTTGGGCCTCCGGAGCCATAGCCGAGTGTCCGAATCGGGCGTATCTGACGCTCCACGGCCCCACCTTCCGGCGGCCACGGGCGACAACAGGAGGCTATTATGGCTCAGCTCAAGACTCTTCTCGTCATCGGCGGCGCCGCTCTCGCGATCGCGGCTCTTCCGGCTCCGGCGCAGGCCTGCCACAGCGGCTGCCCCGGCACCACCACCACCAGCTCCGGTTCGGGCGGCACGGACGTTCCGGCCCCGGCGGCTTTCGGCCTGTTCGGCGCTGCCGCGCTCGGCCTGGTCGCCCGCCGCCGCCGCGCCCGCGGCTGAAGCACGGCCCGGCGGCGCCCGCGCCGCCGGCCGCCGACACAAAGGAAAGCCCGCCGCTTGCCGGCGGGCTTTTCTTTTGGGCTTCACGCGCCGCCTCGCCCGCGCCAAGGCGGATAGGCGATGCACGTCTCCGATCCCAGGACCCTCGGCTTCGATCCCGAACGCCTCGCGCGCATCGACGCGTTCCTCGCCCGCGCCTATGTCGCGCCGCGCCGCCTCCCCCACGCCCAGATCCTGATCGCCCGCGACGGCGAGCCGGTCCACTTCTCCACCCAGGGCGAAGCGCGGCAGGGCGAGCCCCTCCGCGACGACGCCATCTTCCGCATCGCCTCGATGACCAAGCCGGTCACCTCCGTCGCCTACATGATGCTGCTCGAACAGGGCCTCACCGCGCTCGACCAGCCGGTCGAGGAAGTGGTGCCGGAGCTGAAGGAGCTGGGCGTCTACGCGGACGGCGGCGCCGCCAAACCCGCCGCGCGGGCGATGACGATGCTCGACCTCCTCCGCCACACCTCCGGCTTCACCTACGATTTCCAATACCGCACGCCCGTCGACGCCGCCTATCGCGCCGAGCGGCTCGAAGCGCTGAAGGCGAAGCGGCCGCTCGAGGATTTCGTCGGGACGCTCGGGCGGCTCCCGCTCGAATTCTCGCCCGGCGACGCGTGGAATTACTCGGTCTCGACCGACGTGCTCGGCCTCGTCGTCCAGCGCCTCTCCGGCGAGCCGTTCGAAGACTATCTCGCCCGCCACATCTTCGCCCCGCTCGGCATGGCCGACACTGGCTTCCACGTCCCCGCGGACAAGCTCCACCGCCTGCCGGAGGCGTGGTGGATGCACCCGGAGCAGGGCATCATCGTCTACGATCTGGCGGGGGAGGGGAGCGACTGGGCGAAGCCGCCGATGCTCGTCTCCGGCGGCGGCGGCCTCGCCTCGACGACGGCCGACTATCACCGTTTCTGCCGCATGCTGCTCGGCGGCGGCGCCCTCGACGGCACCCGCCTCCTCGGCCGCAAGACGCTCGACCTCATGACCCGCAACCACCTTCCCGGCGGCGCGGATCTCACCCAGTTCAGCCGCTCGATGTTCAGCGAGGCGATCTATTCCGGCCAGGGCTTCGGCCTCGGCTTCGGCGTCAATTTGGATCCCGTCCGCGCCATGCTCCCGGGCTCGGCGGGCGAGTTCTACTGGGGCGGCATCTTCTCGACCTACTTCTTCATCGACCCCGTCGAGCGCGTCTCGATGATCTTCATGACCCAGCTGATGCCGTCGTCCACCTACACGGTGCGGCGCCAGCTCAAGGCCATGGTCTACGCCGCCCTCACCGGCTGAGCGCGGGGTTCCCCGCGAAATTCTCGCTGCGGGGCAACCGCTTGCAATGTTTGGGGTTTCGGGAGGGATGGAACCGCTCGACGACAACAGTCCCGCCAACCCACGCCGCCCTTCCGGCGGCACGTCGCTGCTCATGCTGCTCGTGCTGGCGTTCGTCGTCGCCGGGCTGTTGATCTGGGCCTATGCACGCTCCGATCCGGGTCAGCCCAATCCCAGCGCAACCGCGAAGCCGAAGGTGCTGCCGGCGGCAGGCTCGGGCGGACCTTCGTCGGCTCACTGAATTTTCCACGAAGAAAGGCCCGCCGCGGGTGTCCGCGACGGGCCTCTTCATTCTCGCGCCGCTCTTGGGAGCGGCGGGCGCCTGGTTTAGCGCGGACCCTTGGGGCCCGAATTCCAGCCGGTGAGCTGCGGGTTGTGCGCGCCCGAATTGCCCGGGGGCGGGCCGGACTCGGGGCCGTTGCCGTAGCCGTTGTTGTTCTTGGTCTTGTCGCACGAGGGCGGGGGCGGCGGCGGGCAGCTGCAATCGCAGCAGCCGCCGGCGACAAAGGCGATTTCGTTCGTGTTGAGCTGGCGCATTTTGGTCTCCGTGATCGCAAAGGCGCTGCAACCGGGGGGAAGCAGTCACCCGGGCATGACCCCCCGTTTCGGAGGCGGCAATCGGGCAAAACCGGCTGTCCCACACAGGGACGCGGGGTGTCGGGAGGTAAAGGTTACGGCAGCCCGCCATCCCGAAGCTAAGCTGTTGGCAGACAACGGAATTCACACACTTCCCCTCCCGGATTTCCGGGAGGGGGAGGGGTGGGCTGTTGTCGGAGGCAGTGTCCCACTCCCGACCCCTCCGGGAATCCGGAAGCGGAGGAGGGCGGATCACGCGATTCGCGCCACCGCCCCGATTGTTTCGCTTCCATTCATCCGTGCGTGCGCTAAGCTCCCGGCCTGCCTTCACTTCTAGACTATGGAGCGGCCACGACGTGACCCTGTTGCTGAGCCTGCTCCTCGCCGCGGCCGCGCCCCGCGCCGCGCCGGCCGCCGATGCCAGCATCAACGGTCTCTGGTGGAATTCCGACGCCAGCGTCGCGGTCGACGTCCAGCCCTGCGGCAACCTCCTCTGCGGCACCGTCACCCATGCCGAAAAGCGCGCCGAGCTCGACGCGCGCAAGGGCGGCTACGACCATATGGTCGGCCTGCGCGTCATGTACGGTTTCGAGCATGTCGCGCAGGGCAGATGGAAGGGCAATGTGCTCATCCCGGAGCGCAAGATGAACGTCCGCTCCACCGTCACCCGCCTCGATGCCGGCCACATCAAGGTCGAGGGCTGCATCCTCGGTTTCCTCTGCTCCCACGAAATCTGGCGCCGGACGCGCTAGCTCTGCGGATTGCGCACTGCCAAGGCCGCGCTTAGGCTCTCCACTCCGTTTCAGGAGACCCCCGCGATGCTGAACCTCACCCGCCCCGACGGCTCCGAGCCGGAGGATTTCCACGTCAGCCGCCGCGCCGCCGTCGGCATGTTCTTCGCCGGCTACGCACTCGCCGCCGTCTCCGCCGAAGCCTCGCCCATCACCACCTCGACCGACGGGCTCGTCATCGAGGAAGGCTTCGTCCCCAACGGCGCGCCCAAGCCACTCCCCGCCTATATCGCCCGTCCCGCCGGCCGTGGCCGCCACGCGGCGATCGTCGTCGTCAACGAGATTTTCGGCATCCACGATTACATCAAGGACATCTGCCGCCGCCTCGCTCGGCTCGGCTACGTCGCGATCGCCCCCGATTTCTTCTACCGCTCCGGCGCCAACCTCCCGGCGATGACGAGCATCGACCAGATCCGCCCGATCGTCGCCCAGGCCGGCGTCGAGCAGGTCGACGGGGACGTCCGCGCCGTCACCACCTGGCTCAAGGCGCAATCGTTCGTAAAGCCGGCGCAGATCGGCATCACCGGCTTCTGCTGGGGCGGCGCCGTCGTCTGGCGCTCGGCGATGGTCGATCCCGACATCAAGGCCGGCGTCGCCTGGTACGGCCAGCTCAAGCCGCTCATCGCGCGCGCCGCCGAACTGAAGGCGCCGGTCCTCGGCCTCTACGGCGCCCTCGACCAGGGCATCCCGCAGGCCGACGTCGAGGCGATGCGCGCGGCGCTCAAGGCGGCCGGCAAGAGCGCGGCCGAAATCCGCGTCTATCCCGACGCCCAGCACGGCTTCCACGCCGATTACCGCGCCAGCTACAACGAAGCCGACGCCAAGGACGGCTGGGCCCGCATGCTCGCCTTTTTCAAGGCCCACGGGGTCGGGTAGGCGCTCCGTGCAAGACGCGGTGGAGGACAGAACCCGCTCATCCTCCCTGTTGCCGAAGGCGATGGGGAAGGGGACCATGCGAAGCATGGTGGAGGGGCCTTCTCGGTCTCAGTAGGGCCCCTCCACCGCACTGCGTGCGGTCCCCGTCCCCATCGGCTGCGCCGACAGGGAGGACTGGGTGTCGATAGAGGCTAGCCCTGCGCGCGCTTCCGCGGCGCGGCAGGCTTGGCGGTCTGGCCGGCCCGCAATGCCGCCAGCCGCTCGGCTACGGCGGCTTCCTTCTGCAGCGCCTCGATCTCCGCGACCCGCGCCGCCGTATCGGCCGTCGGCGCCTCGCCCGCGACGCCGCCGGCCGCCGCCACCGCGCGGCGGAACGCCGTCTCGGCCTGCTCGGCCCGGCGTTCGACCCGCGCCTCCGGCCGGCCCGGCGCCGCGTCGTCGAAGGCGGCCGCCCGCCGGGCCGACTGGAAGGCGGCGAGCTCTTCCTCCATCTGCCCCTTGCGCAGGTTGAGCGCCGTGCGGCTCTCCTCGAGCCGGCGCTCTTCCTCCGCCGCCTCCTGCTGCGCCTTGCCAAGCCGCGCCACCTGCGCCTCGATCTCGATCTGCCGCGCGATCGCCGCCTCGGCGAGATCCTCGCGGCCCTTGCTCAATGCGAACCGGGCCTGCTCCTTCAGCGTCGCGAGCTGCTCGCGCCCGCCGGCAATCCGGTGCTCGGCCTGCAGGCGCGTCTCGCGCGCCGCCTCGGCCTGGGTGCGCGCCTTGGCGATGGCGTCTTCCATGTCGCGGATCGCCTGGCGCATCAGGCTGGTGCCGCTCAGCTGCTCGGCCGCGCCCACGGCGCTGTCGAGGCCGCCGGTGACGACCTTCTGGACCCGCACGAATATCGAATCGCCCATTGCGCTTCCCCCCTGTTTCTCGCCGGATAAGCGGAGCGCCTCAAGGCCCGGTATATCGCCGAGAAAATCCTCCGCGGCAATCTCGCCGTGTCCGGCCGCGCACGCTATGCAGGCCGCGACGAACAGGGAGGCACTTCATGGGCACTCGAATTTGGCTGAGAGCGGCGGCCGGGCTGCTGTTGATGGCCGCGGCCGGCAACGCGGCGGCGCAGGCGCCGGAACGCGGCTTCCTCGCCCACCCGCTCGACGTCAAGGCCTGGCTGGCGCCGGCGCCAGCTCCCGCCTCCCTGGCGGAGGCGGAGGACGAAGCCGTCTACCTCCACACCCGCGCGATCCTCGACACGCCGCGCGGCGCCGAAGCCGCGGCGGACAATGTCTACGTTCCGGAAGCCGTCGCCCCGCGCTTCGCCGAGGCGCTTGGCACCGCCCTCACGCCGGAGGACAATCCGCTCGCGCTCGCCCTCATCGGCCGCGTCGTGAAGGACGCCGAAGCTTTGGTGGCCCCGGTCAAGCAGCCCGCCCCGCCCGCCGGCACCGGCCGCGTCCGCCCCTTCGTCGCCTTCGGCGGCAAGACCTGCCCGCTGAGGCCCGACGATTTCAAGTTCCACCTGCGCGAGAGCGGTTCCTATCCCTCGACCCACGCCGCGCTCGGCTGGATCTGGGCGTCGGTGCTGACCGCCCTCGCGCCCGACCGCGCCGACCGCCTCATAGCCCGCGGCATCGCGTTCGGCGAAAGCCGCGTGATCTGCGGCTTCCACTATCGCTCCGACGTCGAAGCCGGCCGCCTCGCCGCCGCCGCCTTGATGGCCCGCGAAGCCGCGGATCCCGGCTTCCAGGCCGCCCTCGCCGCGGCGAAACGGGAGTTCGACGCCCGCCGCCGCCGCTAAGCGGAGGTCAGCGCGGTCTCGATCGAATTGACCCAGTCCGCCATCGGCCGCGTCGAGTCGCGGTCGGCCAGCATCGCGGCGATGAGGCGCAGCGGCTCGAACAGCGCGTCGTCTTTGGCACCGCTCCCGGCGCTGCCCCACGCATCGCGGAACTCGGCGACGAGGCCGTTCGCCCGCTCGGCCGACAAGCCCTGGTCGATCAACGCCGCGAGCAGCCGCCGGCCAATCTCGCCCGTCGCGAAGGCATAATCGCCCGGCGAGGTCCGCGCGGCGAACTCCGCCGCCAATTCTTCCAGCTCGGCATGGCAGGCGGCGCCGTCGAGGCCCGAGCGCAGGGTCAGCAGCACGCTCGCCGTCACCGCCATCAGCCCCGCCTGGCAGGCTTCGGTGGGATCGCCCGCCCGCCCGAGCTTCCACGCCCGGCGATAGGCGTCGCGCATCCGCGTAAGCTCGGTATCGCGCGCGTCGCCGAGGCTGAGCTGCGCCGCCCGGTCCGCGGCCTTGACGATCAGCGCCAGCCGCTCGGCCGTCGCGCCCGCCAGCGTGCAGAGCAAGGTCAGCTGCTCCCTTATGGCCTCGATCCGCGCCAGCGCCGCGACCGGCGCTTCGTCCAGCCCCGCCGCCCCCGGCTGCAGCGCCGCCCGCAGCCGCAGCCGCGCCAGCGCCTCGACGACGCCCAGCGACGGCGCTGCATCGTCCTTCAGCGCCTCCTCGAACCAGCGGATCGCCGGCCCTTCCTCGGCCAGGGCCAGGTAGGCGCGGCCGGTCTTCGCCTCGCCCGCGGAAGCGACGGGGGCGGGTCGCCCTCGATCCTTTGAACCCGCGCGCCCACAAGTCCCTGCGCCTCGGCCTCTACGCCGCCCGCGATTATGCCGGCGCCGCCGACGCGATCCGCCGCGCCCTCGCCCTCAGCCCGAAGATGACCCTCGCCCATTCCGTCCTCGGCGACACCTTCCTGATGCGCGGCGACCTCGCCGGCGCGGCGGCCGAATACCGGCTCGAGCCGGTCGCCTGGGCAAAGCTCACCGGCCTCGCCGTCGCCGCCGCCCGCAGCGGCCGCAAGGCGGAGGCCTCGGCCATGCTCGCCGACCTCACTGCCCATTATGGCGACAGCAACGTCTACCAGCAGGCCGAGCTGCGCGCCCAGCTCGGCGACGTCCCCGGTGCCGTCACCGCCCTCCGGCGCGCCCGCGCCGTCGGCGATGTCGGCCTCGCCTACGTCTGGACCGACCCATTGCTCGATCCCGCACGGGCCGACGAAGGCTTCAAGGCGCTGCTTCCGCGCCTCGCCTGATCTTGCCAAGTCTTCCCCCGGCGGCTAAGGGCCCCACATCCCGCAAGGGTGACTGTCTCGTGTCCCGAAGGGCGCACGCTGGCCGGCGAGTTTCGCCCGCCGGCGTTTTGTGCGTTTTCGCCGGAAGCGGCAGTCTCGAAACGAAGGAAGCAGCATGTTCGACAGCCTAAGCGATCGCCTGAGCACGGTCTTCGACCGCCTGCGCGGCCGCGGTGCGCTCTCCGAAGCGGACGTGCGCGGCGCCATGCGCGAGGTGCGCATCGCCCTGCTCGAAGCCGACGTCGCGCTGCCGGTCGTCCGCACCTTCGTCGACAAGGTCACGGAAGCAGCCGTCGGCCAGCAGGTGCTGAAGTCGGTCACGCCGGGCCAGCAGGTCGTCAAGATCGTCCACGACGCCTTGGTGGACATGCTCGGCGCCGACGCCTCCGAGCTCCACCTCGACGTCACGCCGCCGGCGATCATCCTGATGGTCGGCCTGCAGGGCTCGGGCAAGACCACCACCACCGGCAAGATCGCCAAGCGCCTCAAGGAAAAGGCCGGCAAGAAGGTCCTGATGGCCTCCTTGGACGTCGCTCGCCCGGCGGCGCAGGAGCAGCTCCGCGTGCTCGGCGAGCAGGCGCAGGTCGCGACCCTCCCGATCGTCGCGGGTCAGCAGCCGGTCGAGATCGCCCGCCGCGCCCTCCAGGCGGCGAAGCTCCAGGGTTACGACGTCCTCCTCCTCGACACGGCGGGCCGCCTCCACGTCGACCAGGCGCTGATGGACGAGATGAAGGCGATCGCCGACGTCTCCGCCCCCGCCGAGACCCTGCTCGTCGTCGACGCGCTGACCGGCCAGGACGCGGTCAACGTCGCCAAGAGCTTCTCCGAGCAGGTGGCGCTGACCGGCGTCGTCCTGACCCGCCTCGACGGCGACGCCCGCGGCGGCGCGGCTTTGTCGATGCGCGCCGTCACCGGCAAGCCCATCAAGTTCGCCGGCGTCGGCGAGGGCCTCGACGGCCTCGAAGCCTTCCACCCGGACCGGGTCGCCGGCCGCATCCTCGGCATGGGCGACGTCGTCAGCCTCGTCGAGCGGGCGCAGGAGACGATCAAGGTCGAGGAGGCCGAGGCGCTCGCCAAGCGCATGGCCAAGGGCCAGTTCGACTTGAATGACCTGCGCAGCCAGCTCGCCCAGATGCAGCGCATGGGCGGCCTGAGCGGCCTCGCCGGCATGCTGCCCGGCATGAAGAAGGTGCAGGGCGCGATGGCCCAGAGCGGGGTCGACAACAAGGTCCTCGTCCACATGGACGCGATGATCGGCTCGATGACTCCCAAGGAGCGCGCCCGCCCCGAATTGCTGAACGCCAAGCGCAAGATCCGCGTCGCCAAGGGCTCGGGCCGGACCGTCCAGGAAGTGAACAAGCTCCTGAAGATGCACCAGGACATGGCGGGCATGATGAAGAAGCTGCGCAAGATGGGCGGCCTCGGCAAGCTCGGCGCCCTGTTCGGCGGTGGCGGCGGCGGTATGGGCGGACTTGGCGGCGGGGGGATGGGCGGCCTCGGCGGCGCGGGCGGCGGAATGCCTCCGATGCCCGGCGGCGGCCTGGGCGGCCTTCCCGGACCCGGCGGCGCCGCCCCGTTCAACCTCCCGCCCGGCTTCGACAAGTTCATGAAGAAGTAGAACTCCGCCGTCTCAGCCTCCGCTGCGACGACGATCCGATCAGACGAGACTTAAAAGAGAAGGACAAACATCATGGCAGTATCCATCCGCCTTTCCCGCGGCGGCGCGAAGAAGCGCCCTTATTACAAGATCGTCGTCGCCGACGCCCGCACCGGCCGCGACGGCAAGGTGCTGGAGCGCATCGGCAGCTACAATCCGATGCTCCCCAAGGATTCGGCCGAGCGCGTCAAGCTCGACGCCGACCGCGCCCGCCACTGGCTCTCCGTCGGCGCCCAGCCGACCGACCGCGTCGCCCGCTTCCTCGACGCCGCCGGCGTCCGTGAGCGCGCCCAGCGCAACAACCCGAACAAGGGCGCGCCGGGCGACAAGGCCAAGGACCGTGCCGAGGAGCGCGCCACCCGCGAGGCCGAAGCCGCCGAAGCCGCCGAAGCCGCTTCCGCCGCCAGCCAGGAAGAGACCGTCGAAGCGATGACCGAAGCCGTCGAAGAGGCCACCCCCGAGGCCCCGGCCGAGGAAGCCGCCGCCCCCGCCGAGGAGGCTCCCGCCGCCGAGGAGGCCGCCGCTCCGGCCGAGGAGGCTCCGGCCGCCGAGGAAGCCGCCGCCGCCGAGGAGGCTCCCGCCGCCGAGGAAGCCGCTGCCCCGGCCGAAGAGGCTCCGGCCGCTGAAGAAGCCGCTGCCCCCGCCGCCGAAGAGGCTCCCGCCGACGCCCCCGCCCCCGACGCAGGCGAAGCCACGCCCGCCGACGAAGCGTCCAACGAGGGCGTCTCCACCACCGAGCCGGCCGAAGGTTCGGAGGAAGCCGCTCCGGCCGAAGGCGCCGAGAAGGCTGAGTAAGCCTTGGACGACGAGATCGCCCTCGCCGCGATTGCCGGCGCGCACGGCATCGCCGGCGAGGTGCGCCTCAAGCTGTTCGCCGCCGGGCTCGAGAGCCTCAAGCGGCACAAGCAGGTGAGGGTAGGGGGCCGCGCCCTCACCCTCACGTCCTTGAAGCCCGCCAAGCAGCCCATCGCCCGCTTCGCCGAGATCGACGACCGCACCGCAGCGGAAGGCTTGCGCGGCCAGCTCGTCACCATCTCCCGCGCCGCCTTGCCGCCGCTGGAGGAGGGCGAATATTATCACGCCGACCTCATCGGCCTGCCCTGCGAAAGCGCGGCGGGAGACCCGCTCGGCACGATCGTCGCGGTCGAGAATTTCGGCGCCGGCGATCTCCTCGAGATCGAGAAGCCCGACGGCCGCCGCGCCCTCGTCCCCTTCCGTCCCGGCGTCGCCGACCTCCACGACCGCCGCGTCGTCGCCGATCCGGATTTCCTCGCCTGACGCAGGCGCGGCGCGCGTCCGCGCCGTGGGGCTGAGTCGACCCTGATCCGATGAGACGAGAACCTCCCTCTCCCCGGCGGGGAGAGGGCAGGGTGAGGGGGCTCGGCGGTGGGAGGTCATCCTCGGGCGCCGAACCCCCTCGCCCCAACCCTCTCCCCAGGGGGAGAGGGGGCTAAAGGCCGGAGCCCGACCCAACCTGGACCGAAGTCCTCACCCCGCCCATCGGCCGATGGGCGAGCCGCTTATCCGATTCACACCTTCAAAGATGCCACCCACACGACTCGGCGACGGTGCAAGTGTACCGAATCCGTTCTACAATGTCAAGCTCAAAAGCGGAACATCATCCCCGCCGCGCCCGCCGCGCGCCGATCTGCAGCCGCAGCGCATTGAGCTTGATGAACCCCGCCGCATCCCTTTGGTCGTAGGAGCCCGAGCCCTCCTCGAACGTCACCAGATCCTGGTCGTAAAGCGCCACGTCGCTCTCCCGCCCGATCACGGTCACATTGCCCTTGTAGAGCTTGACCCGCACCGTCCCGCTGACATTGCGCTGCGACAGGTCGATCGCCGCCTGCAGCATCTCGCGCTCCGGCGAGAACCAGAAGCCGTTGTAGATGAGCTCCGCATAGCGCGGCATCAGCTCGTCCTTCAGATGCCCCGCGCCGCGGTCGAGCGTGATCGACTCGATCCCCCGATGCGCCGCCAGCAGGATGGTTCCGCCCGGCGTCTCGTAGACCCCGCGCGACTTCATCCCGACGAACCGGTTCTCGACCAGATCGAGCCGCCCGATGCCGTTGTCGTGGCCAAGCTCGTTGAGCCGCGTCAGCAACGCCGCCGGCGACAGCGCCTCGCCGTCGATCGACACGGGATCGCCCCGCTCGAACGCGATCGTGATCACCGTCGCCTTGTCCGGCGCATCCTCCGGCGAGATCGTGCGCTGGTGCACGTACTCGGGCGCCTCGATCGCCGGATCCTCCAGCACCTTCCCCTCCGACGAGGAGTGGAGGAGGTTGGCGTCGATCGAGAAGGGCGCATCGCCCCTCTTGTCCTTGGCGATCGGGATCTGGTTCTTCTCGGCGAAGTCGAGCAAAGCCTCGCGACTGGCGAACTCCCACTCCCGCCACGGCGCCACCACGCGGATGTCGGGCTCCAGCGCGTAGTAACCGAGCTCGAAACGGACCTGATCGTTGCCCTTGCCCGTCGCGCCGTGACACACCGCGTCTGCGCCGACCTTGCGGGCGATCTCGATCTGCTTCTTGGCGATGAGCGGCCGCGCGATCGAGGTGCCGAGCAGATACTGGCCCTCATAGACCGTGTTCGCCCGGAACATCGGGAAGACGTAGTCGCGGACGAACTCTTCGCGCAGATCCTCGATGAAGATGTTCTCCGGCCGGATGCCGAGCAGCTCCGCCTTGCGCCGCGCCGGCTCGACCTCCTCGCCCTGGCCGAGGTCGGCGGTGAACGTCACCACCTCTGCGCCATATTCCGTCTGCAGCCACTTCAGGATGATCGAGGTGTCAAGCCCGCCCGAATAAGCGAGCACGACCTTCTTGGGATGGGGCAAGGTCATGAGGGTTCCTGGATAAGCTTACGAAATTGGTTGGCCATCGCGCCGGGAACGATCTCGTCCTTCAGCGCCACAAAGAGCGTGTCGTCGCCCGAAATGGTGCCGGCGACCTCGGGCAGCCTGGCCTGGTCGAGCGCGACGCCGACGATATGGGCCGATCCCGGCGGCGTCTTCAGCACCAGCATGTGGCCTGCGGTCTCGACCGTCAGCACCCATTCCGAAAAGATGCGGGAAAGCCGCGCCGCCGCCCAGTCGCTGTCGCCGATCTCGGCGGGGAGCACATAGCGGATCGAGCCGCCCTTCTTGACCTTGACCGCGCCAAGCTGATCGAGGTCGCGCGACACCGTCGCCTGCGTCACCTCGAGCCCCGCCGCCGCGAGCCTGGCGGTGACCTCCTCCTGGCTGGTGATCGGCTCCTGCCGAAGCAGGTCGGCGATGATCCGCTGCCGGCGCATGCGCGCGTCGGTCATCTGAAAAATCCTCCCCTTTGAGGGGAGGGGGACCATGCGAAGCATGGTGGAGAGGTGTCAGAAGCCGAGGAGAGTCGCCCACGCTGACACCTCTCCGTCAGGCCTGCGGCCTGCCACCTCCCCTCGAAGGGGAGGATTTTGGCTGGACGGATCACGCCCCAACCCCCATCAACCACGCCAGCGCGCCGCGCGCCGTGTGCATCCGGTTCTCCGCCTGCCGCCACACCGCGCTGCTGGGCGCTTCCATCACCTCGTGCGTCACCTCCTCGCCCCTCTTGGCGGGAAGGCAGTGGAGGAAATGCGCGCCCGGCGCCCGCGCCATCAGCGCGGCATCGACCTGGTAGGGCGCGAACGCCTTCATCCGCGCCTCGGCCTCATCGTCCTGGCCCATCGACACCCAGACGTCGGTGTAAACGACGTCCGCTCCCTCGACCGCCTCGACGGGATCGGCGACCTGCCGCACCCCCTCCGGCGCCTGGCCGAGCCGGTACCCCTCGGGGCTGGCGATGACCAATTCGGCGCCGGCCATCGTCGCGGCCTCGGCCAGCGAGCGCGCGACATTGTTGTCGCCGTCGCCGATATAGGCGATCCGCGCCCCTTCGATCCGCCCGCGCAGCTGCTTGACCGTCAGCAGGTCGGCCAAAGCCTGCAGCGGGTGGTCGCGGTCGCTGAGCATGTTGAGCACCGGCCGCGGCGACACCGCCGCCATCTTCTCGAGATCGCGATGGTCCATCACCCGCGCCGCCACCACCTCGTGGAAGCAGGCGAGGGTCCGCGCCACGTCCTCGGCCGTCTCGCGCGTGCCGAGCCCGACCTCGTCCTTCTGGATGTAGACCGGATGCCCGCCCAATTGGACGACCGCCATCTCCATCGAATTGCGCGTCCGCGCCGACGGCTTCTGGAAAACGAGCGCGACACCCTTGCCAGCCAGCGGCCGGCCGAGATCGGTGCGCTCCGAAAGCGCCAGAATCTCCGCCACCCCCGCGGCGCCGAGGTCCGCGATGCTCAGCAGATGGCGCGTCACCAATTCTTCTCCCGCCGGATCATCGTGCCGATGCCCTCGTCGGTCAGCAGCTCGATGAGCAAAGCATGATGCACCCGCCCGTCGATAATGTGCGCCGTGCCCACCCCGGCGTCGACCGCCTCGGCGCACGCGCGAAGCTTCGGGATCATGCCCTTCGACACGCTGTCATGCTCGATCCGCTCGAAGAGCTCGGTCGACGTCAGGCGGTGGATGAGGCTCGCCTCGTCGGCCGGATCCTCGAGGAGCCCGGGGGCGGCGGTGAGGTAGACGATCTTCTCCGCCGCCATCGCCACCGCGATCGCCCGCGCCGCCTCGTCGGCGTTGATGTTGTAGGGCTGGCCGCCCGTGTCCGCGCCGATCGTCGAGACGACCGGCGTCAGCCCCTCGTCGAGCAGCCGCTCGAGCACCGAGGCGCGCACCATGCTGACGTCGCCGACGAAGCCCAGGCTCGACTCGCGCGGCGTCACCGTCAGCAGCCCGCCATCCTCGCCCGACACGCCGACCGCGACCGGCTCCTCCGCCGCCTCGCGGTTGATCGTGCCGACCAGGTCGCGGTTGATCTTGCCGACCAGCACCATCCGCACGACCTCGAGCGTCTCCGCCGTGGTCACCCGCAGCCCGTCCCGAAATTCGGGCTTCATGCCCAGCCGCCGCATCATCACGTCGACCTGCGGGCCCCCGCCATGGACGAGCACCACCCGCATGCCCACCGAGCGGAGCAGCAGCACGTCCTGCGCCAGCGCCCGGTCCAGTTCGGCATCGAGCGCCGCCCCGCCCAATTTCACGACGACAGATCGGCCCGCAAAGCGCTGGATGTAGGGCAGCGCCTGGACGAGGACGTTCGCGGTATGCGTCGCGTCTATCATGAGGTTTTCGAATTCTCTTTGATGTAGCCCGGCCCGAGATCGATGCCGATCACCTGCGCCGCGCCCGAGCCGAGCCCCAGCGCCACCTCGATGTCGATCTTCTCATTGGCCATGTGCGCCGCCACCGCGTCTTGGTCGTGCTCGGCATTGGTGCCGCCGCGCGACACGATTATGCCGCCGTAGGCGACCTCCGTCTTCTCCGGCTCGAACGCGATGCCCGCCGATCCCGCCGCGCCGAGCAAGCGCCCCCAATAGGGATCGCCGCCATACCAGGAGCATTTTACGAGATTGTTCTCGGCGATGTTCTTCGCCGCAACCCGCGCCTCCGCGTCCGACGCCGCGCCGGTCACCTTGAGCAGCACCATCTTGGTCATGCCCTCTGCATCGCGCGCCATCTGGTAGGTCAGATCCTCGCAGACCTTGTGCAGCGCGTCGGCGAACTCCTTCATGTCCGGCCTGCCGCGCCGCCCGTTGGCGAGCACGATCACCGTGTCGTTGGTCGAGGTCGCGCCGTCGACGTTGAGCGTGTTGAACGTCCGGTCGGCGGCGTCGCGCAGGATCGCCTGCAGCTCGGCCTGCTCGACCTCCGCGTCGGTGGTGAGGAAGGCGAGCATCGTCGCCATGTTCGGCGCGATCATGCCGCAGCCCTTAGCCATCCCGCCAAGCGTGAAGGTCGAGCCGTGCACCACGGCCTCCTTCTGCTTGTGGTCGGTGGTGAGGATGCCGCGCGCCGCATCTTCGCCACCCGCCTTGGACAGCTTCTTGGCGAGCTTTGGCGTGGCGGGGAGGATCTTGTCCATCGGCAGCCGCGTCCCGATGATCCCGGTCGAGCAGACCAGCACGTCGGACGAATCCACCCCGAGCGCCTTGGCCGCGACGGCCCCCATCTCCTCCGCATCGGCGAGGCCCTCGGCACCGGTCCCGGCATTGGCGTTCCCGGAATTGACGATCACCGCCGCCGCTTTGCCGCCGTTTGCCGCGAGCAGCCGGCGGTCGAGGATCACCGGCGGCGCCGCGAACTTGTTCTGGGTGAAGACGGCGGCGGCGGTCACCGCCTGCCGATCCTCGGTCGCGACCAAAGCCATGTCGTAGCGCTTGCGCTTGACCCCGGCATGGCACCCCGCCGCGACGAACCCCTCGGCTGCGGTGACGCTCATGGCCAGACTCCCACGCGGGGCAGCCCGGCGGTCTCGTCGAGGCCGAGCATCAGATTGGCGCACTGGATCATCTGGCCGGCGGCTCCTTTCACCAAATTGTCGAGCGCCGCGATCGCCAGCACCCGGCCGGTGCGCGGATCGTGGCGGGCGGTGAGGTGGACGGCGTTGGACCCCAAGGTCCACTTGGTTGAGGGGGCGCGTTCGGAAACGTGGACGAACGGCTCGGCCGCATAAGCTTCGCGCAGCGCCGCGAGGGGATCGCACGGCCCCTTCGCCATGCCGTAGCAGGTCGCCAATATGCCGCGGTTCATCGGCGCGAGGTGCGGCGTGAACAGCAATGTGCCGCCCAGCGCCATCTCCATCTCGGCGGTGTGGCGGTGGCCGAGAAGGCCGTAGGCGCTGAAATTCTCGTCGACGCTGTTGAAGTGCGTCTCGTCCTTCAGCCCCTTGCCGGCGCCCGACACGCCGGACGCGGCATCGACGACGATCGTCTCAGGATCGATCAGCCCGATCAGCGGCTTCAGCGCCAGGATCGCCGAAGTCGGATAGCAGCCCGCCGCCGCCACCGCCTGGCTCGCCGCGATCGCCTGGCGGTTCAGTTCGGGGATGCCGTAGACGAAATCGCCGAGCAGTTCCGGCGCCTGGTGCGGCTCCTTGTACCAGCGCTCGTAATCCTCGGCGCTATCGAGCCGGAAGTCGGCGCCCAGGTCGACGAACTTGGCGCCCGTGGCCAAAATCTCCGGCGCCAGCGCCTGCGAATGGCCATGCGGCAAGGCGGCGAAGATCAGCTCGGCGCCGCGCAGCGCCTCAGCCGAATAGCGCTCGACCACCAACTCGGGATAGGCCAGCGCCAGATGCGGGTGCACCTCGGCGAGACGCTGCCCGGCCTGGCTGTCGCCGAACACCGCGACAGGCTCGAGGCCGGGGTGCATCGCCAGTAGCCGCAGCAATTCCGCGCCCACAAAACCGGACGCGCCAAGGATCGCCACACGAATCATCGGCGGCGCATGCAGAAAACTGCATAATTATGCAATAGCCTGGATCAGCCCCGCCGCCCCTCGGCCGCAATACGCATCCACGCACCGAACAGTTCCGGCCACCGCGACCCCGGCAGCACCGGCGGCAGATGCAGCCCGAAGCCGTGCCCGCCCTGCTGGAACAGGTGCGCCTCGACCGGCACCTTCGCCGCCCGGCAGGCGGCGATCCAGCCCAAACTGTGCTCGAGCGGCACCACCGGATCGTCGATGGCGTGGACGAGGAAGGAGGGCGGCGTCTCGGCGCTCACCCGCGTCACCGGCGAGCGCGCCGCGACGATCTCCGCCGAGGGCGCCGCGCCGCCGCCGGTCAGCATCGTCGGCGCGTGCCCGATCCGCGCATCGGTCACCGGATAGACGAGGCCGGCAAAGGCGGGCCGGGCCGACAGCGCGTCCGCCGCATCGACCGGCGCATAGGTCCGCTCCGCATGCGCGACGCACAGGTCCGCGGCGAGGTGACCGCCTGCAGAGAAGCCCACCACGCCCAGCTTCGCCGGGTCGATCCTCAAATCCCCGGCCCGCGCCCGGATCAGCCGCATCGCCCGCTGCGCGTCCTGCAGCGGCACCTGCCACGGCGTCGCCCATCCTTCGTTCGGCAGCCGATAGGACAGCACGAACACCGTCGTCCCAACAGCATTGTAGCGCTCGGCGACATCCAGCCCCTCATTCTGGAACGAGACGAACTCGTACCCCCCGCCGGGCAGCGACAGCAGGCACGACCCGTCCGAGCGCGCCGGGCGGTAGACATGCACCTCCGGCACCGCGATGCCGCGCAGCCACAGCTCGCGCGACCCCTTCGGCCCGTTCATAGTCGGGTTGAAGGTCGGAAGGACCCCCGGCGCCCCCGGCGCCCCCTTCGGCCACAAGGCGAACCGCTCCCGCGACGGATACAGCGGCGCATCGGGATCGCCCCCCGCCGGCGTCGGCGGCTCCCCCCATTGCTGCGCCGCGGCGCTCCCCGAGGCGAGCGCCCCCGCCAGCGTCATTCCCAGCACATCGCGCCGCCGCATTTGCATCGCTCCCTCCTTTTCACCCTTGGCTTGGATCGCGAGCAGGCATAGCCTCGGCTACGCGACAGGGGGAGAGGCGAAAGGCGGTTCCTCCTTGCCAGATGTTAGCGTTCACATCTAACTGCGCCGAGAGGGCGGGAGAGACGGTGATGCGCAGACTTCACGTGCTGGCGGCGGCATTGATCGCGGCGGCGGGAGCGGCCGTCGCGGCGCCGCCGGCCGCGCCGGTGCGCTGGCCTTCGGTGCACAGCCGCGTCCAGCGGGATTCCGCCGTCGAGGCGCGCATCGACCCCCTGCTTGCTCGCATGAGCGTCGAGGACAAAGTCGCGCAGGTTGTCCAGCCCGACATCGCCGCCGTCACCCCCGCCGACATGCGGCGCTACCATTTCGGCTCGATCCTCGCGGGCGGCAATTCCTCGCCGGGCGGCGTCGAGACCGCGCCGGCGGCCGAGTGGCTGAAGCTCGCCGACGCCTATTGGGACGCGGCGATGGACCGGCCGGCGGGGCAGCTGCGCATCCCCTCCATGTGGGGGATCGACGCCGTCCACGGTCACGCCAACATCGTCGGCGCGACCATCTTCCCGCACAATATCGGCCTCGGCGCCGCCCGCGACCCGGAGCTGATCCGGCGCATCGGTGAAGTGACGGCGAAGGAGATGGCGGTCACCGGCTTCGATTGGGACTTCTCGCCGACGCTGGCGGTGGTCCGCGACGACCGCTGGGGCCGCACCTACGAAGGCTTTGGCGAGGACCCTGAGATCGTCCGATCCTATGCGGGCAAGATGGTCGAGGGCCTGCAGGGCGTTCCCGGCACCCCCGGTTTCCTCCGCGCCGGCAAGGTCATCGCCACCGCCAAGCATTTCGTCGGCGACGGCGGCACCGCGGGCGGCAAGGACCAGGGCGACAACCCCTCCAGCCCCGCCGAGCTGCGCGACATCCACGGCGCCGGCTACCCGCCCGCGATCGAGGCCGGCGTCCAGGCGGTGATGGCGAGCTTCTCGTTGGTGCGCGGCGAAAAGGTCCATGGCGACAAGGATTTGCTGACCGGCGCGCTCAAGGGCGACATGCATTTCGACGGCCTGGTGGTCGGCGACTGGAACGCGCACGGCCAAGTGCCGGGCTGCTCCAACACCAGCTGCGCCGCCTCGATGAATGCCGGCCTCGACATCTTCATGGCGCCCGACAGCTGGAAGGGCCTCTACGAATCGACGCTCGCCCAGGCCCGCTCGGGAGAGATCCCGATGGCGCGGCTCGACGACGCGGTGCGCCGCATCCTGAGGGTCAAGATTCGCGCCGGCCTGTTCGAGAAGGGGCGGCCCTCGTCGCGGCCGTTCGCCGGCCGGTTCGAACTCCTCGGGGCCCCGGAGCACCGCGCGGTGGCGCGGCAGGCGGTGCGGGAATCGCTGGTGCTGCTCAAGAACGAGAAGCGCCTGCTCCCGCTGTCGCCGAAGCTGGACGTGCTGGTCGCCGGCGACGGCGCCGACACCATCTCGAAGCAGGCGGGCGGCTGGACGATCACATGGCAGGGTTCGGGCCTCACCAACAAGGATTTCCCCCACGCCCAGTCGATCTGGTCTGGCATAAACGAGGCGGTGGGCGCCGCCGGCGGCTCCGCCACGCTGAGCCCCGACGGCAGCTTCGCCCGCAAGCCCGCCGCCGCGATCGTCGTGTTCGGCGAGGACCCCTATGCCGAGTTCGTCGGCGACCGCCCCCGCAGCCTCGAATATAGCCCCGCCGACAAGAAGGATTTCGAGCTCCTAAAGCGCCTGAAGGCCGCCGGCATTCCGACCGTGGCGGTGTTCCTCTCCGGCCGGCCGATGTGGGTCAATCCGGAGATCAACGCCTCCGACGCCTTCGTCGCCGCCTTCCTTCCCGGCAGCGAAGGCGGGGGCGTGGCGGACGTGCTGTTCCGCAAGCCGGACGGCGGCGTGAACCACGATTTCCGCGGCAAGCTTTCCTACAGTTGGCCGCGCCGCGCCGATCAGACGCCGCTCAACAAGGGCGACGCGGGCTACGACCCGCTCTTCGCCTACGGCTACGGCCTCACCTATGCCGACGACCGGCACGTGCCCCGGCTTGCCGAGGATCGCCCGGCGGGCGCGGGTATGCCGGACGGCGTCTTCTTCGCCCGCGGGGCGGTGCCGCAAGGCTGGCGCTGGACCACCGCCGGCGCGGTGCAGATGCGCCGCGTCGATCGCCGCGCCCAGGAAGATGCCCTGAGCTTTGCCTGGAGCGGGGCAGGGGAGGGCAGTGCTTTCCTCGCTGCGCCGCCGCTCGACATCTCCCGCGAGGCGACGGGCGAATTGAGCCTCCTCGTCGACTACCGCGTCGACTCCCCGCCCGCCGGCGCCGCAACTCTCTCCATGACCTGCGGCCAAGGCTGCGGCGGCACCATCCCGATCGCCGGCCTGCTCCGCGCCGCACCGGCCGGGCAGTGGCAGACGATGGTCGTGCCGCTGCGCTGCTTCGTCCGCGCCGGCCTCGACCCGAAGCAGGTCGCAAGCCCGGTCGGCGTCAGCACCGCCGGAAGCCTTACTCTCGCGCTCTCCGACGCCCGCATCGCCAGCGCCGCGGTGCCGCAGGACCGGTGCGGAGCGCCCTGATGGCCGCTCGCCCGCCCCGCGTATCGATCATCGGCGAGCGCGCCCCGATCTTCTGGGGTGCGTGCATCGCCATCAGCCTCGGCGTGCTCGCCCATTTGCCGATGCTGGCGATGGCGCACCACATGCACAACCGCCTCGCCGGGATGGGCATGGACCCGCAAATGTGGGCCGGAATGGTGCTGATCGTTCTCGGCGTGCCGGCGGCGATATACGGCGCCCTGCCCAGGCACCGCACCACCCACGATGCTCACGCCGGCACGAGCTACGAGGCGCCCGATACGACGCCGCTCGGGCGGTGGCATGTCGGCGTGCTCGCGGTTTTGATCATCGGCCTCGTCATCGACGTGATGAAGCCGGCCACCCTCGGCTTCGTGCTGCCGGGGATGAGCGCGGAATACGGCATCTCCAAAACCACCGTCGCCTGGTTCCCGTTCTGCGCGCTGGTCGGCACCACCATCGGCTCGTTCGTCTGGGGCTGGATTGCCGACGCTTATGGCCGCCGCGTGTCGATCCTGCTGTCGACCATCCTCTTCGTGTCGACGTCGATCTGCGGTGCGATGCCGCTCTTCCAGCTCAACCTCATCATGTGCTTCCTGATGGGCTGCTCGGCCGGCGGCATGCTCCCCGTCGTCTACACCCTCCTCGCCGAGATCATGCCGCCGAAGCACCGCTCCTGGGTTCTGGTCCTGGTCGGCGGAACCGGCCTCGTCGGCGGCTATCTCGCCGCGAGCGGCGCCGCCCACACGTTCGAGCCCCAATTCGGCTGGCGCGTGCTGTGGCTGCAGGGCTTCCCGACCGGCATCCTGCTGCTCTTCCTCGCCCGCCTCATCCCCGAATCCCCGCGCTTCCTCGCCGAGCAGGGCCGCACCGCCGAGCTCGCCGAGATGGAGCGTAAATACGGCATCGTCCCCCGCGCCCGCGAAGCCCGCCCCGACGATGCAACGGTGGCAGTGCAGCGCCACGGCAAGCTCACCGCCGCCTTGGTCGTCACCGCGCTCAGCTGGAGCTTCATCAATTTCGGCCTGCTCCTGTGGCTCCCCACCGATCTCCAGGCCCGCGGCTATTCCTCGGCGCTGGCGAGCGGCATCCTCGCCAAGTCGGCGCTCGTCGCTTTGCCGACGATCATGGCCGCCGCCTGGCTCTACGCCCGCTGGAGCAGCAAATGGACCCTGGTCGGCACCATCCTCCTCACCCTCCTCGGACTCGCCGGCGCCCTTCTCCCGGTCCGCATCCTCGCCTCGGACGTCGTCATCGTCACCGTCATCGCGTCGCTGATCGTCGGCACCAACGGCATGATCGCCGTCCTGCTCCCTTATGCCGCCGAGAACTACCCGCTCGGCATACGCGGCCGCGCTACCGGCCTCATCGCCGGATCGAGCAAATTCGGCGGCGTCGCCGTCCAGGCCTTCGCGCTGCTGGGCTTCATCCCGACCCTGGCCGGCGGCGCCGCCGCCCTCTTGGTGCCGATGCTGCTCTCGGTCGGCCTCGTCGGCTATGCCGGGCGCGAGACTCGCGGGCGCAGCCTCAGGGAGCTGGAGGTCGGGCTTTAGGCGGTTGCGCGGGAAGGACCGTTATCGGCTGGCCTTTCTTCCCCTGCATCAGGGTCCGAATCTGCTCATGCGTCGCCGGCGCCGCTGGCAGGACGAACCGACTGGGGTCCACGCGCCCCTCCTCGACCTTTTCGAGCGTCATCGGTCCGAACTTCAGCGGCGCGCCCTTGTCGAGCAAGGCCTGCATCTGCGCGAAGACGGTTGCCCCGGGGGCACACGAACCCATCATCTTGGTGCTGGACCGGAACTGGGCCGCCATCGCCGCGCCCAGTGGGGCCAGCGCCGGGTCGCGGCTGATGACGACGTCCGGAGATCCGGGGCTGCGGCCACCGCTGGAATAGGCGTCGCCGGTCCGGCCGGCGATGGTGACCTGCCCTTGGGAGACGAGGGCCGCGAGCGGTGGCGCCTTGGCTATCTGCTCGCAAAAATGCGGGTCGGCCTTACGCATCTCCTCCTCGGCGGCGGCCGCCATTTCCTCGACGTCGGCCACTAACGGACCATCAGGTTCCGGAATCACGAAATAGACCCGGCCCTGATGCCGGATTATCATCATGGGCTTGTTCACGCCGGTCATGGTCATGTCGCCGCGCAGGTCGCCGTTGGAGGCGATCTGGATGGTCATCGTCATGGGCACGCCCGCTCCGGGCATCGTGTAGGTCGCCGTCATATCGGCACGCGCGGGTGCCGCGAGGGCCGCCGAAGCAGCGAAGAGGGCCCACATTTTCATCGATGATCTCCCACCACCTTGGCCATGACTAGACCAATCGTGCTGCCCCCGCCAACCATCACCCGCCGCGCTTCAGCGTCTCGCGGGCGATGACGAGTTGCTGGACCTGGCTGGTCCCTTCGTAGATGCGGAACAGACGGACGTCGCGGTAGAGGCGCTCGATGCCGTAATCGGCGATGTACCCCGCGCCGCCGAAGATCTGCACGGCGCGGTCGGCGACGCGGCCGACGGTCTCGCTGGCGAAATATTTGGCCGCCGCGGCTTCCAGCGTGATCGGCGCGCCTTCGTCCTTCAGCCGCGCCGCCTCGATGACCAGCGCCCGCGCCGCCAGCGTCTCGGTCTTGGAATCCGCGATCATCGCCTGGACCAGCTGGAAGTCGGCGAGCGGCTGCCCAAACTGCTTCCTCTCCTTCGCATAGCCGACCGCATCCGCGATCAGCCGCTCGGCGATGCCGACGCACACCGCGGCGATGTGCAGCCGCCCGCGGTCGAGCACCTGCATCGCGATGCGGAACCCCTCGCCCTCTTCGCCGAGCCGGTTGGCCGCCGGCACGGCCACATCGTCGAAGATCACGTCGCAGACATGGGCGCCCTGCTGGCCCATCTTCTTCTCGGGCCTGCCGATGCCGAGGCCGGGCAGGTCGGCGGGCACCAGGAACGCCGACACGCCCTTGGCGCCGGGCTCGCCCGTCCGCGCCATCACCGTGAACAGCGAGGCCTTGTCGGCGTTGGTGATGAAACGCTTCGAGCCGTTGAGGCGGTAGACGTCGCCGTCGCGTACCGCCCTGGTCTGCACCGAGGCGCTGTCGGAGCCGGCGCCGGGCTCGGTGAGCGCGAAGCTGGTGATCACCTCCCCGCTCGCAATGCGGGGCAGCCACTGCGCCTTCTGCGCGTCGGACCCCGCCATCACCAGCCCCTGGCTGCCGATGCCGACATTGGTGCCGAACACCGAGCGGAAGGCGGGCGTCGTGCCGCCCAGCTCCAGCGCGACCCGCACCTCTTCGCCCATAGTGAGGCCCAGGCCGCCATATTCCTCGCGGATGGAGAGGCCGAACAGCCCCATCTCCCGCATCTCCTGGACGATGTCGGTAGGCACCTCGTCGTCCTGCTCCACGCGCGCCTCGAGCGGGCGCAGGCGCTCGGTGACGTATCGCCGTACGGTGGTGAGGAGGAGATCAAAGGATTCGGCGTCGAGGGGCATGTCCGAGTCTCCCCCCTCCCGGATTTGCGGGAGGGGTTGGGGGTGGGTTCTTGCGGCGAAAGAGCCGCTTCGCGGCCCCACCCCTTAATCCCCTCCCGGAAATCCGGGAGGGGAGATTCAATACCCCCGCATCCGCGCCAGCCTGTCGGCGTGATAGGCCGCGTCGCCGAACAGCTCGTTCAGCACCCGGTCGCGCTTCATGTAGAGGCCGATGTCGTACTCGTCGGTCATGCCGATGCCCCCGTGCATCTGCACGCCCTCCTGCACCGCCAGCCGCGACGCCGCGCCGGCCTTTGCCTTGGCGACCGAGACCATCGCCTCCGCTTCGTCGCTCTCCTCGTCGAGCAGCTGCTGCGCCTTGAGCGTCGCCGCCCGCGCAATCTCCAGCTCGGAATAAAGATGCGCCGACCGGTGCTGCAGCGCCTGGAATTCGCCGATCAGGCGACCGAACTGCTTCCTCTGCTTGAGATAGTCGACCGTCATCGCCATCGCCTGGCTGCCGAGCCCGACCATCTCCGCCGCCGCGCCTGCGCGACCGGCACTGAGCACGCGCCCGAGCACCGCCTCGCCGCCGCCGACCTCGCCGATCACTGCATCGGCATCGACCTCGACGTCCCGCAATTCCATCCGCGCGCCGATGCTGGAATCGACCAGCCGCACGCCTTCCGTCTCCAGCCCGCTCGCCGCCTTTTCGACCGCGAACAGGGTGACGCCCTCTTCGGCCCGCGCCGCCACCACGATCAGGTCCGCCGAGGCGCCCTGGACGACGAACTGCTTGGCGCCCGACAGCCTGAAGCCGTTCCCGGAGCGCTCGGCGCGCATCTCGATCTCCTCGGGCCGGTGCTTGCGCCCCTCGTCGACCGCCAGCGCCGCCACCGTCTCGCCGGCGAGAATGCCGGGAAACCAGCGGGCGCCGTGCGGGGTGCCCTTCAGCGCCTCGACGACCGCAACGGCCGTGATCAGGAACGGCGAGGGCGTCAGGTTGCGCCCGATCTCCTCCAGCACGATGCCCGCCTCGACATGGCCGAGCCCGAGCCCGCCGTCTCCCTCGGGAATGAGGATGCCGGTAAAGCCAAGCGCGGCGAACTGCTTCCACAGCCCGTGCCCGAACCCGTCCTTGCACCCGATGTCCCGCCAATGCCGCAGCTGGCCGCCGATCGCGCCCTCGGCCGCCATGAACTCCCGCGCGGTGTCGCGGAGCATGTTCTGATCGTCGTTGAGGTAAAGGGGCATCTGTCAGGCTCCGGGAAGGTCGAGGATGCGCTTGGCGACGATGCCGAGCTGGATCTCACTCGTCCCGCCCTCGATCGAGTTCGCCTTGGTGCGGAGCCACTCGCGGGCGGCCTTGCCGCCGCGGGCGCGGTCGCTTTCCCATTCGAGCGCGTCGGAGCCGCCCGCGGCCATCGCCAGCTCGTGGCGCGCCTTGTTCAATTCGGTGCCGGCGTATTTCATCATCGACGGCTGCGCCGGATGCGCCATCCCCGCCTTGAGCCCGTCCAGGAACCGCTCCGACATCGCCCGGAAGGCGAGCGCGTCGACGTCGAACTTCGCCACCTCCGCGCGCAGCACCGGATCGTCGGCGAGCACGTCGGCGAAGGCTTCGCCGAGGCTCTGCGACCCGCTGCCGCCGAGCCCCATGCCGCTGATCATCTCACGCTCATGACCGAGCAGATATTTGGCGACGTCCCACCCCTTGTTGACGTCGCCGACCACCTGGTCCTTCGGTACCTTCACGTCGTCGAAGAAGGTCTCGCAGAAGGGCGAGTTGCCGGAGATGAGCAGGATCGGCTTGGTCGAGACGCCGGGGCTCGCCATGTCGAACAAGAGGAAGCTGATCCCCTTATGCTTGGGCGCCTGCGGGTCGGTGCGCACCAGGCAGAAGATCCAGTCCGCCTTGTCGGCGTAGCTGGTCCAGACCTTCTGACCGTTGACCAGCCAATGGTCGCCCTTATCCTCGCACTTGGTCTGGAGCGAAGCGAGGTCCGAGCCCGCGCCCGGCTCCGAATAACCCTGGCACCAGCGTATCTCGCCGCGCGCGATCTGGGTGAGGTAATGCGTCTTCTGCTCTTCGGTCCCGTACTTCAGCAGTGCCGGCCCGAGCATCGAGATGCCGAAGCTCATCAACGGATTGCGCGCGCCCAGCCGCGCCATCTCCTGCCGCAGGATCTTGGTCTCGGCCGGCGATAACCCGCCGCCGCCATAGGCCTTGGGCCAGTCGGGCACGGTCCAGCCGCGCGCCGCCATGCGCTCCATCCACAGCTTCTGCGCCTCGCTTTGAAACACGGCATTGCGGCCGCCCCAGCAGGCGTCGCCCTCGTCGCGCATCGGCTGGCGCATCTCGGCCGGGCAATTCGCCTCCAGCCAGGCGCGGGTGTCGGCACGGAAGGTCTCGAGCTCAGCCATCACCGCCTCTCCTTTACGTAAACGTCAGTGCCGCCCGCCGCGCCGCGCGTCAACTGTGGCGGCCCCCTTTACCGCAGCCGCCAATGGGCTAGTCTCGCCGCGCTGCCGCAAACTGCGGCCGGGGAGGGGCACAGCATGATCGGACGGTCGCTCGGCTACAATCTCGCAAGGCTGTTCAATTTCTCCGGACGCGAGACGCGGCGCCTGTTCTGGCCCTACGCGATCACGGTCTTCGTCCTGACCATCATCATCGACATGCTGCTCTTCGTTCCGGTGATGATGCAGATGATGCAGCGCATGGCGGCCTATGTGCAGGCGCACCCGGAAGGGCTACCCCAGCCTGCGGCGGGGCAGCCGCCGGTGTTGCCGCCGGAACTGTTCCCGGACATGCGCTCGGTGCTGATGCCGATGGTCGCGGTCTCGGTCGCTGCCATGTTTCTCTACGCGGCCGCCGCCGTCCGCCGGCTCCACGATTGCGGCCGCACCGCATGGTGGGCGGCGCTTCCGGTCCCGTTCATGGCCGTCGGGATCGCGTTGGCCCCAAGGGCGATGGACGGGGTGATGCATCTCGACTCGGCGCCATCGCTCTGGTCGACGCTCGGCAGCCTGAACAGCCTCGTCTCCTGGGGCATCTGGATCCTGCTGATCGTGTTCCTGGCCAGCCAAAGCGAGACCGGTCCGAACCGCTTCGGGGAGGCGCCCGCGCTCAGCTGAACTCCATCGCCTCGTCGTCCGTCCGCCCGAGGGTGAACGCGGCAAGGTCCCGCAGATAGTTTTGCGGCACCCGCCACGGTCCCTTCGAGCCCCGCACCGGCAGCGCGTCCGAGGCGCGGGCGATGTAGCCGGAGGAGAAATCGAGCAGCGGCTCCCGCGCCACCGACGCATCGCGCAGGCGCGGCGTCGCGATCCGCTTGCCGCGCGCGTCCATATGCTCGAGCAGCCGGCAGACGTAACGGGCGGTAAGGTCGCATTTCAGCGTCCACGAGGCGTTGGTATAGCCGAAGGCGAAGGCGAGGTTCGGCACGTCCTCCAGCATCATCCCCTTGTAGACCAGCCGCCCGGCGGGGGAGGCTGGGACGCCGTCCATCGTCAGCGATACGCCGCCCATCAACCTGACCACCAACCCCGTCGCCGTGACGACGATGTCCGCCGGCAGCTCCTCCCCCGATTTGAGCTTCAGGCCCGTCGATGTGAACCGCGCGATCTCGTCGGTGACGACCGACACATTGCCCGCCTTGATCGCCTCGAACAGATCATTGTCCGGCACCAGGCACAGCCTCTGGTCCCAGGGATTGTAGCGCGGGCCGAAATGCCGCTCGACGTCGTAGTCCGCCGGCAGCGTCTTGCGGATGCGCTTGAGGATTGAGCGGCGCGCCGCCTGCGGCCGCCGCCGCGCCACGCCGTAGAGGTAGCGGGCGAGCGCCACGTTCTTCCACCGCACCGCCGCCGCCGCCGCCCGCTGCGGCAGGAAGCGGCCGAGCCAGCCCGCGATCGGGTCGCGCGCCGGCAGCGACACGACATAGCTCGGCGAGCGCTGCAACATGGTGACGTGCGCCGCTTGCTCCGCCATCGCCGGCACCAGGGTCACGGCCGTGGCGCCGCTGCCGATCACCACCACGCGCTTGCCCGCGAAGTCGAGATCCTCCGGCCAATGCTGCGGGTGGACGATCGTGCCGCCGAAATCCTCTTCGCCGGGCCAATGCGGGCGGTAGCCGCCGGCATAATCGTAATAGCCGGCGCACAGATAGAGGAAGCGGCAGGTGAAGTGCCGCGTCCCCGCCAGCGTCTCCACCTCCAATGTCCACCTTGCGGCCGCCGTCTCCCACCGCGCCGCCGCGACGCGGTGGCGAAAGCGGATGCGGCGGTCGATGCCGAAGGCACGGGCCGTGTCCTCGACATAATCCCGAATCGCTTCGCCGCCGGCGATGGAGAGGTCGCCCGTCCACGGCCGGAACGGGAAGCCCAGAGTGTACATGTCGCTGTCGGAACGGATGCCGGGATAGCGGAACAGGTCCCACGTCCCGCCGATCGCCTCGCGCGCCTCGAGGATGGCGTAGCTTTTGCCCGGCAGGCGGCTCTGCAGCCGGTACGCGCCATCGACGCCGGAAATGCCGGCGCCGACGATCAGCACGTCGAAATGTTCGGTAATGCCGCCCGCCTCCGCCATGCCGCTTCATGGCAGGCGGCGAGGGGAGGGGGAAGGGGACCGCCGGCCTGTTAGCGGGCTTGGCAGATCAGGTGGGGCGCAATGCCCACACCGTTCGCCCTGACCCTGTCGAAGGGCCTTCCTTTTTACCGAGGAGGAGGGGAAAGGGCAGGGCTTCGACAAGCTCGGCCCGAACGGTGTCGGGAGCGAGGGCACGAGCGAGGGAGCCTGTATGCGGTTGAGGAAATGGTGGGTGGGTGCGGCACTCCTGGCACTTGCCGCCGGGCCTGTGCAGGCAAAGGACCCGCTCGCCCCCACCGGCCGCTGGAGCGCCAACGAGCGCGGCGCCGCCCGTACCCCGCCGATGGGCTGGAACAGCTGGAACGCGTTCGGCACCCGCATCACCGAGGACAAGGTGCTGGGCGCCGCGCAGGCGCTCGTCGACACCGGCCTCGCCAAGCTCGGCTACACGTACGTGAACATCGACGACGGCTGGTGGCTGAAGCGCCGCACCGCTGATGGCCGCCTCCAGGTCCGCACCGCAATCTTCCCGAGCGCCGCCACCGGCGGGCCGGAGGAGACCAGCTTCCGCCCCTTCACCGACCGGCTCCATGCAATGGGCCTCAAGGCCGGCATCTACACCGACGCCGGCCGCAATGCCTGCAGCCAGGCTTTCGACCTCAAGTCGCCCAACCTGCCGGTGGGCACGCCGGAGGAGCGCAGCGTCGGCCTCTACGGCCATGTCGATCAGGATATCGGCCTGTTCTTCGGCGACTGGGGGTTCGACTATGTGAAGGTCGATGCCTGCGGCCTCGCCGATTATGCCGGCAAGAGCGAACTCGTCGCCCGGCAGCATTACGTGCCGCTCGATCCGCTGATGGAGCGCGGCGTCCTCAGCCGCACCGATATCGCGGGCATGCGCGGCCTTTACCTGCAGGTCGCCGAGGCCCTCCAGCGCCACCGCCCGAACGGCGATTATGTCTTCTCGATCTGCGCCTGGGGCCAGGCCAATGTCCGCGCCTGGGGCAAGGATGTCGGCAACCTCTGGCGGACCAGCGACGATATCACGCCCTCCTGGACGCGCATGCTCCACACCTACGACAGCGCCGCCGACCGCCCGCTCTACGCCCAGCCTTATGCGTGGAACGACCCGGACATGCTCGAGATCGGCCTCGGCGACTTCGACGAGAACCACCTCACCGAAGCGCGCAGCCATTTCTCGCTCTGGGCGATGATCGACGCGCCGCTGCTGATCGGCGCCGACCTCCAGAAGATGCCGAAGCCGCTCCTCGACATTCTCTCCAACGCCGACGTCATCGCCCTCAACCAGGATTCCGGCGGCCATCAGGCGGTGCGCGCCTTCACCTCCGAGGATTTCGAAATCCTGGTGAAGACTCTTTCCACCGGCGACAAGGCCGTGCTCCTCTTCAACCGCGGACTGGCGCCGATCAGAGCGATCCTTACCGCCGATCATTTGAAGATGGCCCGCAACGCGCCCATCGCTCTCCACGATCTCTGGTCGAAGCAGGACGTCCCCGCCTTTACCGGCGAGACCAGCATCGCCCTCGCCCCGCGCGAGAGCCGCCTGTTCACCGCTAAGGGCCCGCGGATCCTCCCCGCCGGCATGTATCTCTCCGAGCTCCCGGGCGCGGTGAACGTCGCCGTCGACGGCGTCGTCCGCCCGGAAGTCGATCCGCTCGTCCACCGGATGGTCAATCCCTGGGCCGGCTCGCGCGGCCCCGGCGAGCGCCCCGCTTATGGCGGCTATGGCGGCGCCCAGGCCGACGCAGCCCCCTACGGCACCAGCCTCCAGGTCGCCGGCCGGGTGTTCGGCGCCGGCATCGGCATCCTCGCCGGCTCGCGCATGGAGGTGCGCAACACGGGCCATTGGCGCAGCTTCGCGGCCCTGGTCGGCGTCGACGACAATAGCCGCAACGCCGGCGCGAAGCTGCGCTTCTACGTCTACGGCGACGGCAAGCTGCTGGCGAAGACCAAGCCCATCGCTTTCGGCGAACCGGCGGTGCGCGTGAACGCCGACATCGCCAACATCCGCCTCGTAGAGCTGGTGGCCAAGCCGGAAAAGAACGAACCCCTCGCCCCCGCCTCCGCCGCCTGGGGCGACGCGGCGTTCCTGAATTGACCGTCGCAAAGAGTGGCGCGAAACCGCGGTTTCCGGCAGAGGTGAGCGGCGCCGCAAGAGCAGGGGAGGGGAGCCATGGACTTTGACCTTACGGAAAGGCAGGCTTTCTTCCGGGACCGCGTGCGCGAGTTCATAGAGACTCGGATTCGCCCTCGTACCGGCGACTACAAGCAGCAGCTCGCCGCGGGCGACCGCTGGCAGCCGCTCGCCGTCATCGAGGAGCTGAAGCCGCAGGCCAAGGCCGCAGGCCTGTGGAACCTGTTCATGCCGCCCGGCCACGCGCTCAAGCACGTTGACGAGAGCTTCGCCTTTGAGGGCACCCAGCTCACCAACCTCGAATATGCCCTCTGCGCCGAGGAGATGGGCCGCATCGCCTGGGCGAGCGAGGTGTTCAACTGCTCCGCCCCCGACACCGGCAACATGGAGGTCCTCCACCGCTACGGCAGCGCCGAGCAGAAGGAGCAATGGCTGCGGCCGCTGATGGAAGGCGAGATCCGTTCCGCCTTTTTGATGACCGAGCCGGCAGTGGCTTCCTCGGACGCGACCAACATCCAGTGCGAGATCCGCCGCGACGGCGACTCGTACGTGCTCAACGGCCGCAAATGGTGGTCGTCGGGCGCGGGCGATCCGCGCTGCAAGGTCGCCATCGTCATGGGCAAGACCGACCCCGGCGCCGACCGCCATCGCCAGCAGTCGATGGTCCTCATGCCCTTGGACGCGCCCGGCGTCACCGTCGAGCGCGCGCTCACCGTCTACGGCTATGATGACGCCCCGCACGGCCACATGGAGATCGAATTGAAGGACGTGCGCATCCCGGCCTCCGCCATGCTGCTCGGCGAGGGCAGGGGGTTCGAGATCGCCCAGGGACGCCTCGGCCCCGGCCGCATCCACCATTGCATGCGCACCATCGGCGCCGCGGAGGAGGCGTTGAAGGCGATGGTCAAGCGCCTCCAGTCCCGCGTCGCCTTCGGCAAGCGCCTCATGGAGCACAGCGTCTGGGAACAGCGCGTCGCCAGCGCCCGCATCGACATCGACATGTCGCGCCTACTCTGCCTCAAGGCCGCCGACCTCATGGACAAGGCCGGCAACAAGGCCGCCCAGGCCGAGATCGCCATGATCAAGGTCTTCGCGCCCAACATGGCGTTGCGCATCATCGACGACGCCGTCCAGGCGCATGGCGGCGCCGGCGTGTCGCAGGACTTCAACCTCGCCGCGAGCTGGGCCGGCATCCGCACCCTCCGCCTCGCCGACGGCCCGGACGAGGTGCACAACCGGGCGATCGCGCGGCTGGAGTTCGCCAAGCACAGCCCGGAGTAACCACTAAGCGTCACCCCGGACTTGATCCGGGGTCCACCTTCTCTTCCAGAACCCGGGGGAAGAAGGTGGATGCCGGATCAAGTCCGGTATGACGAAGGGAGAAAGCGCATGAATCTCTTCGATCTCACCGGCAAGGTCGCCATCGTCACCGGCTCGTCGCGCGGCATCGGCCGGGCGATCGCCGAAGCGATGGCCGATCACGGCGCCAAGGTGGTGATCTCCTCCCGCAAGGCCGAGGCGTGCCAGGACGTCGCCGACGCGATCAACGCCAAGCATTCCGGCGCCGCCATCGTCGTCCCCGCCTCGATCTCGTCCAAGGAGCAGCTCCAGCATCTCGTCGACGAAACGCGGCGGCAGCTGGGCCAGATCGACGTCCTGGTCTGCAACGCCGCCTCCAACCCCTATTACGGCCCGATGGGCGGCATCACCGACGACCAATTCAGGAAGATCCTCGAAAACAACGTCATCGCCAACCACTGGCTGACCCAGATGGTCGCCCCGGAGATGATCGCGCGGAAATCGGGCTCGATGATCATCGTCAGCTCGATCGGGGGGCTCAAGGCCTCGGCGGTGATCGGCGCCTACAACATCTCCAAGGCCGCCGACTTCCAGCTCGCCCGCAACCTCGCCGCCGAATTCGGGCCGCACCAGGTCCGCGTCAATTGCATCGCCCCCGGCCTCATCCGCACCGACTTCGCCAAGGCGCTCTGGGAAAACCCCGAAACGCTGAAGGCCGTCACCGCCCACACCCCGCTCCAGCGCATCGGCGAACCCCACGAAATCGCCGGTGCCGCCGTGTTCCTGGCGAGCGACGCCTCCACCTTCGTCACCGGCCAGGCCATCGTCGTCGACGGCGGAAGCACGACGGGCGTGGGGTTGTGAGGGGTCCGCGCAGAGACGCAGAGGCGCAGAGAGGCCGTACCCGTCCCGCACTCCCTCGAGCGCCTTTCCGCGACAGCGGGTCCATCGCAATCGCCTTCGGCGGAAAAGTGCGGGAACCTCGGCGTCTCTGCGCCTCTGCGTCTCCGCGCGAGATCAAGCGGCCTTGATGAAGGGAACGGTCCTATGAGGCTCGAGAACAAAGTCGCCATCGTCACCGGCGCGGCGTCCGGCATCGGCAAGGCTGCCGCCGCCCTCTTCCGCGCCGAAGGCGCCCGCGTGATCGCCGCCGACAGGACCGAAGGGGACGGCATTCTCGGCGCCGATGCCGGCTCCGACGCCGACGTCCGCCGCCTCGTCGACACCGCCGTCCAAGAGCATGGCGGCCTCGACATCTTCTTCGCCAACGCGGGCGTTTCGGGCGGCCTCGCCTCGCTGTTCGAGCAGAGTGCCGAGGAATGGGAGGCGATCCTCAGGACCAACCTCATCGGCCCGTTCCTCGCCATCAAGCATGCCGCCCCGCACATGCGCGAACGGGGCGGCGGATCGATCATCTGCACCGCGTCGGTAGCCGGCATCCGCGCCGGGGCAGGGGGCCCCGCTTATTCCGCATCGAAGGCCGGCGTCATCAACTTGGTCAAAGTCGCCGCCACCCAGGTTGCCGGCGCCAACATCCGCGTCAACGCCATCTGTCCCGGGCTCATCGAAACCGGCATGACCAAGGGCATATACGACAATGCCCGCGCCGCCGGCCGCGAGGATCTGATCGGCCATTTGAACCCGATGAAGCGCGGCGGCGTCCCCGACGAGATCGCCCGCACCGCCCTCTTCCTCGCCTCCGACGAATCGAGCTACGTCAACGGCCACGCCCTCGTCGTCGACGGCGGCCTCAGCGCCTCCCACCCCTTCTACCGCCAGGAATTCGGCCGCACGTCCTTCTAGGATTCACCCGATCTCTTCCGGGCGAACCAGATGACGTGGCGGGGGCCCTTGCCGTTCTCCCGCGCCCGCACCGCCACCTCCTCGACGGCGAAGCCCGCCTGCGCCAGCCGCCGCGCGAACGGCGCGTCCGGCGCCGCCGACCAGATCGCCAGCACGCCGCCGGGCCGCAGCGCCGCCTTCGCCCGCGCCAGGCCCTCGCGCGAATAAAGCCGGTCGTTGGCGGCGCGGACCAGCCCGTCCGGGCCGTTGTCGACGTCGAGCAGGATCGCGTCCCAGGCCCCCGAAAGGTCCCCGATCGCCTCCGCCACGTCCGTCTCGACCAGCCGCACGCGCGGGTCGTCGAGGCAGCCCGCCGTCAGTGCGGCCATCGGCCCGCGTGCCCAGGCGAGGATCTCCGGCACCAGTTCGGCGACCGTGACGTGCGCATCGCGGCCCAGCGCCGCCAGCGCCGCGCGCAGCGTAAAACCCATGCCGTAGCCGCCGATCAGCAGGCGCGGCGCCTTGGGATCGCGCAGGCGGGCGATCGTCATCGTCGCCAGCGCCTCTTCCGATCCGCGCATGCGGCTGTTCATCAGTTCGCTGCGGTCGAGCACGATCATGAAGTCCGCCCCGCGCCGGAACAGCCTCAGCTCCGCCCCGCCCGGCACCCGCGCCGTTCCAAGATGCTCGCGCGGTGTCACAATTGCGGCTGGCGATCCCTTGGGACCACAAGAAGGCTCTTGGCGCCCGCGCGGGACATGTCCAAGTGATTCAGGATCATCTCCCGCGCCCTTTCCCGCATACGGCCGATCGCCGCCAGCCTCATTTTCGATGAAGAGTTGGGAACGTCCGCGCCGCCTAGTTCCCCGCCTCCGACGAGAGCTCCTGCGCAACGCCCCTGCGCGGTGGTGGACGGGGGCCCCGCGGCTCGCACCCTGTGGTCGCACCGCCCTTTGAAGCCATCGCCGCGACGCCGTCGCGGCGATGATCGCCGAGCGTACGCTTATCTCTGGCTGAGAGCGGCCTCGATGGCGGCGAGCCGCTCCTCGAGCCGGTTCACCTGCAGGCGCAGCCTCGCCACCTCGCGGGTCTTCGCCTCCAGCTCCGTGGTGCGGTCGTCGAGCGCGCGCACGGCCGCGAGGCTGAGGCCGGCCAGATCCTGAACGCCGATCGAATTGGTGCCGACTCCCAGCCGGAAGCCGGCGTAGAAATCTTCCGCCATCGGCCCCGCATGGCGCACCCCGGGGCCTTCGCTCTTGTAGTTCCAGGTCGAGATTGGAATGGTGCGAAGCTTGCTCAGCACGTCCGTGCCGCTCAACGGTTGGAAATTCTCCTTCGTCGTTCGGCTCGACGTGCAGTTGAACACGCCCGATCCCGCCGGGAGATTGCAGCCGGTGGTGCCCGTGAGATTGGTGCGGAAGCGGAAGCCGCCGGTGGCGCGGGCGGCGAACTCGTTGTTCGCATTGTTCCTGAACGTGTCCGCCGATGCCGTCGCCGAGGCGTCCGACCAGATGAAGGTGCCGCTGAAGCCGTTGTTCGAGGCGAACTTGCCCATCGCCGTGCTGTAGTCCTGGTCGGCCGTCACGTTATAGCCAATCGCGACCGCCGCGAGCCCGCGCAAATTGAAGGAATCGGGATCGCACTTGCCGTTGATCAGCGGCCCGCCCGACTGCGCCTTGTTGCCGAAGGCGACGCCATAGGTGTCGCACACCCGATTGCCGGCGCCCGCCGAGAAGCCCGCGGCGCCCTTGACCTGGTTGCCGCTGCCGAACACGATCGACGAGGTGCTCTCGGCCGAATTGGTGTCGCCGAAGGCGAGGGCATAGAGGCCGATCGCGGTCGAGTTGGAGCCGCCCGCCCAGGAGAAGAAGCCGACATTGGCATCATCCCATTCGGCGTCCGCATAGCCGGAGCGGAAGGCGCCCTTGTAGCTGTCCCACGAGGTCCGATAGCCCTTGCCCTGCATCGGCGACACGCCGATGCCGAGATTGCCCGTGGCGACGAAGCTGCCGTTCTGGAAGACCTTGAACCAGGCGGGCGTGTGACCGCCTGGGCCCGAGCAGCAGGTCGAGCCGCCGCGCAAATTGATCATTGGCGCGGTGCCGTTGGCATCGCCGACCGAGAGCTGCTCGGCGGCGGGGACGAACTTGACGAAGTTGGCGTCGGTATAGGCCTTGTTGACGGCGTCGGTCGCAGCGACGGGTGCGCCGACATTCTGAAGGCGGTTGCCGCCCGCGGCGAGCTGCGTGAAGCTGTTCTGACCCGTCCAGTTGTTGTTGGAATCGAGCGTGCCGATGCCGGTGCCCGCGCTGGTCAGCGTCGAGCCGTCGGAGAAGATGATGCCGTTGCCGGCGCCGCCGATGCGGATATTGCCGAGGACGTCGAGCTTCTGCACCGGCGTATCGGTGCCGATACCGATATTGCCGGCGGCGGTGATCCGCAGCCGTTCGATCGCGGCCACGCCGGTCGGCGCCGTGCGCAGCACGATTGCTCCCAAGTCGTTCGAGCCGGCGTCGATAAAGGCATAGCCCGGGCGGGTGGGGTGGGCGCTGCCGAAAAACTGGATCGCCGCGCCTTCGTGGACGGGCGAGAGATCGGGCGCGGCGATGATACGGAAGCCGCCGCTATTGTCCGACAGCTTGATGTCCGACCGGTGATTGGGGCCCGCCGGCGTCAGCACCAAATTGCCCGTATAGGATGTGTCCTGGGCGAAGGCAGGGCCCGCAAAGGGGACGGACAGGAAGGCCGCGAAACAGGCCTTGAGCGTCAAGTTCTTCATCTCTGATACCCCCAGTTTTCTATTTATTGCATGGTCAACCGTACGCACCGCCGGCGAAGTCGATGTCTTTTCCGTTAAAGACATTCGCGCGCGGCAGTGTTTCGCTCGCAGAGCGGGCGGTTCACCCCCAAACCGTGCGCACCGGGTACAGGAGCGCCGCCAGGCGCGCGAGCGTTTTCCCGCACACATGTCGCGCGCAAACCGGAAATATTTGCCACAATGCGCACCGATAGCTGCGCATACCGGTCTTTTTAAGGCGCGGCGGCGGCGCTACCGGCCCGAACAGACCTGCTGTGCGCGCGAAGCGAGCCGCGGCCGGCCGCTGCGCGTCGCCAGTGCCGCGGCATCGGCGCAGCGGCCGGCGGCAAGCAGTCGGCTCATCGTGGCGATCAGGCCCTTGTCGAGCACCGGATCGCCGCCCGTAGTGGCGCCGGCGGCGGTCAGCGCCGCCGCATAATCCTGCGGCGTCCCCCGCGGCGATGCCGCCTCGCCGCAGGGCTGCGCCGCCGCCGCGCCACACGCGAGCGGCTTAGCTGCCGCGGGCACGGCGTCGGGACTCTTCGCCACAGGCTCGGGACTCGCCTCCTTGCTCGCCGGAGCGTTGCGCACGACCGGTGGGGCTAGGCCCTTGCCGCTCTGCATCGCGGCAGCCGGCGCGCCTGCGATCAGCAACAGGAGGGCCGGTGCCAGTCTGGTCGTCATCGCCATGGCGGCGATCCTATGTTCGGTTTCGCCGCCTTGCAATGAGGCGCGATCGGGCGGACAGGACCGGCGCCCGTCCCTGCCGAGAACTGGCGGCGGCGGCGTCGGGAGTGGCTGTGAAGGTCGTCATCTACGGTTCTGCCAAGAGCGGCACGTCGGCTCTCTTCTACAAGATCAAAAACTCGCTGCCCGCCGGCACGATCGCGCTTTTCGAACCGAGGACCTACACGCTCATCGACCGTGCCGTCGGGCGGCTCCGGGCCCTGCGGCACGGCAACGCTACCCCCGATGTGCTGGCGAAGGTGCTGCCGTGGGACATGGGGCCTGTCCGGGTTGCCGATTTCGAGACATTCGACCGCCAGATCCTCATCGTCCGCGATCCACGCGATCGGATCGTCAGCGATCTCCTCTACCGAAGCTACAATGCCCGTTTCGTTCATGACGGGAGCGCCGCGCTCGCGTTGCTGCGGCTCCTTGAGCGCAAGGAGGCGGAGCCCCGTTCCGTGCCGCTGATGGAGATCGTCCAGGCTTTCGATGCGCTCGAACACGCCGCCGGAGCGCACGCGTCCTGGCGCGAGCGCTACGCCGAGCGTGGCATTGCGCGGCCGCTGCGCTTTCACGACGCGCGGCCGGACTTGCACCTGTTCCGCTACGAGCAGCTCGTCGACGGCGAATTCGACGATTTGGAGGCGATGCTCCGCCTGCCGCTCGCGGGCTCCGCCGATCTGCCGCACCTGTTGCAGAGGGTCGAACGCACGAAGAGTTACGGGACGTGGCGCAGCTGGTTCACCCCCGCCGATGTGGATATCTTCCGGCCGATCCTCCAGCCGTTTCTCGATCGCTATTATCCCCGCGCCGGCTGGGATCTCGACGATGTTCCGCAGCTCGCCCCGCGCTACGGATCTCGGTACGTGGCGTCGGTGATCAACGAGCGGCGCGCGCTGTCGCGACTGCCGCCGTTGCCGGATCGCTGATCCGTGGCCGGATCGACCCGAAACGATTTCGCTTCCGAGGCCGGTGCGCCTCGCCTATTCCTTTTCGAGCGCAGAGCCGCGCCTGCCACCTGCCAGCGACGGGGAACCAGAGACTTGCACCCCTTTGTCCGACCGATCCGCGCGCACGGCCGTGCTCCGGCGGGAGCCGGCGATTGAAGGTGCACATCCCTGGCTCGGAAAAGGGCTCCGCGAGGAAATCCATTTCGAGCCCTTCGATCGAGATCGCCCTCGCGACATGCGACAGCGAGCTTTATCTAGGCGAGCTCCTGGACTCGCTGTTTTCGCAGACGCGGCAGGATTTCACCATCCTCATCGCCGACGATGCCTCGCAGGACCGGACCGCTGCGATACTCAAATCCTATGCGCGCCGTTTTCCCGGCCGGATCACGCAATTGCCGCAGAATCCGGTTCGGCTGGGGGTGATCGCCAATTTTGACCGCCTTCTCGCGCACAGCGAGGCCGATTACGTCTTCCTGTGCGACCATGACGACGTCTGGCTGCCGGACAAGATCGAGCGCACCCTCGCCGCGATGCATGCGCTGGAAGCCGGTTGCGGGCCGGAGACGCCGCTCCTTGTTCACAGCGACCTGATCGTCACCGATCCCCGGCTCAATGTGATCGGCTCCTCCTTTTTCGACTATTCCGGGATAGATCCGCGGCGGAACAGCCCCGTCCACCTCCTGCTGGCCAATGTCGTGACGGGCTGCGCGAGCGTGATCAACAAGTCGCTCTGCGCGCTGGCAAGGCCCATCCCCGCCGCGGCGATGATGTACGATCACTGGCTTGCGCTGGTCGCCGCCACGACCGGCAGCATCGCTTACGTCGATGCGCCGACGATCCTCTACCGGCAGCACGGTGGCAACGCGATCGGTGCAAAGCGTCCGCGCGCTGTCTCCTTCGTGCAGCGGGCCTATGGCACGCTCGTCAGCCGGGAGCGCGAACGGCTGCTGAGGCGATATTCAGCCCAGGCCGCAATCCTGCTGGCCCGCTTCGGGGACCGGATGCGCGCGGCGGACCGCGAGGCGGCGACGGTGCTCGCCCGTTTATGGGAGATGCCGCGCCTCAGCCGTTACGACGCGCTTCGGCGTCATGGGCTTGGTCTTCATGGCCTCGCCCGCAATATCGCCCTGTTCATCGTCGTCACGCGCGCAGCCCGTCGCCGTTCGACGGAGTGAGGCCGCAAAGCCCTCATCGGGTGGTCCTGGTTGACGTTTACGTAAAGCAGGGACTATCGGGGCGCAAAGCTTCAGCCGGGGAGAGCCAATGAGCCCGATCACCACCCACCGCCACGGCGACGTCCTCGTCGTCACCTCCAACAATCCGCCGGTGAACGCGCTCGGCCACGCCGTACGCGAAGGCCTCGTCGCAGCGATTCACCAAGCCGATGCGGACGAGGCGGTGAAGGCGGTGGTGATCGTCTGCCAGGGCCAGACCTTCTTCGCCGGTGCCGACATCAGCGAGTTCGGCACCCCCAAGGCGATGCAGCAGCCCGTCCTGCCGCAGGTCGTCGACATCATTGAGAATTGCACCAAGCCGGTCGTCGCGGCGATCCACGGCACCGCGTTCGGCGGCGGCCTCGAAGTCGCGCTCGCCAGCCATTACCGCGTCGCCTTGCCGTCGGCGAAGCTCGGCGTGCCGGAAGTGAAGCTCGGCCTCCTCCCCGGCGCCGGCGGCACCCAGCGCCTGCCGCGGGTCGCCGGCGTCCAGAAGGCGCTGGAGATGGCCGCGACCGGTACGCCGATCTCTGCGAAGGAGGCCTATGGCATCGGCCTCGTCGACCGCCTCATCGAGGGCGATCTCGAGCAGCACGCCGTCGCTTATGCCGAGGAGGTGCGCGACGTCCGCCCGATCCCGCGCACCAGCGAACGCCAGGACAAGGTGGACGGCACCGACCCCTCCGTCTTCGCCGAATTCCGCAAAGCGAACGCCCGCAAGTTCCGTGGCTTCGACGCCCCGGAGTTCAACATCCGCGCCATCGAGGCCGCCGTCACCAAGCCCTATGGCGAAGGCGTCCAGGACGAGCGGCGCCTGTTCATGGAACTGATGACCGGCACCCAGGCCCGCGCGCAGCAATATTTCTTCTTCGCCGAGCGCAAGGCCTCGAAGATCGACGGCCTCCCCGAGGACACCCAGCCCCGCGCCATCAACCGCGTCGGCGTGATCGGCGCCGGCACGATGGGCGGCGGCATCTCGATGAACTTCCTCTCCGCCGGCATCCCCGTCACGATCGTCGAGACGCAGCAGGAAGCGCTCGATCGCGGCACCGCCGTCATGCGCAAGAATTACGAGGCGACCGCCGCCAAGGGCCGGATGACCGCCGAGCAGGTCGAGCAGGCGATGGGGCTCCTTACCCCGACGCTTGGCCTCGACGCGCTGGCCGATTGCGACCTCATCATCGAGGCCGTGTTCGAGAATATGGACGTGAAGAAAGAGGTGTTCGGCAAGCTCGACGCCATCGCCAAGCCCGGCGCCATCCTCGCCTCCAACACCTCCTACCTGAACATCGACGAGATCGCCGCCTCGACGTCGCGGCCGCAGGACGTCGTGGGCCTCCACTTCTTCTCGCCCGCCAACGTCATGAAGCTGCTGGAAGTGGTGCGCGGCGCGAAGACGGCGCCCGACGTGCTGGTCACCGCGATGAGCCTCGCCAAAAAGATCCGCAAGGTCGCGGTAGTGGCGGGCGTCTGCTACGGCTTCATCGGCAACCGCATGCTGATCCCGCGCCAGACGCAGGCGATGCGGCTGCTGCTGGAGGGCGCGACGCCCGAGCAGGTCGATCGCGTCCATGTCGAGTTCGGCATGCCGATGGGCCCGTTCCAGATGGCCGATTTGGCCGGCGTCGACATCGGCTGGCACCGCGATCCGACGCGCATCGAGAATATCCGCGACGCGCTCTGCGCGATCGACCGCTGGGGGCAGAAGAAGGGCGCCGGCTTTTACGATTATGACGACAAGCGCCGGCCGAGCCCGTCGCCGGTCGTCCAGCAGATCATCGAGGATTTCGCGGCGAAACAGGGCGTCGAGCGGCGCGAGATCAGCGACCAGGAAATCGTCGAGCGCACGCTCTACTCTATGGTCAATGAAGGCGCGAAGATCCTCGAGGAAGGCATCGCCCAGCGCGCCTCCGATATCGATGTGGTGTGGGTCTACGGCTACGGCTGGCCGGTATACCGCGGCGGTCCGATGTTCTGGGCGGACACCGTTGGCCTGCCGACGATTGTCGAGGGGCTCAAGCGCCAGGAAGCACGCATGAAGCCCGAGTTCAGCTTCTCGCAGCTGCTTGTCGAAA
>NZ_DASWQI010000044.1:0-63418 GCF_036403745.1 Allosphingosinicella sp.
CGGGTGAAGCTCGAGAACGACCATGAGATACTCGGCCACACGGCCGGCAAGATGCGCAAGAACCGGATCCGAGTCCTGGTCGGCGACGACGTGCTGGTAGAGCTGACGCCCTACGACCTGACCAAGGGTCGGATCACCTACCGGTTCAAATAAAAGCGGGTGGGCCCGTGCGGCTGATCCTCGCTTCCGCCTCGCCGCGCCGGCTCGAGCTGCTGGCGCGCCTCGGGATTGTGCCCGACGCGGTGGTGCCGGCGGAGATCGACGAGACGCCGCGCAAGGGGGAATTGCCGGCGCCCTACGCCCAGCGCATGGCCGCGGAAAAGGCGCGGGCGGTGGCGGAAGGCGGCAGCCTCGTCCTTGCGGCGGACACCGTCGTCGCGGCCGGACGCAGGATCCTTCCCAAAGCCGAGAGTGAGGACGAGGCGCGAGCGGCGCTCACCCTGCTCTCGGGACGGCGCCACCGGGTTCTGTCGGCGGTGGCCCTCGTTGATGCCGAGGGCCGGGCGCGGCATCGCCTGTCGGCCAGCATCGTCCTCTTCAAGCGGCTCTCCGCCGACGAACTCGACGCCTACATCGCGAGCGGCGAGTGGCGGGGGAAGGCCGGCGGCTATGCCATCCAGGGCCGGGCGGAGGCGCTGGTCCGATCCCTTTCCGGCAGCCACTCCGGCGTCATGGGGCTGCCGCTCTACGAGACTCGCGCGCTGCTGCGCGCCGCGGGCTATTCGCTTGGCTGAGTGGCTCTACGAGGCGGGGATCGGCGAGAACCGGGCGGTCCTCGTCGAGGCGGGCGAGATCGTCGAAGCGCTCATCGAGCTGCCCGGCGCGCTACGCCTGGGGAGCGTCGTCGAGGGGCGGCTGACAGCCATCCTCGTGCCCGGCCGCCGCGGCGTGGTGACGGCGGGCGCCGGCGAAATCGTCGTCGAGCCGCTGCCGCCCGCGCTGACCGAAGGCCGGGCGGTGCGGGTGGAGATCGTCCGGGAAGGCATAGCCGAGGCGGGACGCCCCAAGCTCCCGCGCGGCCGGATCACCGACGCACCGGTGCGGGAGGCCGATACGCTCGCAGAGCGGCTCGGGATCGCCCCCACGGTGACGCATGGACCGGACCCGCTGGAGGCGGCCGGCTGGTCGGAGCTGCTCGAGGAGGCGGCGACGGGGGAGATCGCCTTTTCCGGCGGCGCGCTGCGAATGAGCCTGACGCCCGCCATGACCCTGTTCGATGTCGACGGCAGCCTCCCGCCCGCCGAGCTCGGCGTGGCCGGAGCGGCGGCGGCGGCGCGGGCGATCCGCCGCTTCGGGATCGGCGGCTCGATCGGCATCGACCTGCCGACCCTCGCCTCCAAGGCCGAGCGCCAGGCGGTGACGGCGGCGGTCGACGCGGTGCTGCCGCAGCCATTCGAGCGGACGGCGATGAACGGGTTCGGCTTCCTGCAGATCGTCCGCCGCCGCGAACGCCCGTCGCTCCCCGAATTGCTGCAGGCGGACCCGGCCGGCGCCGCCGCCCGCGCCCTGCTGCGCCGCGGCGAATGGGCGACGGGGGCCGGCGAGCGCCTGCTGACGGCCGCGCCGCCCGTCGTCTCACGGATCGAGGCGAATCGCGAATGGCTGCAGGCGCTTGCCCGCCGCATCGGCGCGCCGGTCGCCTTGCGGGCCGAGCCCGGCCTCGCCATATCGGCCGGGCATGTCCACGCCTCCCAAAGCTAGAAAGAAGCCGAACGGCTGCCCCGTTTGCGGCAAGCCGGCGAGCGGCGCCCACGGCCCGTTCTGCAGCCAGGGCTGCCGCGACCGCGACCTGTTGAAATGGCTGGGCGACGGCTATCGCGTCCCCGGTCCGCCGGCGGACGAAAGCGATCTCGACAGGCTGGACAGGGACGGCTGAGCGCCTCTATAGCGCCCGCTTTCCGCGCCAGCACGGAAATGCCCAGGTAGCTCAGTTGGTAGAGCACGTGACTGAAAATCACGGTGTCGGCGGTTCGATTCCGTCCCTGGGCACCATTCTTCCTCCCCCATCGCCGCCGCCCCTCCTTCGCCGCTTCCCCGCCTAAATAGGGTGTCGCTTTCGGGGCTTAGCTGGTGCAGGGAATTTTTCTCAGCCTCCGTTCATCTAAGCTGAGCCAAACATCCCGCACCCTTGCGGAGTCCGCGCCCTGACGACCGCGTTCATCAATGCCATCGGGACCGCCGTGCCGGAGCATGACGTCCACGACGCCTTCATCGACTGGGCCAGCGCCCGCGTCGAGGAGCCGCGCGCGCGGGCCGTATTCGCCCGCATGGCCGAGCGCTCGGGCATCCGCCACCGCTGGTCCGTCCTGCCGCAGGCCGCGGGCGGCGGATCGCCGGTCGAGCCGGGCGGCTTCTATCACGGCGCCGTTCCCGGCACCGGCGCGCGGATGGAGGTCTATGCCGAAGCGGCACCGCGGCTGGCGCTCAAGGCCGTCGCAGACCTTAGCGAAGCGGTCGACCTCGACGGCATCTCCCACCTTGTGGTCGCCAGCTGCACCGGCTTCGTCGCGCCGGGAATCGACCAGATCATCGCCGCGGAGCTCGGCCTGCCGGGCGAGGTTGAACGCACCCTGGTCGGCTTCATGGGCTGCTATGCGGCCGTTTCGTCGCTCCGCCTCGCTTACCATATCGTCCGCTCGAGGCCCGAGGCGCGGGTGCTGGTGGTGACGGTCGAGCTTTCCACCCTCCATCTCCAGGACGAGCGCCGGCTCGAGCCCTTGCTCGCCATGCTGCAGTTCGGCGACGGCGCCACTGCCTCACTGGTGACGGCCGAAGCGCAGGGCTTCGGCATGGCCGACCCGTTCGCCGCCACCCTCCCCGATTCGGCGGACCTGATCCGCTGGCATGTCGGCGACCACGGCTTCGCGATGACTTTGTCGGGCGAAGTGCCGGGCCGCATCGCCGAGGCGCTGCGCGACGAGGCCTTTCGCGAGCGGCTGCTGGCCGGCGCAGATGGGGGCGAGATCGACAGCTGGGCGGTGCACGCCGGCGGCCGGTCTGTCCTCGACGCGGTCGAGCACGGCTTGACGCTGCCGCAGGGGGCGCTGGCCGAATCGCGCGACGTGCTCGCCCGCTTCGGCAACATGTCCTCTTCGACGTTGCCCTTCGTGCTGGCCGAGCAGTTGCAGCGGCCTGAGCGGCGGCGCGGGGTCGCCCTCGCCTTCGGCCCCGGGCTGGCGGCCGAGGGCTTTCACTTCCGACGCGCGGCCTGAACATGGCCCTGCCGGCCCGCTCCCCGGCCCTCATCGTCGGCGGCGGACCGGCCGGCGCCGCCGCCGCGATCGCCCTCGCCCGCGCCGGCCACAAGCCGCGCCTCCTCGAGCGCACGACGGGTCCGCACGACACGGTGTGCGGCGCCTTCGTCGGGTGGGACTCGGTCGCGGCGCTGCGGCGGCTCGGCATCGACCCGTTCGCGCTCGGCGCCCATCCGATCCACCGCCTGCGCCTCTACGGCAGCGGCCATGAGGTCGAGACCCGCCTCCCCCGCACCGCCGCCGGCCTGTCGCGCCGCTGCCTCGACGAAACCCTGCTCGACGCGGCGCGCGCGGCCGGGGCGTACGTCGACCGCGGCCGCTCCGTCCGCGCCGCCGATCCCGGACGCCGCACCGTTCGCACCGACGACGGCGAGGAGATCGGCGCCGACGCCCTGCTGCTCGCCACCGGAAAGCACGAGCTGCGCGGCGCCCCCCGGCCACGCGACACCTCCCGCGATCCGGTGGGCCTGCGCACCGCCCTCTCGCCGTCCAAGACTCTCGACGCCATCCTGGACGGCGTCATCGAGCTGCACCTGTTCGACGGCGGCTATGCAGGGCTCCTGCTCCAGGAAGACGGCTGCGCAAACCTGTGCCTCTCGGTCGCGCGCTGGCGGCTGAAGCGCGCCGGCGGCATCCCCAATCTCGTCCGCGACCTCGGGGCGGAGCTTCCCGGCCTGCGCGCCCGGCTGGCAGAAAGCGAGCCGGTGGCGTGGAGCGCGGTCTCGGGGGTGCCCTATGGCTGGTACGCGCGGGGGACCGAGCCCGGGCTCTACCGGCTGGGCGACCAGGGCGGGGTGATCGCTTCGCTCGCCGGGGACGGGATCGCCATCGCGCTGGAGAGCGCCGCCGAGGCCGCCGCCGCCCTCCTCGCCGGGCGCACTTCGGACGCCTATCAGGACCGGCTCGGCCGCCGCGTCGCCTTTCCTCTGCTGGCGGCGGAGGGGTTGCGCTGGGCGGCGGAGCGGCCGGTGCCGCGCGACCTCCTCATGCGCCTGGTCGGGACCTTCCCGAGCCTACCGCGCGTCGCCGCCCGGCTCACCCGCGTCGGCGGCTGAGCCCCGCTTCGCCCAGCCGGTGAACAGCCCCGGAAACCAGCGGCTCGCGACGAGCAGGAAGGTCGGCACGGCCATCGTGTTCCAGATGTCGCGAATGCCCTCGGCTGCCTGGATCTGCCGCTCCGGGCCCGGCCAGATCTCGTAGGTCCAGTCGTAATATTCGTTGGCGAGCTCAAGCAGGAGCAGCACCAGCCACGGCAGCGGGCTCCTCAGCGGCCGCCTGAGGACCAGGGCGGCAATCACGAGGATGCCGAGCCCGAAATAGACGTGGAGCGCGTCCATGTTGAGGCCGATGGCATGCTCGAGCCACGCCTTGACCTGGTGCCAGTCGTGCGGAGCCGCCGCGGCGGCGTTCTGGGTCAATATTGCTTCCGGTAGCGGGCGTTCAGATTGTTGCCGTTATTGCCCTGTGCGCTCACCGAGCTGAGGATGGAAAGCGCTTTCGACAGCGCGATCTCGATCTGCGTCGCCGTATAGCCGCGGGCGTCGGTGACGATCTCGAGATAGATATTGCGGCTGACGTAGAAGCCGGCGGCGAGCGCGGTACCGCGGCCGGTGGTCTGGTCGGCGCCGAGGATGCGCAGCCGCCCGAGCCCCGTCGCCGAGCGCAGCTTGCCCAGCGGGTTCAGCCCGCCGCCGCCGCGGAGCGAATTGAGCGACGAGGCGAGCTGGATCGCCTGCAGCGCCGAAATCTCGTTGACCGACCCGCCGAACAGGATGCGCGCCATGATCTCGTCCTGCGGCAGGCCGGGGTTCGAGGTGAAGGCGATCTGCGGGTTCAGCGCGGTGCCGCTGACGTTGATGTTGACGGTGACGTCCTTGATGTCGGCGGAGGCGACGATGTCGATGCGCGGGTTGGGTGGCCGCGCGCCGGTGAAGGCGATGGCGCCGCGGGTGACGTCGAAGCGCTGGCCCGAGAAGGAATAGGTGCCGCGGATGAGCTCGGCCTGGCCGACGAGGGCGGGCGTCGCCGAGGTGCCGCGGACCCTGAGGTTCGCCGACCATTCGGACTCGAGCCCCATTCCGGAAATGTAGAGCTGGTTCTGCGCGTGGAGGCCGAGATCGAGCTTCCAGATGCTCGGAACGCCCGTTTCCTGCGCCTGCTTGATCGCCGCCGGATCGGGGAGCGGCTCGCCCTTGCGGCGCACCCCGGTCAGCTCGACCACCTCCGCAGCGCCCTGGCGGATGATCTCGTAGCGCACGTTCGGCAAGGTAAGATCGCCCGCGATCAGGGCGCCGTTCGCCTTGCTGTTGGTCACGGTGAGATTGCCGGTGACGGTGGCGGCGATATTGTCGCTGCGCGCCAGCTGGGCGTTCTGCATGCTGAGCCGGATGTCGATCGGATATCCGGCCGCCGCGGCGAATCCGACGGTGCCGGTGCCGCTGATCGTGCCCCGCCCGGCATGGCCGGAGAATTGGGTGATCTGCAGCGTCGAGCTGGTGAAGCGGCCCTCGAGCGCGATGCCGGTGATGTGGGTGCCGTAGCGTTCGTCGGTGAAGGCGAGGTTGTTCGCGCGCACCAGGCCGGTCAGCTGCGGGTTGTCGACCCGCCCGGAGAAATCCGCCGCCACGCCGATCGGCCCGGAAAGCTGCTCGTTGGCGATGCCGGCGAGGGACCACAGAACCTCGGCCGGCCCGTTATAGCGGATGCCGCCGACGAGCGGCGCCGCCATCAGCCGGCTCGACCAGGACCCAGCGGTGCCGACCGGCTGCAGCCGCACCTGCGCTCGGCCGATCAAGGCGCCGCCGCGGCGGATGACGGCGTTCACATTGCCGCCCTCGGGCCGCAGCGTGCCGAGCAGGGCGATGTCGACCGGATCGGAGCGCATGGCGATGCCGGTGCGGGTGAAGCCGGCGACGGTGAGCCGCGCGTCGGCCTGCGGGAAGCCGGACGGGCCCTGGACGAAATCGAGGCTGCCGCTCAGCCGCCCCCCCAGCCCCAGACCGGGCGAGAAGGTGTTGGCGACGGCGAGATCGAGATTCTGCATCCGCGCCTGCACTTCCATGCGGTCGCCCCAGCGCCCGGCGAGATAGATGCTGCCCTGGGGCAGGACGATCTGGGTCGGCGCGAGCTGCCAGGTGCCGGCGGCGCGGCGGATGTCGGCGGGCTGGGCGAAGCGGAACGGGATGCCGTTGGCGACGCCCTGCGCGGCGGCGCGGATATGGTCCGGCTCCATCGCCGCGTTGAGGCCAACGCGGAACGGGACGCCGCTCGATCCTTCGGCATAGGCTTGGGCGGTGCCGCGACCGCCGCGATAATCGGCGTGGACGCGGGCGCGGGTCAGCGCGAAATTGCCGCTGTGGACGCCGGCCAGCTGCGCGTCGCCGGTAACCTGCGGCAGGCCGGGAACGAGAATGGCGGTGGCGCGGATGAAGCCCTGCTGGATCTGGATCGGCACCGGCCCCGGGATGGTGGCGTCGTTAGCCCGTGCGTCGACGCCGACCTGCTGATATTTGCCGGCGGCGGCGAGCTGGATCGTGCCCTGCAGGCCGCGACCGGTCATGGCGAGGGTGCCGGCGAACGGCCCCGCCGCGGTCTGCACGACCCGGCCGGAGAAGGTCATGCCGGCGAATGTCAGGCGGCGGATGTCGAGCGTCAGCGGTCCGCGGCCCGTTCGGACGGTCAGATCGGCGGCGAAGGGCCCGTAATCGGATTCGCCTGTGGCGGTGATCGCGTAGCCGTTGCCGGTCGCCCGCACCGTGGCTCGCACGTTTCGCAGACCGACGCCGAAGCCGGGGGAGGCGGCGCGAAGCTGGACTTTGGGCGCCGTGGCGGTGCCGGTGAGCACCACCGCGAACGGGCCGTAGGCCTTGCTCACGCCCGCCAAGCGGAAGTTGATCGCGCCGCTGGGTGAGTACGTGCCGTCGCCGGACGTGATGCGGACGCCGGGCGAGCTGAGGCGGATATTGGCGAGGCGGACGGTGCCGTTGCCGGTCATCTCGACGTTCGCCGCTGCGGTGGCATTGCCGCCGAGGAAGCCGCGCGCCGAAGCATTGTCGATCCGCCGCGTCTTGACCGCCACCCGCCCCTTGATGCCGAAGCCGGCGCCGCTGGTGGTGACGTTCATGTCGGTGGTGATGTCCAGCAGCCCGACGCCGTTCAGATGGTAGCCGTTGACCGTGCCCTGGATGCCCGCGCGGTACAGGCCCCGCGCGAAATCGGCGACGACGACGGTGGTGGCGTTGAGCTTGTCCGAGCGGATGCGCAGGTTGTCGGAGACCAGCCGCGGGCCGTTGATGTTCAAGGTGCCGTTCAGCGACACGTTGGTGAGCAGCCCGCCGAGCGACGGGTCGAGCCCGGCGATCCGCCGCACCGTCGCGGAAATGGGCACGCGGATACGGTCGGTGTCGATCTGGGCGCGGCCGATGGCGCGGAAGCCCTCCAGCACCGTCTTGTTGAAGCCCAGGGCATCGGCGCGCAGGTCGTAGGCGACGACGGGGGTGCGGAAGGCGCCGTTCACCACCGCCGCCAGCTGGAGGTTGCGGGCGGAGAGGTTCGGCGCGACGACGTTGGGCTCCGGCAGCCGGACGGCGAGCTTCAGGTCGTGGACCTCGCTCTTGCCGAGGTCGATGAGCCCGTCAGCGCCCACCGAGATCGCCTTGGAGCTGAGGCGCAGGCGGGTATCGGCACGGCGCTGGTTCAAGGTGGTGACCAGCGCCACCTGGACGTGCGGGGCGAGCAGGCGCTTCGCGACTCCGTCGGCGACCATCAGGCCGGGATTGGCGGGGCCGGTGACGGTGAAGGTGCCGTTCTTCGCGCCGAGCGCAAGATTGGCGAAACCCTTGCCGCCGAGCAAAGCCTGCGCGTTGCCGTTCCAGTCCGCCCAGCTGCCCTTGCCGTTGATCCGCGCGGAGAGCGGCTGGGTGAGGTGAGTCAAGCCGGCGACGAAGCCGTTGCCGGGCGCGTCCACCGCCAGCCCCATGTCGAGCCGGTTGCGGTCGGGGACGGCGTCGAGCCGGAGCACGATGCGGTCGCCGCCCGGCAGCCCAGGCCCGGCAAGGGCATTGGCGCGGAGCCCGACCTGCGCGCGGCCGCTGGCGATCTTGGCGGTGCCGTCGAGGCTGACGAGGTGCCGGTAGCCGGTCACCGCCGGATCGACATAGATGCGGCCGACGTCGAAATGGCCGACGTCGATGTTGATGTCCGGAAGCAGCGGCGCGTTGGGGTTGGTGTTGGTCGGCTTGAACTGCGGCAGCCGCCACAGCCGCGCCTGCGGCACGCTGAGGCTGCGGATGTCGACATGGTTGCTGAAATAGGCGAGCGGCCGCCAGTCCATCTTCGCCTCGCTCGCAGCGAAGAAGCGGCCTTTCTGGTCCGCCAGCGTCAGGTCATGGACGGTGAGGGTGCCCCAGAGGGACCCCTCGATCCGCCCGACGTTGATCTTGAGGCCGGACGCCATTTCCAGCCCGTTGATCTGCTTGACGACGAAGCGCCGCCCGAAGTCGCTGTTCAGCCACACCACGAACAGGAGGACGAGGAGCAGCAGGGTCCCGACCGTGATCCCCGCCCATTTGGCGGTGGTGCGGGCGCGGTGGTGGACGTGGACGACCCGCACAGGCTCCTGGGGCACGGGCGCGGCGGCGGAGGGCGGAGGCGGCTCGGCGGCCATCTAGAAGGCCTGCCCGATCGAGACGTAGACGGCGATCCGGGATTCGCCCTTTTTGCGGCCGATCGGGGTGGCGATGTCGGCGCGAAGGGGGCCGAAATTGGTGTAGAAGCGGCCGCCGATGCCGGCGCCGTAGCGCAGGCCCGAAAGCTTGGGATACGGGCTGTCGTAGACCTGGCCGGCGTCGATGAACGGCACGATGCCGTAATTGCCGAACCGGTAGCGCGCCTCCAATGAGAATTCGATCTGGCTGCGGCCCCCGGTCGGCGTGCCGCTAGCGTCCTTGGGGCCCAGTTCCTGGTAGCCGAAGCCGCGTACCGATCCGCCGCCGCCGCCATAGATGCGCCGCGACGGCGGCAGGTCCGAGAGCTTTGCGCCCAGGATCGAGCCGACCCGCACCCGGCCCGCGACCGTCAGGCTGTCGGTCGCGGGATAGTAGACGCTGCCGTCGACGATGTTGCGGACGTAGGGCTTAGTCGGTTCCCGCAGGGATATTTCCGGGTTGGTGCGCAGCCCGATGCGGAAGCCCTTGGTGGGATCGAGCAGGCTGTTGGAGCGATCGTAGCCGACCTGGCCGATCAGGCCGGCGATGAAATGCGCGTTGGTGATCGAGATTTTGGGGAAGTTCTTCTCGTCCTCGTTCGAAGCGACGAGTTCGGCGCCGTAGGAATAGGTCCACACCTTCTGCCAGATCGGCGTCGAGGTGCGCGAGACCAGGCCGTAGAGGCGCGCGATATAGGCACGGTAGGCGGGCAGGTCCTGCCGCCCCGCCTCCGCCTGGAGGAGCAAAGTGCGGTCGCGCTGCCCGGCATTGCTGCGCTGGAACTGGACGACGAGCGACTGCTCCTGCGTGCCGGCGATGCCGGTGATGCGTAGCGCGCCCTCCGGCGGGAACAGGTTGCGATGCTCCCACGTCGCCTCGGCGCGGAAGCCCTGGCCGGTATTGTAGCCCGCGGTGCCCGACAGGGTACGGGCCGGACCCGCCTCCTGATGGACGCGGATATTGACATATTCGGTCCCGTCGGGCGCCGTCTGGCCGGTGCGTTCGGGGCGGGCGGCGACGGTGCGGAACAGGCCGGTCGCGACCATCGCTTCGCGCAAATCGTCGACCTTGCGGCTGTCGTAGAGCTCGCCGCGTTTGAAGCGGGCGAGCACCCCGACATGGTGCGCGTCGAAGGCGAGCTTTCCTTCGGTGGTGAAGCCGGCGAAGGTCGAGCGCGGGCCCGGATCGACCGGCAGGGTATAATCGCCGACATGGGTCGCCGGATCGAGCAGCACGTCGCGCTGGCCGACGTCGACGAACGGATAGCCCTGCTGGGGAAGGCGGAGGCGGACGTTGGCCTCCGCCGCCTCGACGTCGGCGGCGACGATCGGCGTGCCGGTCTTCAGCTTCAGCGCGTCGCGGGCGATGCCGGCGGGATTCGTCTCCGCGCCCTGGATGCGGATCTGGCCGAAATCATAGCGCGGGCCCGGCACGGTGGTGACGGTGACGGCGAGGCGGCCCGGAGCATCGGGCACCTGGGTGATGGTGGTGCTGGCGGTGCCGTCATAATAGCCTTCCGACCGGAGCAGGCGGACGGCGAGAAGCTCGTCCTCCTTGGTCCGCGCTGAGACCATCGCGCCGTTTGTGGCCTTGCCGTCGCCGTCCTCCAGCGCTGAGAGGCTGCGGAAGCGGCCCTCGAGCCCGATCTGCTTCAGCCCTCCGATCGTGACGGTGTAGCGGATGACCGGCGGCGGCGCGTCGGTGGCCGCCTTGGCGTCCGGGGCGGGGGTCGCGAGCTGGAACTGATCGATCGGCGTCAGCGGATCGGTGAGCGCTGGGTCGGCGGGCTCGGTGACCGGCGGGAAGGTGCCGGCGGGGGTGATCGCCGGCGCTGGCTGCGCGGCGGCGGCGGCGGGTTGCCCCGGCTTCGCGGTTGCGGGCGCCGGGCCCTGGAAGGTGGAGAGCGGTTCCAGCGGCTTCGACAGGTCGGGATCGAGCGCCGGCAGTTCCTTCTGGAACTGGCTGTCGGGAACGATGGGCGTATCGGCGCCGGCAGGGGGCACGGTCGCCGCCGGCGGCGCGGGACTCGGTGCCGGGGCGGGGGTGGAGGATGTCTGTGCCGCGGCGCCCGACGCCATCAGCATGGCGCCAGTGGCGGCGGACAGGAAAAAACCGGCCTTGTTCAACGTGCGCCGACGCTCCCCGTGGCTCGGCATGATGGGAAACGTCATAAACACCAGATGCTTGGACTTTGTTCCGGGAGCGAAAGGGCTTGATGTAGATCAGCCTCAGGGCTGTTGCAGCGTGGTCACGGCCAAATTGCGTTTGCAAGGCGCCCCGGCCTTTTGCACAGGGGCGTGATGCCCGCCAGCCCCACCGATAACCTGCTGCGCGACCTCGAAGCCCTGCTCGGCCCCCGCGGCTTCACCCGCGCGGCCGACGACATGGCGCCGTGGCTGACGGACTGGCGCGGGCGCTATCACGGCGCTGCCGCCGCGCTTCTCTCCCCCGGCTCGACCGATGAGGTGGCCACGATCGTCGCCCGCTGTGCAGAGGCCGGCGTGGCGCTGGTGCCGCAGGGGGGCAACAGCTCGATGGTCGGCGGGGCGACGCCGCTGGCCGAGGGCGGCGCGCTTATCCTGTCGCTACGGCGGATGAACAGGATTCGCAGCCTTTCGCCCGAGGACAATGCGTTGACCGCCGAGGCGGGGACCATCCTCGCGAACGTGCATGAGGCGGCGGCGGAGATCGGACGGCGCTTCCCCCTGACCCTCGGCGCGAGGGGCTCCGCGACCATCGGCGGCCTCGTCTCGACCAATGCCGGCGGCACCCAGGTGCTGCGCTTCGGGCCGATGCGCTCGCTGGTCCTCGGCGTCGAGGCGGTGCTGCCCGACGGGTCGCTGTTCGAGGGCCTGTCGCCGCTCCGCAAGGACAATCGCGGCTATGATCTCAAGCAGTTGCTGATCGGCGCGGAGGGCACGCTGGGTGTCGTCACCGCCGCGACGCTGCGGCTCGTCCCCGCCATCGGCTCCCGCGCGGTCGCCTGGGTGGGGGTCGAGAGCCCGCGCGCGGCGCTGAAGCTGCTGCGCCGGCTCGAGGAGCGGCTCGGCGACGCGGTGGAGAGTTTCGAACTGGTCCCGGCCACCGCCCTCGCCCTCGTCCTTCAGCACATCCCCGCCACCCGTGCGCCTCTCGATACGCCGCAGCCGTGGAACGTCCTCGTCGAGACCGTCGCGCCCGCCCATGCCGCCGAAGCGCCCAAGGGGCTCGAAGCCGCGCTGGCTTCCGCCCTGGAGGAGGGTGCTGCGACCGACGCCTTTCTCGCCGCAAGCGAGGCACAGGCCGAGGCGCTGTGGAAGCTGCGCGACTCCATCTCCGAGGCGGAGCGGGGCGAGGGACCGGGGCTCAAGCACGACATTTCGGTCCCCGTCTCCGCCATGCCCGAATTCGTCGTCGAGGCGGCGCGCGCGGTCGAAGCGTGTTATCCGGGCGCGCGGGTCATCGCCTTCGGCCATCTCGGCGACGGCAATGTCCACTTCAACGTCCAGCCGCCGCCTATCGCCGGCTGGTTCGAGGCGCGCGGCGAGGAGGCGAGCGGCTTCGTCTACGACCTTGTCGTCGCCGCCGGCGGCTCGATCTCGGCCGAGCACGGCATCGGCCAGATGAAGGCGGCGACGCTGGCGCGGACCGACCCGCCGGCGCGGCTCGCGGCGCTTCGCGCCATCAAGCAGGCGCTGGACCCCAAGGGGATCATGAACCCGGGGAAGCTTTTCCCGCTCACCTGAGTTATGGCGTCCGGGGGCATCTTTCGTTCAGTTGGATAAGGCCGCGCGTGCCGCGGCCGCGGAGTAGGCGTTCACCTCATGAGTTTCTTCAAGCGGATCGTCGGCGGCGGTGGGGGCAAGGCGCCGCGCGGCAAATCGGGCGCGCGCGCCTATGCGGTCGGCGACATCCATGGCCGGCTCGACCTGCTCGACGCGCTGCTCGCGCGGATCGAGGCCGACGCCGCGTCGCGTCCCGCCCGCAAGACCTGGGCGGTGTTCCTCGGCGACCTCATCGACCGCGGCCCTGAGTCCGCCGGGGTGATCGAGCGGCTGCGCAAGTGGCGGCCCGAGCATATCCGCCCCGTCTTCCTCGCCGGCAATCACGAGGAGGTGTTCCTCACCATCCTCGGCGGCGACGCCCGCTTCCTCGCCAACTGGCTGAAATTCGGCGGCGCCGAATGCGCGGCGAGCTACGGCGTCGATCCCGATCTCCTGCGCCGCATCGACGAGGACGAGGCGGTGGCCATGCTGCGCGCCAAGGTGCCGCGCAAGCATCGCGACTTCCTCGAAAGCTTCGGCGACACCTTCGCGTTCGGGGATTATCTGTTCGTCCATGCCGGCATCCGCCCGGGCATCGCCATTGAGGAGCAGGACCGCACCGACCTTCGCTGGATCCGCGACCCGTTCCTCAGCGACGCGCACGACCATGGCTGCGTCGTCGTCCATGGACACACGATCTTCGAGGCCGTCGACGAGCGGCCGAACCGGATCGGCATCGACACCGGCGCCTATCGCACCGGGGTGCTGACCGCGCTCGCCGTCGAAGGCGACCGCCGCTGGTACCTGGCCACCGGCGCAGGCCCTGCACAGGATTCTCACCGAAGCTGAAAAGGCTTTGAAACTCAACGACTTTGGTGCCGTCAGCAGCCGCCGCCGGCCCATATCGCCTTGACCGGCGAGGCGCAATCGGTAAGGGGTTCCGCTTACAATTGGCAGAATCAGGACTGTCCGTGTCAATGAATCTGGAAAATCGCCCGGGGGGCCATAGGCCCGCCCTCACCGCCGCCGCGTCCGCGACGCCGCGCCGTATCGGCGTCGCCGCGTTGCTCGCCGGCGCCTTGATCCTCTCCGGCTGCGCCGGCTCGCGGGGCGGCAAGATCCCCTACGGGGTCAAGGATTTCGGGCATCCCGATTCGCCCGCGCCCACGGTCATCGAGGAAGATTACCGGGTCGCGCCGCTCGACGTCCTCCACATCAACGTGTTCCAGGTACCTGATCTTTCCGGGGATTTCCCGGTCGACCTCACCGGCACGATCACGCTGCCCCTGCTGGGCAACGTCAAGGCCGTCGACATGACGACGAACCAGCTCAACCAGAAGCTGGCGCAGCTGCTCGGCGCCAAATATCTGCAGCATCCCGACGTCAACGTCGTCGTCAAATCGTCGAGCACGCGCGTCGTCACGGTCGACGGCGCCGTGCGCAGTGCCGGCCAGTTCCCGGTCACGGGTCCGCTGACCCTGGTTCAAGTCGTGGCGCTTGCCCACGGCACCGACGAAAGCGCCAATCCGCACCGCGTCGCGGTGTTCAGGACGATCAAGGGCGAGCGCATGGCGGCGGCCTTCGACCTGCAGTCGATTCGCCGCGGCGAGGCCGAGGATCCGCGCATCTTCGCCGGCGATATTGTCGTCGTCGACGGATCTAAGGTGAAGAGCGTGTGGCAGACGGTGCTGACGTCGCTGCCGCTCCTCAGCCTGTTTCGGCCATTCTAAAGACATCCAGCCGCGCGTTCGATCGCGCGCCATGTGAAAGGCAGCTTTCGCTCCCATGAGCAAGAACGAGATCGGGCCCGCGGGCGCCCAGCCGGTATGGCCCCTCGCCCCCCAGACGGGCGGCGCGCTCGCGCTCCCGCAGGAGTGGGCGCCGCGCCCCACCGGCCTGGCCGCCGGTGACCTCAACATCGCCACCCTGTGGCGCGTGGTGTCGGAGTGGCGCTGGCTGATCCTCGGCGCCGTCGCCGTCGGCCTTGCCGGCGCGATCGTCGCGACCTTCCTGACGACGCCGCTCTACCGCGCCTCGGCGACGCTCGAGATGAATCCACCGACGATCGAGGTGACCGATCCCACCAAGGGCGGCCGCATGACGATGGGCGGCGACGAGCGCAGCTTTCTCGCCACCCAATACAGCCTGCTCCAGAGCCAGAACCTCGCGCAGCGCGTGGCGCAGGACCTGAACCTCGCCTCCAACAAGGAGTTCATGCCGCAGGGCGGCGACCGCAATCAGCGGATCAAGTGGGCGGCCGGAATCCTGCAGTCCAACCTGATCGTCAAGCCGGTCGAGAACAGCCGCATCGTCCGCATTTCCTACTCCTCCCCGTCGCCGACGCTGGCGGCGCAGATCGCCAACAGCTTCGCCGACGATTTCATCAATTCGAACATCGAGCGGCGCTACCAGGCGACCGACTATGCGCGCCACTTCCTCGAGCGGAAGATCGCCGACACCCGCGCGGCCCTTGAGAAATCGGAGCGCGAGGCTGTCGCCTATGCGCAGGCGCGAAGCCTGATCAACCTCGGCAGCAGCGACGCCAGCAAGGGCGGCGGCGGCACCAACGATGCCAGCTCGCTCCAGGGCGCCGAGCTGTCGCAGCTCAACATGGCCTTGGCGCAGGCGCAGACCCGGCGCATCCAGGCGGAGCAGGCCTATCGCAAGCAGGGCAATGTCCAGACCAGCGAAGTGGTGGCGAGCACCGCCCCGTTGCGCACCCAGATCGGCGAGCTCGAGAGCACCTATCAGGAGAAGCTCAGCACCTTCCGGCCGGAATATCCTGACATGGTAAGGCTGCGCGCGCGCATCGACACGCTGACCGCGCAGCTGAAGCGCGAGCAGGGCAGCGTCACCAGCAGCCACGCCTCCACGCTTCTCGGCGAATATCAGGCGGCCGCCGCGTCCGAGCGGGCGCTCCAGTCACGCGTCGACCAGCTCAAGGCGCAGGTGCTCGACCTTCGCGGCGCCGGCATCCAGTACAACATCCTGCAGCGCGAGGTGGAGACCAACCGCTCGCTCTACGACGCCCTCCTCCAGCGCTACAAGGAGATCGGCGTGGCCAGCGGCATCGGCACCAGCGCCGTTTCGGTCGTCGATCGTGCCGATCCGCCGGGGGGGCCGTACAAGCCCAATCTGATGCTGAACCTCCTCATCGGTCTCGGTCTCGGCCTCATCGCGGGTCTCGGCGCGGCGCTCGCCCTCGAGTTCCTGAACGACACGATCAAGACTCCCGAGGACGTCCGCGAGAAGCTGGGGCTGCCGTCGCTCGGGGTCATCCCGCGCAAGAAGGGCAACGATGCGCTCGCCGACGAACTCAAGGACCAGTCGTCGCCGATTTCGGAGGCCTATTATTCGCTCCGGACGTCGCTGCAGTTCACCACCGAGACGGGGGCGCCCAAGACCCTGCTCATCACCTCAACGCGCGCCGCGGAAGGCAAGTCGAGCACCACGCTCGCCCTCGCCCAGAATTTCGCGCGGCTGGGAAACAACGTGCTGCTGATCGACGGCGACCTTCGCAAGCCGGCCTTCGTCACCGGCAGCGATCCAGACGAAGGCCTGTCGAAGCTGCTCACCAATTCTGACCCTCTGCCCAAGCACGTGCTCAAGACGCAGTTCGAGAACCTCTCGCTGCTGCCCTGCGGACCGCTGCCGCCGAACCCGGCCGAGCTGCTCGCCTCCTCGCGCCTCAAGACGATCATCGCCGAAGCGCTCACCCATTACGACATGGTGATCGTCGACGGCCCGCCGGTGCTCGGCCTCGCCGACGCTCCGCTGCTCGCCGGCGTCTGCCGCGCGACGTTGCTGGTCGTCGAGAGCGGCAAGACCCGCAGCCGCGCGGCCCTCGATGCCATTACCCGCCTCAAGAATGCCGGCGGCAACATCGTCGGTGCGGTGCTGACCAAGTTCCACGCGCGCGCCCACGGTTATGGTTATGGCTACGGCTATGGCTATGAGCCCTATCGCTACGGCGGCGTCGGCAGCCGTGAGCGCGAAATCAAGCTCATCGCGCAGCGTGAGGAGTAGGCGCCGCCGCCACGGCTTCGGCGCCGGGCGGATCGCCCGCATCGTCGCCGCGGCCGCTGCAATCCTCTTCGCCGGCTGGTGGGCCGTCGAATCGGCGGTGGTGAATGCGCTCGGGCGCACCCGGCCGTTCCTCGCGGCAGAGGTGGCGCGGGGTGACCCGCGCGGGCCGCTCATCGTCGCGATGACGGAATTCTCGCTGCGCGGCGGCCGGGTCGATCCGCAGACGCAGGAGCAGGCGCTTGCCGCGCTGAACCGCGCCGCATTGGCCGACGAGCCTTTCCTCCTCGCGGGGGTCTCCGCCGCGGCCGGCCATGACGATGCCCGCGCCGAGGCGCTGCTCAGCGAGGCGCGGCGCCGCAATCCACGCGGGCGGTTCACGCGGCTGCTGCTGCTCGATCTCTACATGCAGCATAACCGCTCCGAGCAGGCGGGGACCGAACTCGCCGCCCTGACCCGGCTGATCCCGGAGGCGGGCGGTGCGCTGGTGCCGGAACTGAGCCGGCTGGCGCGCGACCCCAAGACGCGGCCCGGCCTCGCCAAGATGCTGCGCCGCAACCCCGAGATACGCGACCTGACGCTCGCCAATCTCGCCACGCGCGACGGCGATGCCGATCTCGTCATCGCGCTCGCCGCCGAAGCCGGCAGCGGCGGCGATCCAGCCCACCCGCCGGCATGGCAGGGCGTCCTCCTCGACAAGCTCGTCGCCGCCGGCCAGGTCGACCGCGCCTATCGGCTGTGGCAGGCCGCGACCCGGCTTTCCGGCGATCCGACGAGCAAGGGGCTCTACGACGCCGGATTTGCCGGCGCGCCGGGCGGCCCCCCGTTCAACTGGCAGCTCAGCAGCGACGGCGAGGGCGTCGCCGAGCGCGGCCGTGGCAACCTCCAGATCGATTATTACGGACGCGCATCGCGCGTGCTCGCGCGTCAGCTCCTGATCCTGAAGCCGGGCGCCTACCGCCTGCAGATGCGGGCCGAGGGCGCCGCCAAGGGCGACGGCACCCGGCTCATCTGGTCGGTCACCTGCCTCGAGGCCAAGGCGCCGCTCGCGCAGCTGCCATTGACCGACGTCAGCTCCGCGCCGAAGCCGCTTGCAGGCGCGTTCACGGTGCCGGCCGGTTGCCGCGCGGAGTGGCTGCGCCTCGAAGGCGTGCCGGGCGACGTTGCCGCCGAGCAGACCGCCACCATCTCCAACCTCCAGATCGTACCGGTGGGCGGGCGATGATCCACCGCATCCGCGTCGGCCTGATGCCCGCTTTCCTGCTCTCGTGCCTGCTCCTCGGCGGGGCGAGCGCGGCGGGCTGGTGGAGCAATCTCGCCCTTCAGATCGCCGCGCTGCTGCTGCTTTTCTACGCCGCGGCGAGCCGGCGCGGCACGCCGCTCTCCTCGGCGTCGCGCCAGGCGCTCGGACTCGCTGTGCTGCTGCTCGCGCTGATCCTGCTGCAATTGGTGCCGCTACCGCCGGGGCTGTGGAGCCACCTGCCGGGGCGCGCACCTATCGCCGAAGGCTACCGCCTGCTTGGCCGGCCGCTGCCGTGGCTGCCGCTGTCGCTCGAGCCGTTCAAAACGATCTCCTCGGCGCTGTGGCTGCTGCCCGCCGCGGCCATGCTCACGGGGATCGTTGTCCTCGGCGCCTACCGGTCGAGCTGGCTCGCCTGGTGCCTCGCCATAGTCTCGATCGTGTCGGTGGCGATGGGGGCGCTGCAGCTTGCCGGCGGCCAGGGATCATCCGCCTATCTTTACGACATCACCAATTATGGGGCGATGACGGGGTTCTTCTCCAACGCCAACCACCTCGCTACGCTGCTGCTCGCCACCGTGCCGTTCCTCGCCGCCCTATACCTCAACGCGCTCAACAAGGGCCGTTCGCTGCAGAAATCGTCGGGGCTGCTGGTGGTGCTGGCCGGCACCGGCGCCGTCATCGTCGTAGGCCTCGCCGGCGCGACCTCTATCGCGGGCATGGGCCTTGCCCTGCCGGTCGCCGGCGCGAGCGCCCTGCTGGTCTTCTCGCGCAAGCGGCGGGTGCCGGGATGGACCGCCATCGTTCTCGCATTGCTGCTGGCAGGCTCGGTCGCCGCCGCCTTCTCCGCGCCGTTCAACAACAATCTGACCGGCGAGCAATCGAAGACCGCCGAGGATTCGCGTCTGCACAGCTTCTCGACCACGGCGCGCGCCGCCGGCGAGTTCCTGCCGTTCGGAAGCGGCATCGGCACGTTCCAGCAAATCTACCGCGCCCATGAAGACCCGGCGCGGGTCGGCCGCTATTTCATGAACCACACGCACGGCGACTATCTGGAGCTTGCGCTGGAGATGGGTGTGCCGGGGCTCCTGCTCGTCCTCGCCTTCGTCCTGTGGTGGATGAGGCGCACCTTCGTCCTGTGGAGCCGCGACGACGCCGATCCCTTTGCCCGCGCGGCGACCATCGCGATCGGCGCGATCCTCGCCCACAGCATCGTCGATTATCCGCTGCGCACCGCCGCGATGAGCGCAGTGTTCGCGATGTGCTGCGGCCTCATTGCCGATCCGCGCGCGAAGGTGCAGGCGCGCGCGGCGCAGGACCCGAAGAAAGCGGCCCGGCACCTCTCGGCGGATTAGCTTCGGGTCAGGCGAACGCCTCGGCAATGGCGTCGCGGTAGCGGGCGATCACAACCTCCTCGGAGAACTCGCGCTCGGCGATGGCGCGGGCCTCGGCGCCCCAGGCCGCGCGCTGTTCCGGCGCCGCTCCCAGCATTCGCTCCATCGCTGCGGCAAGCGCGTCGGCGTCGCGAACCTCGCACAGCAGGCCGTTGACCCCGTCGCGGACGAGGTGCCGGCAGCCCGGCACGTCGGTGGCGATCAGCGGCCGCGCCATCGCCGCCGCCTCGAGCAGCGTCCGGGGGAGTCCTTCGCGGTAGGAGGGGAGGACGACGCAGTCCGCCGCGGCCACAAACGGTCGAACGTCGTCGGCGGCGCCGAGATAGTCGATCAGGCCCTCGGCGACCCAGCCGTCCACAATGTCCTTTGAGATGGCGGTGCGGTTCTCGGCATCGACAAAGCCGAGCAGCTGGAACTTCACGTCCGGCCAGCGCGGCCGCAGCCGCCGCGCCGCCTCGACATATTCGAGGATTCCCTTGTCGCGGATGACTCGCCCGACGAGGAGGAAGCGGAACGCGTCTCCGTCGTCGCGCGGCACGTCTGGGGGCGGGCTAAACCGCGATAGGTCTATGCCTGAGCCGGGCAGCAGGCCCGTCTGGTCCGGCCGGACCAGACGCTTGGCGACGAACAGGTCGCGGTCCTCCGGATTCTGAAAGAACACCCGCGCGGAGCGCCGGAAGGCGCGGCGGTAGAGCATGGAGACGATGCGCAGCAGCCAGCCGCCGCGGATGAAGGCGGTGCCGAGGCCCGAGACGTTGTTGATCACCCGCATGCCGAGGCTGTGCGCGGCAAGCGAGCCGTAGATGTTCGGCTTGGCGGTGTAGCCGAGAAAGAGATCGGGGCCGAGCTCCCGCAAGATGCGCCGGTAGGAGCGCAGCAAACGAAGGTCCGCGAGGGGCGAGAGCCCCTTCTTGTCCATCTCGATGCCGCGATACTCGATGCCGAGCTTGGCCAAGCGGCGGCTGTAGGCATCGTCCGGGGCGAGCGCGATCACCCGGTGCCCGTCCGCCTGCAGCGCCCGGATCAGCCCCAGCCGGAAGTTGACGATGTTCCAGGAGGCGTTGATCGAGATGACGATCGACCGGGGCTGCATCGGCGCTTTCGTACAAGGGGCGAATGGAGGGCTAACGGGCGCCTCCGACTGGACGGGAGGCGGGCGTGCGTTCTATAGCGCGCAACCGATCGTGTCGCCCGCCAATTCGCGGCCGCAATCCCCGCGGGAGTCGTTTCGTGTTTCCCTATTGGCTCTTGTTCTCGCTGTTCGCGGCGGGGGCATCCCTCTACCGGCCCGACGAAAACCGCCGCGTGACCGGCGGACCCTATTTCCTCGCCATGGGCGTGGCGGTTGCGCTGATGATCGGGCTGCGCTGGGAAGTCGGCGGCGACTGGATCAACTATATCGACATCTTCAAGGACATCACCGCAAACGGCATCAGCGGTGCGCGCGCGCAGGATCCGGGCTACGGTGTCTTGAATTGGGTGGTCGGTCAGATGGGCATCGGCGTCTGGCTGGTGAACCTCGTCTGCGCGATCCTGTTCAGCTGGGGCCTCGTCCGTTTCGCGCGACGCCAGCCCAATCCGTGGCTGATCATCCTCGTCTCGATCCCGTACCTCGTGATTGTCGTCGCCATGGGCTATACCCGCCAGGCGGTCGCGATCGGCTTCATCCTGGCGGGCCTCGCGAATTTCGACCGCAAGCCGATCTGGCATTTCGGCATCTACCTGCTGCTCGCCGCCGCGTTCCATAAATCGGCGGTGGTCATCGCCCCCCTCGTCGCGCTCACCGCGACCCGCAACCGGCTGGTGACCGGCCTCGTCATCATGGCCAGCGCGGCACTGGTTTATTACCTGTTCGTCCAGGCCTCGGTCGACAGGCTGATGATCAACTATGTGACCGCCGAATACGGCTCCGGCGGCGCCGCGTTCCGGGTGCCGATGAACATTCCGCCAGCTCTGCTCTTCCTGCTCTTCCAGCGGCGGTTCGCGGTCAACGATCAGGAGCGCAAGCTGTGGCGAAACTTCTCACTGGCGGCGCTGCTGGCGCTCGCGGGCCTGGTCCTCACCGACTCCGCGGCCGCCGTCGACCGGCTCGCGCTCTACCTCATCCCGCTGCAGATGTTCGTGCTCGGACGGCTGCCGACGGCGTTCGCCGACAAGGGCCGCTCGAACGTGCAGCTCGTCCTCTTCGTCGTCCTCTATTCGGCGACGATCCAGTTCGTCTGGCTGAATTGGGCGGACAACAGCTGGGCGTGGCTTCCCTACAAGTTCATTCCGCTGACGGCGGACAACTGAGCGGCGGGACCATCATGATCATAACCCGAACCGCGCGCGGAGCCCGTTGAATGGCGACCGCTCTCTACCTCACGCAGGACGGCATTACCGATCATATCGGCCAGGCGCAGATCGCGCCTTACCTGATCGGCCTCGCGCGTCTCGGCCACAGCATCCATATCGTCAGCGCCGAGAAGGCCGGGCGGGAGGAGGCGATCGCCCGCTACGTCTCGCTGTTCGACGCGGTCGGCATACGCTGGACGCGCGTGCGCTACGCCAACCGTCCGCCGCTCGTCTCCTCCTTCTGGACGATGCTGTTGATGTGGCGCGCGGCCGTGAGGGTGGCGGCGGCGGAGCGGCCGGACATCGTCCATTGCCGCTCCTACCTCCCGCTCGACGTCGCCAGCCGCCTGAAGCGCCGTTTCGGCATGGCCTACCTAGCCGATTTCCGCGATTTCTGGGCGGACGTCGGCATCGAGACCAAGCGGTTCAAGTTCGTCTTCCGCTGGTTGCTGCGGCGGGAGCCGGAGGTGCTCGGCAATGCCGACCATGTCGTCACCTTGACCGACCGCGCGGCCGACCTGCTCATCGCCCGCCATCCCCACGTCGTGGGCGGGAGCCGAGCAAATTACACGGTGATCCCCTGCTGCGCCGACTTTTCGCTGTTCGATCCGGCGAAGGTCGCGGCGGAGAAGGTCGCCGAGAAGCGCCGGGCGCTGGGCGTCGCCGAGGGCGCGACGTTGCTCCTCTATCTCGGCAGCCTCGGCGCCGACTATCTGCTGGCGGAGATGATGGCGCTGTTCCGCGAGCTGCGCGCAGTGCGACCGGACGCCATCTTCCTGTTCCTCGCCAATAATGGCCGCGAGCTGGTGGAAGCGGAGGCGGATCGGCTCGGCATCCCGAGGGAGGCGTTGCGCTTCACCTCCGCCGACAGGCGCGACATTCCGCAATATATCGCCCTTGCCGACCTTTCGGCGGTGTTCATCCGGCCGACCCTCTCCAAGGCCGGCTGCTCGCCCACCAAGCTCGGCGAGCTGTTCGCGATGAACGTACCGATCATCGCCAACACCGGCTATGGCGACATCGACCGCATCGTGAGCCCGGAGCGCAACGGCTCGGTGGTGGTGCCGGACTTCCGGCCGGAGACGCTGCGCGCCGCAGTTGAGACGGTCCTGGCGGCGAAGGCGGCGGACGCGGGCATTCGCGCCGCGAGCGGCGAATTCTCGCTGGAAGAGGGTGTTAGGCGCTACGACAGCATCTATAGGAAGCTGACGAACGCGGAAGCGGCGCCGAGGGGGGGCGATACGAGGACGGCATGCTGAACATCGTCGTTTTGAACGGAGGCCGCGGCGCCGCGTCGATCATTCCGGCGATGCTGCGCCACCAGGGGCTGAACGTCACCTCGATCGTCAACGCCTATGACGACGGCAAATCCACGGGCGAGATCCGCCGTTTCTTCGACATGCTGGGCCCGTCGGATATCCGCAAGGTGCAGGAGCTGATGCTTCCGGAGGACAGCCCGCACCACGAATCGAGCCGCGCCCTCTTCGCCTTCCGATACCCGGTCGACACCGCCCGCGAGGAGGTTCTTGCCGACATGCGGCGCTTCGCCGGGGGCGCGGCGGACGTGGCCGGGATTATTCTTACCAACGCGACGATCGCGGCGGCGGTGCGCACCTTCGTGCGCGAGTTCGTCGACGGCCTCGAAGTCATCGAAAAAGCCCGAGGCGCGCGCTTCGAATTCGCCGACTGCTCGCTCATGAACTGCCTCTATGCCGGCGCCTTCCTCGCCTGCCGCCGGGACATGGAGCTCACCACCCGGGCCATGGACCGGCTGTTCCGCCTGCGGGGAACGGTGCTTCCCAACAGCGTCGAGAACAAATGGCTGATGGCGCTGCGCCGCAACGGCGAAGTGCTCTATTCGGAAGCCGAGATCGTCGAGCTGCGCTCCAACGTGCTGATCGACGCGGTCTACCTGCTCGACCGGCCGCTCGACCGCGAGCGGTTCGCCCGGCTGAGCCTGGAGGAGCAGCGCTACTTCCTCAGCCGCCACCACGCCGCGGCCTCCGCGTCGCCCGGCGTGCGGCTGGCGCTGAGCCAGGCCGACATCATCGTCTATTCGGCGGGAACGCAGCACAGCTCGCTCTACCCCACATACATGTCGCGAGGCATCGCCGAGACCATCGCCCGGAACCAGGAGGCGCTCAAGGTCTTCGTCACCAACATCGGCGCCGACTATGAGACGCCGACCTACCGCACATCCGACTATCTGGAGGGGGCGTATCGCTATCTGTGCATGGCTGAAGGGCGTCACCACGCGATGGAGGAACTGTTCTCGGCGGCCCTCGTCAACGACGGGCGCCGTAAGCCCGATGAAACCTATGTCGACGACGACGAGCAGAATTTCGCGCAAATCCCGGTCCGCCGCATCGTGCAGGATTTCGAGTCTGCCGCGGCGCCGGGGAAGCATGACGGCGAGAAGGTCATCGGCACCATCCTCAGCCTCTACAATGAGGCGGCCGCAGGGGCATGAGCCTCTCCCCACTGGCCCAGCTCCTGTCGCGCAAGCGGCTGCTCATCTTCGACCTGGACGGCACGCTGGTCGACAGCTCGCCGCTCCACGCCCGCGCCTTTGAGGAGACCTTCGCGCCGCACGGCGTGTCCGTCGACTACAATGCCATCGCCGGGATGACGACGGCGGCCGCTGTCGACAAGCTCGCAGCAGGCCTTGCCTTGGGCGAGGCCGAGCGTAGCCGGCTGGTTGGGGAGAAGCGCGACCGGGCGTTGCGGATGCTGGAGACGGAGCTGTCGGCGATCGAAGGTGCCGTGGATTTCGTCCGCGCGGCGCGCAGCCGCTTCGCGCTCGCTCTGTGCACCTCGGCCTCCCGACGCGGCGCCGAGACCTCGCTGGCGCGCGTCGGCCTCGACGGTTGTTTCGACCCGGTGATCACCGCCGAGGATGTGACACGCGGCAAGCCCGACCCGGAGCCGTTCCTGAAAGCACTCTTCGCCCACGACGCACCCCCTGCGGAGGCCTTGGTGTTCGAGGATGCGGACAGCGGCCTCGCCGCGGCGGCGGCGGCGGGGATCGATGCCGTGCGCATCGTCCAGGCTCCGGACGGGGACGGAATCCGCTGGGCGCCGCTGCTCAGGGCGCTGGAGGCGCTCGCATGAGAATCCTCGCCAGCGTCGTCACCTACAATCGCAAGGACCTGCTCGAACGCTGCGTCGACCACATCCTCGCCCAGTCCCGCCCGCCCGACCGCCTGCTCGTCATCAACAACAGCAGCAGCGACGGCACGATCGAGATGTTGGAGGCGAAGGGCGTCGACTATGTGACTCAGGCCAATCTCGGTTCCGCCGGCGGCTGGGCCCGGGCGATCGACGAGGCGATCGCCGGGGGCTTCGACGCCGTCTGGCTGATGGACGACGACGGCTATCCCGATCCGGCCGCGCTTGCCGTTCTCGAGGGCAGCCTTGTCGACGGGGTGGCGTGCGTCTCCTCGGTGGTGCTGCGCGAGGGGGAGCACAGCCATTTCGTCTTTCCGTTCCCCAAGCTCAATCCGGCCGGCAACCCGGTGCTGGTCGGTGCGCCCCGCAAGATCCCGACACTGGAGGGGCTGCGGGCGGCGGCGCCGGACGGCCTCTATCCCTTCGCGCACCTGTTCAACGGCGCGCTGGTCAGCGTCGCGGCGGCGCGTGTGATCGGCAACGTGTGCCCGGACTATTTCATGTTCGGCGACGAGGTGGACTATTTCATGCGCCTGCGGCGCGTCGGGCCTGTCGTCTCGCACCTCGACGCCCGGCACTACCATCCCGACGTGACGAAGCGGCCGCTCTCGCCGGAGAAGGTCTATTATTTCATCAAGAACACGATCATCCTCAACCACCTTTATTTCGACCGCCGCAAACTCCGGAACGTGATGGCCGTCGCCGTCGCGCTCGTCCGTACCGCCCGGCGCAACTCGCCCGGGATGGCATTGAGCTACGTCGCCGGGCCGCGCAGCCCCACCTTGTGGAAGGCGATCACGCGCGGCCTGAAGGGCCGGATCGGCAAGGATTTCGATGCCTGAGCTGCGCGCGCTGATCGCCGCCGCCGGCACCGGCAGCCGCGCCGGCCTGCCCTATCCCAAGACCCTGCACCCGGTCCTCGGCCGGCCGATCCTGCTGCGCCTGCTCGACCTCCTGCGCCCCCTCGACCCGAACCCGGTCGTGATCGTCAGCCCGTTGGGCGCGGCGCCGATCCGCGCGACGCTCGGCGCGGACGGTGCGACGGCCGAGCTGATCGAGCAAAGCCGGCCGACCGGCATGGGCGACGCGATCCTGCTCTTCCGGCAGGCGCAAGGGGCTGCCGAGACGGAGCATCTGCTGATCGTGTGGGGCGACATCCCGCTGCTCGAACGTGTCACCGTCGAAGCTCTGGTGGCGGCGCACCGCGACCATGGCAACGACTTCACCTTCGCCACCCGGCACGTCGACGAGGCGTATACGATCGTCGAGCGCGACGCTGAGGGGCGCGTCACCGCGCTCATCGAGACGCGCGAAGCCGGGCTCGTCCCCGGCCCGGGTGAGCGCGACATCGGCCTCTTCGTCATCCGCCCGCAGGCGGTTCTCGCGGTGTTGGAGCAGGCGCTGGACGGCGCGCGTGGGCGGGAGACGGGGGAGCACGGCTTCCTCTACGTCGTCCGGCATCTTGCGGAGCGCGGGTGCCGCGTCGAGGCGCTTCCCATCGCCACCGAGCGCGACCTCGTCTCGCTCAATCGGCTGTCGGACCTTGCCGGCCTGCCCGATCAGGGGCTGGAGCCATGAGCCCGGCATAGAGGGCCATGAGCTTGGCGAGATAGGCATCGCGCCGGTAATATTCGCGGCAGATGGCGATGCCGCGTTCCGCCATCGCGCGCAGCTCCCCCGTCCGCTCCGGCAGTGAGCGGAGGGATGCGGCGAGACTCTCCGGATCGTGCGGATCGAAGAAGATGGCGTTGCCGTGGCTGATCTCGCGCAGCACCGGCAGATCGGACAGCAGCATCGGCAGTCCGGCGGCCATCGCCTCGGCGGCGGCGATGCCGAACCCTTCGTAGAGCGACGGCATCACGAAGGCGTCATAGCCGCCGAGCAAAGCCGGAATGTCGCCGCTCTTGCCCATCAGCCGCACCGGAAGCCGGTGGCGCGCGATCTCCGCCTCCAGCGGCCCGCGCAAATGCCCCTCGCCATAGATGTCGAGAGTCACGATCCCGGCGGGGACGCGGCGCACCGCCTGCACCAGGAAGGGGTAGTTCTTCGCCTCCTTGAGGTTGCCTACCGCCACCAGGCGGATGGGTTCTCCCGGCATACCGTCGCCGGCTGCGCGGGCCCCCGAGAAGAAGGCTTCGTCGACCGCGTTGTGGAGCACGAAGGCCTTGCCCTTGATTCCGACATGGCGGTCGAAATCGGCAAGCGCCTCGTTCGACACGGCGATTACCGAGTGGCGCGGCCTGTAGGTGAGGCGCTCGAGCGGCAGCGCGTGACGGTTCTTGCCGTAGGCGTCGGCGCTCATCGCGCTGTGGATCGAGAAGACCAAAGGAATCGAGGCGGGCGTCGCAAGGCGGGCGACGATGCTGCTGAGGAAGAGCTGCGAGCGGACGAGGTCCGGCTGCACCCTGCGGATGATCCTGCGCAAGGCGAGCACGCAGCGGGGGAGCGACTTGAAGCCGGTAAAATCGAGGCAGTGCCGCTCCGCCGCGACCACCGCCTCGGGCGGGAAGTCGCTGTCGGCGGTCAGGGTGACGAGGATGATCTCATAATGCGCCGCGAGCAGCGGCAACAGCCCGACCAGCAGGGTCTCTGCGCCGCCGCGCCCGAGCGAATCGATGACGTGGACGATGCGCGGGCGCGGGCGCGGCTTCACGCCTCCGCCGTCCAATCGTCGTACCAGGTCTGGAAGCTGAACAGATACCAAATGATCGCATAGTTGATCGGCTCGCCGCGGCGGTAGCGGTCGAGGAGGCGGGCGATCTCCTTGCGGTCGAAATAGCCGCTGCCGCCTTCGAGTATCTCGACGAACCGGTCGCGGTAGAAATCGCGGATCCAGTCCATCAGCGGCACGCCGAAGCCACGCTTGGGCAAATCGTAGAGCGGCTTGGGGAGGTAGCGGCCGAGCAGGCGCTTCAGGATGAGCTTGGTCTCGCCGCCGTCCATCTTGAACCGATTCGGCACTTGGGCGGCAAACTCGACGAGGCGGTGGTCGAGGAACGGCTCCCGGCCCTCGATGCTGTGGTACATAGTGGCGCGGTCGACCTTCACGAGGATGTCGTCGACCATGTAGCGCTTGAAATCCCACTCGCACATCTGATCGAGCAAAGTCCCCTCGCCCGCGGGGGTCAGACGGTCCTCGAAGGCGGGGAAGAGGGTCCGATAGTCGCGTGAGGAAGCGGCGCGGATGCGCTTCTGCATGAAGGGGATGAACGGCTGCTCGTCGAGCATGTCGGCATAGCGGCTGAGCCGCTCGCTGCGCGCCGGCGAACTGACCGAGCTGATCAGGCGCAGCAGCGTACGGCCGCCGGCGCGGCCGGCCCGGCCGAGGCGGCGGACCTGGTCCCAGCGGCGGTAGAATTCGACGTAGCGCGTGTAGCCGCCGAACAGCTCGTCGCCGGCGTCGGCGCTGAGCACCACCTTGGCGCCGCCGCGTGCCGCGATTTCGGAGACGAACGCGGTGGGGATGCCGGAGGAGTCGCCATGCGGTTCGTCGTAGATATCGTAGAAGCGCGAGAGGATGTCGCGGCCGCGCTCGGGGGTAAGCACCGCTTCCTCGTGGATGGTGCCGAGATGCTCGGCGATGCGACGGGCGTCGGCCGATTCGTCATAGGCCTTGTCGGCAAAGCCGATGGTGAAGGTGTGGAGCTGGCCGTAATGTTTCGACAGGATCGCCGTCACCAGCGAGCTGTCCACGCCGGCGCTGAGGAACACGCCCACCGGTACGTCCGCGACCATCCGGTATTTGAAGGCGCTGACGGCGATTTCCTCGAGCTCATCGACGAGGTCGTCGAGCGGACGCTCGGCCCAAGCGGGATTTTCGGCGAAGTGGACGTCCCAATAGCGCTCCTCGGTGATGCGGCCGTCGTGGAACTTCACGATGTGCGCCTGGGGAACCTTCTTCACCGCCGCGAGGATCGACAGGCCCGAGTTGACGTAGCCGACGGACAGGAACTCGGAGAGCGCGGCGGTGTCGATCTGGGTGCGCTGGTCGGGTGAGAGATAGGGGCGCAGCGCCTTCAGCGTGCTGCCGAAAGCGAGGCGGCCGCCGCTCGCCGTGTAGTAGAGCGGCTTCACCCCGGCACGGTCACGGATCAGGTACAGGGCGCGCTCCGCCTCGTCCCAGATGGCGATGGCGAACATGCCGATGAAGCGCTCGACGCAGCGCGGGCCCCAGCAGTGGAAGGCTTTCAGCACCACCTCGGTGTCGCTGCTGGAGGTGAAGCTGTAGCCCTTCGCCTCGAGTTCGGCGGCGACCTCGCGATAATTGTAGATCTCGCCGTTGAAGACGGTGACGAGGCTCTCGAAGCGCATCGGCTGATGGCCGAGCGGGGAGAGATCGATGATTGCGAGGCGGCGGTGGCCGAGGCCGACGCCGCTCTCCAGATAATAGCCGACATCGTCCGGACCGCGGCGGGCGATGGCGCTCGTCATCGCGGCGAGCATGTCCTGGCCTTGGGAGGGATCGACGAAGCCTGCTATTCCGCACATCGCGCCGCTCTCCTCACGCCCGCACGAGGTCGGTGAGGGCGCTCCGTCCGCCGCCGAAGCTGCGATAGAAGCCGCTTCCCCACAGGCGCAGCACCGCCGGCGCGCGCAGCGGCCGAGGGCGGTCGAGCAAAGCGAGGCGCCGGGTCCAACGGGCGATTTCGGCGTCCAGGCCTGCGAGCGCGGCATCGACGCGGGCGGGGCCGACCAGCGCCTCCGCTTCGGCGCGGCAGGCGGCGATGCGGTCGCGGCAGGCGGCGAGAACGGCGATGGTCGCCTGCCACCCCTGGCGGGGATCGCGGCCGGCATAGGCGCGCAGCAGCTTCCAGCGCGACGCTCCGCCCTGGGCGAGGACAGTCTCCGTCGTATTGGAGCCGTGGCGCCGGTAGAGCTGGAGCGGCCGGTCGAGAACGCCGCGCAGGCCGAGGCGATCGGTGATCTGGGCGATCCAGCCGTCGTAATTGCCGACGTCCGGGAAGGGCAGGATCAGCGGCAGCACCGCCTTGGACAGCAACGTGCAGCAGCCGGCGACATGGTAGAGGTCCGCATAGCCGAGCTTACGGACGTTGCCGAGGAAGGTGGCGTGGAGCGGACGCCCCTCGCCGTCCGCCAGATCCTCGTCGTTGATCAGGGCAAGAAGCTCCGGATGGGTGTCGGCAAAGGCGAGCGCGGTTTCGATTTTCTCCGGATACCAGATATCGTCCTGGTCGCAGATGAACACGCGCTCGCCGCGCACGAGCGAAAGGGCGCGGCCGAAATTGCCGTTGAAGCCGAGGTTCGACGGGTTCCGCTCCAGCCGCACCGGGAAGGGCGCGGTGGCGGCGAAACGCGCGACGATTTCGGGCGTGCCGTCGCTCGACGCATCGTCGGTCACCACCAACTCGTCGGGCAGGCGGGTCTGGCGCGCCAGGCTCTCCAGCTGCTGCTCGAGGAAACGGGCGCCGTTATAGGTCGCCATGGCGATTGAGATCATCATGCCCGGATCGGTCGTGCTTTCGTGCGGCGGCTGGCTTTGGGCCGCTCCTGAAGGCGATTCGCCGCGAGAACAAGATGTTTGTCCCCAAAGCCTTCGCCGCCGAGCGGCGCGGAAACGGCGTCGCAATCCGCGGCGGGGGACGCTAAGAGCCGGAAGCGGCCGATGGGGGCGCGGCCACCAACGCAGCGGAGACGGCGTTTGAAGGGTATCATCTTGGCGGGCGGCAGCGGGACCCGCCTCTATCCGGTGACGCTCGCCGTCTCGAAGCAGCTGCTGCCGGTCTACGACAAACCGATGATCTATTATCCGCTGGCGACGCTCATGCTCGCCGGCATCCGCGACATCCTGGTCATCTCGACGCCGCACGATTTGCCGCATTTCCGTACCATGCTGGGCGACGGCAGCAGCTATGGCGTGCGCCTGTCCTATGCCGAGCAGCCGAAGCCGGAAGGGCTCGCCCAGGCCTTCATCATCGGCCGCGAGTTCGTCGGCGACGACGCCGTGGCCTTGATCCTCGGCGACAACATCTTCTTCGGGGCGGGCCTGTCGTCGCTTTGCCAGGAGGCCGCGGCGCATCGAGGCGGCGCCACCGTCTTCGCCTATCATGTCGAGGACCCGGAGCGTTACGGCGTCGTGTCGTTCGATCCTGAGACCGGCGAGGCGACCGACATCGTCGAGAAGCCGTCGGAGCCAGCGTCGAGCTGGGCCGTGACCGGCCTCTATTTCTACGACAATTCGGTCCTCGACATTGCCGCGGCGGTGAAGCCCTCGCCGCGCGGCGAGCTCGAGATCACCGACGTCAACCGCGCCTATCTGGAGCAGGGCAAGCTCCGCGTCGCCCGGCTCGGCCGCGGCTTCGCCTGGCTGGACACCGGCACCCACGACAGCCTCCACGACGCCTCCGCCTTCGTCCGCACCGTCGAGCAGCGGCAGGGCATCAAGGTGATGTGCCCGGAGGAGATCGCCTACGAATTCGGCTATCTCGACGAGGACCAGCTGCGCGCCGCGGCCGACCGGATGGGCAAATCCGATTATGCCAATTTCCTGCGCCGCCGGGCCGCCGAAGGGCGGACGATGCTGGCGAACGTGCCCCACGACCAGAGATTCTGAAGACATGACCAAGCGCACTATCCTCGTCACCGGCGGCGCCGGCTTCATCGGCTCGGCCGTCTGCCGCCACCTGATCGGCCGCGGCGACACACGCGTCGTCAACCTCGACAAGCTTACCTATGCCGGCAACCTCGCCTCGCTCGCGGACATCGCCGATAGCGCCGATTATCGCTTCGTCCAGGCGGACATCGGCGACGGCGCGGCGGTCGCAGCCTTGCTCGCCGAGGAGCAGCCTGACGCGATCATGCACCTCGCCGCCGAAAGCCATGTCGACCGCTCGATCGACGGCCCGGGCGAGTTCATCGAGACGAACATCGTCGGCACGTTCCGGCTGCTGCAGGCGGCGCTCGGCTATTGGCGCCGGCTGGAGGGCGCGAAAAGGGACGCCTTCCGCTTCCACCACATCTCGACGGACGAGGTGTTCGGCGACCTGCCCTTCGACAGCGGCATCTTCACCGAAGACACTCCCTACGATCCCTCCTCGCCTTATTCGGCGTCCAAGGCCGCGTCGGACCATCTCGTCCGCGCCTGGCAGCATACCTATGGGCTGCCGGCGGTGGTCTCCAACTGCTCGAACAATTACGGGCCCTACCATTTCCCCGAGAAATTGATCCCGCTCGTCATCCTGAACGCGCTCCACGAGCGGCCGCTGCCGGTCTACGGGCGCGGCGAGAATGTGCGCGACTGGCTGTTCGTCGAGGACCATGCCCGCGCCCTCGACCGCATCGTCAGCGACGGCCGCGTCGGCGAGACCTACCTGATCGGCGGCCGGGCGGAGCGCACCAACCTCGACGTCGTCCAGACGATCTGCCGCCTGCTCGACGAACGACGGCCGCGTGTGGGCGGCGCCCGCTACGAAGACCTCATCGACTATGTCAGCGACCGCCCCGGCCACGACCGGCGCTACGCGATCGATCCTGCCAAGGCGGAGCGGGAGCTCGGCTGGAGCCCCGAAGAAAGCTTCGAAAGCGGGATGGGAAAGACCGTGGACTGGTATCTCGCCCGCGCGGATTGGTGGCGGCCGCTACGCGACAAGAAATATGCAGGGGAGCGGCTGGGCCTCTGAAGCGACGCGAGCGACGTGGCATTGGCCGCCTGAGCTGTCAGCGGCGGGAGAGCAGGCGCTTGAGCGGGTAATCGGGGAATGTGCCGATCAGCCGGGCTGCTTGCCATTTGGCCATTCTTCCGCGATGGCGCGCCACCTCTGCGCCGAGCGCCCTCAGCCGCGCCGGGAGCGACTTCGCAGCCCACCCGGTCGCGAGCTCCGCCGTCCGGATCTCCTCGTCGACCGCGCCCTCGTCTAGATCTCCGGCGTGCGAATTGTGGGTGGCGATCCATCGGTAGGACAGCATCTTGTTTCTGCGCACCTCGGCCGCAGCGACGAACTCCTGCTCCTGGACCTGCGGGTCACGCGAAGGCTCGCGATTGCCTGCGGCGGCAGAATGGCGGCGGTAGCTGATCAGCGGGCCAGCGACCTCGATGATCCGACCTCCATAAAGGTAGACCAGAAAGTTCATCAGGTTGTCCTCGCTGAACTGGAGCTTCCAGTCCGGCAGCCGCGTGTCGAACAGAGCACGTCGGTACGCCGCGGTTGACCCCTGAATTTGGATATAATCGGCCACGTCCTTACCCGCGACGTAGCTGGCAGTGGGGCGGGCGCCTGGACCCAGAACCGTCCCGGTGCAGTTCGCCTGCAAAAGGGCTCCATTTTCGTCAATGAGATCGAATCCGGACGTCACCGCCAGGGCATTGCGGTGACGATCAAGCGCTTCGACCAACGTTGCGGTTCGCCCGGGAGCGGAAATATCATCCCCCGCCGCCATTACCACGACCTCGCCCAGGGCCTCGCGTCCGCGCGCGAACACGTGCGGCACGATCCCCAGGTTCCTTTCGTTGCGGACAAACCGTACGGTATGGGGGCCACGGTAGCGCGCCGCCATTTCCGACATAATCTCGCCCGTCCTATCAGGCGAGCAATCGTCAGAGAGGATGATTTCCAAGGGAGAGTAGTTCTGGGCAAACGCCCCCTCGACGGCCTCCCTGATGTATCGCTCCTGATTATAGGCGATTATCACGAAGGATGCCCGGGTGCTCGCCGGATCATCTGCTGGCCTCATCAAGGCTCCTCTCGCTGCGCGGAGGTTCGAAGCAACCGTCTCGCCTGCCTGTAGAAGGGTTCCAGCACGGCCGCGGCGCGTTCCGGGAGTGCCGCCCGCAGCCGATGGACCGCAAAGACACCGAAGCCGGCGGCGGCCAGGCAGCCGGCGGCCAGCGCCGGCAAGTCCCCGAGACGCGCGAGAGCGTAGACGGCGACGTTTAGGCTGAGAAGCACGGTGGCGGCGACCAGCACCTCGCGCGTCCAGCGGAAACCGCTTTGCCGGCGTCCGACGAAGTAGACGACCGGAAGGTAGGCCAAATACATCCCGACCACCGCGAGTCCCGCGCCTGGCAGGCCGATTGGGCCCAGCAAGGCGAAGAGGATGGCGAGGAAAGCGACGTTTCCGGTTGCCTCCGCAGCGACGAAGCTGCGCCCCGAGCCCCGCGCCAGGAGGAGGTAGCCAAGCGGCCAACTCGCCAGTCGCAAAGTGTCGCCGAAAATTTGTATCCGGAGGAGGTCCGCGGCCCCCGCGAACGCGGAGGAGTAGAGCAGCCGGACGATCCACGGGGCGCCGCCGATGACGCACAGGAGAACCGGGCCGCCGAGCAGCAAAGTGACTTCCGTCTGTTCGTTCACGAGCCGGTTGGCGGTCGGAGGATCGCCGACAGCTCTGGTGAGGCGCGGATAATAATCGGTGCTCATCGCCTGTAGAACGAGGCCCAAATAGGTGACCGTGATGACGCTGGCGGCTTGGAAGGCGCCGAGGTCCGCCGCCCCCAGCTGGCGCTGGACGAGCGTACGCCCCACGAGCTGGGTGGCGGTGGTGATCAGGCCTGCCAGCATCGTCGCGATGCCGAGAGACAGCATCGCCTGCCAGTTGCCGAGCAGGGCCGTGGCCCCGCGCGGTGCCCGAACCGGCGCTGGAAGACGCTTCGTGTAAAAGAGGCCAAAGAGCGCTGCGGCCAGCGGAGCCGAGACCACGAAGAAAAGGATGGCCCGGCTGCCGAATGCAAGGATCGCCCCCACTCCAATAAGCGTTGAGGCGAGGGCGGAAAAGACGGTCAGCCGGGCGACATCCCCAATCCGCTGCATGCCCACCAGGAGCGAGAATTGCGACGCGCCGACGATTGTGAGCGCCACGGCGAGGCCGAGCATTGCGAAGCCGCTTGCTGCTGCGGAAGTGCCGAAGATCGCCACGGCGAGCGGCTCGCGCAGCAGCCACAGTAAAAGAGCGCCGCATAGCGCGAGAAGACTCGTGAGCCAGACTAATGCTTTGCGTGCCAGCGCCAGGCGTTCCTCGCTTCCGGAACCCGCCGCGTCCGCAATCTGCCGGGTTCCTGCACTCGACAGCCCCATGCCGCCGGCCGCGGCGGCGGTGGCCACCAAGCCCTGCATGAGACCCACTGTACCGACACCGGCAGGTCCCAGCGCGAGGGCGAGCACTTTCTGTCGCGCTACGCCCACCACCAGGTTGACCACGGTCGCGCCGCCGACGATCGTCGACGAACGAAGGATTTGCCGGTGCGAGGACGCCAAGAGAGGTGGCCTTCTTAAGTCGGATGAGGCGTTTGGGGCGAGAGAGACACGGCGCCGCGAAGGTTCATCGCGCGGCCGCCGAACGAGATCAGGATCGCTCCGCAAACTCCGTCTTCCAGGCCTCCACGACATGGTCGGGATAGCCCCGATGGAAGTGACGCCGCCACGGATAGGCAGGTTCGCCGTTCCTCAGCTTGATCTTGCTGGTGGAGCCAACGACCTTACCCGGATTGCCGACGAAGATGCTCTCCGGCGGCACATCGCCCTTCACAAGGGACATGGCGCCGACCAGCGCCCCCCGCCCCACCCGCGCTCCCGGCAGGACGACGCTCATCGTGGCGACGATTGAAAAGTCCTCGAGCGTGACGCCCACCAGATCCTCACTCGGAGGTGTCGGGTCGTTGGTGAGTACCACATAAGGGAAGATGAAGACGAAATCGCCGACCATGGAGCGTTGCCCGATGTGGACGTTGCTGTGAAGCCGCACGTGATCCCCGATCGCGCAATGACCCTGGATGTCGCCGAGCGTACCGATCTGCAGCGCTTCCCCGGCGCGCGTATTCTCGCGCACTGTGACGCGATGTCCGGTCCGCAGCCCCGCACCGAATCTCGAGCCGGCGTAGAAGATGCTGTGGGAGCGGATGTGCGACCCCGCCCCAATCACGAGCTTTTCGCTATCCGCCAGCGGAGTCGGCACACCAAGCTCGCAGAATGCCTCCACCTTCGAGCCGCGCCCGATCTCCACGCCCGGATGGATTATCGCGGTGGGGTGGATCTCCACGTCTGCGTCCATCAATGCTCTCCTGTAGCGGTCGCCGCGTGACGCACGCTGGTTTCTATCGAATTGTAGCCGCGTGAACCGCATCGGCAACCCTTCGCGCGTCGTCGATCGGCAAGTGCGGCGCAATCGGCAGGCTGAGGACCTGCTTCGCCAGTCGCTCAGCCACCGGGAAGCTACCCTCACCCGCTTCGAGTTCCGCATAGGCGCCCTGGAGGTGGGGCGGCAAAGGGTAATGGATCAGCGTCTGCACGCCCCGCGCCGTGAGAGCCTGCTGAACGGCATCGCGCGCCTCGACCGACACCACGAACAGGTGCCAGGAAGGCTCAGCCCAGTTCGGCACGTGCGGTAGCGAGGCGGCGGTGCCGGCAAGCGCGTCGAGATACAGATTGGCGATCGCTGCCCGGCGCGCATTCCATTCATCGAGGCGGGTCAGCTTGACCCGCAGCACGGCGGCCTGGATCGGATCGAGCCGCGAGTTCATCCCGGCGACCTCGTGCACATATTTGCGGCGCGAGCCGTAATTGCCGAGCATGCGGATTTTCTCGGCCACCGCCGGGTCGTTGGTCGTCACCGCGCCCGCGTCGCCCATCGCGCCGAGATTCTTGCCGGGATAGAAGCTCCAGGTGACGGCGTCCCCGTGACCGCCGACGCGCCGTCCCTTGTAGCGCGCGCCATGCGCCTGCGCGGCGTCCTCGATAAGTTTAAGACGGTGCTTGCGGGCGAGCGCGAGCAGGGGGTCGAGGTCGGCCGGCTGGCCGTAGAGATGGGTCGGGAGGATCACCTTGGTGCGCGGCGTGATCGCCGCTTCCACACGATCGGGGTCGATATTGTGCGTCGCCGGATCGGGTTCCACCGGCACCGGAACCGCACCGACCGACGTCACGGCGAGCCAGGTCGCGATGAAGGTGTTCGAGCTGACGATCACCTCATCCCCGGGCCCCACGTCCAGCGCCCGCAACGCCAGCTGCAGCGCATCGAGCCCGTTGCCGACCCCCACGCAGTGGGCGACGCCGAGATAGTCGGCAAACTCCCGTTCGAACGCCTCAACCTCGGGGCCGAGGATATACCAGCCCGATTCGCAGGTGCGGCGGATCGCCGCGTCGATCTCGTCGCGCAGCTCCTCATAGGCCGCCTTGAGGTCGAGGAACGGGACGCTCATCCCTTGCCTCCTTCCGCGACCGCGGCGAGGAAATCCTCGTAGCGGCGGATGTAATCGGTCTCGTCATAATGCCTGGAGGCGAGGACGAGGAGGACCGCGTCGGGGGAGAAATCGCGCATCTCGCGCCACACCAGGCCGCGGATCAGCAGCGCCTTGTCGGGCGTGTCGAGGCGCACCTCGCTGCGGGTGCGGCCGTCGTCGACGATCATCGTGCAGGCGCCGGCGACGCAAATGGCAAGCTGATCGAGATCGCGGTGGGCGTGGAAGCCCCGCTCCGCCTCCGCGACGGTGCCGTAAATGTAGTAGACGCGCTTGATTTCGAACGGAAGGTCCGCGCCCGGCTCCAGCGGGATCAGGCTGCCGCGCTCGTCGCCGCGGGCGGTCAGCGCGACCAGCCGACAATGTTCGGGAAGCTGTTCCAGGACAGGTCTCTTGGCAGGAGGGTGCGGAAAGGTGGCGCCTCTAGCAACCTCCGCCCGGCAGCGCAAACGGGCCGGGGCGCCGGGGCGGCCGGGTTTACTCGCCCGCGGATTGCGCGCAAAGCCCCGGCCGCTATGCGCTTTTTCTCTCCCCGTCGGGTCGAAACAGCGGCCCCGGGCCGCGTCGCATGACCGCCGCTCCCGCCGTCGATCCGGCGGCAGCCTGGCCGGCGGACGGGATCGAGACGCTTGGCCACTGTCCGGTCTGCGGCTGTCCCAAGCGGGTACTCCTCCACGCTGCCCTGCGCGACAACATCTTCTTCGTGGCGCCCGGGACATGGACGATGTGGCGGTGCGGCGGCTGCCGCTCCGGCTATCTCGATCCGCGACCGGACCGGTCCACGATCGGCCTCGCCTACGAGCGTTACTATACGCACGGCGCGGCCGAGGACTCCGCGGCGCCGCCCACCGGGCTGCGCAAGGTCCGTGCCGCCCTCGCCAACGGCTACCGCAACGCCCGCTACGGCACGCACCTGCGCCCCGCCTACCGGCTCGGCGCCCTGCTCGGAGCGGCGCTGCCGCCGCTCAGCGCACCGCTCGACCTCAGCTACCGCTACCTCCCGCGCGGAGGCGGGCGCGTCCTGGATATCGGATGCGGTGGCGGCGAGTGGCTGCTCCATGCGCGAACCGCCGGCTGGCAGGCGTGCGGCGCCGATCCCGACCCTGTCGCCACGGCGAAGTGCCGCGACAACGGCCTCGACGTACGCACCGGCGGTTCGGAGGCGTGGCGCGACCAGCCGGGCAGCTTCGACGCCGTCACGATGAACCACGTCATCGAGCATCTCCACGATCCCGCCGAAGCGCTCGTCGACATTCTCCACCTGCTCAAGCCGGGCGGGCAGCTGTTCGTGGAGACGCCCAATGTCGACGCCCGCGGCCATCGCACCTACGGCGCCAACTGGCGGGGTCTCGAGCCGCCGCGCCACCTGATGCTGTTCAACCCTGCGAGCCTCAGGGACCTGCTGCTCCGTTCGGGCTTCCGCGACGTGCGGTTCCGCAGGCGCCCGCCCCCCGAGGCGGTCGACCTGATGAGCGCGCGGATGCAGGCCGGGCTCGATCCGTACGATCCGACGGTCCCTGTCGGATATGCGGCGCCGGGCCTCGGGGAACGGCTCCGCGGGGCCGTAGCGGGCAAGAACATGGAGTTCCTCACCCTCACCTGCAGGAAGCTGCGCTAGTTTCCGCTCCGACGCGGCGAGGACTTTACCGAACCCCTTCCGCTCCTTTAGGCCGAAATCGTCCGGCATGGCGCCGGCGACAAGGAGACAGAATGCCGCTGGTCCGCCGCCTCGCTTTGCCCGATCTCGTCGAGATCGTGCCGCAGAGATTTGCCGATCGGCGCGGCTTCTTCTCCGAGACCTGGAGCGCGCCCGCGCTCGCGGCCGAAGGCATCGAGGTGCCTTTCGTCCAGGACAATCACAGCCTCTCGGTCGAAGCAGGGGTGGTGCGCGGCCTTCATTACCAGGTACCGCCTGCCGCGCAGGCCAAGCTCGTGCGGGTGGTGCGCGGCGCGATCTTCGACGTCGCCGTCGATATCCGCCATGGCTCCCCAACATTCGGCGGATGGGTGGGCCTGGTCATCTCGGCCGAGGCGTGGAACCAGATCCTCGTGCCGCCCGGCTTCGCCCATGGCTTCATGACCATCGAGCCGAACACTGAGGTCGTCTACAAGGTCTCGGCGCCCTATTCGCCGGAGCACGACCGCGCGATCCGCTGGGACGATCCGGCGATCGGCATAGACTGGCCTCTCGAGGGCCGCACGCCGATCCTCTCCGACAAAGACCGTGGCGCGCCGCTGCTGGCGGACGCGCCGCCCGTCTTCCACTTCGGCGAATGAGCGGCATCCTCGTTCTCGGGCGGGAGGGGCAGCTCGCCCGCAGCCTTGCAGAACGGGCCGCCGCCCACGGCGTGGCGGTCCGCTTCGTCGGGCGGCCCGACGTGGATCTCGCCGATCCGGACAGCCTGCGCCGCGCCGTTCGCGCGTCGAGTGCGGAGATCATCGTCAACGCCGCCGCCCATACGGCGGTGGACCAGGCGGAGGACGAGCCGGACCTTGCCTATGCCTTCAACGTCGCGGGGCCCAAGGCCCTCGCGGAGGCGGCGCAGGAGGCGGGGGCGCGGCTGGTCCACATTTCGACCGACTATGTGTTCGACGGCAGCGGCGACCGGCCCTGGCGCGAGGACGATCCGACCGGCCCCCGGAGCGTCTACGGCCGCACCAAGCTGGAAGGGGAGGCGGCGGTCCGCGCCGCCCTTCGCGACCATGCGATCCTCCGCACCGCGTGGGTGTACAGCCCGTTCGGCCGCAACTTCGTCAAGACGATGCTGGGCGTCGCGCAGTCCCGGCCGGTGCTCCGCGTGGTCGACGATCAAGTCGGCAACCCCACCTCGGCCTTCGATATCGCCGACGGCATCCTGACCATGATCGCGGCGTGGCGCGAGGAACCGGCACTTGGCCTGGGACGCACCTATCATCTCGCCGGCACCGGTGCGGTGAGTTGGGCGGGATTCGCGCGAGAGATCTTCGCCCTCAGCGGCGCGCGCGCTGGACCGTCCGCCGAGGTCGAGGCTATTACGACCGCTGAATTCCCCGCAAAGGCGCCAAGGCCGCTCAACAGCCGGCTCGATTCGACGCGCTTCGCGGACACGTTCGGCTACCGTGCGCCCCACTGGCAGGATTCGCTCGCCGCGGTGGTCGACCGGCTGCTTGGCGAGGGGCGGCCAAGCGCCTAAGTGACGGTCCCACTTCTCGAAACGGACCAGATCGAATGTGCGGTATCGCGGGATTGCTGACGGCGGGGCGGCCGGATCCGGCGCTGGTGCGGCGGATGACCGACCCGATCGCCCACCGCGGACCGGACGACCAGGGCGTCTGGACCGACGCCGAAGGCGGGATCGGCCTGGGCCACCGGCGCCTGTCGATCATCGACCTGTCGCCGCTCGGCCACCAGCCGATGGCGGCGTCGGACGGCCGCTGGGTGCTCAGCTATAATGGCGAGATCTACAACCATATGGCGCTGCGGGCGGAACTCGACGCGTCGGGTAACCGCACGGCCTGGCGGGGCCATTCGGACACTGAGACCCTCGCCGAGTGTATCGCCGTCTGGGGCCTTGAGGCGACCCTGTGGAAGGCGGTCGGCATGTTCGCCCTCGCCGTCTGGGACAAGAGGGAGCGCCTCCTCCACCTCGCCCGCGACCGCTTTGGCGAGAAGCCGCTTTATTACGGCTGGGCCGGCGGCGATTTCGTCTTCGCCTCGGAGCTGAAGGCGATCCGCGCCCACCCGCGCTTCGCCAATCCCGTCAGCCGCCGCGCGCTCGGGCTGCTCGCCGCCCGCACCTACATCCCGGCGCCGCTGTCCATCTACGAGCGCCTCTACAAGCTTGAGCCGGGCTGCATCCTCACCGTCACGCCCGCCGCCGTCGCCGCGCCGCGCGACGAAGCGCCGCACGAGGGGACGAGCGAGGGCGGCGTGACGCTACGGCGCTACTGGTCCTATCGCGACGTCGTGCGCCGCGGCTTCGCGGAGCCGATCGAGGACGAGGCGGAGGCGCTGGAGCGGCTCGAAGCGACGCTGGCGCAGGCGATCGGCGGCCAGGCGGTGGCCGACGTTCCGGTCGGGGCCTTTCTCTCCGGCGGAATCGACAGCTCGACCGTCGTCGCCCTCTACCAGAAATATTCGTCCCAGCCGGTCCGCACCTTCTCGATCGGCTTCGAAGAAGCGGGGTTCAACGAAGCGGAATATGCCAAGGCGGTGGCGCAGCATTTCGGCACCGTTCACAACGAACGCTATGTGACGGTGAAGGAGACGCGGGACGTCATCCCGCTGCTTCCGGCCATGTACGACGAGCCGTTCGCCGATTCGTCCCAGATCCCCACCCATCTCGTCAGCCGCTTCGCCCGCGAGCAGGTGACGGTGGCGCTGTCGGGCGACGGCGGCGACGAACTGTTCGCCGGCTACAACCGCCATTTCGCCGCACCGAAGCTGTGGCAGCGGCTGCAGATGCTGCCGCGCCCGGTGCGCAGCCTCGTCGGAAGGCCGCTCAGCCGGCTGCCCTCGTCTGTGTGGAACCTGGTGCCGGGCAAGCGCCAGCCGCATTTCGGGGCGAAGATGCAGAAGGCGCTGCGCATCGCCGGCGCCGCGGGCAGCTTCGACGACGTCTACAACAGCTTCCTCGACGAATGGAGCTTCGAGCGCTCGCCGGTGCTGGGCGCCCACGGCGGCCGGGGGTTCGACCTCGACGTGACGCCCGGTGCGCCGGACACGGTGCGGATGATGTATTGCGACGCCGTCTCCTATCTGCCGGACGACATCTTGTGCAAAGTCGACCGCGCCTCGATGGCCGTGAGCCTCGAGACCCGCGTCCCCTTTCTCGACCACCGCGTCGCCGAACTCGCCGCGCGCATCCCGGTGTCGATGAAGGTCAGGGGCGGCAAGGGGAAACATATCCTGCGCGAGCTGCTCTATCGGGAGGCGCCCCGGGCGCTGTTCGAGCGGCCCAAGGCGGGGTTCGCAATTCCCGTGGGGGAGTGGATCAAGGGGTCGCTGCGGCCCTGGGCGGAGGACCTGCTCGATCCGCGGCGGATGGCCGGAGAAGGCTATTTCGACGCCGCCCGCGTCCAGCGCCGGTGGCAGGAGCATCTGTCCGGCCGCCGCGACGCGACGCCGGCGCTGTGGGCGGTGCTGATGTTCCAGGCGTGGCACCGGGCGAGCGCCTCGCCGTCGGCCGACGCCTTGCGCGCCGCCTAGCCTTGCATCGGCCGGATGAGAAGCCGGTGCGATCCTCACGATGGCAGCGGACCGCGGGGGCAGGGTGCAAATCCGCGAGACCTTGCGCCACGGCAATTTGCGGCCAATGGGTGCGGCAGCAAAACCAAAGGGAGCAGGCATGTCTTTGAAGGCGCACCTCAAACGTGGGGTGGGGCGAGGCCTTGGCCGCGAGCTGCTCGAGAAGTTGACGGAATATGCCATCGCCGAGCGCGAACCGGCAGTTTCGCTGGCCGCCGCGGAAACGATCCACCCGGTCGGTTCGGGGTGGGAGAATATCATCGAGCGCGGCCGCGAAACGCTGTGGCAGCGCACGCTCGAGAGAATCGAGACTCCTGACCTGCTCCTCCTCGAATTCGGGGTCTGGAAGGGTGAATCGACGCGCTTCTTCGTCAAGCTCAACACCTCTCCCGACTCCCGTTTCTACGGCTTCGACTCCTTCGAGGGCCTGCCCGAAGATTGGCGGGGCATGCAGGCGGAGCGTTTCGACGTTGGTGGCAACCTGCCGCGGATCGACGACGATCGGGTGAAGTTCGTGAAGGGCTGGTTCCGGGACAGCCTGCCACCCATCATGGACGAGCTGGAGCAGGCTGCCGCCGGTCGGGCGCTGGTCGTCCACTTTGACGCCGACCTCTACTCCTCCACGCTGTACCTGCTCTTCAAGCTGGGTGAGCGCTTCAAGAGGTATCATTTCATCTTCGACGAATTTTCCGGCCACGAGACCCGCGCCTTGTTCAACTACATTCAGGCGACGGGCGCGGAGGCGGAGTTCTTCTACCGGCTGGACTGGGAAGGGTGGCCGCAGGTCGTTTCGGGAGAGCTGCGGCTGCCGTAGCGCGCCGGCCTCAGCGCGGCGCTCTAGCGCGCGCCGAACCCGCTGACGATGGTGCGCACCGTTCGGGCGACGATCAGCAGGTCGAGCCAGAACGAGAAGTTCTTGATGTAGTAGAAATCGTACTGGAGCTTCCACAAGACGTCGCTGACGTCGGCGACGTGGCCCTGGCGGACCTGGGCCCAGCCGGTGATCCCGGGCCGGACGATGTGCCGGTACCGGTAGAAGGGCAACTCCGCCTCGTACCAGAGCGAGAGCGGCACCGCCTCCGGGCGCGGGCCGATCCAGCTCATCTCGCCTTTGAGGATGTTGACGATCTGCGGCAGCTCGTCGATCCGGTAGCGGCGCAGGTGCCGGCCGAGCCGGGTGACGCGCGCGTCGTCGTCCTGTGTCATCGCGGCGTTGCGGGCGTCGTGCCCCACGACGGCCTCGCGCATGCTCCTGAACTTGAACATGCGGAACTTCTCGCCCCTGTATCCCATCCTTTCCTGCCGGAAGAGCACGGGCCCGGGCGAATCGAGCCGGATCAGCAGGGCAACGAGCAGCAGGAACGGGAGGAGGATGGGGAGCAGCACGAGGCTCACCGCAAAGTCCCACACCCGCTTGACCTTCGCATAGACGATCCCGGGAATGAGCGAGCCGAGATTGTTTTCCGACAAATGCTCGATCGCGACGCGCCCGGTGAGCGATTCCTCCATCTGCTTGACGTGCATGACGAGCGTGCCGGCCAGCGCCCTGTCGGCGAGGAAACGCTCCCATGCATCCGGAATGTCGGAGCGCAGATCGGCGACGATGGCGTCGCAGCCATGCTCGTCCGCCTCGGGGTCGCCAAGCGTCACCCAGCGCACCTCCTCGATCCTGAAGAGATGCTCGACCTCGCCGAACGGGACGACGCCGATGGTCAGCCGCTGCTGCCGCTGCAGCTTGAAATAGACGATATAATACCAGCCGACGCAGACCACGAAGCTGCCGAGGAAATGGAGGCGGCTGTAGTTCAGGCGGAGGAAGAAGAAGACCGCCAGCGCTACGCCGTAGGTCGCCGCGAAGGTCGGGAAGATGTGATAGGAGGCGCGCACGCCGGGGTAATGGGAGACGCGGCGGAAGGCGTAATAGCCGGCGATCAGCGCCAGCGTCGTCGCGATGAGCGAATCGTTGAGGGCCGCGAGATCGCCCGCCCGGATGTCGAACTGGTAGCGGATGGCGTAGGGAATGAGCACGGCCGCGAGCAGGCCGATTCCGAGCTGGAAGCGGATGCGGTGCCACAAGGTGCGGCGCGTGCTGGTGATCTTCGAAGTGACGGTCACGCCTGTACCTGGCCCTCAGCTCCCCCGGAGGGACGTCATACGCGGGAGGCGTTAGAGGAAAAGCCGCCGCCAAGTCCACAGCCGCGCCGCCGTTGAAAGCGCCCGGCGCTTTCGTCTAAGCGCGGCGCAGCCCTTTGAACGGAACCCTTTTCTCCATGCCCGCAACCCTCGTCACCGGCGCCGCCGGCTTCATCGGCTCTCACGTCAGCCGCCGCCTCCTGGCGCGGGGGGAGACCGTCATCGGGCTGGATAACGTCAACGATTATTATTCGGTCCAACTGAAGCGCGACCGGCTGGCGGAGCTCGCGAAGGAGGAGCGCTTCTCGTTCGTCGAGGTGGATTTCGCCGACCATGCGGCGCTGGAGCGGGCGCTGGAGGGGCGGGATTTCGACCGCATCATCCACCTCGGCGCACAGGCCGGGGTGCGCTATTCGATCGAAAACCCGCGGGCTTACGTGCAGTCGAACCTGGTCGGGCATCTCAATATGCTCGAAGTGGCGCGGCACCGCCAGGCGTCGAACTTCGTCTACGCCTCCTCCTCGTCCGTCTACGGCGGCAACGACACGCTGCCGTTCCGCGTCGAGGACCGCGTGGACCATCCGCTGTCGCTCTACGCCGCCACCAAGAAGGCGGACGAGCTGATCAGCGAGACCTACGCCCATCTCTACCGGCTCCCGCAGACCGGCCTGCGCTTCTTCACCGTCTACGGCCCGTGGGGGCGGCCGGACATGGCGATGTGGCTGTTCGCGAAGGCGATCTTCGCCGTCGAGCCGATCCAGGTGTTCGGCGAGGGCAATATGCGCCGCGACTTCACCTATGTCGATGATATCGTCACCGGCGTCGTCGCCTGTTCGGACAATCCCGCGCCGGACGACGGCGCTGAGAAAGCCGGCGGCAGCCGCGCGCCGCATCGGCTCTACAATATCGGCAACCATCGCTCCGAAGAGCTCACCCACATGATCGACCTGATCGAGGAGGCGTGCGGCCGCAAGGCCGAGCGGCGGCTGATGCCGATGCAGCCCGGCGACGTGCGCGACACCTTTGCCGACATCAGCGCCATCCAGCGCGACCTCGGCTTCGCCCCGACCACGACGATCGCGGAGGGCATTCCGAAGTTCGTCGACTGGTATCGAACCTATCACGGTCTCTGACGCTCCGGACGCGGCGCGTCGGAGGAGGAAGGCTCAGAGGGACCAGCGCTCCACGCCCGAGATCGTGCGGCGGGCGTAGAGGTTCTTGAGGTCCGCGAGCAGACCGCCTTCCGCCACGAGTGAAGCGAGCTTGTCGTCGGGCAGGTCGCGATAGGCTTCGTGCGGCACGGCGACGACGACGAGGTCGTAGCTCCGCTCGAGCGCGCCGCCGTCCAGCTTCACCCCATATTCGTGCCGCGCCTCGGCGGCGTCGGCGAGGGGATCGTGGATGGTGACGGTGTGGCCGCGCTCTTCGAGCCGGCGGATCACGTCGATCACCTTGCTGTTCCTGAGGTCCGGCACGTTCTCCTTGAACGTCAGGCCCATGACGAGGGCGCTCCCGGCGCCGCCGCGACGTTCGTGGAGCGTGTCGGCCACCCACGCGCCCATGCGGTCGTTGATCGAGCGGCCGGCGAGGATGACGTTCGGCTCCTGGCCGAGCTGCTGCGCGCGAAAGCTCAGATAATAAGGATCGACGCCGATGCAGTGGCCGCCGACGAGGCCCGGCTGGAACTTGAGGAAGTTCCACTTCGTGCCGGCCGCTTCGAGCACGTCCCAGATCGAAAGATCGAGCTTCGCGAATATCTGGGTGATCTCGTTCATGAAGGCGATGTTGATGTCGCGCTGCGCGTTCTCGATCACCTTGGCCGCTTCCGCCGCCTTGATCGAAGCGGCGCGGAAGACGCCGGCGCTCGTCGCGGCGCCGTAGAGGGCGGCAAGGCGCTCCAGCACCTCCGAATTCTCGCCGGCGACGACCTTCACGATGCGGTCCACGGTGTGCTCGCGATCGCCCGGATTGATCCGCTCTGGCGAGTAGCCGAGGAAGAAATCCTTGCCGCGCTCGAGGCCGGAGACCTCCTCGATCAGCGGCCCGCACACCTCCTCCGTCACGCCCGGGTAGACGGTGCTCTCATAGACGACGATCGGCTTACGCGCCGGATCGAGAAGCGCCGCCAGCGAGCGGGTGGCCCCGACGACCGGCCGCAGGTCGGGCTGGTTGTCGCCATCCACCGGAGTGGGCACGGTGACGATGTAGATGTCCGCGCCGCGACAGTCGTCGGGGGTGCTGGTCAGCGCGAGGGTAGAAGCCTTCAGAGCCTCGGGCTCGACCTCGCGGGTACGGTCCGTGCCGGCCTGAAGCTCCTCGACGCGGCGGGTATCGATATCGAGGCCGGTGACGTCGAACTTCTTCGCCAGCGCCACGGCGAGTGGGAGGCCGACATAGCCAAGGCCGAGGACGACGACCTTCTCGGTGCGAAAAACGCTCATTCTCACTCACATAAGATGGGATTTGGGAGGCTGCGCTCGCCTGTCGCTAAGGTCGATGCGCGCTCCAAAGTCAAGACGAAGCGGCTCGGGAAGATGGAACGCGGAGCGGATGCGCCGGCTTTGGCTCAGGTCCGGCCGGGGCCTTGGGTGCCCGCCAGAAGGTCGCATGATGCGCCGCGAGCCATCCATGATTTTCGGCGGTGACATGCTCCAGGTAGGAGCGCGGCTTCTTCATCAGTTTCGCCGGGGTGTCGGCCGCCATGCCGATGGTTTTGGCCAGATCCGCGACGAAGTGGACGCAATTGTGGCTTCCCAGATCGTAGGAGGGCTGCGGCGAGGCCCGCCACCGGGCGATCGTCGCCATCACGCGGTCATATTCGTCATCCGACAGGGTGAGAGAGAAATGGCGGTCGCTGCCGCGTATGTAGGCGGCGCCGTGGTCGGAGATGACCTCCCCCGACACCCGGCCCCAGAGAATCGCCGGGCTGATCGTCTTTGCGCTGAAGCCGTAATCGACGTTGAGCGCCGCCCCTCCCCGATCGGGCGCCCCCGCCATCGTCACGAAGGCGTGGGGGAAGGACGAGCCGAGCTCGTGCGAGTAGAAGGTTATGGTGACGGCCGCGGCTGCGGGCCCGGCGCCGGCGAGAAGCAAAGCGGCGGCCAGCCAGGCTGTCAATTTCCGAAGCACGATTTGAACCGCCAAGTCGCTTCCTCTCGCCCGCCTTCGCGCGGCGAGGCTTCTGAAACAGGATCGGTTTCGGCGCAATGGCCACGGCGCCGCCCCCCGGAGGGCCTCAGACGAGTGTCGCTCTCGTGCAACAGCCGGCCCGCCTTCTTTGGGCGGGGATGAACCTTGCAGCCGAACAGGGGTTGTGCGGTTCAAGCTTCGTAAACTAGACGGGGATACGGAGCGCTTCGACGGTTTATGAGGTCGATCCTATTCGGGACTAGACAGCCAGTGGCTGCTCGGATAGGACGGCCGCTGAAATCGAGAAGATCAGACTCGAGTACGAAGGGAGAAGCTGACGTGGGTTTCAAAGGAATTATCGCTGCGACCGCCTCGGTTGCGTTGATTGCGGCACCGACCATGGCCGCTGCGCAGACCTCTGCGGCGGCGACCGAGGTCGCGCCGTCGGGTGAGAGCGTCTCGGGCAGCGAGCTCCGCGGCGGCTTCATCATCCCCCTGATCGCGCTCATCGCGATCATTCTCGGCATCATCGCCGCGACGCGGGGCAACAACGACGGCGACCTTCCGCACAGCCCGTAACGGGGCGGCGGATACTCGCCAGTCTGTGAAATATGGCCGGGTGAAGAATGCTTCATCCGGCCACTTTTTTGCGTCCGAAGAAGGCGGATAAGATGCGCCGATCCGTCGCGCTCCTCTTGGCAATAGCGCTGCTTGCTCCGGTGCGCGTCGGCGCACAGCTGTCCCCGGGCGCTTCCCCAGCCTCCGGCGAAGCAGGCCTCGAGGGCGAATCGACCCTGCGGCGCGCGGACCTGCGAGTCGCGAAGGTCGCGTATCGGCTGGCGCTTGCAGGGCGGCCGCTCTGCCCCTCGCCTTGGCCGCTCACCGGCTTGCTCTTCCACCATCTCGCGGAATATGACGTCGCGGACCGGTCGTTGATGATCGCGCGCTACGGCCTAGACCGCGGCCCCGGTGTGCTCAGCGTGATCGCCGGCAGCCCCGCGTCTCGGGCCGGGCTGGTCGCGGGCGACGTGCTCCTCTCCGTCAACGGCGGCACCTTTCGCTCCCCGGTTGAGATCGCCGCGATTCGCGAGCGGACGGTGTGGCGTGCGAGTCTCGAAGCGACCGAGAGGCAGCTCGAGGACGCGCTGCGCGGCGGGCCCGCCGAGCTTCGGGTGCTCCGGCAGGGGCGGGAGCTAAGCGTTCGCCTCGATTCGGTGCCGGCATGCGTCGGCCGGGTCCGGCTCGCCCGGTCGACCCAGACCAATGCGTTTGCGAGCGGCAGGTACGTCATCATGACGACGGCGATGTTGGACTATATCCGCAGCGACGACGAACTCGCCGTCGTCCTCGGTCACGAAATGGCCCACGACATATTAGGCCATCCGGCCACTCGCAGCGAGGAAGGGGTTCTCGCCGGGCTCGGCATCCATCCCAGCAATATCTGGAAGCGTGAGGCCGAGGCGGACCGGTTCGGCCTGCGGCTGATGGCGGCGGCCGGCTACAATCTCGACGCCGCCATTCCCTTCTGGCGCCGCTACCTCGGCAAGTTCGACTGGTTTCCCCAGATATTCCGCAGCCATCCCAGTCTCGGCGCCCGCGAGAAGATCGCCGCGGAGGAGATTGCCGCGATTCGGGCTGGCGCGCCTTACCGTCCTACAGGCGGGTCCTGAGCGACCACAGCTCGGGGAAGGCGCGCTTCCCGAGCGTCGACTGCAGATAGGAGACGCCGGCGGTACCGCCGGTGCCGCGCTTCATGCCGATGATTCGCTCGACGGTGAGCACATGTTTCTGCCGCCACGCGGTGAGCGCGTCGTCGAGATCGACCAGCTTTTCGGCCAGCTGGTAGAAGGGCCAGTGGCGGTGCGGGTCGCGGTACACCTCGGTCCACGCCGCCTCGACCGCGTCGCTCGGCTGGTAGGGCTCGCGCCAGTCGCGCTTCAGCGCCGCCTCGGGGACCGGAAATCCGCCCCGGGCGAGCGCGGCATTCGCTTCGTCCCACAGGCTCGGCGATTCGAGCGCCGCGAGCAGGGCCGCATAATTGGGCGACCCCTCCTCCTGGAACCGCAGATGCCCCCCGTCCTTGAGCCCGAGCCGGTATTCGAGCTCGCGGAACTGCGCCGACTGGAAGCCCGAGCTGGAGCCGAGCACCTCCCGGAAGCTGGAATAATCGGACGGCGTCATCGTCGCGAGCACGTCCCAGCTCAACGTCATCACCGCCTGGATTCGCGACACGCGCGACAGGCTCTTGTGGACTTCGACGAGGCGGTCGGCGCGAATCAGCGCCGCCGACAGGACCAGCTCCGCCAGCGCCTGCTTCAGCCACAGCTCCTTGGTCTGGTGGATGATGATGAACAGCAGTTCGTCGGGCTGGTCCGACAGCGGATGCTGGGCGGCGAGCAGCGACTCGAGGTCGAGGTAGCCGCCGTAGGTCGTCTTGCTGTCCACCGCCGCCCCTCCCCCAAGTCCGTCAGAGCCGCTCGGCGCTCGCCACCGTCTCAGTGGCGCGCAGCGCGGCGAGAATGCGCATGAGATGCTGGACGTCGTGCACTTCGAGATCGAAGTGGAAGGTGTGGAAGCTGCCGTCGCGGCTGACCTGCTCCATCGATACGATATTCGCCCCGTAGGTGCCGAGCACGCCCGCCACCGCCGCCAGCGCGCCGGGCTCGTTGCGCACCACGACGCAGAGGCGGGCGGTGCCGCCGTCCGATTCGTCGCCCCAGGCGAGATCGACCCAATCGGCATCGACTCCGGCGGCGAGCGTGTCGCAGCCGATGGCGTGGACCTCGATCTCCTCGTCCTCCCGGCGCAGGCCGACGATGCGGTCGCCGGGGATCGGGTGGCAGCATTGCGCAAGCTTGAAGGCGACGCCGGGCGTCAGGCCCTTGATCGAGATGGCCGTCCGCTGCGGCGGCGGCTTCACGCCGTCCTTGCCGGTCGAGCCGGGGATCAGCGCCTCCATCACCGCCACGTCCGACACGCGCTTCAGCGCGATCGCCTCCATCAGCGCGGCGTCGTCGTGGAGGTGAAGCCGCTTCAGGGCCTCGGCCATCGCCTCCCAGCCCAGAGGCTGCGGCAGGCGCTGGACGATCTCGTCGTAGATCTTGCGGCCGAGGGCGACCGTCTCCTCGCGCTCCTTCGATTTGACGAAGCGGCGGATCTTGGCGCGCGCCTTGCCGGTGACGACGAAGCTAAGCCATGCGGGTTGCGGGTGCTGGGCCTTGGAGACAAGAATCTCGACCTGATCGCCATTCTCCAGCGGCGTGCGGAGCGGCATCACGCGGCCGTTGATCTTCGCACCGACGGTCTGGTCGCCGAGATCGGTATGAACGGCGTAGGCGAAATCGACCGGCGTCGCGCCTTTGGGGAGCTGGATCAGCTCGCCCTTCGGTGTGAAGGCGAAGATCCGATCCTGGTACATCGCCATGCGGGTATGTTCGAGCAGCTCCTCCGCCGAGCCGGCATGTTCCAAAATCTCGACCAGGTCGCTGATCCACGGATGATCCGCAGTCGCTTCTTCCGGAACGCCGACCTTGTAGGCCCAATGGGCGGCGACGCCGTGCTCGGCCTGGGCGTGCATGTCCGCGGTGCGGATCTGGATCTCGATCCGCATCTGCTCGTCGTGGATGATGGTGGTGTGGAGCGAACGGTAGCCGTTGCGCTTGGGGGTCGAGATGAAGTCCTTGAAGCGGCCGGGCACCATCGGCCAGCGCTGGTGGATGAGGCCGAGGGTGCGGTAGCATTCCTCGTGGCTGCCGACGACGGCGCGGAAGGCCATGACGTCGGAGAGTTGCTCGAAGCTGACGTGGCGCTCGGCCATCTTGCGCCAGATCGAGAAGGGATGCTTCTCGCGCCCCTGGACCTGCGCCTCGACGCCGTGCGCCTCGAGATGCGCCTTGAGGCCGCGGGCGATGCGCTCGATGAGGTCGCCCTCGCCCTTGTGAAGCTGCTCCAGCCGCTTCGCGATCGAGGCGTAGGCGTCGGGCTCCAGTTCGCGGAACGCCAGCGTCTGCATCTCGGTCATGAACTCGTACATGCCGATCCGCTCCGCTAGCGGCGCATAGATATCCATCGTTTCCTTGGCGATGCGGCGGCGCTTCTCCTCGCTCTTGATGAAGTGGAGGGTGCGCATGTTGTGCAGCCGATCGGCGAGCTTCACGAGCAGGACGCGGATGTCGTCCGACATGGCGAGGAGGAATTTGCGGAGATTCTCGGCGGCGCGCTGGCTTTCGGACTGGGCCTCGATCTTCGACAGCTTGGTGACGCCGTCGACCAGCCGCGCGACGTTCGGCCCGAAATGCTTCTCGACCTCCTCGGCGGTGGCGACCGTGTCTTCGATCGTGTCGTGGAGGATGGCGGTGACGATCGTCTCGTCGTCGAGGTGGAGATCGGTGAGGATGCCGGCCACCTCTATCGGATGGCTGTAATAGGGATCGCCCGAGGCCCGCTTCTGCGAGCCGTGCTTCTGCATCGAGAAGACGTAGGCGCGATTGATCATCGCCTCGTCCGCGTCCGGATCGTAGGACCGGACCTTCTCGACCAGTTCATATTGCCTCAGCACCGCACCCTCATTGGGTGCGGCGCCGCGGCGATGCAAGTTTTGTGAGGATCAGCGGGCGCGGGCGTTGCACTTTTCGAGCTGATCGGCCGGCAGCGGCGCGCCGGCGACGGCGAAGCTCTTCACCCGCCCGACGGTGCGGACGAACGCCTGGCAGTCGACGACCGGTCGGCCATCGCTCTTGCCGGCGAAGCAGCCGTCGCCGGCGCAGCGCCAGAGAAGCTCGCCGGCGACCAGTTGCGACTTGGCCGGAGCGGCAGCGGGTTCCGCGGCATAATAAGGCGCCTGCGGGGCGGCGAGGAGCAGGGCGACGACGGCGGTCAGCATGAGAGTGCCTCCTGAAACAAGGTTTCGATGTGCAACTCACTAGCTGATTCATTTCATATTGCAACCGATAAAAGCGAGGCCCATATTCAAGCCTGTGCAAAGCCGTTAGGATCGCCTTCGTGCTCGACCTCGAACGCCATCGCGAAATGCTGCGGAACTGCTCGATCGCCGCCGCTCTCGAGACGGTGGGCGAGCGCTGGTCGTTCCTGATCCTGCGCGGCGCCTTCAACGGCCTCCACCATTTCGAGGAATTCCAGTCGACCCTGGGGATCGCCCGCAACATCCTCTCCAACCGGCTGGCACGGCTCGTCGAGAACGAGATATTGCGGCGCGAGCCGGACCCGGCCGACCGGCGACGGGTCGCCTACCACCTCACGGACAAGGGGCTCGACCTGCTGCCGGTGCTGCTTTCGCTCCGGGAATGGGGCGAGCGTTGGGTGTCGAGCGGCCCGAGCGGGCAAGTGCTGGTCGACCGCGCCACCCGCCGGCCGATCGCCTCGATGCAGCCGCGCGACGCCGACGGCCACCCGCTCAGCCGCGGCCAGCTCGAATGGGTAGACCGCTCGGAGCTTTAGGCGGGTTTCACCGCCAGCGGCAGGGCTTCGAACAGGCCCGCCGTCTCGCCGGGTAGGCGGGCGCCTTCGATTTCCAGGATGCGGAACTTGGTAGCGACGCCTCCCGGCGCCGAGAAGCCGCCGCTGCGGCCGCCGCCGGCGAGGATGCGGTGGCAGGGAACCAGGATCGGCACCGGATTGCGGCCAAGCGCGATGCCGACCGCCTGCGCCGCCTGGGGCTGGCCGACGGCGCGGGCAAGCTCTCCGTAGGTGCGGGTTTCGCCGCAGGGGATGGCCAGCGCGGCGGCGTAGACGGCAGTCTCGAAGGCTGAGGCGGCGAGGGCGAACGGGACGTCTGCAAAGTCCTGCCGCTCGCCGGCGAAGTGCCTGGCGATGCGGTGCGCTACGTGCTGAACGAAGGCGGGCGGCTCCGCCTCGACGGCGCCAGGGAAGCGGCGCGCGAGACTGCGGCGCATCGCCTCGTCGTCGCGTTCGGGAAGGGACGCGCCAATGATGGCCTTGCCGCGCCAGACGAGGGCGCAGCGGCCGAGCGCCGTGTCGAAAAGGAAGAAGGCGCCGGCCTCGCGGCCTGGCGCCTTCTCTTTACTCGTAGTCGCCGCCGGCATTGTTGTTGCGGGGCGGGGCCGCGGCGGTGAGGCGCAGCGCCTCGGCCGAAGCGGAGAGCGAGCCGATCTCGTCCGGCGCCTCGTCGTCGTCGACCTGGACGCGCTGCAGGCTGTTGACCAGCGATTCCTCGAGATGCTTCGGCTTCACCGTCTCCTCGGCGATTTCGCGCAGGGCAACGACCGGATTCTTATCGCGGTCGCGATCGATGGTGAGTTCGGCGCCGCCCGACACCTGCCGCGCGCGCTGGGCGGCGAGCAGCACCAGGTCGAACCGGTTGGGGATCTTGTCGACGCAATCTTCGACGGTAACGCGCGCCATTGGGGGAGCTCCGTGTGGAAACGATGCTGGAAGGAGAAGGCGGCGAGATACGGACGATGGCGCCGAAAGTCAATGTTTCCGGAAGAAGGCTTGCCCGCGCCCGCCGCCGCCGCCATGCCCGTCCGATGGGCGAAAGCGGGGGTCACAACCGGGTCGAGGGCGAGGTGTCGGGCAACCGGCTGACCCTCTATCCGGAGGGACCCGACCGGCTCGACGCGCTGATCCGCCTGATCGAGGAAGCGCGGGAGACGCTGCGGTTCTTATACTACATGTTCATGGACGACCGCGCCGGCACACGCGTGCGCGACGCGCTGATCGCCGCCTCCGGGCGGGGAGTGAAGGTGTGGCTGCTGGTCGACGGCTTCGGATCGACCGGCAATATGGAATTCTTCCAGCCGCTGATCGACAGTCCCGTCCATTTCTGCCGGTTCAGCCCGCATTGGGGGCGCAAATATCTCCTCCGCAACCACCAGAAGCTGGCGCTCGCCGACGGCCGGCGGGTGATGATGGGCGGCTTCAACATCTCCGACGATTATTTCGGCACGGCGGAGGAGGGCGCCTGGCGCGACATCGGCCTCGAGGTGGAGGGCAAGAGCGTCGCCTGCCTGATGGACTATTTCGACCGGCTGTTCTGCTGGACGCAGGCGCCGAACGCGCGGATGCGCGACCTGCGCCGCATGCTCCAGCAGCACAGCGTCACCGAGGGCAAGATGCACTGGCTGTTCGGCGGGCCGACCCGCCGGCTGAGCCCCTGGGCGCGGGCGGTGCGGATGGACATGCTCGCCGCGACCCGGCTCGACATCGTCGCGGCCTATTTCGCCCCCGCGCCGCCGATGCTGCGGCGGATGACGAAGGTGGCGCGCCGCGGACGAACCCGCCTCATCACCGCGGCGAAATCCGACAACAATGCGACGATCGCGGCGGCGCGCAGCCTCTACAGCTACCTGTTGAAGCGGCGCGTCCAGGTCTTCGAATATGAGCCGACCAAGCTCCACACCAAATTGTTCGTCGTCGACGACGTCGTCCACATCGGCTCGGCGAATTTCGACATGAGGAGCCTGTTCCTCAACCTCGAGCTGATGCTGCGGGTGGAGGATCCGGCGTTTGCGGCGGAGATGCGCCGCTTCTTCGACGGCGAGGCGGCGGCGAGCCGCGAGATTACGCGAGAAGCGCACCGCAAGGAGCGGACGCTGCTCAACCGGCTGCGCTGGGCGATCGGCTATTTCATCGTCGCGGTGGCGGATTATCGGATTACGCGGCGGCTGAACCTGCCTGGGGTGGGGCGATAGACGGGGCGCTAGGGCCGTCACGGGACTAAATCCCGTGACGTCGGTCGGGTTCGCAGGCGCGACCCGCCGGCCGGCCTTCGCGGTCCCTTCGCGCTGCTCCGGCGGCGCCTGTGGCGCCGGCGTCGCTACGCTCGGCCTCTCAGTCCTTCCACGCCCAGAATAAGGTCGCGGGGGGGATGTTGATCCATTCGAAGCCGCGGTCGAGGCGGTTGAAATACGGGGCGATGAACTGCCGAACCTTCGGTGAGAATTGGTAGACGAGGAAGGCGCCGCCGGGTCGAAGCGCTTCGGCGGTCTCCTCGGCGATCTTCGGACCGACGCCGGTCGGCAGGGTCGAGAAAGGCAGGCCGGAGAGGATGTAATCGGCGTGGGTGAGGCCGAAATCGCCCATGATCGTGCGCACGTCGGCGGCGGAGCCGGTCACCGCACGGAGGCGCGAATCGCGGATCTTAGCGCTCAGGTACATGGTGAAATCGGCGTTGGTGTCGATGGTCAGCAGGATCGCGTCCGGCGCGAGGCGGTTGAGAATCTCCTGCGTGAAGGTGCCGACGCCGGGGCCGTATTCGACGAACAGCTTCGTGTTCGCCCAGTCGACCGGCTTCAGCATCTTGTCGATGAGGACTTTGGACGACGGGATCACCGAGCCGACCATGACCGGGTGCTTCAGGAAGCCGCGGAGGAACTGCCAGAGCGGGCCGCCGCCGCTGCGCCGGGCGTAGGCGCGGCTCCGTTGTGCTTGTTCGCCGGTGAAGGTCATGCCAGGTCCCGTCTGGATTTCGCTTGAAGCGCCCTGCGTTGGCAAAAGAACGCGGCGAAGGCAAGGGCGGCCCGTGTTCCGCACGCCCTGCCTAGCCGCGCGCGGCGGGGCGTTGGGTTTCCGGGACTTGCCGGTCGCTACCCCTTCGGCCCGCGCGGGGTGAGCATGCCGGGGGCGATGAAGCCGATGCCGGCGGCGCTGCTCATCGCGTCCTGCTTGAGGCTGGCCTGGATGCGCTCGTAATCCTTTTCCATTTCCGGCGTGACGCTGGCGCGGGTTTCCTCCAGCGCGTTGTCGAAGTTCGCCATGGTGACCGTCACCGCCTCCATCGAGGCACGCAGCGCGAAAAGGCCGGCGCGGCGGACGAGGTCTTCCAAATCGGCGCCGGTGAAGCGGTCGGTGCGGCGGGCGAGCGAGTCGAGATCGACATCGTCGCCGAGCGGCATCTTAGCCGTATGGATGCCGAGGATGTGGCGGCGGCCCGCCTCGTCGGGCACCGAGACGTAGATGAGCTCGTCGAAGCGGCCCGGGCGGAGGAGAGCGGGGTCGACGAGGTTGGGGCGGTTGGTGGCGCCGATCACCACGACCGAGCCCAGTTCCTCAAGGCCGTCCATTTCGGCGAGGATGGTGTTGACGACGCGTTCGGTGACCTGCGGCTCGCCGAGGCCGCCGCCGCGCGCCGGCACCAGCGAATCGAGCTCGTCGATGAAGATGACGGTCGGCGCGACCTGGCGGGCGCGGGCGAAGAGGCGGGCGATCTGCTGCTCGCTCTCGCCATACCATTTCGAGAGCAGGTCCGACGATTTGGTGGCGATGAAGTTCGCCTCCGCCTCGCGCGCCGTCGCCTTGGCGAGGAGGGTCTTGCCGGTGCCGGGGGGGCCGTAGAGGAGGAAGCCCTTGGCCGGGCGGATGCCCATGCGCTTGAACGCTTCGGGGTGCTTCAGGGGCAGCTCGACGCCTTCCCTCAGGCGCTCGCGCGCGTCGTCGACGCCGCCGATATCGTCCCAGCCGATGTTCGGGGCCTGGACCATCACCTCGCGCATCGCCGAGGGCTGGACGCGCTTCAGCGCCTCCTCGAAATCGTTGCCCTTGACCGAGAGGTTGTCGAGCACCTCGGGCGGGATCGTGCCTTCGGCGAGGTTGATCTGCGGCATGATGCGGCGGACCGCCTCGATCGCCGCTTCGCGGACCAGAGCGGCGAGGTCGGCGCCGACGAAGCCGTAGGTGCGCCGCGCCAGCTCGGGCAAATTGACGCCGCCGTCCAAGGGCATCCCGCGGGTGTGGATGCCGAGGATCTCGCGCCGGCCGCCTTCGTCGGGGACGCCGATGACGATCTCGCGGTCGAAGCGGCCAGGGCGCCTCAGCGCCTCGTCGATCGCCTCGGGCCGGTTTGTGGCGGCGATGACGACGGTGTTCTGGCGCGGCTCAAGCCCGTCCAGGAGGGTAAGGAGTTGGGCGACGAGGCGCTTCTCCGTCTCGCCCTGGACCTGGCCGCGCTTGGGTGCGATCGAATCGATCTCGTCGATGAAGATGATCGACGGCGCGGCCTTGCCGGCCTCCTCGAACACTTCGCGCAGGCGCCGCTCGCTCTCGCCATAGGCCGAGCCCATGATCTCCGGCCCGGCGATGTGGAAGAAATTGGCGTCGCTCTCGTTGGCCACGGCGCGGGCGAGGCGGGTCTTGCCGGTGCCGGGCGGGCCATAGAGGAGCACGCCCTTGGGGGGATCCACGCCGAGGCGCTCGAAGATTTCGGGGTAGCGCAAGGGCAACTCGACCATCTCGCGCAGCTGGTCGATGGTCGCGCCCATGCCGCCGAGATCGTCATAGGTGACGTCGGCGCGGCGGGCCTCGGCAGCCTCGGTATATTCGGGGAGGAGCTCGACCTCGGTATTGGCGTCGATATGGACGATGCCCTTGGGCGTCGAGGAGACGACGGTGAGGCGGATTTCCTGCAGGGCGTAGGCCGGCGAGGCGAGCATCTGCCGCAGTTCGGGCGGGATGTCGCCGCGCTGGACCTGCTGCTGGCCCGTGGTCGCGACGATGTCGCCGGCGGTCAAAGGCTTCATCCCGAAGCTGCGCTTCAGCGCCTGCGCCGAGCCGTGGAGGCGGAGGTTCTTCTGCGCCGGGGCGAAGACGACGCGCTGGGCGGGTTTCGACTCGGCCTTGCGGATAGTGACGAAATCGCCCGAGCCGATCTCGGCGTTGGCGCGCTGGAGGCCGTCCAGGCGGATGATGTCGAGCCCCTCATCCTCGGGATAGGGCGCGACGGCGCGGGCGGGCGTGGCGCGCTTGCCGGCGACTTCGATGACGTCGCCCTCGGCCAAACCGAGCTGGGCCATCAGGCGGCGGGGGAGCCGGGCGAGGCCGCGGCCGCTATCCTCGGGCCGCATCGTCGCCACCTGCAGCCGCGGCGGCTGCTTTTCCTCGTCGGCCACCTTCGGGCTCCTCATCGTTACGGCGGGTGAGATAAGTCTCGACAACGGTGCTTTCACCCCGGTGGGTCCGCGGTACGAAAAAAAGGCCCGGTCCTGCGAAGGCGGCGGGCGCAAAAAAAGGCCGGTCCCAAGGGACCGGCCGGAAGTTTTGTTAGGAGAGGATGCCTGAAAGGCAGGGCTGTTGTCGCGCCGCAGCAGCCATTGTGCAAGTGCGAAGAACAATTATATAGATGCATAGTTTGCACGTGCAGGAATCGCAGTTTTGCGACGTTGTGAGCGCAACCATTCGCTAGTGCGTTGCAACATAAAAGGAATATGCCCGATGCGCAGGCTGCCGCCCCTCACCGCGATTGAAGCGTTCGTCCAGGTGGCGCGGCTCGGGTCGGTGAAGGCCGCAGCGGAAGCGCTCGCGCTTTCCTCGCCCGCCCTCACCCGGCGCATCCAGTCGCTCGAGCGATTCGTCGGCCACGCGCTGTTCGAGCGGCGCCACCAGTCGATCCATTTGAACGGCGAGGGCGAGCAGCTCCTCTCCGAGATCGCGCCGGCGCTCGACCAGCTGGCGCTGGCGATGGAGCGGGCGCTGGGCAGCCAGGAGCTGATGCGCCTGCGCCTCGGCGTGCCGCCGCTCTTCGCGTCCCAGCGTATGATGCAGCACCTCCCCGAGCTGCGGGCGGCGCATCCCGAGCTCCACATCGACATCGACACTGCGGCGCACGGGCTGGCGCGGCTCGATGAAGGGCTGGACGCCGTCATCGTCGTGGCCGGCGAGATCGAGCCGCACCTCTATTCCTGCCGCATTGACGCGCAGGACCGGGTGGTGGCGATCGGCGCCCGCAGCCTCACCGAAGGGCCGGAGGCGATCCGCGACCCGGCGGAGCTCTCCCGCGCCACCATCTTCCTCCACCGCGATTTGCCCGACACGTTCGATTACTGGCGCGAGGCGGTCGGCATGCCGGACCTGCAGCCCGCGGCGATCGACCATTTCGATTCGGGCCAGCTTATCCTCGACGCCGCCGCGCAGGGGCTGGGGGTCGCCTTCATGCTGGAGAGCCATTTGCGCGAATCCCACGATGCGCGGCTGGTGCGGCTGTTCGGCCTCGCCGTCGAGAGTCCCTACAGTTACTGGTTCGCGTGCCGGCGCTCGTCGATGGCGCGCCGGCCGGTGCGGATCTTCCACGACTGGCTGTTCGCGAACGGTGAGGGCTGAACGGAGCCGCTCACCAGGTCTTGCCGCCCATCTGCACCTTCTCGAGCCGGGTTCCGTTGGCCACCAGCACGCCGCCCACCCAGGTGCCGTAGAGGTCGACATTGCCGGTGAGCACGTTGTAGCCGCGATATTTCCCCTTCGGGAACGCCTGGCCTGGCGAGTGCTGCGACATCTTGCAATCCTCGTAGATCGCATACCAGCTCCAGGGCAGCTGGCCCTGGTGGGTCAGGCGGAAGGTGCAGCGGCGGAAGAGGACGTTGAGGCCCTGCGACAGCTCGACCACGGGGCCGGACGGCTTGCCGCCGTAATAAATCTTGCCGCCGGGAGCGAGCGCGGGGTCGTCGAGGAACAGGCAGTCGCTGAACTGGGTAGCGCGCTCGACGTCCTTGTCGCCCCACGCGTTGACCACCGCGCCGACGATCCGGCAGTTGTTGAAGCGGAAATTAGGCTTGAACGGCCAGATCGACCAGGCGGTGGTGCCGACGAAGGTGCAGCGGGTGAAAGTGCCGCCGTCGCTGTCGCCGCTGTCGGCGACCAGTCCGCAGCCGACATTGTCGATGAACTCGCAGTCCATGAACCTGTGGTCGCGGTTCTTCTTGCCGTTCTCCGCCTCGATGTCGACGCCGGCGGCGGGGGCGCTTTCGATCACCGAGCGGCCGGTATGGTTGAACTTGCACCGTTCGAAGACATAGCCGCGCCCGCCGATGATGCTCGCCCCCTGACGGCCGTTATATTCGGAGCGCAGCCCCTGGATCAGCCGCTTCGGCAGGCGCGGGGCGGCGGCATCGAGGCCGTCGATCAGGAGGCCGTCCATGGCGTGATGGTGGCTGTGGACCTCGCGGATCAGTTCAGGCCCCGAATTGTCGAGAAGGGCGATCCCCATGGTCGGTATCTGTCGGCCCGTGTCTCCATAGGGGCCGCCGATGACGAGGCCGGGAAGATTGCCGTCCAGCTCGAGGTCGGAGATCTCAATACCACCAGAGCATTTTTCGGCACGGATCATCGCGTTGTACGGCGCCGCGACGCCGGGGCCGAGATAGGGCATCGGCTTGTCCACCCGCCGGCCTTCGAGGTCAAAGACGCCGTAGCGAAGGCCGTCGGCGCATTTCAGCCTGGCGCCGTTGCCGCGGACGGTCACCGGCTTGGTGCAGCCCTTGAAGACCATGAGTTCGACGGGGCTGAAATAATAAAGCGAGGTGGGGGCGACGGCGCGCGTCTGGCCGCCGACGATGTAGGTCGTCTTGCGCAGCGTCACGGTGCCGCCGCCGGCTTCGCTGACGGCGTGGCCGAGCATCGCGAAGGCGCGGCTGTCGTTGGCAACGCCGTCACCCTTCGCGCCGAACATTTCCGGCGTGAACGTCCCCGCCGCCTGCTGGGCGAGGACCGCCTTCGGGCCGAGAACCGCGATACCGCCCGCGGCGGCCGTCGATTGGAAGAAGCGGCGGCGGGACGGGTTCATAGTCATACTCAAATCCTCTACGCGCGCCGCTGAGCCGCGGCTGAACGGCCTTCAGGCTTTGATCGCGGCGACGATGCGGCGCATCACGCCGCGGGGCAGGAAACGCGGCGCCTGCGAGGTGACCTTGTTCATGCGGCCGGGGACGACGATCGCCTTGTTGCGGGCGACGCCGGCGAGCCCCGCCTCGGCCACCGCGCGCGGCTGGACGGCGAGCTTGGCCAGCTTGCCGTCGGCGGCGCCGGCGACGTCGAAGAATTCGGTGGCGGTCGGGCCGGGGCACAGGGCGGTGACGTGGACGCCGGTGCCCTTCGCCTCCTCGTGCAGAGCCTCGGTCAGCGAGAGGACGTAAGCCTTGCTCGCATAATAGACGGCCATGTTCGGCCCGGGCTGGAAGGCCGCGGTCGAGGCGACGTTGAGGAGGAAGCCGCGGCGGCGCGCCTGCATGCGCGGCAAGACCAGCCGGCACAGCTCGGTGAGGACCCGGACGTTGAGGTCGATCATCTGGGTCTGCCGATCGAGCGGCAGCGCCTCGAAGCGGCCGGAAAGGCCGAAGCCGGCATTGTTGATCAATGTCTCGATCTCGAAGCCGAGCGACTCGATGTCGCCGATCAGCTTCGCCGCGGCGCCGGGTACGACGAGATCGGCGGCGAAGACATGCGCCTTGCCGATCTGCGCCGCGAGCGCCTCCATCGGCTCCCGGCGCCGGGCGACCAGCACCAATTCGTCCCCTCGCGCCGCGCAGAGCCGGGCGAATTCGACGCCGAGCCCTGCCGAAGCGCCGGTGACGAGGGTGACCGGCCGCCCGCTCACGGCCTCATGGCCTGAGGGTCGCCTTGACGATCTTGCCGGGCTGGCGCGGCGGCTCGCCCTTGGGGAGCGCGTCGACATGCTCCATGCCCTCGATAACCTCGCCCCAGACGGTGTACTGGTTGTCGAGGAAGCGGGCGTCGTCGAAGCAGATGAAGAACTGGCTGTTGGCGCTGTTCGGATTCTGCGCCCGGGCCATCGAGGCGACGCCGCGGACGTGCGGCACGTTGGAGAATTCCGCCTGGAGGTTTGGCTTGTTCGAGCTGCCCGTGCCGGTGCCGGTCGGATCGCCGCCCTGCGCCATGAAGCCGGGAATGACGCGGTGGAAGACGACGCCATCGTAAAAGCCTTCTTGGGCCAGCTCGCGGATTCGCGCGACGTGGCCGGGCGCGACATCGGGGCGAAGGCGGATGACGACGTCGCCGCCGGTGTCGAGGGTGAGGACCAAGGTGTTCATTTCATCGGCCATGGCGGCAAATCTCCTGTCTGTCGGCTCCGGCAGATAGGCCCGGCGCCGGGCGCGCGCCACCCCCTCCCCCAACTCGACAGACGCGGCGACGCGGCCTAGGAAGCGCGCACATTCCATCGATGGCCGGCAGGAGAGGGCGATGAGCGAAAGCGATCTCGAAGCGCCCGCCGCCGCGTCCGCGCTCCCCCCGCAGGACACCCGCCTCGACGAGGACGACCGGCTGAAGGCCGATTTCGTCCGCGAGGTGATGGAGCGGGTCGAGGCTGGGGATGCCGCGGGCGTCCGCGGCCTCGTCGAGCCGCTCCACCCCGCCGACGTCGCCGACCTGTTCGAACTGGTCGACCCGGACGAGCGCCACGCCCTCGCTTTGGCGCTCGGCGACATCCTCGACGGCGACGTCATCGCCGAGATGAACGACCATGTCCGCGAGGATCTGATCGACGATCTCGATCCCCGCCAGGTCGCCGACTTCGCCGAGGACATGGAGACCGACGACGCCGTCGCCATGATCGAGGACATGGAGGAGGAGGAGCAGCGCGCCGTGTTGCGCGAGCTCGACCCCGACGACCGCGCCGCGATCGAGGAAGCGCTCTCCTTCCCGGAAGATTCCGCCGGCCGCCTGATGCAGCGCGACCTGATCGCGGTGCCCGAGCATTGGACGGTCGGGCAGGTGATCGACTACCTCCGCGCCGGCGACGACCTCACCACCGAATTCTGGGAAATCTTCGTCGTCGACGCGCTCCACCACCCGATCGGCACCTGCATGCTGTCCTGGGTGCTGCGGGCGCGGCGCGAAACGCCGATGGCCGACATCATGAAGCGCGAGCAGACGTTGATCCCGGTTGACATGGACCAGGAGGAAGTGGCGCTGCGCTTCCAGAAATACGCGCTCATCTCCGCCGCGGTGATCGACCAGTCGGGCCGGCTCGTCGGCATGATCACGGTCGACGACATCGTCCACATCATCCAGGAGGAAGCCTCCGAGGACGTCCTCCTCATGTCGGGCGCCGGCGAGGGCGACATCAACGAGCCCATCCTGGAGACGGCGAAGCGCCGGCTCACCTGGCTGATCGTCAATCT